>JBDHZB010000007.1:0-63850 GCA_039811645.1 Bacteroidia bacterium | reverse complement strand
GATATTTAATAATGCCTATTTGGGAGTTTCTACAAGGACGTTTTTCCCAAGAATTGAGTTAAAGTGCGAAACAAAAGATAATTTTTCTCCGGTTCCATCTTCTACAGTAATAGCTCCCGGAGCACACATGAGGGATATGTTTGCACAATCTTATGCAATGAAAAATAGTTATAACTTAGACGAAATGCACTTTAAACCCGTGGTGACTTTTGTGAACGGAACCTACAAAGGTATTTATGAATTTTCTGAATTGCCGGACGATAATTACACAGAGTTTTATAAAAATATTAATAAGGATTCTGTAGATATTTTAGCACAACATACTGCCAATATTATTGCATTCGGCTCTGATACAGGTTGGGTAACGCCTTCTAATAACAACGGCATTAGTAAATATATCAAAGCATTTCCAATGAATTCAACATTATTTTACCAACGTGCAACCACCCGTTTAGATACAAATTCTATTATTGACTTTATGATTTATAATAATTATTTGGTTAATATTGATTTGATGAATGAAAACAATGCATGGTGGAGAGGTAGGTCGGGAACTAACGTAAATCTTACCAAGTGGAGATATTTTACGTGGAATATGCCAAACATCTATAGTTTATGTATGCCCACAACATCATCTCCTACTAACTGTGCGATGAGTGCATCAACTTGCGAATACAACAAATTCTATAATTCATCTTCTAATGCATATCAAAGTCATTCGTATTTATTGCAAAGATTAATGATGAATCAAAATTTTAAAACAACCTATTTAAATAGATATATGGATTTATTAAATAGTTCATTAAAATGCACTAATTTATTAAATCATTACACATACATCTATAACTTGCTAAGCACGGAGATGAATCATCACACGTCGGTATGGGGTGTTAATTATTCTGACTGGCAGACTAATGCCGATACACTAAAAGTACGCATTCAAAACAGATGTGATTATATTGAAAAAACATTTAAAACATGTTATAGCATGACAGGTCCCTATAATATTACAGTAGATGTAAGACCTGCCGGTTCCGGGTATGTTTATCTAAATAGTTTATTCCTTACCAGTTTTATTTGGGCAGGAAATTATTATGTTTCATCACCACCATCAAAAATGTTCTTTAAGGCAACGCCTTCCGATACTAATTATGTATTTGATCATTGGGAATTTCAAAACCCCAACCATGTACCGTTTAATAAAAGACATGACACTACTTCAATAAGATTTTCCGGTGCTGATAATGTTGTTGCTGTATTTTACGATAAACGTACCGATGCTATGTTCCCAACAGGGTTTACTCCCAATTCTGATGGTATGAATGATTTTTTTGGACCCGTAAATCCAAATTACTTAAAGACTTTTGAAATGAGAATTTATGACCGTTGGGGTGAAGAAATATTTTATTCTACAGATGCAAGTAATGGTTGGGACGGTACCTTTAATGGAAAATCGGTTTCACCCGGAGTGTATGCTTATGTAGCCCGATATAAAAATATAATTAATGAAGAGAAGGTAATAAAGGGAAATATCACTTTAATCCGTTAATTTTTAATCTATAAAAAAATGCTTAACATCACGATAGTTAAAAAAATAAGTCAAACGAAAAGAATAGTTGTCATTACTCTGATGCTGTGTGTATTGAAAACTTATAAAACACATGCTCAAGATATTCATTTTTCACAAATTCATGAATCCCCATTATTTATTTCTCCTGCTTACGCCGGATTTTTTAATGGTTACTTCAGAGCAATTGCTAATTACAGAACACAATGGCCGGCTATGGGAGGTCCATTCAAAACCATTGCATTACAAACAGATGGTGGTTTCTTCAAAAACAGAAAACGAAATGCATTTTTAGGAGCAGGTCTTTCGATATATAATGATGCAGCCGGCTCTGCTAATTTTTCTTTGTTAAGTGTTGCATTGAATATCAGTGGGATTGTAAAATTAAGTGATAAATCAGCATTTTCTGCAGGCATTTACGGAGGTCCGGTTACAAATAATTCAAACTATGACAAACTGACCTTTGCTCATCAATTTAATGGAGAAAAAATAGATGAAACAGCAGCAACCGGAGAAAATTTTGTATTTAGAAAATTTACATATTCTGATATAGGAGCAGGATTAGCTTATGAATTTTCCACAAAACAAATAAGTGAAGAACGAGATTATATCACTTCTGTAAGGGTTGGCTTTGGTGCGTATCATTTAAATGGTCCAAAAACAGCATATACTACAGCAACAGATTTTAGATTGCCAAAACGATATACATTCCATGTAACATCAAATATTGACATACACAATACTCCTATTTCAATAATGCCAAGTATTTTATATCAAATACAGAGCCCTGCAACACAACTTAATTTAGGAACACATGTGTTTTATCGACTTAAAAATGGAACAAAAATTACGGGTGAAAAAAATGAAATAAAACTTGGCATGGGTATTTATTACAGAAATAAAGATGCATTTATTGCACAATTAATGATTGATATGGGACCTTATGCCCTCAACTTGTCATATGATTATAATTACTCACAATATAAAATAGCCTCTAAAGGAATGGGAGGGTATGAAATTGGATTGAGATATAATATTCTTGGAGATGCTTTGTTTTCTAAGCGCTCAGAATATCGTAATACAAAATAATTTTAAACTAAGCAGTACTGTGTTATGAAGATGAAAAAGGGATATGCTCTTATTATTATACTGTTTCTATTAATAGTAGCAGCATATTTTGTAAAAAATTTAAAGGGAAAAAGTTCTACACTAAATGAAGAAGCAAAAAATTTTAAAGTAGAGGATACAACTTCCATTACTAAAATTATTTTATCTGATAAAAGAAATAATAAAGTTGTTTTAAAAAGAACAGAAAAAGGATGGACAGTTAATGATAAGTATTTTGTCAGAGATGATGCTATTAGTACTTTGCTTTATACTATTAGAATGGTAGATGTAAAATACCCTGTTCCAAAGTCAATGAAAGCAGGTGTGTTAAGAACAATGAGTGGCATTGCAACGGAAGTGCAGATTTTTGCCGGTTCAAACTTAATTAAACAATATTATGTTGGGCATAATACACAAGATTATGAAGGCACATTTATGTTACTAAAAAACCTTGATGATGATAGAAACTATGAAGAGCCATTTGTATGCTATATTCCCGGGTTTCAAGGATTCTTGTCTGTACGTTATTCTGCTGATGCAGAAGAATGGAGGTCTAAAACCATTATTAATGTGGTGCCCCCAATGCTGAAATCAGTTGAGTATAAGAATATGATTATCCCTGATTCATCTTTTAAGATTGAATTATCTGATAATAACTTTAAACTAATTAATAATAAAAATCAACCGGAAAGTTTTAACCCAATAAAAGTAAAGCAGTATTTAACATACCTGCAAAATTTAAATGCAACTGCGCTATTAACACACAAAGAACCTCATTTAGTAGATTCTATTAACCGTATTCAGCCATTTTCAAAACTAATTTTATCTTTTCAGAACAATCAGCAAAGAGAATATCGTTTTTACTATAAAGCTTCAAATGCAAGTATTAATTCAAAATATAATATTGAGTATAAGTATGATCCGGATATTTTATTTATTCAATATCAGGATTTAGTAACAAATGAGAATGAAACAGCTCTTATCCAATATTATGGATTTGGCAAGCTGTTTCAGAATATTCTGTATTTCAAATAGATTCCCTTGTACTTTACGGAAACCACTTTTGATTGGTTGTCATAAGTGCTTCTTGTACACTAATTCTTTTTTGGTTATTGTGGGCAATAACAAACGCATCGCCTATACCCTTTGCTTTAATACTTTCTCTATAATCTCTAGCCTCTTTATATTCTGAGTAAGATCCACTAAAGAATTTTATATAACTTTCGTGTGTTTCTTGTGAGATATTACTAATACCATATTTTGATGAGAAATATTTTGTAGAATGATTAACTTTTTGAAAAGCACCAAGTTGCACAGAAAAACTAACGCCTTGTTGTTTTGCGGATATTGTTTCTTTAGGCGTAATAGGTTGTTGGGTGTTTGTTGGCGGGTTAGGTTCTGTAATAGGCTCTGTGGGTACTGTAAGAACATCCGGATTTAATTTAGCAGATTGCACCTGATTATTTTCAGTATATGAAAAATCTCCATTTAATGTTACATTATCGTTTATTTTTCCGGTTAGCTTGTAGCTTATTTTAAGGTCTGACTTGTCAGGTAGTTTAGACCACACAAATTTTATAGTACCGGCATCAACAAAGAAAGAACTACCATCTTTTTCATCTGCTTTTGCGGTAAGTCCATTTGGAAGTACATCATTGTAACGAGCAAATCCTTTAAGTGAATTTTTGCTGATATTGATTTTTACCATCCAAGTATTTTTACCGATATATTCTATTGTTCGTAATAATTTTGCTTCTGACACGGTTGGTGTGGTTGGTGGTGGAACATTATTAGTAATAGGTGTTTCTGTATTATTAGATATTGCGACGGTTGTGTTTGTGGGTGGGGTTGGTGGAGGTGCTGTTTCAGTTACGGTATTTCCGGGAGATGCTGTTTCCATGGTCTTTGTGTCTGTTGTAGTAATTGCGGGTAGTGTGCCTTCTCCTACAAAAATATTTTTTGCAGGGATTTCTACAACTTGCTTAGTATTATTCTCAATATAACTGTATTTCCCTGTAATAGATATATTACCATTAGCAGATTTGCTTGTGGTCAGTTTGAACTTTAGTTTAAATTGTTGCTCTGATGGCAGCATTGTCCATATCCACTTTGCTGTTGTTCCATTAAATGAAAAATTACTTCCTTTGCTGTCTTCTTCACTTATTGTAAATCCTTGCGGCACTTCTACTTGAAGTTTTGCAAAGCCGCCGGTATTGCCTTTATTGACGCTCACTTCAATAGATACCGTTTCTCCGGGTTTTATAGTATCCGGGGCATTAAAAACAGCAGAAACACCGCCGTCAAATACTAATACCCATAAATAATAAAATAGAGAGGATAAAATAAAATACAAGTTTGTAGTTATTTTTATCATTTGATAAATTTTTAATTATGCAATACTAAATAATACTTTTTACTTCTTCAATACCCGATAGGTCAAAAATACTAACAAATATTTGTTGAAAATCACAATGAGGGAACGCCATTTACCGTAGTATATTTTACAGTATATTTTATTCCCGGGTTAATATATTTGTATGCGCTGTGGCTTACTATTGCGGCTTCATGAAACCCACAAAGTATGAGTTTTAATTTATTTACATAAGTATTAATATCTCCAATGGCATAAATGCCCGAAATTCTTGTTGAGTAATCGTTGCTATTTACTTTTATGGCATTTTTTTCTATATCTAATGCCCACTCTTCCATATTTCCCAATTTTGGAGATAATCCGAATAAAGGAATTAAATGGTCTGTATGAATATTTATTTGTGTATTAGATTTTGTATTGATGACTTCTACGGATTCAAGTTTTTCATGTCCGCGTACTTTGGATATTGTTGCGTTAAGTAATAAGTTAATTTTCCCTTCGGCAGCAAGGCTCATTACTTTACTTACGCTGTCAGGTGCACCTCTAAAACTTTCACTGCGATGAATTAAAGTTAATTCTTTGGCAATATCTGCTAAATAGATAGTCCAGTCTAATGCGCTATCACCCCCCCCGGCAATAATAATTTTTTTGTCTTTATAAATATCCGGTTTGGGAATAATGTATTCAACGCCTTTGCCATTTTCAAATTTCTCTAAATTTTTAACTTCCGGCTTGCGTGGCTCAAAGCAGCCAAGTCCTCCGGCAATTATTACAACCTTTGCTTGTATTTTAGTACCCATGTTGGTTTCTAAAATAAAATATCTTTCATCTATTTTGTTTAACTTCTCAACACGCTCTCCAAGTGTATAGGTAGGCTGAAAGGGTTCAATTTGCTTTAATAAATTATCTATTAGCTCTTGTGCGCTGATAGATGGAAATCCCGGAATATCATAAATTGGTTTTTTAGGATATATTTCTGATAACTGTCCACCCGGCTGAGGTAAGTAATCAATTAGGTGGCATTTCATTTTTAATAAACCACATTCAAATACTGCAAATAATCCTGCCGGTCCTGCACCAATGATTGCGACTTCTGTGTTAATCATTTTTTTGTGGCAAAGATAATTAATCATAGTTGTTTTACCGCTGAAATAATTACTATTTTTGTTCAAAAATTCAATGAATGACATAAAAAATTTCATTAAGGCAATAAAGAATATTGATTTGAGTAACAGTGAAGTTTCGGAATTAGATGAGTTAAAAGATGTTGTTGTAAAATTTTTAGTAGATATTCAGTTACAAAAAGATATTAATGCGAAAATAAGCCAACACGAAAGTCGTCATAGCACATCTACAGAAGACGTAGAATTAAAGGTAATAGATAACGTATCGCAGAAAGATGAACCAACAATTATTATTCGGGAATTTAGTGAAGAAACAATAATACAAGATAATGTAGAAACTAAGCAACAAGCAACAGAGTATAGCCAAACAATTACTCAAGAAACTATTTCAGAAGAAATATTATCTATTTATGAAGCTAAAAATCCTGAGATAAAAGAAGAGCGCGCTCCCTTAAATTCTCCTACACCGGATATTAGTTTTTCTATTAATGATAAGTTTTCATTTATTAAGCATTTGTTTAAAAATAATACAAATAATTTTAATTCCTTTTTAACTGAATTAAATAAAGCAAAAATACTTTCTGAGGCTGAAAATTTAATAGACAAGTATGCATCGCAGTATTCATGGAATGATAATAGTATAGAGTTAAAAAATTTAAGACGATTAAATAAGCAAAGGTTTAAGTAACCAATGGTTTTAATTCGCTATCTTTTTCTTGTTTGGATTATTTTTTGTAGTAGAAGTATCTTTTCACAAGATATTAATTATGTAAAGAAAATAGCATTAGAACTTAGCGCTAAAAAATATGAGGGTAGAGGATATTGCTGTGGAAATATTAAGAACACAGGAATAGAAAAGTCAAGGAAATTTATTGAGTCAGAAATAAAAAAAATAGGAGCGTTTAATTTACAAGAGTATGCAATTGAGTTGAATAAAAATTCAACAATAGATTTTACTAAATTAAAATTTAAAGAAGGGCAGTCTGTACAGTACATAAACTTTGATGTTAACCAAATTTTTATGGCTGATATGGAAATTAATGGAAAGACTCAAAAACTTGGTATTGATTTTATTCCTGATCCTTCTTGCGCTTCAGTTAATGGCATTTTTGAATTGATAAAATCTGACAGCATCAGATTTGTTGATATGCAAAATAAAGTTATGTTAGTATTGGAAGACAAACTTATGTTTAGTGTCAGCCATTATGCGGATAGCGAATGGAAGGTAATAGTAGTTAAGAAGTGTACAAGCCTTAAACAGGCTGAGAAAATAAAAGTAAAACTAAGTATTAAATCAAAGGTTGAAAATGTACAGTCTGCTAATGTTTACGCTTTTATACCCGGCACTCAATATCCCGATAGTTTTATTGTACTTACTGCACACTACGACCATTTAGGGAAAATAAACAATATATATTTTCCGGGGGCAAATGACAACGCATCCGGAGTAGCAACCTTGCTTAATTTTATGCGTTATTTCTCAAAGCTCCCTCAAAAATATTCTGTAGCTTTTATGTTTTTTACAGGCGAGGAGGCAGGTTTGGAAGGTTCTAAATACTACGTATTACATCCTATCTTTGATTTACATAGAATAAAGTTCTTAATTAATTTTGATTTAATGGGTGGTGGCAGCGATGGTATTATGGTAGTAAACGGGAAAGTATTTGAGAAAGAGTTTAATAAATTAATAGAATTAAATACAGCAAATAATTTTGCTTTAACCATTAAAGCTCGTGGGAAGTCTGCTAATAGCGATCATTATTATTTTTCAGAAAAAGGAGTGCCTTCTTTTTTTATATACACCATGGGAGATATAAAACAATATCACAATATATTTGATATTGCTGATGATTTGAAGTTCACAAACTATGAAAAGATATTTCAATTGGTTGCGAAATTTATAGTAGATTTAAATCAATAATTATAACTTTGTAATACTACCTTTTAGCTCAATAACTTCGCCGCGTGGATTTTTATAGCGAATAAAATATACATAAACATCGGGCGGATAGGTACCTCCGTCCCATGCTTGCTCTGTATCAGTAGTTTCAAATATTTGTTGCCCCCACCTGTCATATATCCATAGATGATATTCAGTTTGATTTAAAAACTGAAAGATTGGTTTCCATGTTTTGTTTAAGCCATTAGGAGCAAAGGCATTTGGAATAAAAATATCGCCATCATAATATACAAAACTAATATTAGAGGTTGATGTTTCTGAGAATCCATAAGAATTACCCGGGTTTTCTGCTGCAATAACCACATAGCCAATTTTTCCATTGTGTTGGTACAGCAGTTCGTAGTTATCGGTATATGTTCTTGATGATGACGGTAAAACCGCAATTGGCGAGCTCTCTCTTGCACCATCTACAACTCTATAAATATAATAATTACTTACTCCTGTTGGCCACCCGCTATAGTTTGTCCAATCTAAGTTGCAAATAAAATTTTGCTCATTATCTTTTTTAGTTTTTAGCAAAATGGTTTTAGATGTATTACTGCTGCTTCTTTGATTGCCGCAACTATCTATAATATATGCTGTGTAATAATATTCATGTAAAGAAGTATTCAGCCCGTGATCCAAATAATAATAGGAACTTTTTGTTGTAGCTGTTGGAATGAAAGAAACAGGCTGATAATTAATATTGTCTGTACTTCTGTATAGTTGAATACCTTTAGCTACTTTAGAAGTATCTATATAAAATGCTAATTGGACAGATTGTTCATCATTTACAGAAGCAAAACGTGTGTAAATAAAATTTGCTGTAAATGCGCCATGTGCATTAAAGCAGGTGCGATTAGATGAAGTTGTAATGGTTCTTGTTTTATTAACGGCACGGATATAATAACAATAATTACTGTTATAAATTAAATTAGCATGTGTGTATTGGTTGTTGCTTGTACTATCTATTAGCGTAAAACTACTTGCATTAATAGAGGCATAAATATGGTATTGAATCGTTCCAAGCGGAAGTTGGATATTGTTCCATTTTAATAAAGCGGATTTACTGCAAATATCATAAGTGGATTGAAGAAAAATAGTTTCTTGTCCGGAACTTAAAGGGCTTACATTATTGCAACTATCAATGGCAGCTACAACAAAATCTAAGCTATTACCTTGTGCAGTTGTATTGGTATAAGTGTAAGCAGTATTGTTAATACCGTAAATTGTATCAATAGGAATGTTTGCATTGTTAATAACTTGATAGATAATATATCCATTGCAATCAGGGGAGATAGAAGGCGCCCAGCCCAAAACAGTTTGCCCGTTACTTAATACACTTGCTGAATCTAAATAAGGAGATACCGGTAAGTTGTCATCATGAAAATTTCCACTAACAATATTAGATAATGAATTGCACCCCGAGGAATCTTTTAGTTCAACTTGATAAAAATAAGTTACATGGCATAGATTAATGGTATCTCTGTAATTACCTGCATTAATGCTTCCGATTAGGTTAAGCGGTGCAACGCCTGTTTTATTTCTGTAGATATTAAATTTTGGATAGGAAGTATTAAGGTGTGGAGTATGTATGTCATTATAAATTAATTTTGCAATACCTGTTCCTGTTCCGGTTAATGAAAGAAAAACAGAGCGTAATGTATCAGAAGATATTGAGGTATTAGCACCGCCCGTTCCCCATTTGGTTCGGATAAAATAATATCTGCTTTGCGAATTTCCTCCGGCACCTATGTGCGTATAAGAAGTAACGGCAATATTGGTAATAGAAGTAATAGGCGAATAAGGACCAAACTGAAAAGTAGAATAATAAATGTCATAAGCAAAAAATTGTCCGAGTGGATCGGCAGGAGGCACCCAGCTTATGGCAATATCTCCGCTGCCGTTAATAACAGAAACACATTTAAATTGAGGCGCACTAACTTGCGAATAAGCAAGGCTTATCGTTATGATAAACAAAACAAAATATGTATATAAAATACGCATTAACAACTATATAGAACGGATAAAGTTAAGAAAAATTGTTTGAATAAGTGGTAAAGATGGTTTAATAATATAATAATTAGAGTATTAAGAGAAGCTAAATTGTTAAAAGTGAAAAGTATAAATAAGATATCCTACTATTTAAAGTTTTTTCATATCTTTGCAATTAAAATTAAGGTTATAAGGTTGCCATTAGAGCGTAGCAAACCGTATAAACATTTACCTGATGTTCCTACAGAAAAGAATATAGAAAATAATGGTATAGAAATAAATAAAATACTACCTATATTACTACAAAAAATAGAAGAAAACACTTTATATATTATAGAATTAAATAAGAAAATAGAGTTATTGGAAGAAGAAAATAATAAATTAAAAAACAAGTAATTATGTTACAAAAAATAGTATTCACTGTCTTTTTGTGTTTGCTTCTTACGTTATTTACCACTTGTAGAAAGTATCCGGAGAATATTTTGTGGCTACGATCACCTCGGTATGCTTTAAGCAATGCTTTAAGTTTTGCTAAAGTAACAGAGTATAAAGTAAATGGAATTGATAGCATGAGTATCCTTTCAAAGTATTTACCGGGTATAAGCTCTGGTGGTCCTTATTTTTATGAAATAGCGGGTGACGGATATGAACTTGGAGAAGACATACTACGATATAATGGTCGGCATATGGCATATATTAACTTTAATGGATACAAAAAAATACAATTTGATTGTAGTATCCAGCAAATCGATACACTATATAGATTTTTTTCATCTTATAAGAGTGAATGGGACATTCTTAAACTGAATTTAAAAGAATTACATATTAAAAGAACATATAATAACAAAGTATATGAAATTAAATTCCAAAAGGTTAAGTAATAGAATTTTTATTCTATATTTAGTTTGTTCTTTACAAAATATATTTGCACAAAGCTATTATGCCAATCATAGGAAATATTGGTATTTTAAATTACAACTTAATAATAATTTTATAAAATTTACTAATCATTCAAGCGGGCTTTTTAAAACCACTTTATTAATTAAAAAATGAGGGTATTATCTATTTTATTAATATTTGTGTTGTTCTGTCAATGTTCTTTTCAAAAAAGGCTATACAGAAAAGGCTTTTACATTGAAACAAATCATAAAATAAATACCAAACAAATTAATCTTAATGGCTCGGAAAAAACTTCATTACCAGCATCAAAGGTATGTGAAAAAATTTCAGTTCAAAAAAGTCCGGATTTAGTTTTATTGAAACCCGATACTGTTTCTGGTAAGAGTAGCATGGTTGTAAATAAAAACAATGTTCATTTGTATAAAAAATCACCTCTATCACAATTTCAATATCCTTTGCCTTATTTGAAGAAAACTAACCTTAGCGGAGGAGAGAGCAATGAGAATGATCGGTTAAAAACAAGGATACGTAATAATAAAATACATCTATTGATAAACGTATGTTTTCTGATTATTATGATTGTATTGTATTTACTACAATATTATTTCTTTTTTTATACACATTCATTAAATACGGATCTATCCGGTAATAATTCACTTTTTGTGCAACTTGTTTGGTTTGCTACATTCTCATTAGTAGCAGCTTCTATGTTTCAAATAATTGTATTAGTTATTAGTATTTTATATATGTTAGCACGTCAGGTTTTTTCTAAGAAATACAGAGATGATTTTAAAATTATTAAATACAAACTAATAGATATCCTACTATTAATACTCATCTATATTTTTTATGGTTTGTTTATGGCGATTTAATATTATTTCTACTAGCATAGCTGTAAGAAGCGTAATAAAAGCAGAGTAAATACCCTAATATCATATAGAATAATACATAATACTTTGCAGAAAAATTGTTTGAATAAATATCTTTTTAACATTGTAACGTTGCTTACGCAATACGTATTGAATTAAGGTTTCTTTTTATACCTAAAAATCATTAGGGAATTACCAACTACTACTACATCAGAAAAAGTCATGATAAGTGCAGCAAATATAGGTTGTAAAAATCCCAACCCTGCAATTGGAATGGCAATAATATTGTAAATAAATGCCCAAAAATAATTTTGTTTAATTTTTTTAATGGTTAAGGCGCTTAGGTCGTAAGCACTAATTAAGTGATTAAAGGTATCTTGCCCAGAAATAATAATAGAAGCACTATCTATGGCAATATGCGATGAGTTATTAAACGACACAGACACGTCTGCCGTAGCTAAAGAAGGTGCATCATTGATGCCATCGCCGGTCATGCATATTTTTCCGTATTGTTTTAATTGCTCTATAATCTGAATTTTATCTTGCGGAAGTTTTTCGTAGTAAATATTATTTTCGGAGAGGTTGAGCTGTTTTGCTATCCATAAACATTTGTCTTTTTTATCGCCACTCAGAATATATATCTTTTTATTTTTACCAATAAGATAATTGATTGCTTCTTTTACGCCATCTTTTATTTCATCACGGATTTGAATACCTGCTAATATCTGATGGTTTGCTGTTAGAAATATATCATAATTATTTTTGTGTACTAAATCAGAATCTTGTAAAATGCGGAAAGAGCCAAGCTCATAAACAATATTATCTGTGTTATTAAATTCCCTGAATGAAGTACCGATTCCTTTTTCTTCTTTGTAATCAATTAGTAAGATGCCTTTGGCATTGCGTTGTGTAGCAGTTTTTACAATAGCTTTTGCAATAGGATGGTTAGATTTCATTTCCGCAGAATATAATAAAGACCATATTTTTTCATCAGGTAGTGTAGAAAAGTTTTTAAATGATTCTATCGTAAAATCTCCCGTAGTGATTGTTCCTGTTTTATCAAATACAAAGACTTGTGAGTTGTATAAAAGTTCAAACGAAGCGGTAGTTTTAAATAAAATTTTATTTTTAGCAGCTATTCCTAATGCAACAGAAACTGCCGTAGGTGCAGCAAGTCCCATAGCGCAAGGACATGAAATTACTAATACAGCAATACTGCGAAGAATACTTCCTGAAATAGCAATACCAAAAGAGTAATTAAGAACAAAAGTAAGAATAGATAAGCCGATAACAACAGGCACAAAAATTGCTGCGATTTTATCACCGAGTTTTTGAATTTTTGTTTTATCACGTTGTGCTTTTTTTACAATCTGAATAATTTGTGCAAGGATAGTATCCGACTTTTTATGAATAACATAAGCTTCTACGGCGCCTTTAATAACGGTACTTCCACCAATTAATTCACCCTTTTCAGATTTAAAAACCGGAATAGATTCTCCCGAAATAATCGACTCGTTTACTTCTGTAGTTCCTGATAAAATTTTACAGTCTAACGGAACTTGATCGCCTTCATTAATTACAATAATGTCTCCGATTTGTATATCTTCAATGCTTATTTTTTCATAGCTAACCTGATTATTTTGTTCTATTTTTTTTGTGGCAAATTTTATTTCATTGGCTTTTTGAAGATTCTTAATGGCTCGTGTTGTTTTAGACACACTGTAATCTTCAAGAAGGTTTCCCAACATAACAAATGTAATAATAGATGCCGTAGTTTCAAAAAACACATACTGCATTGCTATATGTTCATGTTGTTGATTGATAAGCCATCCGGTAATACTATAAAGATATGCAGCTAATGCGCCCGTTAAAATAAGCACATCCATGTTGGGGCTTTTTTGTAAAACGGATTGCCACGCACTTTTACCAAATTTATATAAGCCTATTATAAGTACAGGGGTGGATAAAGCAAATTGAAATATAACATTATGTAGCCATGCAAATGGCAATACCATGTGTAGTAACAAGGGTGCGGTAAAGCAAGCAGATATTATAAATAACCATTTAGATTGCTGATGGTGCTCATGTACTTCTTCTTCAGTTTCACTCTTTACAAAGTATCCTGATTTTTCTATTGTTTTAATAAATTTCTCAACCGGTAAGTCTGATGGATGATTAAACACAGCCTCGCCCATAGAAAAATCAACAAAAACATCGTTTGCACCTTCTTTTTCTAATGCATTTTTCACTGTATTGGCACAACCTGTGCAAGTCATTCCTCCTACCTTTAAAGTAACTTTATTCTCAGACATTGGTTTGTTTTCGGTTGCAAAATTACATATATTTACCTAAAATTTTATTATGAAAAAGATTGTCGGGCTGTTCGTATTATTTTTTGTTTTTAATTATGCATTACCACAAAGCGTTTCTAATTGTCAAAAAACAAAATCGCAATTGTCAGTTCTTAGTTTGTACTACTCTCCCGAAAACCATCGCAGCGACACTTTTGATGTTATTCATTATGATATTCATATCAGTGTAACCTATACGCCTACACAAATTGCGGGGCATACAATAGCAAAGGTAACACCAAAAATGAACAATCAAACATCTGTTCGTTTTGATTTATTGAAATTAATTATTGATTCTATTAAAGTTAATAATCAAATAACAACTTATTTCTACAATGATACACTATTACAAGTCAATTTTCCTACTACTAAAAATATTGGCGATACAATATTGACTGATGTTTTTTATCATGGAATGCCACAAACAGACCCTTCGGGCTGGGGAGGATTTTATTTTAACGGTAACTATGCATTTAACTTAGGAGTTGGCTTTGCATCATTGCCACATAATTTTGGAAGAGTATGGTTTCCTTGCTTTGATAATTTTGTAGAAAAAAGCACATACGATTTTTATATTACTTCAGACTCATTGAAGTCGGCTTATTGCAATGGATTATTGATAAATGAAACCTTTCAGCTTGGCAAGCGAACAAGACATTGGCAATTAATTAAAGAAATTCCAAGTTATTTGGCATCTATGGCTGTAGCAGATTATACCCAAGTAAATATGCTGATTACAACACCTACCACAACCGTTCCGGCAATTATTGCAGCACGCCCAACAGACACTAATGGTGTAAAAACAGCATTTATACATTTGCCTAATGCAGTCAATATTTTTGAAAGCCGATACGGCACTTATGTTTGGCCAAGAGTGGGATATTGTTTGGTTCCTTTTAGCAGTGGTGCAATGGAACATGCCACTAATATAGCATATCCGCAGTTGGCTATTGGTACTACTGCTTACGAATCGCAATTGATGGCACATGAACTTTCTCATCATTGGTGGGGAGATTTAATAACTTGTGAAACTCAAGAAGACATGTGGCTTAACGAAGGCATGGCTACTTTTAGTGAGATGATATTTTTAGAAAGCATGTATGGCGCATCACAATACTACAGTCAGTTAATGTCAGCTTTAACCGATATTATACAGTTTGCAAATTTTAAAGAACAACAGTATTGGCCTGTATCCGGCGTTTCTTCACAATACACCTATGGAGACCATGTTTATAAAAAAGGTTCAATTGTTGCACATAATTTAAGAACATACCTTGGTGATAGTTTATTTTTTAATGGATTAAAATATGTTCTTGTTCAAAAAGCATATAAAAACATGAATAGCGCAGAATTCCAATCATTACTAGAAACTTATACAGGGCATACACTTAGCAATTTCTTTCAACCATGGGTATTTAATGGAGGATACCCTGTGTTGATAATAGATTCAGCCAAATATATCTCTGTAGGAGGAGGAAATTATCAATCACAAATAAGTATTAATCAAAAACTGCATGGTGCCCCCGCATACTATAATCAGATGCCGCTAAGTATTACTTACTTTGATAATAATTGGGCACCGCACACCTACACTGCTTTAATATCAGGAAGTTTAACAACAATTTCTCATACATTAAATTTTATTCCACAATTTGAGATATTAAATTATGACAAGAAATTAGCCTACGCTTCTGTTGGCGATAAGCAAGTGATTAAAGGAATAGGAAATTTTTCTTTTAATAACGCAAAAACGTCTATCAACGTTACTAATGCAGGCAGCGATTCTTCTTTTATGTATATAGAACATCATTTTTCTGCACCTGATCCTCAAAAGAGTTTAATAGGAAAAAAATATAAGCTATCTAAGCAGCATTATTGGAAGATTTCCGGTAAATTAAGCAGTGGATTTAAATCTAAAATAAGACTGAATTATAATGGTATGCTCACTTATTCGGGCTATGGATGTATGGATACCTCTTTGTGTTATATTAATTCAGATAGTATTACTGTGCTTTATAGACAGGATGCCGCCCACGATTGGCGAGAAATGACCTTTACAAAATATCCATCCGGTCAAAAAGCAGGAATGTTATTGATAGATACATTATTAATAGGTGAATATACTTTTGCCAATAAAAATGGTTATTACAATACAGCAGGTATTTTTGATTTGAACAAATGTAAAGAAATAAAAATTTATCCCAACCCCTCGCATCAACTGATAAATATAGAGGTGCCAAGCGGTAATAAAGAAACAGAAGCATATATTTACAACGCAGAAATGAAACTGATGAAAAGATTAAAATTAAATAATAAAAAAACAATAGATATATCCGATTTACCTTGCAGTACTTATGTTATTATCTTTTATGCAGAAGATAAAACTTTTTATGGCAAATTTATTAAAGAGTAGTTCCAAAAGTTATTTATTCTGACTATTTTGCGGGCTAAAAAAATGAAAAATTTATTTTTTCTTATTGTTCTTTTCTTGAGTTTTAATGTTAGGTTGTTTGCACAAAATAATAACGATGCGTCTATTCACGGAAATTTTGAAGTAGATGCTCAGTATTACCAACAAGATTCTTTAATAGGTGCGCCAAAGGTTAATGAGAAAGTCTTGTCAAATACTTTTGGAAATATATTGTATAATAAAGATAAATTTTCTGCAGGCGTTCGTTACGAAGCGTATAATAATGTAATGCAAGGATTTGATAAACGTTACAAAGGACAAGGTATAACATATAAATTTGCCCGCTATAAAACAGATTTACTTGACATCACAGTCGGAAATATCTATGAGCAATTTGGCAGTGGATTAATATTCAGAACATATTATGAACCCGGCTTGCTATACGATAATTCTTTAGATGGAGCAAGAGTAATTGCAACGCCACATAAAGCTTTTACCTTTAAGGGATTGATAGGCAGACAAAGAAGTTTTTTTACTTTAGGCGAAGGAATAGTAAGAGGTTTTGATGGGGAGATGTGCGTAAATGAACTTTTTGATTCTCTGAAAATGAAAACAAAAATATATATGGGTGGTAGCTTTGTAAGTAAGTACCAAGCAAACAATAGCCCTGATTTAAATCTTCCGGAAAACGTTGGATGTTTTGGAGGTAGAATAAATATCATTAATGAAAGCATTAATTGGTATGCAGAATATGCTTACAAAATAAACGATCCTTCGTACGTTAATAATTATAACTTTAAATTTGGTGAAGCGCTCTATACCTCATTCTCGTATGCCACAAAAGGATTTTCTTTTATTCTGCAAGGTAAAAGAATTGATAACATGAATTTTAGAAGTGAACGCGATGCAACCATACAGCAATTACTTATTAACTATATGCCCGCTACTACCAAGCAACACACGTATTTAATGCCTGCATTTTATCCTTATGCCACACAGCCAAATGGAGAAATTGGAGGAATGGGAGAGGTTCAATTCAAAATTCCAAAAGGCTCTGTATTAGGCGGAGCTTATGGCACAGATGTTACAGTTAATTTTTCTTTTGCCAATGGATTAAAAAATCATCCTCTTAATGACTCTACTACAAGCATGAATTTATATAGTACACGCTGGGATGAGATAGGAGACCAGTATTATCACGACTTTTTTATTGAAATTACCAGAAAAATTAATAAGAAGTTTAAACTGAATGCTTTATACTCTAACCAATTTTATAATAAAAACATTGTACAATTTAATTCACAAAATGCAGGTTATCCTAACATGCAGGCACACATAGGTGTTGTTGATTTAACTTATAAATACCGTTCACACTCTGCTATCAGGGTAGAAATGCAAGGCAGGTTTGCTTATCATAGAGACGTTAACGGTGGTAGTTGGGCAGCGGGATTGGTGGAATGGACGCCGTCTTCACATTTTTATTTAACCATAATAGACCAGTATAATTATGATAACCCGAATTCAAAATTACAATTGCATTACTATACAGCAGGAATTGGTTATACAAAAGATTCTCACAGAATAAGTATTAATTACGGTAAACAAAGAGCAGGAATATTTTGTGTAGGTGGTGTTTGTAGAAATGTGCCTGCATCTAATGGTATTTCAATATCCATTACAACTACATTTTAGTGTATTGTATTAATTTGTAAGTTGTTTGATAGTAGTAAATACTTCTATAGGGCGCTCATTTTTCCAAATCACAGAACCAAGTATTACGCCATGAAAATTCAGAGCTTTTGCTTTAGGTATGGTGATTTGATTAATGCCTCCTCTGGCAATAATTTTTTTTCCTGTTTTAAGAATTTCTTGCACTCTTAAAGGATGAAATCCTACATTTGGTTCATTTGTTATTTTATTAAAAACTGTTCCTAAAAGATAATAATCAAATTTAATTTTTTCTTCCTGAAAAGCATCAGATACTTTTTTATATGATTTAGAATGTAAAAAACTTTTATGATAGAATTTCTCTTTTTTGAATAAGCACCATAGTTTAAATTTCTTTTCTAAATGATAAGAAGTTAAGTGAATACCTTGTAAGTTGTATTTAAAAGCTAAGTCATGATGAGAATGTAGCATAATTTTAGGATGAAAATGCGTATTGATACCTTTAATGTAATCATTCATCTTTTTAGTACTCATGCTGGGTTTATTAATATGCAGGGTAGATAAGCCGTATTCAAATAATTCATTAATTGTTTTAAGCTCGTTTTCTACATCTTTAGTAGGTGTCATAAGCATTAATTCCATGACCGATAGTTTTTAATTTCGGATAAAAATAAAGGATTTTTTTCTAAATAGTTACCTATTACAACACAATCGGCACCTGCTTTATCTAATTGTTGAATTTGCTTTATACTTTTTATTCCACCTCCTATAATCAGAGGAAGTTTAAAATTCATCTTAATATAACTTGCTAAACTTATGGAGATACTTGTTTTAGCACCACTTCCGGCTTCCATATATATCATTTTCATGCCTAACATACAAGAAGCTAATACCGTATTATAAATAATTTTTCTATTATTTGATAACGGCTTTGTGTTTGAAACCTTTTGAGTAGCAGAAATTTTTTTTCCATTAATTAAAAGATAAGCAACAGGTATGGAGTCTAAATTGTATTTTTTTATTAAAGGAGCAGATATAACATGTTTCCCGATAAGATACTCGGGGTTCCTTCCTGAAACTAAAGATAAAAAAAGAATACCATCGGCAAGTGGACTAATTTGTTTTTCATCTCCCGGAAAAATAACAATCGGTTTACCGGATATCGTCCGTATTTTTTTTATGGTCTGATGAACGGTTGATTTTTTTAATTCACTGCCACCAACTAAAAAAAAGCAATGCGGAATATTATTGGCAAGTTCAACAACTGATTTATTATACTTATCAGGGTCAATAAGAATGGCAATTTTAAGTTGTCCATCTGCTGTTCTTGTAAAAAGATTATTTAATTTCCTTGACCACATGGCTTAATATAAAATCATTAATAGGAATTGATTTTAGTTGAAAATATTTCTCTTGGGTTTCAAACATTATTTTAGCTTGAATAAATGAGTGATTTAAGTTGCTTAAAATACGGATATTATCTTTGAGTGAAATATTTTCTTTCCCGATTGTTTTGTAAACAGCTTCTTTAATAGTCCATGCTTTACATAAATCAGGCAGGCTTGCTCCAACTAATTGGAATTCTTCCGAATGTAAAAATCTATTCTTTATTTTATGAAGTTGTTCTCTTTGTTTCTCAATATCTATGCCCGCATATTTTTCATGAATAATAATAGCATAGTAGTTATGGCTATGAGATATGGAAATATTGGGCAGGCTGATGGTAGGTTCTTTTTGTGATAGTTCAGGTTTCCCATTGCTATTATATGAGATAAAAACCATATCAGAAAATATTGTTTTGATTTTTTTAGCGATAAATTCTTTTTGTTGGTTTTGTTTTTCAATAGGCTTTAATGTATCCCACTCATCCGGACATTGCCACACTTTTACTTGGTATTCAGACGTATTTTCAGAGTATATTTCTTGCATGTTACTTATTTAAGAATCCCTCCCATCTTGTAATAGGTGTAATGGATATATCTGAAAATATTTTTTCCTGATACTTAAAGTATCCAACCATAGCAATCATAGCTGCATTGTCGGTACAATATTTTAATGGCAAAATATGAATATCAGCATTTGTTTCTTTCTGAAATTGGGTAAGTAATTTTCTTAAATACGAATTTGCTGAAACACCACCGGCTATTGCAATATTTTTTATGTCTGTCTCTTTTATTGCTTGTTGTAAGCCATCTATCAGCATAGATGCAATAGTGTGCTGATACGAAGCACAAATGTCTTCTAAATTATTTTGAATAAAGTTCTTATCTTCTTTAATATTTTTTTCAATAAAATACATTAATGCTGTTTTAATACCGCTAAAACTGAAGTGTAAATCTTGTACTTTTGATTTTGGGAAGTAAAATTTTTTTGGGTTCCCCGTAAGAGCAAGTTTATCAATAATTGGTCCCCCCGGAAACGACAAGCCAAGTAGTTTTGCGCCCTTATCCAATGCTTCTCCTGCGGCATCATCTAATGTTTCTCCCAATAATTCGTATTGAAAATAATCAGTAACTTTAAGTAATTGTGTATGCCCTCCACTTACAATTAACCCTATAAAAGGAAACTTCAGATTGCCTTTAAATTCAGCATCTTCAATAAAATGAGCAAGCAGGTGTGCTTGTATATGATTCACTTCAATTAGAGGTACATTTAATGCCAAAGACAGAGATTTCGCCGCAGATATGCCAACTAACAAACTGCCCATAAGCCCGGGACCTCTGGTTGTGGCAATTGCATTTATTTCAGCAAGCGATATATTAGCGGTTTTGAGAGCAGCATCTATGGTGGGAATAATGTTTTTTAAATGATCTCTGCTTGCTAACTCAGGAACGACGCCTCCAAAACGAACATGCACATCTTGGCTGCAAACAATATTGCTTAATATTTTATGATTTTTTAAGATAGCAACCGATGTGTCATCACAACTACTTTCAATTCCGAGAATGCAGGTATTCATTTATTCCTTAATTTTAGCCGTCTAATTTACAATGCAAAAAAAAGAATCAGATAATAAAAGATTAATAAGAGCATCAATGTTTCTTTTTTGGCTCAAAAATAATGTATTTTCATGGTTTAGAGTAAAAAGAATACTTCGTCTATTTTTTAGTATTGTAATTATTGTTTTTATTGGTATTATTTTATTAATTTATTCATCAGTTTTTCAAACAATAGTGAGCAAAATTTTAGTAAAAACTTTATCCGAAAAAATGGGATTGGAAGTTTCTATTAGCAATGTAAGTTTAGATGTTTTTCATAAATTATATTTTAAAGATTTTTTGATAAGAGATTTACAGAAAGATACGATGGTGTATTTGAAAGATTTGAAAGTTGATATTCAGTACGCATCTATTTTTCATAAGCAATTTTTTATAAAAAAAATTACACTTGATAATCCAAAGATATACGCTGTTCGCCATAAGGGAGACAAAGATTTTAACTATGAAAAAATAGTGGACTTTTTTTCTGCACCTAAAAAGCAAAAGACACAACAAGACACATCCGAATGGAAAGTAACATTGCATGAGATAGAACTAAACAATGCTACACTGATTTACAAAGATGAAAAATATGACACACAGGTTTCAAAGCAGATGAATTACAGTTATTTGAAACTTTCAAAAACTAACTTGCTATTATCCGATATTCACCTTCACAACGACACCGTACATGCTTCCATTAAAAATCTTAATACAAAAGAACAATGCGGGTTTCAAGTAAAACAGTTACGCTCTAATATAATGCTGACAGAAAACTCCATGCAGTTTAAAAACTTTTTGATACAAACTCCGATAAGTACTTTGTATGGAAATTATGCCATGCTGTTTAATAATATTGGTGATTTGGGTGATGATTTTATTGAACTTGTTACACTAAAAGGAGATTTCTTTTCGCCGACTAAACTTGGTTTTGCCGACTTAGTACATTTTACAAAAGAAATGGAAGGATGGGAAAATTTTGTAGAAATAGCAGGGCATGTAGAAGGGAAAATAAAAGACTTAAAAATAGACGATGCGGAAATAAAATATGCGGGCACAAAAATAATTGGAGATATAAGAATGACCGGACTCCCTAATATTGATAGTACCTATTTTGATATAAAAGCAAGACAACTAACTACCTATGCAGATGCTGTTCAAAAAATACCGCTATATCCATTTACAACACATGAATTTGTTACTTTACCAAAGCAATTTAAAAATACAGGTATTAATACTTTTGTTGGAAGTATAAAAGGATATTATCACAGCTCAAAAATACAAGGAAATTTAGTAACCGAAATAGGAAGTATTAAACTTCACACGCACCTTGCAATAGATAAAACCAACGATTTAGTGTATAAAGGAGAGCTGTCATTTATTGAGTTTAATTTTGGAAAATTTTTCCGACAGCAAGATATTGGAAACCTTAATGCAGATATTGTTTTAGACGGAAATGGTACTATTTTCAAAACCATGAAAACTTCTATTCAAGCAAATATTAAAAGTTTTTATCTACACAGATATACATATCAAAATATAATGTTAGATGCGAATTTAAAAAACAAATTATTTATTGGAGATTTGGCATCTTCCGATCCTAATGCATCATTTTCTTTTAGTGGACAAATAGGTTTTGATAATAAAATACCGGAAATAAACTTTATTATATCGGTTGATAAATTAAACTTATCAGAATTGCACTTTATGAATGATCCTAATCATGGTATTTTAGCAGGAACAGGAGTAATGAAACTAACAGGAGATAATGTTGATGACATGTCCGGTTCAATACAACTCAATAACCTGCATTATATTACTTCTAAAAAGGATTATGATTTTTCAGGGATTGATTTTATTGTTAATCAAAAGAATATTAATAATAAGAAAATAGAGATTAACTCGCCATTTATCGATGCCTCTATAAGTGGAAAATATGATTTATCATCACTGCAGAACTATGTTGATTATTTTATTCACACCTATTACCCTTCGTTTGAACACGGAAAACTTGCAGCAGAAGTAGGAAGAGCAGATACGCTCTCAGCAGAATTAAATTTTAAAAATACACAACCTATCAGTGAATTGTTTACGGACGGAGAACTTTATATTGCTCCAAAGTCTAAATTTTTATTTCAATATAGAAACAAAGATCATTATGTCAATTCTACTTTTCGGTCAAGCTATATTCAATATGGCAAATATAGGTTTGAGAAAAACCTTTTTGCTATCCATTCCGAAAACCAGCAACTTAACATGCAGATTAAAGTTAATAAAATTGATATTACAGACAGTTTATTTTTAGAAAATACCTACCTATGTTCAGATTCCAAAGATCATCATACTAAATTTAATATAGAGTGGAATACTTATAGGAACAACAAAGCAGCTACATACACAGGGCAGGTAGGAGGTAATATTATTTTTTATCCATTTGGCACATATATTATTCCCGATGTGTTGCAAATACCTGTTGGTAAAGAAGAATGGATTGCCGATGAAATAAATCCGATTATTATAGACACAGCAGGGTATATAAACTTTTTCCCATTAGTATTAAAAAGAAAAAATCAAGCCATAAAAATATCGGGAGAATTAAGAAATAAAGAAAATGATGAATTAAAAATTGCTTTTGAAAATTTTTCACTACATCAGTTAAATCCACTATTAACCGACAATAATATAGTGCTTAAAGGTGTATTAGATGGCAGCATTACCTTCCATCAATCATTAAGTAAAAAAATATTTTCTTCAGATATTAATATTCAAGATTTAAACTTAAACAATCATTTTATAGGAAATATTTCAACACGTACGTCATACAACCCGTCAGATAAAAACCTTTATATAAAAGGTGATTTGTCCTACAACTATCAAATGGATTTAGTTAATACAAAACTAAAATATTTGGACTTTGAAGGATTTTATTATACTCAAAAAAAAGATAGCAGCTTAGATATTGCTTTTGAAGCCAAACCTTTTAATCTTGCCATTCTTAATCCATATTTAACAGGAATTATGACCTTTGATTATGCCTTTTTGATAGGAAAAGGTAGGGTAGATGGAACACCCGCAAAGCCTTTAATATCCGGTAATTTTGTTATTAATGACTCCAAAGTAAAAATAGATTATCTTAATGCGTATTATAAACTTGCAGGTAATATTGAAGTAATGCCTGATCAAATTCGATTTGATGATATAAAAGTGTTTAACTATGGCAGTAAAGAGCTTGCTGCATTTTTAAATGGCAATATATTTCATAATAACTTTGCAAATATGCGCTTAGACTTTGACGTGAATGCAAAAAATATGCTCGTGCTTAATACCAATTCTTATATCAATAAAGATTATTACGGAAAAATATATGCAGCCGGAACAATAGGATTATATGGCTTTATAAACGATATTCATATAGAAACAAACCTTACTTCAAAAAAGAATTCGGCGTTTACTTTATCATTTAGCAATGCAGCAGAAGTAGGAGAAAATACTTTTGTAAAGTTCATTAAACCACAAGATTCTATTGTGAAAAAGAAAGCAGAGCCTATTACAGGACTTAATATGGATTTGATATTAAACGCTACTCCGGATCTTGCAACAGAAGTAATATTTAATGATAAAACGGGTGATGGTGTAAAAGCAAAAGGAAACGGACTCATCAGAATGAATATTAATTCTTATGGAAAATTTGAAATGACAGGCGAATATACCATAGAAAGCGGACAATATTTATTTACCTTAGAAAGCATCATCAACAAAAAATTTGATATTCAAAATGGAAGCAAGGTGTTGTTTACCGGTAACCCGTACAACGCCATGATAAACCTTACTGCCGATTATCATCAAAAAACATCTATTGCTCCACTTTTTCCTTACGACTCTTCCGGCACATATAAAAGAAGATACCCTGTATATTGCCAATTATTACTTAAAAATAAACTTATGGCTCCCGACATTTCATTTAATATAGATATTCCGTCTTTAGATGCAGCTACAAAATCCAGAGTACAAGCTTTAATGTCTGACGAAAACGAATTAAACCGTCAAGTTTTTTCTTTGTTATTACTTAAAACATTTGTAACACCGCTACAGTATTCCGGAGGAGGCGGTGTATCTGCGGGCACGGCATTGGCAGCTAATGGCAGTGAAATGCTTTCTAACAGATTAAGCAGTGCCTTTAGTAGCATTACTAATTTTGTAGATATTGGATTTAATTACAACCCCGGTTCTCAAAGTAGTAACCAACAAGTAGAGCTAACAATGTCAAAACAAATGTTTAATAATCGCTTATCGGTAGATGGCAGTTTTGGTGTGAATAACAATCAGTCGCAAAACACATCACAAGTTATTGGTGATGTAAACGTGGAATATAAACTAACCGAATCAGGAAAATATCACTTAAAAGCATTTAACCGCACCAATAATAATACACAATTAGCAATAAGCGGAGGTCCTTATACACAAGGCATAGGCATTGGCTACAAAGAAGAGTTTAATACCATCGGAGAGTATTTTAGAAAACTATTCCGCCGACCAAAAAAGGATTGATGGTAATGGTTAGTGGCTTTGCGAGAGAGCGGACTTTTAGTGCTAAACTCCAAGCGAAGAACCGACCTTCAAATATAGCACTAATTTTTCAAACGGAGCCGTTGACCCGCTCTCTTGCAAAGCTGCTTGTTATAAGCAGTGGTTATTCGTCTGCTTGTTTGTCTGTCGGTAGATTTAATTTTTGCGAAGCAAGGAAAAGTTTTTTTGTTTTTCACAGTGTTGGAAAAGCAAGCTCTTTTGCAAACTTTGGTCTGTGTGTTGGCTTGTAGCGGTTTGCGAATGTGCTTGATTTAGCGTTGGCTTGTGTTTATTCGTTTTTGCAGTTCTGTAATTCTGTTTATTAGTTCATCAAAAGTCAAAAAGTTGCCGTAAATCATATTTCGTGTCATTGCTTGGTAATCTTCTCTCCATTGTTCAATAATGCTGACGGGCGGAACGATACTGATTTTGTTGGGTGTATGATTTGCATAATCAATTCCTCTGATTGCATTGAATTTTTCTCGGTGTGCAACGATGTTTTTGTAAAGCGTTGTGTTTTTCAACGCTTCCATTCCGTGTTTGGTATCCATTAATTTTTCTAAGTCGTAAAGATGTCTTGTCAAACGATTGGTACGGATTTTTTCGGGTACTTGTGAAAATTCTTCGTGCAACAAAAATATTTTTTCTAAAAATGTCCGTTGTGGTAAAACGGTTGAAACACCAAACGGTTTGTCTGCGAAATTTAAGTCAGGAAATAACGAACTGAAAATTGAGTTGATTTTTCGTTGTTCTGTTGGTTCTGTTAAAGAACGAGAGCCGACTTCAATCAATACTTTTTGCGGTAAATAACCCTCTGTATCAAATACAGAATTGTAATGTATTTCTATTATTTGTGGGTCTTTGTCGGTGTCTTTTACTTCTTGTGCAATGATTGAACATTCATTGATTGCGTTCCATTCGGTAAACACTTTTTTCAAATCTTCAACAAAAACCGTAGAGGTAAATTCGCAAGCTTTTGTCCGTAATTTTCGGATTTGTGTTTTGCTGATGTCTCCTTCAAAACCTAAATATTTTCTGTCTAAAGCCAAATCAATATCTTCCGAATAACGTGGCTGTGGTTGTAAATACAATTTGTGCAAAGCTGTTCCGCCTCTGAAAGCCAAACTATCTGCCAAAAATTTCTGTCAATGCTCTGCAAATAATCAAATCTTGTTCAACTTGTTCATTCGTTTTCCAAGGAACAAAATTGCTCCATTCTGTTATGTATGCTTGTGGTATCATTCGTCTATCTCAATATCTGTGTTTACTATAATTTTCCATTTTTCATTTAACGGTTCTTTCGTTTTTTCGCCCGATGCTTTCAAAGGAATTTGATAAAATTTTATCTCCGATTTTTGGCAAAGTGAAAACAATTTGTCAGCTAAGTTTTGTCTGCCTAAAACTTCTTCCAAAATAAAACCAAAACGCTGCAATGTTGTAGTATTTGCAAAAGCAA
Organism: Bacteroidia bacterium; assembly: GCA_039811645.1. GTDB lineage: Bacteria > Bacteroidota > Bacteroidia > B-17B0 > Aurantibacillaceae > BPGX01. The sequence continues at coordinate 36,549 of JBDHZB010000007.1, read as the reverse complement.
CCAATTCTTTTGTAATGTCTTTTAGCTTAATATTTTCCAACAATTCGTTGATTACAGTCGCTGCACGGCTTAAACTGCCAATTCGTTTTTCGTAATTGATTAAATCAATAGCCGTCAAAATCGGATTGGAAACATTGATATAACCTGTTTCAGCTTTCTTTTTTTCTATGAAAGAAATTGGTGGGATTTGTTTTGTGCTGATGTAATTGATTTTTATACCTCGTTTATTTGTTGGTCGCAATACGGGATATTCTGTTATCACAAAGTATTCTTGCGGTTGCTGATGTCCTGCACCGTGCAAAGCACCTGCATTTAAAAGAGCAACGTAATAATTGCGTTCCAAATATTTCATCAATCCATCAATGAAAAGGGCAGGTGGCAAAATTCTTTTTGAGGAATATTGCGGTGGAATAATTAGATAATAACTTTTGAAAATGGAAACAATTTTCTGCTTCTGAACCAAACGATTTAAACCAAACTTAATTGTAGTATAGGTATCATCTTTAAAGGCTGATTTAACTTCCTCTAAACTAAACGACAACTTGCCTTTGGATTGACATTCGTTAATCCAATCAGACATTCTATTATAATTTTGGGTAGAAATCATTTGAGATAATTTTTGCCAAAGGTAGTGCATTTTGCTACAAATCGCAAAACATTTCTAAATATTATTGAAAGTAAAATTTCAGCCCATTGAGCGGAAATTGAAAATCCTCATTCAAAAACCGACTATTGTTTAGTGAATGGTTGTTACATATACCCAATGAATAAACTTCTTAAAAACCTCAATGTGTTGCTCCAAATAATATTTGTCCAAACTTTCATTGTCCTTGTGAATATTACATAATCCGTCATTACGCCCAACCGCTGTTAGCTTCCGGATTTTTTGTTTAGTCTTAATGCTACTTTAAATTCAACCATAAAAGTTGTTGGCAAATATTGTACTTGACCTACATTTAAAGTTGTAATATGCCCGTTTTTATATTGGGTAAGATTAAGAGGCAGTTCTATAACATAAAACAAATTCAATTGTAACGTAAACCGATTGACTTGCCTTGAAGCTGTTGTACCGAAGCAAGCAATCATGTCATTGTACGTTATTTGTTTTACGTCTTTCGTTAGGTTGTGAACTTGATATAAATAGGATAAGGTCTTTACCGAAGCAGATAGGTCGGCAATTTTATTTTGCTGTGTTACTTTATACGAATAGCTCAATGAGTAGTAAAATTTATTCGGATTTGTATTTACAATTTGATTTGCAATTCCAACATCAATGAAGTGCCGTTTTTTACTTAAATAAAAACCAAGATTATAAAACAATGGATAATTGTCTGTTCCATTTTTATAATAGCTATGTTTTTTGTCGAATGTAAAAGCACCAAGTTCACTTAATGTTATACCGTAACTTAATTTATTTTTACTTGTATCCGCCTGAGAGAAACCGAAACTTGTCGAGACAATTATTAATAATATGAAAAAATTTATTTTCATGGTTGTTTATTTTGCTTTATGCTTTCCGCTCAACGGCGAGCGGCTTTGTGCCCGTTGAGTGTCGTTTTACTTTTTCTTATACCGTTGTTTTTTAGTTTTCTTCTTTTTTCGTAAGCAGTGGTTGGTTCAAAAAGTGTTGGAATGCTTAATTTTTGTTCTATATTTTCAAATCGTTTTTCTGCAATTTGAAAATAATTTTTATCGAGTTCATAACCATAAAATTTTCTACCAAGAATTAAGGCTGAAAGTCCTGTGCTACCGCTGCCCATGAATGGGTCTAACACAATTTGATTTTCCCATGTAAGCAATTTAACTAAATGGTGCATCAACTCAATAGGTTTTAGTGTTGGATGATTATTAAAATCATCTGCATGCTGCCTTACTTTTGGAACTGTAAAAAACTTGTCGTAGCCATCAATAAACGTGTCGGTTCGTAAAATGTTTGATGTAACCCGTCCATGTGGATGCGGATTGTGTCCAACCTTACTTTCACCTCTTTCGTAAGGAATTCGCGTTTGTTCAATATTTAAAGCTCCTGTTTTATGCTTTACAATGTTTTGTGCAACAGTCAAACCTTTTTCAATTTCTTTTTGAACTAAAATAATTGGCTCATAAGCAGGTTTAACGCCTAATCCCGCTCCTTTGAAAAGCATTCCTAATTCAGATGCAGGTTCAAATTTGTCTTTTGCATACCTATTTTTGTAACTTTCTGCTCCATCTTTTTTATAGCCTTGAACATATTTATATATTCCGTTTTTTTTGCTTTCAACTCCAAGTTCTTTATCAATATCTAAAGCAATATTACGGCTTTTAGGCATTCCGTTTAAGTAAACCCAAAATAAAACATCTTTGATTATAAACCCACTATCTTCTAAATCAACCATCAGGCGATGCATTAATCGCACGGAGGAGAACACAGCTCCAAATGCACCGGGCTTTAATTTTTTAATACAATCATTCCAAATTTTTTTATCCGGTAAATCTTTGTCCCAGTAATTATTCTGATAAGATATGCCATAAGGAGGGTCGGTAATAACCGCATCAAGAGAGTTGTCTTTGATATCAGTTAAACCATAACAGCTTTTATTGAAAATCTTGTATTGATTTAATGGTTGATTTGCTGACATATTCTGCTAAATTTCTTTGATAATTTGTTATTATTTGAATGATTAGTCCTTTGTTTTTATCGGGGGGACAAACTACACAGAAGTTGTAATCTTTTATCAACTTTTCAATACCAACATTTTGTGTTGAACGTGTGCTTGTGTTTTGAACGGCAATAACTCGTTCAAGTAAATATTTCCCTAAATTTTTGTGCTGCCCATAAACGATAAATTGTAAATCGCTTGCACCTTTCCAAATGGCTACGGCAGTAAATAACCTTTTGTTACTAAATGCTTTTGCTTTCTCTTCGTTGGTATCGTTCCATGTTCCGCCTAATCGTTTAGATGAAATTGAACATTGTTTTATTTCTAAAAACTGATTTGCTTTGCTTTTCTTGGCATCAAAACCATGCTTGTCAAAATTCAACAAGTCAAAGCCCATATAATTTGCAACGATTGCATCACGAATTGAATTTATTGTTGTGTCGGTATCATATATTTCAAACTTGTCTTGAAACTTTGAAAGTTCCTGCAATGCAAGAATTCCCAAGGTTCTAAACTCGACCGGAACAGGTCTATAATCACCCTTTTTAAATAAGGACATATTGTTATTTTTACTGCGAAGGTAATTAATTTTCGGTTTATTAAATAGAGTTATATCTTTTTGATTTTACACCATCAGGTTACGTTTTGCAGCTTTGCGAGGGAGCGGATTTTTAGCACTAAACTCCAAGCGAAGAACCTAACTTCAAAAATAGCACATAAGTGCAATCGAAGTACTTTATCCGCCTTGCGTTCAAACAGGCTGTTATAGGGCGTTTTTATTTTTTGTCTTTGTTGTCGTTAGATTGGTTAGAGCTATTTCCTTCTCCGGAATTTTGTTCTTGATTTGTATTAGGATTTGGAAGAGGAATGTTTCGACCTTCTTTTATTAAGTCCTTACCGCTTTGATTTTCTTGGTTAGGCTTTGGATTATTTTCTTTACTCATTTTTATTCTTTTTTTTAGATGTGTCCTTCGTTTGAGGAGGAGGCACTGGAATTGTCCGTCCAAATTTTTCCTTTTTTGTTGTGTCGGATTGCTGTGTCTGTTTGCTGTTTTTGTTTTTTGCCATACTTACTGTATTTATTGATGAAAATACTACTATAGATGAAATTCCGAGAATTAAAAAAATTACCGTCACCCAATTAATGCAATCAATCTTACCATTTCTCTTCTTTATTTTTAATATCACCGATCTGTCTTTTTTATCAAACTCGTCTCTTGAAAGTTTAATGAAATGTTTTGAAACAAGATGTGAAACGAGATTTATGCCTAATGTTAACATTAATAACGCCCATCCGACTATTAAAAACACTGAATAGTCAGCATTTTCAAGTTTTACAATTTTTTCTATAAACGCAAGGGAAAGTCCTAACGCACCAGCACTTATATAAGTCAGATTTTTTTCGAAGTCGTTTTCAGAATTCTCAATTGCTTTTTGAAAAGCCTCTCTGTCCTTGTTTTCGGTGTTTTTGTCCATTTATGTCTGTCTAAAATGCCCATAACTCACCATAAAATATCGCTAATCTGCTAAATTCTGTTTGTATTTGCCTTAATTCTGTTTGTATTTGCGCCATAAATTATGGAGGCTTGTTTTGTACAAAAATACAAATTTATATTTTATTAATTTAAATTCCTTTACAGATCATTAAATAAGCTTTGTTTTCTTAATTAACTGTAAGAAATAGTATTGATCTAATAGAGTGTGTATCAGAACAAAAAGGGAAGCGTTAATTTTCCGTTTTTACATTTCATAAAAATTACATTTATTTGCGGGCTTAAAATTTTAAACTATGAATGAAAACCTAATGTTTTTAGTGCCGGCTCTTGGAATTATCGGTTTATTAATTATGATTGTTAAATATGGGTGGGTAAGTAAACAAAACCCCGGTGATGAAACTATGCAAAGACTTTCCGGCTACATAGCTAATGGTGCTATGGCTTTTTTAAAAGCAGAGTGGAGAATTTTATCTTTCTTTGCTATTATAGTGGCTGTGTTTTTAGCTTACAGTGGTACTATAGAAGAAGTTAATGGGTTAAAAATACATTCTCACTGGCTTATTGCCGTTGCATTTATTATTGGAGCGGTTTCTTCGGCATTTGCAGGATATATTGGTATGAGTATAGCTACTAAAGCTAATGTAAGAACAGCGCAAGCGGCTAAAACCTCTTTGGCAAATGCCTTAAAAGTATCTTTTACAGGCGGAACGGTAATGGGGCTTGGCGTTGCAGGCTTGGCAGTGCTTGGACTTGGCAGTTTATTTATACTATTTTATACAATGTTTGCAAAAGGAACACCTATTACCGGAGATGAAATGAAAAGAACAATTGAAATACTTACAGGGTTTTCTCTTGGTGCAGAATCTATTGCGCTATTTGCCCGTGTTGGTGGCGGTATTTATACTAAGGCAGCCGATGTGGGTGCGGATTTAGTAGGTAAGGTAGAAGCAGGTATCCCTGAAGATGATGTGCGCAACCCCGCTACCATTGCTGATAATGTGGGAGATAATGTAGGTGATGTTGCAGGTATGGGAGCAGATTTATTCGGTTCGTATGTGGCAACAATACTTGCCACTATGGTTTTAGGTCAAGAAATTGATTCTAAAGATAATTTTGGAGGATTGGCTCCAATTTTACTGCCTATGCTTATTGCAGGTTTTGGACTTGTATTCTCTATTGTTGGCGCATGGTTTGTAAAAGTAAAAGACGACAACTCTTCTGTTCAAAAGGCTTTGAATATTGGTAATTGGTCTTCTATTATTCTTACAATATTGGCATCTTTCTTTTTAGTAAAATATTTGTTGCCGGAAACAATGGTGCTACGTGGCTTTGAATTTTCTGCAAATGATGTTTATGTATCAATAGTTATCGGGTTAATTGTTGGTGCTATTATGAGTTGGATTACCGAATATTATACTTCTATGGGTAAACGTCCTGTTTTATCTATTATACAAAAATCCGGCACAGGGCATGCTACTAATATTATTGGTGGATTGGCAGTAGGTATGGAATCTACGGCTATTCCTGCTATTGTATTGGCAGCAGGTATTATTCTATCGTATTACTTTGCCGGTTTGTATGGTGTGTCTATTGCTGCTGCCGGTATGATGGCTACTACAGCCATGCAGCTTTCTATAGACGCTTTTGGTCCTATTGCCGATAATGCAGGCGGTATTGCAGAAATGAGTCAGCTTCCTGCAGAGGTAAGAGGTAGAACCGATGTATTAGACGCCGTAGGTAACACTACAGCAGCTACCGGAAAAGGATTTGCCATTGCTTCTGCTGCATTAACATCTTTGGCTTTATTCGCTGCCTTTGTTGGCGTTGCCGGTATAGATTCTATTAATATTTATAATGCAAAAGTATTGGGAGGCTTGTTAGTCGGCGCAATGGTACCTTACTTGTTTTCATCATTGGCTATTTCTGCGGTGGGACGAGCTGCCATGGATATGGTAAACGAAGTAAGAAGGCAGTTTAGAGAAATTCCCGGTATCATGGAGTATAAAGCTCAGCCGGAATATGAAAAATGTGTTGCAATTTCTACCAAAGCTTCTATCAGAGAAATGATTGCTCCTGGTGCTTTGGCTTTAGTAATTCCTGTTATGGTCGGATTTCTATTTGGTCCTGAAGTATTAGGAGGCTTATTAGCAGGCGTAACTGTTTCGGGTGTTTTAATTGGAATTTTTCAAAACAATGCAGGTGGTGCATGGGACAATGCAAAGAAATCTTTTGAAAAGGGTGTCGTAATTAATGGTGAAACATTTTATAAGAAATCAGAACCGCATAAAGCATCTGTAACAGGTGATACAGTGGGAGATCCTTTTAAAGATACTTCCGGCCCTTCTATGAATATCTTGATTAAATTAATGAGTATTGTTTCTTTAGTAATAGCACCTTATATTGCTGTAAAAAAAGAGGTTAAACAAAGTTCATTGGTGCAAGAAGTAAAAACATCAGAGGTATCTACTATTATCAAAAAATCTCTTGCAGTAGAAACTGTAACAGGAAGATATGATATAGACCCTGCACATACGTCTGTTGTCTTTTCTGTAAAGCATATTATTGCAAATGTATCCGGAGATATTGCCGTAGATAATGGTTATATTGATTTTGGTGCAGAAACAAAAGTGCAATTGGTATTAAATCCCGCTACTATTAATACACAAAATAGTATGAGAGATGGACACCTGAAAGATAAACCTGATTTCTTTAATGTTTCAAAGTACAAAACAATAGTGCTGTTGATTAAAGAAGTAATAAAAGACACAACGGACAATGCTGAATATGCTTATATTGGTAAAGGTACACTTGCCATGAAAGATGCGCTGAAAGATATTACAGTGAAATTTAATATTATTAATAAAGATGCAATAGAAACGCCCGATGGCAAAGCAATAGTTGTTGGAATAGAAGGCATCACTACAATAAATCGGTTAGCATTTAATTTAGGGGCAGGTTCTCAAGTAGGAGAAATTGTAACTATCCACTTTACAAGTGAGGCTATACAGCCGGTAAAATAATACCATGCATTCTGTAGAATCATCTGTAATTGGAATTCATGCTGTAGAGGAGCTGTTGAGATACGAGCATCAGCAGAAAAATATAGACAGAATTTTAGTTGCTCAGGAAAAAAAACATCCTGCAATAGGAAAGATTATTGCTGTAGCAAAACAGAAAAAGATTGCTGTTCAATTTGTCCCTGAAGTAAAAATAGAAAAATTAGCAAAAGGAAAAACACATCAGGGAGTCTTGGCTATTGTAACTGAAATAGATTTTTTTACCTATAATCAATTTACAGAGCATTTAAAGAGAGAAGGGAAAACAGCAAGTTTAATTGTATTGTTGGATAGAATTACTGATGTTAGAAACTTTGGAGCTATAGCCCGCAGTGCTTATGTAATGGGTGCAGATGCTTTACTTGTTCCTGACAAGGGTTCTGCACAGATTAACACAGATGCTATTAAAACATCATCAGGCGCGTTATTAAAAATACCGGTTTGCAGAGAACAATTTTTAACCGAGATTATTCAGAGAATAAAAAAAGATGGATTTCAGATTATTGCATGTCATGAAAAAACCGCTGCCGTGATAGAAGAAGTTGATTTTAAAAAACCAACACTTTTAGTTTTGGGTTCAGAACATAATGGTATTAGTAAAGAATATCTAAGACTGTGTGATAAAGAGGTAAAAATTCCAATGGTTAATCCGTTTGATTCTTTAAATGTATCGGTGTCGGCAGGTATTGCACTATATGAAATTGTTCGGCAAAGAACATCATTGTAAACTTATTTTAACTTAATATCAAATTCTACTCGTCTGTTTATCGCGTGTTCGTCTTCTGTACACAGAACGCCGTTTTTACAATGATTAAGTGGTTTTGTTTCTCCAAGTCCTGTTGCCGTTATTCTATTTGCATCCACACCTTTAGAAATGAAATAATTTTTCACGGCATTTGCTCTTTTTTGGCTTAGCTCCATATTGTATTTGTCATCAGCCCTGCTGTCAGTAAATGCTTTGATTTCTATATTATACTGTGTGTTTTGCTTTAATATAATTATAATTTTACTGAGTATTTTTTCTGCTTCACGTGTAATGGTATATTGGTTGGTTTCAAAATATATGTTCTCAATAATTGGTTTAATATTTTTATTTTTAAGTTTAATATTGGTAAAGTTTAACCATGGATCTTCTGCGTAAATTTCTGATAATCTTTTTTGTTCATAGTCTAATAAACTAAATATAAAAGGGTTATTTTTAATGACATGCAACATTTTTACTAATTGGTCGTTAGACGAATAAAGTAATACTTTTGAGGCCGTTTGTATGATATTGTTTGGGTCATAGAATTTAAAGGAATACTTCATGTATGGTACAAAAGCAAATATGAATGAGCCGTAGTTATCTGTAACTACACTGTCCACCACTTGATTTTTATCATTAACTAAATATACCTTTAAATCTGCAATGGGGTTGTTGGTGTTCTCATTAAATACCTTACCTTTTATGTTCATTTTTAAAAGAGATTCATTAATGAGAAGTTCATCAAACTTTTTCCCGTTATCTGCTCTAAAAGAGCACAATAGTTGATTGGTAGTATTATTAGCGCTATCAATTTCGCAAATTGGAACATCTGTATTGTTGTATAACATTGCTCTAAAAGGCTTTTTTACACTTTCCTTTTTAATGGCTATTTGGTAAACGGCACCGGGCTTTATATCAGAAAAAACGAACGCTCCGAATATATTTGTTTTGGTAGATTGAATAACTGTGCTGTTGTGGTTTAATAAAAACACAGGTTGTTCAGCGTAAAAAGTAACAGAGGTGTCAGTTTCTTTGAAAATTTTTCCGCCAATAAAGTAAGAGAAGCGATTGTCAATTAACTGATGAAAGGTACTGTTGTCAATAGGAATTTCAATGCCCTGTTTTATAATTTTCACCTCTTTAATGATATTTTTTTTAGAGTCTGTTAGCACTAAAGTTTTTCCAATAGCATCTTTTTCTTTAATGTCAATGTATAGCACAGATACGCTGTCAGCATATACTTTACTGAAATGAAACTGTCCTGCAACATTGGTTTGCTTGGTGTAATAGGGCTTGTTGGTTGTTTTATATAAAATAATGTCTCTTTTTAAAAGAGGTGAAAGGTTGTTCCCGGATTTAATAAACAATGCTCCTGCAATGTTATAGGGAATCTTAAATTTTTGTTCAGAAAAATCATTGCTTAAAGATTCTTCTTTAAATATTTTGCTTTCAGCCCATGTATTATATTTTATATCATCTTCAAATTTTTTATTATTAAAAATAACACGATGAATAGGGTGTCTTGAAAGAAATGCCGTATCTACATTACTTTCTGTGTTCGGTATAAAGTCAATATCCATTTGGTAGTCAAATTTATTATACAAATCATTTTCAGACATATTATTTGCAATGATTTCAAAAAATATTGGGTGTATTTTCGGGTGTGAGAAATATATTCTGTAATTATTTCCCGTTTCCATATCTATTTTTACTTTATCAGAGTTCTCTGAATTAAAATTGTCTATAATTTTATTTTGAGCAATATCTAAAACCTTTATCTGAACTTTATTTAATGGTTTTTGACTGAGAATAAAATTAGCAGAAAATCTAAGTTCTTGAGCAAAAACACTCCCAATTAAAAGAAAATATATAATAAATAATGGCTTTTTCACCCAATTTAATTTCGGAACGAAATTAATCATTAATATTTAATTTTTAGTTAAAAAAATTAAGGAGTTGTTAAAGCAACAGGTAAAACCTTACCATTAAAGTAAGAATGACCATTTAATGCAAACCATGAAATATATTCTGCCATATTTTTAGAATTAATAGGAGCTTGTATGCCGGGAAAGGCTTTTTCAAGCATTTCAGTTTGTGTAGCTCCCAGTGCTAAAGCATTACAAAAAATTTTTTTTTCTTTTAATTCTTCAGCAATACACTCTGTTAATATACTAAGCGCACCCTTAGAGGACGCATATGCACTTAGTCCCGGAAATTTTTGTGTGCCCGTAATTCCGCCCATGCTGCTGATGTTAATAATATGTGGCTTCTGAGCATTGCTCATAAATGGTAATAGTTGTTGTGTTAAAGTAAATGGCGCAAAGACATTTGTTTGATACATTTGGTGAAGTTCTTCCGAACTAATATCAAAAAATTTTTTATTAACTAAAAAACCTGCATTGTTAATTAAAATATCTAATACGTTGTTTTGCTGTTCTATTTTATTTTTAATTTGATGAATGGTATTGATATCTGAAATATCTCCCTGAATGAAATATACATTTTCACTTGTAAATATTGCCTTTGAACGAGCTATGGCTATTACTTTATGTTCTTGAGCCAATATATTTACTGTTTCATATCCGATTCCTTTTGATGCTCCCGTTACTACAATCAGCATAATTTTTATATTTTTGCACTCACAAATGTATGCTTAAAATAAAGAAAATAAAAGTTGCACTTATTTTAGTACTAAGTTCTTGTTTTGTCCTTTTGTCACAAAATGACAGTACGTATTATCAACCATCAAGGCAATCACAAAATAAAACAAAGCAATCAGATTTTAATTGGAAAGAAAAATTAATTTTTGGCGGCAATTTTTGGTTTCAGTTTGGGAGAGTATCGTATATAGATATTTCTCCATTAATAGGATATAAAGTTACTAAAGATTTTATAGTAAGTGCAGGTCCGGTGTATAGCAGTATCTCACAAAGTTATGGAAACACTGTTTATCGCTTTGACTTATATGGCGGAAGAATTTTAGCAAGATATTATATTCTGCAAAGCTTCTATGCACAAGTTGGGTGGGATAAATTAAATAGGCCTATGCCATATCAATATGCTACTAACAATAGGGTATGGATAGATAATGTGTGGGTAGGTGGAGGATTGAAATACCCGCTTGGCGGCAATAGTTATAGCTCTATTACAATATTGTATAATCTTAATCAAACCGATTTATCTCCTTACACTAACCCATATATTCAGGTTGGATTTATGTTTGGATTTTAATTCACTGAATCTTCGGAAACTTTTTCTATATAGTTGAATTTAATTAACTCTACCTTTTTTGCATTGCTTTTTAATACGGTAATTTGATAATTATCTGATGCAATGTGTTCATTAATTTGAGGAATATGTCCGAATATAAAATTTAAGTATCCGGCAAGCGTATCGTAGTGGGGATTTTTAGGGATTGCACTTGGCAGTACTTCATTAACTGCATCAATGGTTGCGATAGATTGAATAATAAACTCTGTGTCTGATTTTTTTTCAATTAAAGGTTTCTCTTCATCGTGTTCGTCTTGGATATCACCCACCAATTCTTCAATAATATCCTCCATCGTTACAATGCCCGATGTGTTTCCAAACTCATCTACTACAACAGCAAGTTGAAAATGTTTTTTTTGAAAATCTTTTAGTACCTTATTAATCTTGGCATTTTCCGGTACTAAAAACGGAGTACGCATTAATTTTCTTAAATCAAAAGTATTTTCAATAATAGATTTTAAAATATCTTTGGTGTGTACCACGCCTATAATATTATTAATGTTCTCGGCATACACAGGCATTCTGGAAAATCCATCTTCAGAAATTTTCTTCATTACTTCTTCTTTTGTCCAGTTAACATTAACGGCAGATACCCTGTCTAAAGGAAGCATAATTTGTTTTATCATACGATCGTCAAAGTCAAAAACATTTTGTATCAGCTCGTATTCTGATGGCTGAATGTTTCCGCTCTCTTCACTTTCAGTTAATATGGCTTTTATTTCCTCTTCCGAATGCGCTTCGTCATTGAGATTTTTTATTTTAAAAAGATTTAAAAATAGATTGGAAAATGCGTTTAATACCCATATAAACGGCTTAAATACATAGTAAAATATATGAAGTGGTAATGCTAAAATTAATGAAACCGTAACTGCAAAGTGAATGCTCATCATTTTAGGAATTTGCTCTCCAAATGTGATATGCATAAAAGTAATAAAAATAAATGCCACTATTGACGATACGCTGTGTAGAGTATAGAAGTTCCAATGGGTTTCATGAAAAATAGAGATAAACATGTCTGACACCAATTGTTCTCCTATCCAACCAAGTCCTAAACTTGCCAGTGTAATACCCAATTGTGCCGCAGATAAATAAGCATCTAACTTATTGGTAATTTTCTTAGCATATACGGCTAATTTGTTGCCTTGATTAATCAGTACCTCTAATTGTGATGAACGGACTTTAACAAAAGCAAATTCGGCTGCCACAAAAAGGGCATTTAAAAAAACGAAAAGTAGGGTTAATATAATTCCGACTAACATAGTGCGTGTTAAAATTTAAAAAAGTAAAATAATAGATGAAAACTTACTAAACAACTTTGATAACTCTGTCGATCATTCATTTACTTAATAATGATTATTTTTTACAAAAGTAAGTAAAAATCCTTTTTTGACAAAATGGAATTTATGGAATACTTATATATTTGTGTGTTTGTAAGGAAAGTCGCCACTTTGGGTGCTTTTTGACATACTCAATTATTTCAGGAAGTATTTCGTTTCGTTTACTCCACTCCGGTTGTAATAATAAAATACATTTGCTTAAAACTTCTTCAGATAATTCTTCTGCCCATGTAAAATCATGATGATTGTAAACAATAACCTTAAGTTCGTTGGCTGTTTGTAAATTCTCTTTTAATGGAGGATTCCTTTTTTTTGGAGAAATGCATATCCAATCTATAATGCCTTTTATTTCAAATGCTCCGGATGTTTCTAAAAATATTTCAATATTATTTTCTTTGAGTAATTTTGTTAATATAGATAAGTTATACATGGTAGGTTCTCCGCCTGTAATTACCACTGCATTAGCTTTTGCTTGTAATACATTATTTACAATATCTTCAACTTTTTTTATTGGATGAATCTCCGCATTCCAACTTTCTTTCACATCACACCAGTGGCAACCTATATCACAACCACCAATCCGAATAAAATAAGCAGGTTTCCCGGTATTATTGCCTTCTCCCTGAATGGAGTAAAATTCCTCCATCACAGGAAGGTAAGTTCCAGAGTCAACTAATTTTTGTTTTTCTTGGCTGTTCAATGTGATATTTTGCAATACTTTGTGAAGTAATTACTTCATCATATCTTCCATTTGCTTGCCAACATTTGGTGCTTTTTCTGAACCGGCATCAGCTTCAAAGTATGGCATAGGTGTAAATCCCCATGCAACTAAAGAGCCGGGCATCAGTTGTAAAGACTTGTTGTAGTTTTTAACCATGTCGTTATATTTCATACGCTGAACGGAAATTCTGTTTTCTGTGCCTTCTAATTCAGTTCTTAATTCTGAAAATGCTTGGTTGGTTTGCAGTTGAGGATAGTTTTCTGCAACAGCGAGTAATCTTCCTAAAGCGCCGCTTAGCTCTCCTTGTGCTTGTTTGAATTTAGCCATGCTTGCTTCATCTAAGTTATCTGCATTAATGGTAATTTGTGTGGCTTTAGCGCGAGCATTTACTACTGCCTCTAAAGTAGATTTTTCAAAGTTAGCTTGTGCTTTTACAGTACTTACAATATTGGGGATTAAATCTAGTCTCCTTTGATATTGGGTTTGTACTTGTTGCCATTGTGCTTTTGCATCTTCTCGCTTTGAAACAAAAGAATTTCTTTTACTGCAAGTCCACATGCCTGATAATGCAAGAAGGATAATTAATCCAAATAAAATGTATTTGCTGTTCATAAATTTTTGTAGCAAAGGTAATTAAAAATAAATACTTTCTTTATCCTTTTATTTCAGGATATAAGTAATTATTTTATAGTTTGATAAATTCTACCCTTCTGTTTTGTGCTTTGTTAACCGGAGTGTCATTTGGTGCTATGGGTTGTGTTTCGCCTTTTCCATCTGTTTCAATTCGGGTAGATTCTATATTAAAGTCTTTAATCAGAGATTGTTTTACTGATTCAGCTCTTTTTTTAGAAAGTTCCATGTTTGTATTGTCATTGCCATCGCTATCTGTGTGTCCTACAATTTTAATTTTTATATTGGTATTTTCGCTTAGTATGTTGGCAATCTCTTTAATAACACCATAGCTTTCCGGCTTTAATTTATCACTACCAATGTCAAACAGAATTCCGGTTGTAACAAATTTGCCTTCTGTAAGTAGTTTATTTCTTGTATCCGGCGCACCAACAGCTAATTTAATATTGCTGATAAAATATTTGTCATTATCATTACTCATATCACTCCAAAGGTCGAACAGATTGGTAGTGTAAGTTTTCCCTTGAGTAAATGCTTTTGGTAAATCAGCGACCTTATCTTCATTAACATATACTCTTAGTCTGCTTTTTTGTCTCCATACGGCAATGTGTACTTTATTTTTTTCTTTTTTAAGAGCATTAAATTGAGTGGTGATTGATTCATTCGAAATAATTGTTTGTCCATCGTCGTAGGTTTCAACTTTAAACCCTCCGCCTGTGTTAGCTGCATTGTGTGGGTGAAAGCCAATTTTTACGCCGGAGCGTTTATCTATCTGAATAAAGCTATAGTTTAGCGCAGTGTTATTGTTTTTCCCTGTTACAAAATAAACATCAAGTAATGGGGAGTAATAATTAAAATTTTCACTACACACTAAATCAAATTCATAAGTAAAATTATCAGGCAATGAATTAATATATTCGGGAATAAACCGCCCTTTTTTATGAATCATTAACCAATGTCCACCGGTATTGGAAAGAGTTACTATTTCAGCACTGCTATTGGTGTTCCATTTGTCCGGAAAATCACCTACATTATCTTGCATAAAATCTTCTGTAATTATAATTTTCTCTCCACTGATAAAGTCAAACTTACTTTTATAGCTTAGTGCAACGTCATTTGATTTTGGTGAATTGGTTGTATTATTAGGTGAAGGATTGACTTGTGTATCAGATGATTTGTTGTTGTCGGGTTCCTGTGGTTGGGTTTTACTTTTCTTATCTTTCTTTTTAAATATATTGATAACGCCTTCTTCTGCCTTATCAAAGGTATTGTTTACGGTTTTATCTACTTCATTAAGTGTTTTATTTTCCGTTGAGGTTTTGGCTTGTTCTTTTACTTTTGTTCCAAAACTATCATCTTGTGAATAGATAAGTTGACAGGAGCATAAGATAGTTGTTATTAAAATTAATCTCATATTTTTTTACAAAAATAATTTTTTTTTATTACAAATGAAAATAATTGGTTTAATATTTTGTTCCGCTTGTGCCAATGTTTTCAATGGGGTGCCATGTTGTTTTGGTTTCACAAGTATCCATTATTAAGTATGGAGATTGTGCATTGTCTTTATGCCAATTGTATTTATCCCAAAATAGTGTTCGCTTTACATTCAAAGCAGATAACTCTTGTATTTTCTTTTTATAATCTTTTGAGTTTCTGCAATAAATAATAGCATTTACATCCATGTGATCTGCAAAGTATTCTATCAATTCTTTTTCTGTTCCGGTGATGATATTAACAACACCAGTCGGGAAGTCTGAGGTAGCAAGAATTTCAGCAAAAGTAACGGCGCTTAAAGGGTAATTTTCAGAAGCTAATACTACACATGTATTCCCAGAAACAATAATTGGCAACATTGTTGAAATTAATCCTAAAAATGATGGCTGGTTAGGAGCAATAAGTGATACAACGCCCATGGGTTCCGGTAATGAGAAATTAAAGTGAGATGATGCAACAGGATTAACTGTAGAAAAAACTTGAGTGTATTTGTCTGCCCACCCGGCATAGTAAATAATGCGATCTATTGCTGTAATTACTTCTTGGTTGGCTTTAGAATGGGTAATGCCTTGTAAAACCAACTCTTCTATAATTTGGTTTTTCCTGCCTTCCAACACTTCTGCCAAACGATAAATTATTTGACTTTTATTGAGTGCAGTTTTTGATGCCCATCCGGCTTGTGCATTTCTTGCGGCTACTACTGCATTTTTAAAATCTTTGCGTGATGCCAAACACACATTAGCAATTACTTTTTTATTTTTATTACTTACAGTATAATATCTGCCGCTTTCTGTACGAGGAAACTGCCCGTTAATAAACATTTTATATGTTTTTAAGATAGGAACTCTTGCCATAACAATGTGAGGTTAAATCAGTGAGCAAAAGTAAATAATATTAAATGGTGAATAAGGAAAAAATGAAGATAAATTTTTATGTTTAAAAAAAACTGTATATTTGCGCGTTCTTTGAAATTTTGGTGCGGTAGCTCAGTCGGTAGAGCAAAGGACTGAAAATCCTTGTGTCGGGGGTTCGATTCCCTCCCGCACCACTAAGTTTTTTAAATTCTTTATTCCCTTTGAATTTAGTTGTAGATATAGGTAATACCCTTTTTAAGGCAGCATTTTTCAAAAACAAATCTTTGAAATTGTTTGTTTCCGGAAAAACGGTAAAGGACTTGATAAACAACAAGCAATTTATATCTCTTCTTAAAAAAACAGAGTCTGTTATTTACAGCAATGTATCTAAGCAAAATATACAAGAGTTATTAAAGTTGCTGCCCAAAAAAGCACGATGCTTTGCAGTGGAAAAAAATATTAAATTACCCATTACAATTAATTATCAAAATAAAAAAACATTAGGCACAGATAGAATTGCATCGGCAGTAGGGGCGCTGAGTAAATATAAAGGGCATTTGTTGGTAATAGATATTGGCTCATGTATTAAGTATAATATCATTTCTGATAAAAGAGAGTTTTTAGGCGGCGCTATCTCTCCGGGGCTACAAATGAGATTTAATGCACTGCATCAGTTTACAGGAAAATTGCCTTTGTTGAAACTGACAAAACATAAAGTTCCTGTTTTAGGGAAAGACACGAAGAGTAATTTACAATCCGGAGTTATTAATGGCTGTATTTCCGAAATTAATTATTTTATAGATATTTTTGAACAGCAGTATCGTAAAAGACTCACTATTGTTGTTACAGGAGGTGATGCATCTTTTTTTATAAAACATATTAAAAGAAAAGTATTTTTGCAGCCACGTTTAATTATTTTAGGATTAAACGAAATATTAAATTATCAACTTGAAAAATAACATACGGCTATTATTATGGCTTACTATAGTGGGGGTATCAGAATGTTTGTATGCCCAAAATAATACCTTTTCTCCTTATTCAAGGTATGGCATTGGTGATATTAATAATACCGCATTTACTTTCCAAAAAGGAATGGCAAATGTTGGTATAGCATTGCCACTTGATACCACCGCACCGGTTTTTATAAATAATATTAATCCTGCTTCTTTAGGAATGCTAAAGTTCGCTAACATAGAGGCAGGCGGCTATTATTTATTTTCGGATATCAGAAATAAAAGTAATGTTTCAGCTCAATTTCAGTCTGCAAATTTTAATTATTTATCGGTAGCTTTTCCTATCAGACATTTTTCAGGACTATCATTTGGATTAATGCCATATAGTGCCACCGGCTATCAAATCAATCAAGCACAAACATTATCCGGTGTAGGTGATGTGAATTATCAATATACAGGGAGTGGTGGTTTGAACAAAGTATATATGGCGTATGGCATCTCTTTATATAAGTTTATCAAAGATAAAAATGATTCTTCAAAACACATCTTTAGAACCCTTATTAAGAATATGTCTTTTGGTGTAAATGCCTACTACTTGTTTGGAAACATTACACAAACTTCCATGGCTATTTATCCAAACTCTGCTTATTATTATAATTTTGCAGATGACCGGTCATTAAGAATTGCAGGAATGTCGGCAGATATAGGTATGCAGACAAGTATTCCAATATCAAAAAATAAAAGTAAATACATAGGATTTGGTTTGTTTTTTTCTAACCCATCTAAACTTAATGTTACTTACGACTATTTGGCATATAACTTTGCGTATGATTACTATGGACAAAAGGCACTTGTAGATACTGTTTCATACATCAATAATAATGCAGGTAAACTC
Organism: Bacteroidia bacterium; assembly: GCA_039811645.1. Lineage (GTDB taxonomy): Bacteria > Bacteroidota > Bacteroidia > B-17B0 > Aurantibacillaceae > BPGX01. The sequence goes on along the minus strand of JBDHZB010000007.1, from coordinate 18,459 downwards.
AAATTACCAATTTCTTACGGTGTGGGTATAGGATACTTTATCCTTAATAAAATGGGAATTAATTTAGATGTGAAATATACAGACTGGAGTAAATATTATTTAATTACGGATAATGCTAATGTAAAGAATGCATTTGAATTTAATTTAGGCGGATATTATCAACCTGATAGATTTTCGTCAGGAAAAGGAAACTATTGGGGTAAAGTTATTTATAGATTGGGTGTTTCTTATAACACCGGTTATCAAGAATACAATGGAACTGCCGTTCCCTTAATGATGGGAACAACAGGACTTTCTTTGCCCGTTGGACTTTATAGAGCATTTTCCGCATTACATATTTCTTTTCAATACGGATTAAAAGGGAACGCTTCTACCTTACTAAAAGAGAATATATTTCGTATTAATCTTGGTGTAACACTTAATGACAGATGGTTTATTAAATATAAATACGATTAATAATACCTTATCAAATCGTTTTATTTCCGTACATTCGCAGCGACATGAAATTTAGTGTATTTAATATCTTGTTAATTACAATATGTGTCTTTAATGTAAACGCACAAATCATTTGCAATGCAGGTATTGATTTTACTGTATGTCCAAATATAACATATACTTTAGGCGGAAGCCCGTCTGTAAGCGGAGGACTTGCTCCGTATTCTTATACATGGTCTCCGTCAAGCGATTTAAGTAATGCTAATGCAGCCAATCCTATTTTAAATAATTGCCAACATCCGTACTATGTTTTATTTGCAGAAGATTCTTTAAAAGCAAGATGTATTGATACCGTATATGTAAAGCGAGATAGTAGCTATTTGACAGGCGCCGGCAATAATATTTTTGTTTGTATAGGAACGGCATCGGCTTATACATTGGGTGCTACAACTAACACATTGTGCAATACATGTGTATTTAACTGGACACCAAGTACAGGATTAAATAATCCATCTTTGCCAAATCCGGTTACAACGCCCACTAATTCTATCAGCTATACACTACACGTAACAAGTGGCGGATGTTCTCTTCAAAATACTATAAATATTAATTTTGGAATACAAACATTAACAGTAAATCCGCAAGATACAACAATAGAAGAAGGAAACGTTGTAACCCTTCACGTGTTTGGTGCAACAAATTATACATGGTATCCCAATAATAATTTATTGTATATGTTTACTGATCAGCCCGATGTTTGGCCAAAATCTACTACAACTTATACTGTTTATTCAAATACAAATGGATGTTTAGGCGTCGCTACAGTAACTGTACACGTAACACCAAGTGATAATTTAGTATTTTATAATACCTTTACCCCAAATGGAGACTTGGTAAATGATTTTTTTTACATAGGCAATCTTGAAAAATATCCCGATAACTCACTTACTATTTATAATCGGTATGGGCAAAAAATTTATTTTTCAAGGGGATATAAGAACGATTGGGATGGTAAAATAAGCGGAGACTTAGTTCCGACCGGAACATATTTTTATGTATTAGATACAGGTACAGATAAAGGTTCGTATAAGGGTAGTGTAACCATTATTCGGTAAATTATATGAAACAGCAAGCAGTTATTATTGTTGCAGGAGGAGTAGGCGAAAGAGCTGGGGCAGGAATCCCCAAACAGTTTGTTAGCATAAACAACAAACCAATTATCTGCTATTCTATTGAAAAATTTTTACAATTTAATACGGATATTAAAATTATTTTAGTGGTACATAAAGACTTTCAGGATATGCTGAAAGAAATACTGAAAGAGTTTTTTCCTGATTATCAATTTGAAATAACCGTTGGCGGAAATACGCGGTTTCAATCTGTAAAAAATGGACTTATGGTATTAAAAGATTTAGGATTTTTCGGTATTGTGGCAATACATGATGCGGCAAGGCCTTTTATATCAGAAAAATTAATTGAACGATGTTTCTCTAAGGCAACACAATGTGAATCTGCTATTCCGATAATTCCTGTAACAGACAGCATTCGTTTAAAAATAGGAAAGAGTACAAAACAAATTAATAGAGATGATGTTGTGATTGTGCAAACACCACAGTGCTTTGAGTTTAATATATTGTATCGTGCATTTCAAACAGAATATCAACCGCTATTTACTGATGAAGCAACAGTCTTGGAGCATTTTGGAAAAGAAATTCATATAGTAGAAGGTGAAAAAAATAATTTTAAAATTACTAATCCGATAGATTTTGAAATAGCAAAACTTTTATTCTGATGAATAGCATACAAGTAGCCGAAGCATTATATAAACTGGCAAAACTAATGGAGCTGCATCAAGACAATCCATTTAAAGTAAAAGCTATTGCAAATGCGGCAAGTAGCTTAGAAAAAATGAATTGTGAAATTAATGAACAGAATTATCACGAATTAGCAAACATAAAAGGCATCGGTAAAAATATATTAGAAAAAATACACGAACTTATTAGTACTAACAATCTTCTTGAACTTGAACAATTAGAATCGAACACACCGCATGCAATAATGGAGTTGCTGAATATCAAAGGGCTTGGCGCTAACAAGGTGTATAAACTTTGGAAGGAGTTTGGAATAAAAAATATAGAAGAATTGTTAGAGTGGTGCAAAGATGATAAGCTAAGTAAGGTAAAAGGGTTTGGAAAAAAAACACAAGAAACGATTTTAGAGAACACTCATTTTTATCTTGAAAATAAAAATAAATTACACTTACATCATGCTTTTCATATTGCTAATAGAGTATTAAACTATTTTCAAAAACATCATATAAAACTTGAAATAACCGGAGAGTTAAGAAGGCATTGTGAAATTATTAATCAAATAGAATTTATTACCACACAAAAGATTGACCATAAACACCTTGATTTTGTTCATCTGAATTTTCATAAGCAGATTGTCATTCATTATGTAACAGAACAAGAATATTTTTATAATCTTTTTAAAACTACAGGAAGTAAAGATTATTTAGAGGAAATAATGTTTTATAAACTACATAAAAATAATTTTCTTAGTGAAAAAGCAATTTTAAAAGATTTGGGTATAAATGCTTGCGAACCCTATCAAAGAGAAGCATCAAATCAATTTTTTTATATAGACAATTATACGGCTTGCTCAAAGGAAATTATTCAGCAAAAAGATTTTAAAGGAGTTATTCATTGTCATACTTTATATAGCGATGGGCTTAATAGCATTGAAGAAATGGCAGATTATGCTATACAAAATAATTATGAGTACATTGTTGTTTCTGATCACTCACAATCTGCAGTTTATGCAAATGGTTTAAAACCAAACACAGTACAGCAACAATTTAAGGAAATAGAACAATTAAATCACCGCTTTAGCTCTTTTAAAATTCTTAAAGGAATAGAAAGTGATATCTTAGCAAATGGCGATTTAGACTATAAAGATGATGTGTTAAAGCAATTTGATGTTGTGATAGCATCTGTTCATTCAGGATTTAACATGACAGAGAACGAAGCAACAGAGCGAATTATCAGAGCAATTGAAAACCCATATACCAAAATACTTGGACATCTTACGGGAAGATTGCTTCTAATAAGAAAAGGATACCCGATTAATCATAAAAAAATTATTGACGCTTGTGCTGCTAATAAAGTAATAATAGAACTGAATGCGAATGCCTATCGCTTAGATATAGATTGGAGATTTATTCCCTATTGTATGAAAAAAAATGTCCCCATAGCAATTAATCCCGATGCACATGAAAAAACAGCTATTAGTGATATGCACTACGGTATTATGGTAGCGCAAAAAGCAGGTTTAGAAAAGGAAATGTGCGTTAATACATGGAATTATAAACAAGTATTATCTTACAAACACAATTTAAAAACTTAAATAAAAGGAAACTTGAAAAGCAAAAATAGTTTCCGTAGATTCGCAAAAATTTTTTTAATGAATAGCCGTTTAATATTGTTTTTAATTTTCTTATCTTTATTTTTTCATTTAAGGGCACAAGAAAAGTTTACTATTAAAGGCTATGTAAAGGATAAAAAAAATGGCGAATCTTTAATCGGCGTGATTGTTCAAAAAAAAGGAACAACTATCGGCATTACATCTAATGAATATGGATTTTATTCTTTAACGCTTCTCACAGGTAAATATACCATAGTTTATACCTATTTAGGATACAAAACTGTAGAAAAAGAAGTTGAACTTAATAAAAACATTACATTAAATATGGAAATGGAATCTTCTGAAAATGTATTACAAGAAGTAGATATTGTAAGTGAAGCAGAAGACAAAAATATTAAGAGTGTAGAAATGAGTACTGCAAAATTAGAAATAAAGCAGGTACAAAAAATTCCTGCATTATTTGGAGAAGTAGATGTTGTAAGAGCAGTGCAATTACTTCCGGGTGTTACTACTGTGGGAGAAGGTTCGTCAGGATTTAATGTGCGTGGTGGTAATGTAGATCAAAACCTGATTTTATTAGACGATGCGCCGGTGTTTAATTCCTCGCACTTATTTGGTTTTTTCTCTGTATTTAATCCGGATGCTGTTAAAGATTTAAAACTTTACAAAGGAGGAATCCCTTCTCAATATGGTGGCAGAACGTCTTCTGTATTAGATGTCAGACTAAAAGAAGGAAATAATAAAAACTTTCAAGCTACCGGTGGGATAGGGACAATATTTAGCAGATTTTCTGTAGAAGGACCGGTAAAAAAAGAAAAGGCTTCATTTATTGTTGCAGGAAGAAGAAGTTACTTAGATGTATTAGCAAAACCTATTCTTAGTCAAAAACAACCATCTTTAAAAAATGCACAATTCTACTTTTATGATTTAACAGCAAAAGTAAATTATAGAATTAATGATAAAAACACACTATTTTTAAGTGGTTATTTGGGCAGAGATGTATTTGGTGCTGGCTTTACCTTTAATTGGGGAAATGCAACCGCCACTACAAGATGGAATCATATTTTTAATCCAAGATTGTTTATGAATCTTACTGCATTTTATAGCAATTACGATTATAAAATACTATTTACCCAATCTAGTAATAATCAAAAATTTGAATGGCAAGCAAACATCGTAAACTACTCTGCAAAGTCCGATTTTATTTGGTATGCCAGTGCAAAAAATACAATTCATTTTGGTGTTCAAAATATATTTTATCAATTTAATCCAACAACTGCTGCGATTACAGATTATGCAGGAAATACAACAAATTTAAGCTTAGATAAAAAATATGCAAACGAATTGGCAGCATATATTGGCAATGAACAAAAAATAACAGATAAACTAACATTTGAATATGGCATCAGACTTTCTAATTTTAATTATTTAGGAAAAACAACTGTTTATTATTACAGAGACACAATTGCGGGTATAGAAAAACCATTGGATAAAGAAACAAAATTCAATGTACTTCAGTCTATTAAAGATTATTTTAATCCGGAACCAAGATTTTCGGCAAACTATGTACTCAATAAATTTTCCTCAGTAAAATGGAGTTATAATCGCATGGCACAATATATTCAAATAGTATCTAATACAGCCGCAACCACACCGCTTGATATTTATACACCGGCAACTAACAATGTAAAGCCGCTAATTGCAGACCAAGGAACGGTAGGATATTTTAGAAATTTTAAAGATAATACTTACGAAACATCTGTGGAATTATTCTATAAGTATTTTCAAAACCAGTTAGATTATATTGACAATGCCAACTTAATAGCTAATAAATATATAGAATCTCAATTTTTACAAGGACTCGGAAGGGCTTACGGACTTGAGTTGTATATAAAGAAATCAAAAGGCAAATGGAATGGATGGATAAGTTATACACTTTCTCGTACAGAACGAAAGGTGCAAGGTATCAGTAACAATGATTGGTTTTATTCAAAATACGATAGAACACATTTAATTAATTTTGTGAACACTTACGACTTTAATAAAAAGTGGAGCGCTTCTTTAACCTTTGTATTCCTCACCGGTACGCCAGCTACATTTCCTGATGCAAAGTTCCAAATACAAGGATATAACGTTCCCTATAATACAACAAACACACGTAATAATTATAGAAATACACCATACAATAGATTAGATTTAGGGCTTACATGGAATATAGATGCTATGAAAACAAGAAGATTTAAAAACTCTTTGGTGTTTAGTGTTTACAATGTATATAACCGCAGAAACGCTTACTCTATCTATTTCCGCACAGACCCCAATAATCCAAATGAAACACAAGCAGTAAGGTTCTCCGTAATAGGAAGCATAGTGCCGGCAGTAACATGGAACTTTCAATTTTAAATAAAAAAATATGAAAACATTAATTATATATCTCATATCAATTATTACGGTGCTGCTATTTTTGACTGCTTGTGAAGATGTGGTGCAAGTTAAATTAGACCAGGGAAAACAACTATTAGCCGTAGATGCCTTTGTAAATGATTTAAGACAAAATCAAAATATACGACTAATTTTTTCTCAAAATTATTTTGATAATAGTACAACAGCCACACCGGTTATCGGAGCACAAGTTGTATTAAAAGACTTAACAGCAAATATCAGCTACACGTTTAATTATACCAATAATGGCAACTATACATACAGCATAAATGCCGGAGATACAATTGCCAAATTAGGACATGCATATCAGTTACAAATCACTTATCAAGGTATTCAGTATGTGGCAGCGGCTGTACAAAAAAGAACAGCGATTATAGATAGCATATCTTCAAAAAAAACAAACAGTGACCCAACTAAGTACCGCTGTACATTGTGGGGAAAAGATTTGCCGGGACCTATTCACGATTTTTACTGGGTAAAATCATTTAAGAATAGTGTATTTTTTGGAAAAACAAACGAGATTAATGTTGCTTATGATGCTTCGCTTGGCGGCAGTGGTGATGCCAGCGCAAATGGATTTATGTTTACACCACCAATAGCAAAGGGCATTACACCCTTTGGAGAATATTTTCGGCAAAACGATACATGTAGAGTAGAAATTCATGCTATCTCAGAAGAATGTTTTAATTTTTTCAATCAGATTATTAATAATACTAATAATCAAGGATTGTTTGCCACAACTTTAGAAAATGCGAAGACCAATATCATAACGCCATCAGGCTCACCACTCAAGGCTGTAGGATTTTTTAATATGGCTACAGTAATTACGGCAACAAAAATCGTACAATAATTTTTTTTACTTTTTTATTATTAGAGATTAAGATAATCATTGCTTAAAAGAATTTTTTTAGTGTAATTTGCGGTTCAAAATTAAACCCTATGTTAGATAAAATAGGTATAGCTAAAAGAATTGCACAAGAAGTGAAAAGCGGAATGTATGTCAACTTAGGCATTGGTATTCCTACATTAGTGGCAAATTATATCCCAAAAAATTTGGATGTAGAACTACAATCAGAAAATGGAATACTGGGTATGGGACCATTTCCTTACGAAGGCGAAGAAGATGCGGATTTAATAAATGCAGGAAAGCAAACCGTTACATTATTACCCGGTGCTGTTATTTTTGATTCTGCCATGAGTTTTGGTATGATTCGCTCACAAAGAGTTGCCCTTACCATACTTGGCGCTATGGAAGTAAGTGAAAACGGAGATATTGCTAACTGGAAAATTCCCGGAAAAATGGTAAAAGGAATGGGAGGAGCTATGGATTTAGTGGCTGCAGCTAAAAATATTATCGTGGCAATGCAACACGTTAATAAAGCAGGCGAATCAAAATTACTTTCTAAGTGCACCTTACCACTTACAGGTATAAAATGCGTGAAGAAAATTGTTACAGAACTTGGTGTGTTTGATATTCATCCTCAGGGTGGTTTTGTATTGAGAGAATGTGCGCCCGGCGTTAGTATAGATCTAATTAAAAAATCTACTGCAGGAAAACTAATTGTTTCTGATGATGTAAAAGAAATGCTTGTAGAATAATTTATGTTTCAGCTTATAAAGCAAAGCCCGTATAAACCTTTTTTAATTTGGCTTTTAAGTGGCTGTATATTAATCTATATTATGGTAGTGATAGGATCTATTACTAGACTAACTCATTCCGGACTTTCTATTACTGACTGGAGCGTGATGGGGTCTTTGCCACCATTTAGTGAAAAAACATGGGTACAGCATTTTGAAAAATACCAGCAAAGTCCCGAATACAATTTAAAAAACTTTGGGATGACCATAGATGAATTTAAGTCTATTTTTTGGTGGGAATATATGCATCGCTTAATAGGGCGTTTAATAGGTTTTGTGTTTATTATAGGGTTTATATGGCTATGGGTAAAAAAATTAATTCCGCAAGGATTTTATTTCAAGATAAGTGTATTATTTTTGCTTGGAGGCTTGCAGGGGGCTATTGGTTGGTGGATGGTAAAAAGCGGATTAGTCAATATCCCCGCTGTTAGTCACTATCGGTTAGCAACACATTTGCTCAATGCCTTTCTTGTATTTGGATTTTCATTTTGGTATTTTTTAGATGTAATTTATTTATCACATCAAAAAGTAAACTCTGATGAAAAAAAAATATTGCCAATTGTAATTATATTTTTTATTGTATTAATTCTACAGATTATTTATGGAGCTTTTGTTGCAGGTCTTAAAGCAGGACTTTTTTATAATACATGGCCAAAAATGGGGAATGAGTGGTTCCCAACAGATACAGTATTTATTTATCCTTCGGTATTTAAAAATTTTTTAGATGTACCTTCCGGTGTACAATTTATACATAGGACGTTGGCATTTGTTGTAGTATTATTTTTAATAATCATTTGGTATTTATCTTCAAAAATAGACTTGAAAAGAAACCAACAAACAACAATTACATGGTTAATATATTTTGTAACTGCACAAATTATGCTTGGTATTTACACATTGTTATATCATGTACCGGTTGTTTTAGGCGTGCTGCATCAAACAGTAGCATTTTTTATATTTGCAACAACTATTTACTTGTTATATTTGCTAATTAAAAAACCGATACCCTTGCAGAAATAATTTTCTATGAGAGACTTAATAAGAAAAATATTATTTAAATTAAATATACCATTAACCGAGAATTTGCATAATGATATTTTATTAAAAAAAATTATACAGAAAGTAATACAACCAACAGATAGTGCTATTGATATTGGTGCACATAAGGGTGAGATTTTAGACTTATTTTGTTACTATGCACCTAATGGAAAACACTTTGCTTTTGAGCCTATCCCGTATTTTTACGATAAACTAAGAAGACAATTTAAAAATGTAGCCATATATCCTTTTGCGTTATCAAATGAAACAGGTGAGAAAGATTTCTTTTGGATAAAGAACCATCCGGCATATAGCGGATTAAATAAAAGAAAGTTTTCTGAAAATACTTCAACAGAAAAAATTACTGTTCAGGTTAAGCAATTACAAGAGATTATTCCAACAACAACTCGTATTAAGTTTATTAAAATAGATGTAGAAGGCGCAGAAATACTGGTTTTAAAGGGAGCTGAAAATATTCTTAAAATAAATAAACCCTATATAGTGTTTGAATTTGGTTTAGGTGGAAGTGATTATTATCAAACTACAGCCGATGATATGTATGAGTATTTGTCAGGCATGCAGTATAAATTATATAGCTTTGATAATTTTTTAGCACATTCTGCACCTTATACAAAAGAGACATTCAATAAAGTATATCAGGATAATAGTGTTTATAATTTTATAGCAGTTCCTGAATAAAAAATGCGACATTTTTTTATTTTACATATTATTGTTTTGGTGTGGGGCTTTACACCTGTTTTAGGAAGATTCATCTCGTTAAGTACATGGCAGTTAGTTTGGTGGCGTATGCTTATGATATGGCCATTAATGATAGGATATATTTATCTAAAAAAAACATTTAAACCTACAAAACAACAAGTATTAAAGATGCTATTGTTTGGTGTGCTTATTAGTTTTCATTGGCTATGTTTTTATGGTGCAATAAAAATTTCTAATATATCCGTAACTATGGCAGCTTACTCCTCTGCCACACTTTTTACTTCTTTAATAGAGCCAATATTGTATAAAAGAAAAATATATCCGTACGAATTATTATTGGGGATATTGATTATTATTGGGATATCGGTTATTTTTTCTGTTTCATTTGAATATTTATGGGGTATTTTATTGGGACTTGTCGCTGCATTTTTGGCTTCATTATTTTCTGTACTAAACAGTCTTTTGGCAAAAGAAGTCCCTTCTATTATTATTACAGCTTATGAAATGCTTTTTGGATGGCTTGTATTAACTTTGTATTTGTTGTTTGGCAATCAATTTACTTCTGATTTTTTTATTGTTAGCGCTTCTAACTGGGTGGGATTAGCCATTCTTGCGTATGTATGTACAGCTATTCCATTTATCATATCTATAGATTTAACCAAACACATTAGTCCTTACACAATTAATTTAACGGTAAATTTAGAAAGCATCTATGGGATTATTTTAGCAATACTTATTTATCAGGAAAATAAATATTTATCACCTAAATTTTATCTTGGGGTACTTATTATTCTAACAGCAATTTTTCTTAATGCATGGTTAAAGAAAATATCTGAAAAACGTTCTGTAAAAAGGTCAATACAGCAATAGTAAAAAATATTTTAATTATATTTGCTTTAATGAATTATCGGGCTATTTTTATATTCTATATATTTTGTTTTTATTTTTATACGTCAGCACAGAATAGAAAAGTAATTGACTCCTTAATTAAGGTAATGGACAAACATAATGAGGATGATACTATTAAGTCAAAATTATTAATGAAACTTTCTGTTGAGTATGAAAACTTTGACGTTCAAAAATCTATTAACTATGCATATCAGGCACTACATATTTCTAAAAAGCATAATAATTATTTTAAGGTTGGGCAAATTCTTACCACTATAGGAAATCTATACTTATCTGCAGGGAACTATCAAAAAGCATTAGAGTGTGGCATAGAGAGGGTTAAACTGTCTGATAAGATATCAGATGTAAAACAAAAAAAAGAAAATACTTCTTATGGGTTATCTTTAATGAGCAATGTATATAACTATTTAGGCGACTATGACAAAGCCTTGGATTGTTCAAGAAAATCATTGCAATTGGAAAAAGAATTATTGCATCAAGAGCATATTGCTTATGCATTATTAAGCATGGGAAATACTTTTGTTTATAAATCACAACAAACTTCAGGTAATGTGAAATATCAAAACTTAGGAAGCGCATTGGGTAATTATAAATTAGCACTAGAAGAAGTTAAACAGTTACCAAATATGGAATACGAATTGTCCTTATGCTACAATAATATAGGTAATGTTTATATGTATAAATCTGATTATAATAGCGCACTTAGTTATTTTTTTGAATCGCTAAAAATAGCAGAATCTACAACCAATCAAGAACATCTAATTATATGTTATGATAATATTGGAGAGTGTTATATGAATGTTCGACAATATAAAAAAGCTATTGAATATTTTAATAAGGGGGTTCAAATATTAAAAGAAATTCATTCATCTGCCTATCTTAATACTTTATATAATAATTTATCTGTCACTTATGAAAAAATGGGACAATTAAATGAGGCACTATATTATGCTCGTGAAGAGAAAAAAGCCCAAGATTCTCTTATGAGTATTGAAAAGAGTAAAAATATCCAAGAACTATCCGTGAAATATGAAACAGAATTAAAAGATACTGAAAACAAATTATTACGTTCACAATCAGAAAGGCAAAAAATAATTATGGGAGCTATTTTTATTGGGCTATGTATGATGTCTGTTATTGCGTTTATAATATTTCGAGGATATAAACAAAAACAAAAAATTAATCAAATACTATCAGAACAGAAAAAAATAATAGAAAATAAAAATAAGGATATTACCGACAGTATTAATTATGCAAAGAGAATACAAGATTCTTTACTATTACCGGAGGGTTATCTGAATCAATATATACCTAATCATTTTATACTTTTTAAACCCAGAGACATTGTAAGTGGTGATTTTTATTGGGCTGCAAAAAAAGATAATTTATTGTTTCTTGCAATATGTGACAGCACCGGTCACGGTGTTCCGGGAGCATTTATGTCTTTATTAAATATGTCTTTCTTAAATGAAGCCATAAATCAAGAGAATATATTAGAACCTCATAAAATATTTAATTATGTGCGTGAACGATTAAAAAGTTCATTTATTCATCAGGGCACTCAGGATGGTATGGATGGGGTATTGTTGCGATTTCATATTAATGATAATAAGATATTAAAGATAGATTATGCGGCGGCAAACAATAGCCCCTATATACATCAAAATAAACAATGCGTGGCACTACCTTATGATAAAATGCCAATTGGGATAAGTGAAATGCCTGATTCGTTTAATTTATTTCACATTAATCTTGATAAAGAAACCGCTATCTATATTACATCAGATGGGCTTGTTGACCAATTTGGTGGAGATAAAAATAAACGATTGACTTCTAAAAGATTTAAGGAAATAGTTCAGCAAAATTCATCTATTGATATTTTTCTGCAAAAAAACGCATTCGAAGAAAACCTAAAAGCATGGCAAAAAGAAAATGAACAAACAGATGATATTTTACTTATAGGTTTGCAAGTATAAAATACTTGTGGTTCCGGAGGGAGTCGAACCCCCAACCTTCTGATCCGTAGTCAGATGCTCTATCCAGTTAAGCTACGGAACCAATTTTCGCCGCAAATATAGAATTTATTTTATTAAAATAATATATCTAACTTTTCGGCACTATTTTTCCTATGAAAAAAACACTCATTAAAAACATCTCAACATTATTTCAAGTAAGAAAAAATATAACTGAACCATTAAGGGGAAAAGAGCTTGGCGAAATACCCATTATAAAAGATGCATGGTTGGCAATAGAAAACGGTATAATAGTGGAGTACGGCAATATGAAAGATTTCCCGGGTATTGCGGACTGGCAGAAACTTACAATTATAGATGCACAGAATGTAAATATCTTCCCATGCTTTGCAGATAGCCATACGCACTTAGTATATGCAGGGAATAGAGAGCAAGAGTTTGAATGGCGTTTAAATGGACTTACTTATCAGGAGATTGCGCAAAGGGGCGGAGGTATTATAAATTCTGCCGAACAATTAAGAATGGCTTCGGAAGATGAATTGTTTGAGATTGCTCTTCAGCGTTTGAAGTTAATTATATCCATGGGCACGGGGGCCGTAGAAATTAAAAGTGGCTATGGTTTAAACACAGAATCGGAATTAAAAATACTCAAAGTGATTAGGAGATTAAAAAATTTAGATTTAATTCCTATTAAAGCAACATTTTTAGGTGCGCATGCCATTCCGATAGAATATAAGCAAGACAAACAAAAATACATTGATATTGTTATTAATGAGATGATTCCAAGGGTTGCGCAAGAGCAATTGGCAGATTTTATTGATGTCTTTTGTGAGGACGGATATTTTTCAAAAGAGGATACAGAACATATTTTAGAAGTCGGATTAAAATATAATTTAATTGCAAAAATTCACGCTGAACAACTTTCTCATAGCGGCGGAATAGAAGCAGCCGTAAAATATAATGCCTTGAGTGTAGATCATATTGAATATATTAATGATACTGATGTTGAGCTATTAAAAAAATCAAAAACTATTCCGGTGATATTACCCGGAGCTGCCTATTTTTTAAGTTTATCGCCTGCACCGGCTAAAAAGATAATTGAAAATAATTTGCCATTAGCAATAGCATCGGATTTTAATCCGGGAAGTTCCCCAAGCGGTAATATGGCAATGCAAATGAGTTTAGCATGTGTTATGAACAAAATAACACCGATTCAAGCATTTAATGCATCTACAATAAATGGTGCGTTTGCTATGAATTTACAAAACCAATGCGGATGGATTGATATAGGAATGAGAGCAAATTTAATTTTTACAAATAAAAATACAACACCAACCACTTTATGTTATCATTATGCTCATCCATGGATTGAAAAAGTAATGATAAATGGAGAATTTTTTAATTAGCCTAATACAAACTGATGTAGTAAAAAATAAATCGCAATAACAGGAATTGCAATAAACCATGCATCAAACCTATCTAATATGCCTCCATGCCCCGGTAGGATATTGCCACTGTCTTTTACTTGTGCTAAGCGTTTTAATTTAGACTCCACTAAATCACCGATAGTGCCAAAAACACTAATAATAAAGGCAATTACATAAATATCATACGGCATAGAAAAAGTATTATCTAAGAAATATTTATCTAATAAAAAAGCTGTAACAAAATTCATAACGATGCCGCCAATAAATCCTTCAATAGATTTTTTTGGAGAAACTTCCGGCATTAGTTTGTGCTTACCCAATGTAATACCTACTAAATAGGCAAAAGTGTCATTGCTCCATATTAAAAAAATCACGGTTAATACACGATGATAATCATACGCTTGTTGAGCAGAAAAATAAAACACATATAAAGCTGAGGAAAAGAAGATTAATAAATATAGAGAAAATATTAATTCAGCAATAATCTGTGTTATTTTATTCTTAAACAAAAACTCAAGTAAAAATTTGATGATTAAAGTGAAAAAAACAAAAATAAAAATATGATAAAATGAAATAGCAGAGTCAAAACAGGGATATAGTAAAAATAAAAATAAAAAGATATTTATACTTAATACCGAAGTAATATTAATAGGGTATTCAGCTTTTTTAAAGATATTTTTTAATTCGAAAAGTGAAATGAAAAAGACGATACTTAATAAAAGTAAAAATGAAACAAATGAATAATACACCAGTCCTATTAATACTGTTGCAAATACGATGGCGGTTAATGTTCTTGTAACAAAACTGTTCATTGATAAAGCGCTGCTAAGGTGTGTAGCCAGCTTTTTCCAAACAATACTCTAAATTGACTCCAATCCGAAGAATGATTAATAGTAGGGTTATAAATATAAGTTTGCTCGTTAATAATATCTTTGCTTATTAATTCCTCTAATTGTTCTAATGGATATATCTCTATTTCGTTAGTAGTATTTTCAAGTACAATTAATCTTCTATTTAGTAAATCTGTATTATATTTTTTTTCTAAAGAAGTAATAAAATTAAACATTTTATCAGCACTGCATCCACCTATGGCATTAAAGTCTTGATTGTTTTTAATAATTAAAAATCTGTTATGAATAATTTCTACGGATGCATCTAATGGCATTTTATGAGAAAGCCATGTTGAAACAAAATTTTTACAATCATGTAATAAATCCTGTAATTGATTATGATTAAGCTCTTTTGTGATAATGAATATCCACATTTTTTGATTTTCCATAAATTAAAAATTTAAATTTTTACCGATATAATTAAATGGTGTTATATTTTTTAGTTCTGTTTTAATATTTTCGGGAACATCTAATCCTTCAATAAACTGATGAATAGATTCCTTTGTAATGGTGTTGTTGCCTCTTGTTAGTTCTTTTAGTTTTTCATAAGGCTTAGGATATTTTTCTCTGCGTAAAATAGTTTGAATGGCTTCTGCAACAACTGCCCAGTTCTCATTTAAATCTTTTTGAATTTGTTCCTCATTGGCAGAAAGTTTTTTTAACCCTTTTAAAATACTTTTTATACTTAATACGGTATGAGCAAATGGAACGCCAATATTTCTTAACACGGTGCTGTCTGTTAAATCTCTTTGCCAACGCGATACAGGCAGTTTTTCGGATAAAAATTCAAATAGTGCATTAGCAAGTTTTAAGTTTCCTTCTGCATTTTCAAAATCTATCGGGTTTACCTTGTGCGGCATTGCTGATGACCCTACTTCATTAGGGTTAATGGTTTGTTTGAAATAATTAATGCTAATATACATCCATATATCTACGCACAAGTCAATTAATATCGTGTTGATTCTTTTTACGTTATCAAACATCGCTGCCATAGTATCGTAGGCTTCTATTTGTGTGGTATAGGTGTATCTTTGAAGCCCGATAGAATCCACAAATGTATCGGCAAATTTAATCCAATCTACCTTTGGATATGTAATATAATGAGCATTAAAGTTTCCTGTTGCACCACCAAATTTCGCCATCATTGGTGTTGCTTTCAGAGTTTTAATTTGTTCTTTTAAACGATAAACAAAAACATATAGTTCTTTTCCTAAAATAGTGGGAGATGCGGGTTGACCATGTGTACGCGCCAACATAGGAATATCTTTGTATTTATGGCTTATAGTAGTTAGTTCTGTAATAAGTTCATCTATTGTTGGATAAAACAATGCGGTTAAAAAGTCCTTTATCATCAATGGGTTTGCGGTGTTATTAATGTCTTGAGATGTTAATCCAAAATGTACAAATTCTAAGATATCTTTAAAAGAGTCATCGTTCAATTTTTCTTTAATAAAATATTCTACAGCTTTTACATCGTGATTTGTAATGCTTTCTATTTGTTTTATTTTTTCTGCATCTGTTAAAGTAAACTGCTTTGTAATTTGTTGTAATGTTTCTATTTGCGCAGAAGAAAGCTTTGGAAAATTTTCTAGTTGTAATTCATTCAGTTTTATCAGATAAGCAATTTCTACATGTACTCTATATTTAATAAGTGCATATTCTGAAAAGTAATTGCTTAAATCTTTTACTTTATCATAATACCTTCCGTCTATCGGAGAAATTGCAAATAACGAATGTTGCATGTAATATATTTATTGTAATAGTTTTTCTAATTCAGAGCTTATAGCAAACATTTTACTTTCTTCAAAGGAATTACATAAAATCTGTATGCCATAAGGCAGGTTGTTGTTTTTCGAGTCTTTTCCTAATGGAATAGAAATAGCAGGAACGCCTGTAATATTTGCCAGTACGGTGTAAATATCTTCTAAGTATAATTGTAATGGGTCGTTGGACTTTTGTCCTAATTTAAATGCTGACGATGGGGTTGTGGGCATAATTACGGCATCATAGTTTTGAAAGATGGTTTTCATTTTATCGTAAATTATCTTTCTTACTTTTTGTGCTTTGGTATAATAAGCATCATAATAACCAACACTTAATACAAAAGTACCAAGCAAGATTCTTCTTTTTACCTCATTGCCAAAACCTGCACCACGACTTTTTTTATACATTACTTCCAAATCTTTGCTTTCTGCTTCTCTATAGCCATAGCGAACACCATCAAATCGTGATAAGTTAGAAGATGCTTCGGCAGTTGTTAGTACATAGTAAGTTGGTATTAAATAATCTAAATACTGAAAAGGCAATGGCTCTACAGTGTGTCCTTGTTTTTTTAAATTATCTATGGTGTTATATATTGATTTTTTAATTTCGGGATTAAGTCCATTTGCTTCTAAACATTCAGTGAAATAAGCGATTTTGTATTTTTTACCTTGTGTTATTTGAATATCCTCCGTGTAATTTGAAATCGGAAGTTCTGCACATGTAGCATCAAATTCATCAACTCCGGCAATGATAGATAAGATTTTTGCAGCATCTTCTACGGTGTAGGTAAAAGTTCCAATTTGATCAAATGAGGATGCGTAAGCAATAAGCCCCCAACGAGATATTCTCCCGTAAGTTGGTTTTAGCCCAACCACGCCACATAGAGCAGCAGGTTGTCTTACAGAGCCTCCTGTGTCAGAGCCAATAGCTGCCATGCAAAGATGTGCCGCTAATGATGCCGCAGCACCACCCGATGAGCCTCCGGGAACGCATTCTGTATCTAATGGGTGCTTAACAGGTTTAAATGCAGAATTTTCATTACTACTACCCATAGCAAATTCATCACAATTAGTACGTCCAATAATAATAGCGCCATTATCAATTAATCTTTGTACGGCAGTAGCGGTATAGGTAGAAACAAATCCTTTTAATATTTTGGAAGCTGCTGTGCAAGCGTGTCCTTTGTAGCACAAATTATCTTTAATAGATACAACAAGTCCGGCAAGCGGTTTAAAATTACCTTTTTTAATATCAGCATCAATAACTTGTGCTTGTTGCAAAGCGCTTTGTTCAAATACTTCCAGAAAGATATTGAGGTCAGACTTTTGCGCTATACTTTGAATATAATCCGTTACCAGAGTTACACAAGTAATTTCGCCACTTCTTAAATCTTGATGAAGTGTGTTGATGTTCTTAAATGCGTACATAGCAGCAAAAACTATTTGCCGTTAGTATTATCTGATTTATTTTCGGCATCATTGCCTTTAGAAGCGTCTTTAAATTCTTTAACACCACGACCTAAACCACGCATTAATTCGGGAATTTTTTTGCCTCCAAATAAAAGCAAAATAATAATAAGGATAATGATGATTTCCGGAGCTCCTAATCCGCCTAATAAACCTAAAACAAGTAAACTATTCATTTTATTAAATTTGTGGCAAAGGTCGGAAAAAAAAGCAAATGCAGATAAATTTATTTTTAGGTGTTAAAATCAAAGAAAGTGGTGATAGCATTTACTAGTATTAATATAAATTATATATTGTATAGAGCAATGCTATTAAAATCATACAAAGTTGATAA
>JBDHZB010000006.1:0-67898 GCA_039811645.1 Bacteroidia bacterium | reverse complement strand
GTGGGTGTGTGTGTACAAGAATATCGTGGAGGGCAACTTATAGGAACACATTACAGAGATTTTCAATTTAATGTAATTACTTGCAGCGTTACTGTAGTGAGCGCTATACAAGACCAAACCCAACTGTGCAGCGGATATACAGTGAATTTCCATAACTTAAGTGTTGGAGGTAATTCTTACTTTTGGAATTTTGGTGATAACACAACGTTAGCAGATACTTCAACACAAACAAACCCGACTTATGTATATCCTGATACGGGAAGATATCAGGTTACTTTAATTGCAAACCCCGGCAAACCATGCGCAGATACCAGTGTAAAAACATTTTATGTATATCCGTATTTTAATCCTAATTTCACGCCTCCTGCCGGGCAATGTATTACAAATAATAGTTTTACTTTTAATGTAACCGGTAATTATGCAAACTATACAACATTTCAATGGAATTTCAGTAGTGCAGCATCTCCATCTGTTGCCAATACATCATCGGTCTCCGGTGTAAATTATAGTGCAGCGGGACAATTCCCGGTTTCCGTTATTGTTACACAGCAACCCTGTAAAGATACATTAAACGGACTTGTTGTTGTGTATCCCAAACCCGTTGCTGACGTTGCATTGACATCTTCTGTTGTGTGTGTTAATTCTCCAATTACATTCAGCATTAATTCAAATAATACTTTTACGACAGCATTATATAATTGGGAATTTTCTAATGGATATACCACAACACAGTCTTCGCCTATAATATCTTTTAGCACAGCAGGTGTTTACAGTTATTCGGCTAATATTATTACTACAGTATTTTGTGCAGATACCATTCATATTGCAGCGATTAATTCTATTACGGTAAACCCTTTACCAATTGCTAACTTTGGATTTTTGCCCACATCTACAACAATTTTTGACCCACAAATTTATTTTTATGACAGCAGTTATGCGGCTGTTCAGTGGTTTTGGGACTTTGGAGATGGCGCAACAAGTGATTGGGCATACCCGGAACATATTTATGATAACTATGGGAATTACACAGTTACTCAAGTTGTTACTAATCAGTTTGGTTGTAAGGATACGATTAAAAAAATAGTGAAAATTTTACCGGAATTTAGATTTTGGATACCAAACTGTTTTACACCGGGAAACAAAGATAATCTTAATGATACATTTAAACCCTTTGTGATTGGGGTGGAAGATTATCAATTTGATATTTTTAATAGATGGGGAGAGAAAATATTTTCAACAAATAATATCCACACGGGTTGGGACGGAACTTTTAAGGATGCACCATCTCCGCAAGATGTTTATGTATGGGTAATTACGTTTAAGAATGTACTTTCAAAGCGAGCAGAGTATCACACAGGGCATGTTACATTGCTAAAATAAAAAGATATTTAAATAATATTTTTTATTCAATAAGTAATTTTGTAGTATAATTCAAACCATTAGCAGTAAGTATTTTAACGAAATACATTCCTTTTGCATATTGATTTGTTTGCCCCATTGAGATATTATTTTGCCCGCTTGATACCTGTGTATTATGCTGTTCTATTATCTTCCCTGCGATGTCATATACTAAAATATTTGCTGTGGTTTCTTGTTGAGAATAAAAAACAATATTATATAATTGTGATGTTGGGTTAGGAATGATACTTATTTCGTTAAGAGGGTTATTATTATTTTGTACAGAGGTTGGGATACTTGTAATATTAATATCATCTATATAAATATTATTACCGGGTTGGGTAGCATCTGCGGTAAATTTCCACATTAAAAGAACATTATTGCTTGATGCAGCAGAGCCTAAGTTGACAGTATAAGTTATAAAATCACTTGGTGCTGCAATAAAAGGAACTGAGGTAATTAATGTATTTGTGGCTAAAGACCCGCCACTTTTTCCCCACTTTGGTAGCCATGTTGCACCACAATTTGTGGAAACAAGAACTTGTAAATTATCTATTCCGGAAGCGTTTTTTCTTTGATACGCAACTTTAAAAGTAAGCATTGGATTTGAATATGTAGAAAAATCATAAGATATGGCGGATTGAAACCAACTGACGTTCCCTGGAGAGTTTGTAATATTATTAACCATAAAAGATTGTATGCCAGTTGCAGAAGATGAATTGGTTATTTGCCAATTATTAGCGCCGGAAGAACTGCTTGTTCCCCAATTTGCTGATACAACAGCGTTGTTTTCAAATCCTTCACTAAACGGTAATGGTGTGTTTGGTTGTATAATGCTAAAAGATGTGCTAAATGCATCATTGGTTGTATTACCATCTATACCACTATTAGGGTTAGAAGAAAAACAGGTAAGTGTATGATTCCCTGATGTTGTTATTTGAGTTGGTAATGTAACAAACGTGAACAAACCCGTAGATAAAGACCCTGTCCATGTGTAAGTCGCAACAGTGCCATTATCTAATTTATAATTAATAAAACAATTTGTTAGCACAGAGCTTCCAAAGTTTTGAAGCCGAACGGTTGGTGTAAAACTATAGGAACAAGATACCGGATTGATGCCCGTAATATTTGCTATAGATGCATCTAAAGAAGTACTTGCTAAAGGAACTATACCCACTAATGCTTCGTTGTATCCACCGAAATTATAGCCACCGCCATTCAGGTTGTTGATGTTGAAATACCCGTCTGATGCACCGCCCCACCCCCAGTTCATATGAAAAAAATCATTCACATCATAACCATCACATACCCATGTGTGCCCGCCTGCACTAAGGTCCCATCCCGCGTACTGTATAGGTCTTGATAAATTTAAATCATTTTTTAATAAACTAATCCAATTGGCGTCTATAGGGTAATTCATTCTGTACTTATCTTGAATTAAAGCTGGATCATATCTAAAGTAATTTGTATAAGATGTTTGTGCACATATAGGATTATCCCCTGCACATACCCAAGCGCCACTCGCGGAAGGAGAATAGTCCATTTCTACACTCACACCACAATGATAATTAATAATGGCTACTGCCATATTAGGTGAAGAAATAGAAGGCGGCATTGCTGACCATGTGTAAGTAGTAGTGCCATAGTTGGCGGATAAATAACCATAAGTAGGATGAGTGTATGAACTGGACCCATTTCCAACAGATGGATAACACCAATATCTCATAATTTGCGCCATAGCAGTGGCGACACACCCCGTTACTGAACCGCCCGGACATAGTGCATTGTAGTAGGGCGATTGATTCCATTGTGTTTGAAGCAACGGTAATACAAATGTGCCCGTCATGGTTTTGTATTCAGAGATATTAATATTGTTAGAGGATAGTTTATTCCATTGCTCAGTAAGAGATAATGTAGGCGCAATATTGTGTTCAATTGCATATTTTAATTCTTCAGCACGTTTGTTTATCCAAATTTTTACAGAAATATTTTTAACTGAAAAGTGATTGTTCGAAGAATAACCAAGCACAGGAAACCCTCTATCATCAGCACTTACAACTACAAAGCCCGAATTAATATTAAAAATGTAAATATATGGCACAGAGGAGTTAAGTGTTTCGGTATAATTAATATTTATAGATTTAATCTCCTGCCTTGTATTTAGCTTGAAAAAATTAGAAGCTACTTTTTGTGCTGTCTCTATTGGTATTTGTTTAGTAAAAGCAATTAGAAAACTTAAACACAATCCAAAACTAAAATATAATTTTTTCATAAACAATGGTTTTTATTACTCACAAAAATAAGAAAAAAAATGCAGAATTAAGACATCTTTTATAGATATTATAAATACGGTAAAAACTCTTATATTTGCCCGCTCAAAAATTTATTATGGCTTTAAAATGCGGAATAGTAGGGTTACCAAATGTTGGAAAATCAACTTTATTTAATTGTTTAAGTAATTCAAAAGCACAAGCAGCGAACTTTCCTTTTTGTACTATTGATCCAAATGTTGGAAGCATTGCTGTGCCGGATGAACGGTTAAATAAAATTTCAGATTTTGTTAAACCACAAAATATTATTCCTACTACTGTTGAGATTGTTGATATAGCAGGACTTGTAAAAGGCGCAAGTAAAGGAGAGGGGTTAGGAAATAAATTTTTATCTAATATCAGAGAATGTCAAGCCATTATTCATGTTATCAGATGTTTTGAAAACGCTAATGTTATTCATGTAGAAGGTAGTGTAAACCCTATAAGAGATAAAGAAATTATTGATATGGAGCTTCAGTTAAAGGACTTGGAAGCTGTTGAGGCACGGATTAAAAAAATAGAAAAACAAGCTAAAACAGGACAAGACAAAGAAGCGTTGAAAGTATTTAATCTTTTAGAGTCTATCAAGCAGGTATTAGAAAAAGGACAGTCTGTAAGGGTATTACAATTAAGCGATGAAGATAAAGCAAGAATTCAAGATATTAATTTATTAACGATAAAACCTGTTTTATATGTGTGTAATGTAGATGAATCTTCTGCTAAAACAGGCAATCAATTTTCAGAACAAATTGAAAAAATAGCAAAAGAAGAAGGTGCAGAGGTTCTAATAATTACGGCACAAATGGAAAGTGAAATTGCAGCACTAGAAACTTATGAAGAGAAACAAATGTTTTTACAGGAACTGGGTTTAGATGAACCCGGCGTAAATAAATTAATTAAGAAAGCATATAAGTTACTTAATCTTCAAACATATTTTACAGCAGGAGAAAAGGAAGTAAGAGCATGGACGATAGAAAAAGATTGGAAAGCACCGCAAGCAGCAAGTGTTATTCATACGGATTTTGAAAAAGGATTTATTAAAGCAGAAGTAATGTCGTACAACGATTTTGTTCAATTTGGTTCAGAAACAGCTTGTAAAGAAGCCGGAAAATTAAGAATAGAGGGCAAAGAATATGTTGTTCAAGATGGTGATATTATGCACTTCCGATTTAATGTATAATTAACTTAGTTAGTAACAATAAACTTTTTATATACAATAGGTTGTCCTTTTTCTTCATAAGAAACAAAATAGGTTCCTGAAGAAAACCCTGAAACATCAATGGTAATAACATTTCCGATATTTTGTTCGGAATATAATTGTTTACCATTAATATCAAGAATATTAATTTTACCATTAAAACTTGCATAATTATTATCTTTAGAAAGCATTAAATGCAATATGCCATTTGTAGGGTTGGGAAACACATACATATTCTTAAATTCTTTTGAATACTCATCAGTTTTTGTGATAAGCCCATTGGTAGTAAAATAAGTTACATATTCACATCCAAAATCATGTCCGAATGTTCCGCCATAAGTATATCCGTTCATGTTAATCAGTGCAGGAGGTGTTGCTAATTTTTTTACAAAAAAACTTCCGGCAGTTACACCATACGATGGGTTTTGTGTCCACACCCACCACTGTAAGCCATCGCATCCTAAATCAGTAATTTTAATTTTATAAAATGCTTTTATCGGTAAATATATTGTGTCTTTATACACTGTGTTAATATTTACATTTGTTCTTGAATATAAAATGTTTCCACTCATGTCGGTAAGTTCCCAGCTCGTTTCACTTGGGTTAGCATTAAGCCCTGTAGCTCCTTCATTATTGGTTGTAAATTGTATAGTAAATCCGCTTGTCCAATTTGGAGATGGTTTGAATTTACTATAATATGTATTATTGGTGCTGTCTTCATCTGCAATGCCGTTCACAGACAATATCTTTGCAATAAAATATTTATAACTTGTAATACTTGCTGTGGAAAGTGTAAGTAATGTGTTAAGAGCCGGTAGTGTGATGGTTGCATTAGACAGTGGACTAATACTTCCTGACCAATTATAGGTGCTTGGAACAGAATCTTTTACCCAATATTTAAGCTGAAGCGAGGTGATGGTATCAGAGCCGGAATTATGTACTATAATTGTTGGTTTATCACCAGATGGGTTTTCTCTAAAGTACCATTCAAATGCACTTGGAGCAATAACATCATCAAGGCTGGCATCTAACACATGATTAAATCCTCCACGATGAATCACATGTCCATGAATAGCGTAGCCGCCGGCACCGTTGCTGGTATAGTTTGGATAATTTACTACTAATGAGTATGTGCTGCCTGGCGTTAATCCCGATAAATTGTGTTTAAGTACAGTGATTGGCTCTCCCGGACACCAGTTGGCACGGTCATAAATCCATGTTCCCCCTTGAGGATATAATTCGTTTGTGCCGCATGGTTTCCAAATACTATGTTGATCTGTATTTGTACCGTTTAAGTTAACTGTATATGTCTGTGCCAAAAACTCACAACATTGATTATTATCTGAACCATGCCCCGTTACCAAATATTTTAATTCAGAAGATTGTGTGCTTGCCGGTACAGTATTTACCTTTAATGGAATATGATTCGCAATAGGGTCGGCAGCATTGCCATAAGTAAAATAACCATCCCATAGTTTATCTATACCATAAACATCTCGTTCTCTAACACCTTCTATAAATGCAATTTTTACATTAGCTGAAAACCCAAATGAATAGCCCGAATAATTTATTCTAAAAGTAACAGTATCCTTTAATTGGTGATAATAATCCGTAATGTCGTAAATATATCTTTGTGTCCAGCCCGTTGGAAATCTTGGAACACCTGTATTTGCGTATGGTGTAATTAAGCGTGCTATTTCTAAGCTATCGGTATGTGTAAATAAATAATTCAAAATGGTATAATCCCATTGGTGGCAATAAGTACTTCCCGGTGTGCAAGTTGTTGTACCTAATGTAAAAACATAAAGGATTTTTCTATACGATACAGAGCCATTCGGCAACGCTACTGTAAAATCTGTTGTACCATAGTTGTTCATGTTATAGTTTGCAACTTGTACCCATGTGGTATCTCCCGGGTTTGAATAACCATTAATGCTTAACATTAAGATAAGTAGGTTCCCTAATAAAAATTTTTTCATAATAAATTTTGCTGTAAAATTAGTGTTTTATAAAAGAAGTTGGAAGGAAAATTTAAATCCAAAATTATCAATAGCACGCGGTAGAGGATAGGTAAGCCGCCATAAAGCATCTACTCTAAAAAATTTGGCAATATTTTCGACTCCGATATTTGCTTCTGTGTAAGGTAAATTATTAAATGTTTTTAATGAAGCAGGAAAATATAACACGGCTTTATTTTTATCATTTACTGTTCCCCAAACTCCCTTGATTCCTGCAAGTTCTCTCATTTTTAGTTTTTTCAACAACGGGATTTTATTTAAAAATAATCCTTCAAAATGATGTTCTATTGCTCCTGCAACATATTGGTCAGATACAAATTCAAAATAACGCATCATATTGTAGGCATAAGGGTCATACATATAAGTTTCATTCCCTGCATGCAGTTCCATTAGTGGATAGGGCAGTACTCCAAATATTTTTCCTCCGGTAATTTTTACATTTGTAAATCCTAAGATTGGAGTGATTCTTAATCTTTTAGAAATACTGAGTGCCACGCGTTGAAAATTATATTCTGCTCCGAAAGCTTCCGGTAATGATTTTGAATACATCAGCTGAATAACAGGATAAGTTGTGCCTAACGATGTTCTATAAAAATTACCACCAATATATTTTTCTTTGTAAGCAAAACGAATATTCACGCGAAACTCTACGTCTTTAATAAAATCTTTTTGTTTAATTTGATTATCCAATGTGCTTTTATACAAGTAAGGACTGTTCATATCCAGTGCTGTGTATGTAGAGCCAAACAGTGTAAACTTTGTGGTTAGCCCCGGGAACCAATCTCTTTCATACCATGCTTCTGTTTTGTTTACTTTTGTTAATGTTTTTAGTCCTCTTGCTCTTAAAAAAGATGCGAAAATATTATCTTGTGAAAAATCATTGATGGTTTGTCCTAAAATTTCATAGTCGCTTTTATAGGACATTCCTACAAGTTGTCGAATTGGTTTTTGTGTAAGAAAGCATCTGAACCCAAGTCCATATTTCCATTTTTCATCTTTTGTTCCATAGGCAACATAGCCATTTAGTTCATACCATTTACTGAATACGCTGCTTGTGCGACCACCAAATCTAAAGCGGGGACCTTCAACTAGATTGTAACTAACCATGTTGTAATAAGGACCTATTTCAAAATTATTCATCTTTTTGTAACCATTAAATAGTAAATAGAAAACATCTATCCATGTTTTATAAACAGGAAGTGATTGAATGGTGTCAATCATTTTAAAAATCTTTTGCTCTCTTACAGTTAAAGAGTCGTGTCTATTTTCCTGCCAAAATTTATCATCTTTTTTCAATGCATCTTCTGCAACAATTATAGCATCTCCAAGTTCATAAAAATTGGACTCCATAGGCTTATTAAGAATAATATTTTTGTAAGATGTTGTTTTCCTTCCATAAAACCCGATAGATTTTTTTGTTGGAGAAAAATCAATTATCAGTCTATCTTTGGAGAGCATCCATGTTGTATCTGCCAAGTTAAATTCTTGCGCAAATTTTACAGAGTTTATAAAGTTAATATTAGCGTCTTGTGGTAAGGACATTTCAATGCGCTTAATAGCCCATGAGGAGTCTGCTATCCACATGTTTCCCGTAAATGAAAGTTCTTGAGAGCGTTTTGGTTTAAAGCGTATGTGGTAACAATATTTATTGCCGATAAATCCACTATCTGCCTCTAAAAAGTATTTATAATAAAAAAATCCTTCACTGGATATGGGGCTTGGCGCTTGCTTACTGAATACTAAAATATTGTTGTTGTAAATGTTGATGTTTTGATACATATCGCCCATTACTTGAGAAATACTAGGGTTTTCAAAGCCTGTAATTTTACTGGCTTTTACTATTTCTTTTTTTCTTGCAGGATTTTTTTTGTAATAAAACTCTGAAATATTTTCTATTATAAAAAATGGCAAAGATGGTTTTTCTTCGCTAAACACACTATCTACATTTTTAAATACAAACGAAACAGGCTTCATAAGTTTGCTGTCTCGCATTTCTTTTGGAATTTTATTTAAGTCAAATTCTACTTTATTATACACTTCGTATTGATAAGCTTCTAACTTTGCAGGATTGTGTCTTGGTTTATTGGCTATCACATTACGAATAATCCTATGCGCGGGGTTTTCTCCTGCTTTTACGGTTACTTCATCTAAACTAATGCTTTCTAAAACTAAAGGAAAATTAATAATTTGGTCAGTAATATTTTTACGAATAGGTCTTGCTAATTTTTTATATCCAACATATACAGCAACAATAGAGTCTGTTAATTTTTCTGTTTTAATGGTGTAGTTGCCTTCAAAATCAGACTGTGTGCCAATTGTTGTTCCTTTTATTAATACAGGCACAAACGGCAAAGGTTCTTTAGTTGATGCGTCAAAAATTTTTCCACTGATAGTATATTTAGTCTGACCGTAAGAAAAGAAACTAAAAATAGTAATAAATGGCAGTATGTAATTAATATATTTTTTCTGATATAACTTCATTAGTGATGTCAATGGCTTGTTGATGTGTTATATATAAATCATTTAATGTTGGCTGTGAAATAAATAAAATTTTTTCTAATGTTTTTTCAATTACCATCGGTATTTGATAAAATTTTATTTTTCTTTCTAAAAAATATTTTACTGCATATTCATTGGCAGCATTAAGCGCACATGGGTAATTTCCTCCCTTTTTAATACAACTAAAAGCCAATGATAAGCAAGGGAATGCGTTTACATCAGGCGCTTCAAAGGTTAAGGACGCATATTTTTCGAATTGTAATCTTGGATAATTATTTTGACATCTGTGTGGATAATAAAAAGCATATTGAATAGGAAGTTTCATATCGGGCAAGCCCATCTGAGCCTTGATGCTGCCGTCTTTAAATTGTACCATACTATGAATAATGCTTTGCGGATGTACAACTACTTCTATTTTTTCGGGAGCTACATCAAACAGCCACTTTGCTTCAATTACTTCCAGTCCTTTGTTCATAAGAGTTGCAGAGTCAATTGTAATTTTATTTCCCATTTTCCAATTAGGGTGATTCAAGGCATCTTGAATTGTTACATTTTCTAATTGGTTTTTATTGTACCCTCTGAATGGTCCTCCTGATGCGGTAAGAATAATTTTCTCAATACTTTGGTGATATTCTCCCTGTAAACATTGAAAAATAGCAGAATGTTCAGAGTCAACAGGTAATAATGGAACGGCGTGTTCTTTTAGTAAATTATTAATAATGCTACCGGCAACAACCAAGCTTTCCTTGTTGGCAAGTGCAACGGGTTTTTTATTTTTAATAGCATGTATTGTTGTTGAAAGCCCTGCAAATCCAACAGCAGAGGCTAATACCATATTTACACTTTCCCATTCTATTACCTGCTTGGCAGATTCTTCTCCTGCGAACACTTTGATTTGATGGCCGGAGAGCGCATTTTTTAATTTAGTATAATGAGTTTTATCTACAATTACTACTGCATTCGGCTCAAAAGCTATCGCTTGTTCTATCAGTAAATCTACATTATTATTTGCTATAAGTACTTCTGCTTTTAAATCTTTACTTTCTTTTATAACTTCAAGAGCTTGCCTTCCAATACTTCCGGTACTTCCCACGATTGCTATATTTCTTTCAACTTTTTGAATAGCCATACAAATTTTTAATTTTTAAATTTTCTTTGTAATTCTCTTTCCACATCTTTCTTTTTGATACTTTCTCGCTTGTCATATAATTTTTTACCCTTTGCAAGTGCAATTTGTATTTTGGCTAATCCTTTACTGTTGATATAAAGTTTTATGGGTACTATAGTTAATCCATCTTCTTTTACAGATCGTTTTAATTTATTTATTTCGTGTTTTGTAAGCAATAATTTTCGTTCACGTAAAGGATCGTGATTAAATTTTCCGGCTTGTTCGTAAGGAGAGATGTGCATATTCTTAATAAAAACCTCGTTATTCTTAATAAAGCAGTAAGCATCTGTAATATTTATTTTTCCTAATCGTATAGATTTTACTTCAGTTCCTGTAAGTACAATTCCGGCATCATATTTTTCAATAAATTGATATTCAAACGATGCTCGTTTATTCAAAATAGATATATTGGGTTCTTTTGAACTCATAGTAGGGCAAAGGTATTAAAACAATTTTATTAAATACTTAAAATTGAAAATAAATAAATGGCTGAGCATGAAAGTTTCCTAAAATAAATATCAAAATAACAAGAAGAATATAAAAAGCTTCTCTGAACCTTGTTTTGGCAGGCTCAAGATATTTAAAAGAATACTCTTCTGTAACTTCTTTCATAAAGATAAAAATAATAAACATCCATGCAAAGAACCAATAGATATGGTCCTTGAACGCAATAATATGTGCTAATGATACTTGCCATTTGAATATAATATTGGAAAATGCATTTTTTAAGTCAGAGCCACTTTGACATCTGAATGCTAATAGTGAAATACTATGAAAGAGTAATAAATAAATTCTCCCAAAGTATTTTAAAAACCATGTAAATTTTTCTAAATAAAAATGCTCTATTAAAAAAATAATTCCATGCATGGCTCCCCAAATAATAAATGTCCAATTAGCACCATGCCAAAAACCACTTATAACAAAAGTTAGAAAAATATTAATTACCCATCTTTGTGTACTTACCCTATTCCCGCCCATTGATATATATAAATAGTCTCTAAACCACGTTGTTACACTGATATGATTTCTTTGCCAAAATTCTTTTAACGACTTAGATAATAGCGGTCGCAGCCAATTCAGTGATAAATTAATATTAAAAAATTTTGCAATGCCCGTTGCAATATCGGAATAGCCACTAAAATCACAATATACTTGCACGGCAAACATAAACCCGGCTATAATTGTTTCTATGGCATTTAATTCTTGAATGTGTTGAAATGCAGGTGAAACAATTAAATCAAGATTATCTGCAATAACCATTTTTTTGAAGTATCCCCAAATACAAAGCTTAATGGCGGCTTGCCACGGAATATTTTTGAAAAATGTTTGTAGCTTTAATTGAGGCATTAATGAATAATATCGCACCACCGGCCCGGCAACCATGTGTGGAAAGAAAGAAACATATAATAAGAACTCATAAATACTGTCTTTTGGTAGATATTTATTGCGATAAACATCAATTACATAACCCATTGATTGAAAAGTATAAAACGATAATCCTACAGGTATTACCCACGTATATTGAATTTGATTATCAGGAAAGAGATTCAGAAAAAATGCTCCATATTTAAATAAACTTAGTACTAATAAATTAGAACCAATACTTACCCATAAGAATAACTTTTTTTTGTCAGGAATTTTCAACATCATTCTTACAGCATAAAAATCAACGGCAGAAGTAATGATTAACAAAAATAAATACCACCAATTAAAGCATGCATAAAAATATAAAGATGAGAGTAAAAGAAAATAATTTCTGTATTTACTCGGAAGTGCCCAATAAATAGTAAATACAAATATCAGAAATACAATAAATATAATAGAATTAAATAACAATCGGTTTGAAATTTTTAATGTCGTAAATATAACTTATTCCAAGTTACTTGATGCAAAACAATACAAAATATAAGTTGGCTATACTTAAAAGTTTCTATCTAATTGATGTCAAATATTTACATTTTTTAAGCAATTTCAGAATGAAGGCTCATTGAATTTTACATATCTTTAAGCCAAATTATAAATAATGCGTTATTCATTTGAGAGAGTCAAAGTAAATAGAAAAATAACAATTATATCAGCAATAGTTATTCTTGTTGTAGCCCTAAGTTCATTTGTATACATATCAGGGAAGTATCAAGTAATCATGGAATTGGTATTTAACAGTATTAATCAAAATCACTATGATCCGCCAAAATTAGATGATTCTTTTTCTGAAAAAGTTTTTAATTTATATGTTAAAAGAATGGATTATGGTAAGAAATTTCTAATTAAAAGCGATATAGATCAATTATCAATGTACAAACATCAATTAGATGACCAACTAAAAGAAAATAGCACAAAGTTTTTTGATGAAAGCATTAAAATACTTAACACCAGAATTAATGAAAAAGAAGAATGGTATAAAGAATTTTTAGCACAACCATTTGATTATACAAAAGAGGATATTTATGAAAGCGACATGGAAAAGGCAAAGTTTTCAGCCAATATTAATGAACTGAAAGAAGAATGGAAAAAAATGCTGAAGTACCAAGTATTGCTTAAAATAGACGAAATGATGGAAGATGAGAAAAAGAAAATGGAAAAAGATTCTTCGTTCAAAAAATCATCTTTTGACTCACTTGAAATAAAAGCCCGTCAAAAAGTTTTAAAATCAAATAACGATTGGTTTAAAAGACTAAAAAAAATAACTTATAAAGAAAGAGTAGCAGCATATTTCAATACCATTGCAAATGTTTACGACCCCCATACCGAGTATTTCCCTCCAAAAGATAAAAAGAAATTTGACCAAACAATGAGCGGGCAGTTTGAAGGAATAGGAGCGCGATTACAACAAAAAGACGGAATCATTAAGGTAATGGAAGTAATTGTAGGAAGCCCAAGCTACAAACAAGGCGAATTAAAAGCAGGTGATGAAATTATTAAAGTAGCACAAGGAGAGAAGGAAGCTGTAGATGTTACGGATATGGATATAGATGATGCCATAGAACTGATAAAAGGTCCAAAAGGAACAGAAGTACGCTTAACCGTAAAAAAACCCGATGGCAGCACAAAAGTGATTCCGATTGTTCGCGGTATTGTTGAAATGGAAGAAACCTATGCAAAATCCTTTATTGTGGAGCAAGACAAACAATTATACGGATACATTTATTTACCGGCGTTTTATACAGACTTTACTCGCAATGGAGCACATCATTGTAGTCAAGATGTAAAAAATGAAATTGAGAAACTTAAAAAATATAACATTAAAGGTATTATTTTAGATTTAAGAGATAATGGCGGCGGTTCTTTACAAGAGGCAATTGATATGGCAGGATTGTTTATAGCAGAAGGACCGGTGGTACAAGTACGCTCTAAAATGAATTACATTAGCGTTTATAAAGATAAAAATCCTGATATTACATGGAGTGGACCTTTGGCAGTTATGATAAATTATGGAAGTGCCAGCGCTTCTGAAATTGTTTCGGCAGCTTTGCAGGATTATAAGAGGGCTGTGATTATAGGCACTAATTCTTATGGAAAAGGAACGGTACAATCTTTTGTAGATTTAGACGGATATTTGTTGCCTCAGTTTGATACAATAAAACCCGTTGGTTCCGTAAAAATTACCATGCAAAAATTTTATAGAATAAATGGTGATGCTACGCAATTAAAAGGCGTAGAGCCGGATATCAAATTGCCAAATGCCTATCAGTTTATAGATGATATTGGCGAAAAAGATTTAGATTACCCGATGCCATTTGATAAAATTACACCAACAAACTATGTTGCCTTTAATAACATAGATTATGAAAAAATAAAAAAGAATATGGTAGCATCAATTAAAGCCAATAGTGCTTTTGTAGTGGTAGAAAAACAAGCCAATGAATACAGACAAAGAAAAATGAATACAAAAATCAATTTACAAAAAGATAAATTTTTTGAATATCAGAATAAAATTAGAAAAACCAATAAAGAATTTGAAGCAGCAAAGCACAAGTTTAATAATTTTACAGTAACTACACCCAATGAAGACAAGGTTAAATTTAATGACGATACAACAAAAATAGGGCGAGAGAACCGCTGGATAAAAGCACTTGAAAAAGATGCATATTTATTTGAATCTACAAAAGTTTTAAATCAGGTAAAATAGATTATTAAATGGAACAAAAATATATTATTGTTACCGGAGGCGCAGGATATATTGGCAGCCACACTATTATAGAAATTCAACAAAATACCAACTTTGAAGTTATATCTATAGATAATCTTTCAAATTCTTATGCAGATACTTATCAGAATATATACAGTATTACAAATAAAAAGGTTACTATTATTGAAGTTGATATTTGCGACAAACAAAAACTTTTTTCAGCACTTGAGCCTTATAAAAATAACATTGCGGGCATTATTCATTTTGCAGCATTTAAATCTGTTCCTGAAAGCGTAGAGCAGCCTTTTAAGTACTACCATAATAACATACAATCGTTATTAAACATAGCAGAATTTGCAACCAATCAAAAAATTAAAAATTTTATTTTTTCATCATCATGCTCGGTGTATGGTGATATTAAAATATCTCCCGTAACAGAAGAAACGCCACTATCATTTCCATCATCTCCTTATGCACACACAAAACAGATGGGAGAAAATATTTTAGAATCTTTGGTTAAAATTGCAAACCTACCGCTGCATTGTTTATCGCTAAGATATTTCAATCCTGTTGGCGCACACCAATCGGGCTTAATTGGAGAGCTGCCAAAGCAGAACCTTACAGGACTTGCCCCTAATCTTATTAAAAATGCATTAGGACTATCAACATCTTTTAAAGTATTTGGCAATGATTACAACACAAAAGATGGCTCCGGTGTACGAGATTATATTCATGTTTCTGATATTGCTTATGCGCATGTATTGGCGCTCAAAAAAATGCTGATGATAAAAGATAATGCTTACTATGATGTTTTGAACTTAGGAACAGGCAAAGGTTATACTGTTTTAGAGATTATTAAAACTTTTGAAAAAGTAACACGGCAAAAAATAAATTATGAACTTGCACCACGCAGATTTGGAGATGTAGAAGCTATTTTTGCCAACAACGATAAAGCATTTAAAGAAATTAATTGGAAACCAAAATATTCTGCAGAAGAAATGCTGTTAAGCGCATGGAACTGGGGAAAAAAGCATTATAAAAATAACTTGATTTAGTTGTAATGAACAACGAATTAAAGATATATGCCATAAAATATCCATTATTAAATAGTTATGGAGAATATAATTTTCAAACAGATTCAGGACTTTTATATGAAGTTTGTTTTGGACGAAAAAAAGATAATATCTTTCATGTAATTATTGTATTTGGGGTTAAAAATGACGAATACCAAAATGATGAATACCCTATTGTTAATAAAGGCGAGATTTATAAAGTAATGAATACTATTGTAGAAATTGTAAAGCACTATATTGCTAACCATCCCAATGTAAACAAGTATGAGTTCTATGCAATGGAAAAAGACACAGAGTCTAAAAGCAAACAAGGTGCCAGAATGAAGTTGTATCAGAGATATTTACCAAAAATTTTTGATACAGATGTTTGGGCTTTTGATATTCATGATAATTCGGCAATGGTTATTAATAAAAACAAAATAATTCGCTCCGGGCAATAACTAACCAATCTTCTATTTCGTTAAACATAAATAAAATGTTACTTTTGCCAACTCATTTTTGAGCTATAAATAATAATGTTAATCTTCAAAAAATCATTCTTCAGTAAGAAAGAGTGGTATAACAAAAAAGACTTCCACTTTTTATTATCTTGTGCCACATAAATTGAAACGTTATGGTTTTCAGTAGTATTATTTTTCTATTGTACTTCTTTCCATTATTCTTAATTACTTATTACTTTGCAGATAAGAAATATAAGAATATAGTAATACTATTGTTTAGCATTTTCTTTTATAGTTGGGGAGCTCCAAAATTTATTTTTGTAATCCTTACTACTACTTTTCTTGATTTTCATTTGGTTAAATGGATGTCTAAAATACAATCGGCTATACAACGCCGTTTAATCCTTGTGTTATCGGTTTCAATAAATTTAGGGTTATTGTTTTATTTCAAATATTCTAATTTTTTTGTTGAAAATATAAATGATATTTTATCAATTTTTGGAATTTCAGGTATTCATTGGACAAAACTTATATTACCCATAGGAATATCATTTTATACTTTTGAAACCATTACATACGTTGTTGATGTATATAGACGGGTTCATAAACCTTTAGATAGTTTTTGGGATTATCAACTTTATATTATTTTGTTCCCTAAATTAATTGCAGGTCCCATAATCCGTTATCATGACATAGCAGATCAGATTGCCGACCGAACACAGAATGATACTATTGATAATAGGTTAATTGGATTTTACCGTTTTATAATCGGGCTTGCAAAAAAGGTTCTTATTGCCAATCACATGGGGTTACAAGCAGATACTGTTTTTTCTACGAACTATTCCGAACTTGATACATATACAGCTTGGATTGGTATATTAGCTTATACCTTTCAAATTTATTTTGATTTCTCCGGCTATTCTGATATGGCAATCGGCATCGCTAAAATGATTGGATTTAATTTTCCCGAAAATTTCAATAACCCTTATGTTTCAAAAAGCATTACTGAATTTTGGCGGCGTTGGCATATTTCACTCGGCGCATGGATGAAAAATTATTTATATATTCCTTTAGGAGGAAACAAGGTTGCTACCAAGAGAAGGTTGTATTTCAACCTTTGGCTGGTATTCTTAGTATCTGGTTTGTGGCATGGTGCTTCATGGAGTTTTATAATATGGGGAGCCTATCACGGCTTGTTTTTAGTTTTAGAAAGAGGCTTTTTACATAAAGTATATGAAAGAATTGGAAAATTACCAAGCACCATAATTACATTTTTTATTGTTGTAATTGGTTGGGTTTTTTTTAGGGTAGATAAGGTAGCAGATGCGTTTACGTTTTTAAAAAAATTATTTGCTTTTAACTTCCATAGTTCATCATCGTTCGATTCGGAATTTTATACATTTTTCATTATAGCTATTATTTTTTCTTTTTTTGTATATTTCAATAAAGGTCAAAAAATCCAAGATTCATTATATTTTATAAATTACACTATAAAGAAACACTTTGCCATGCTAACAATATCTGTTATCCTTTTAATTCTTTGTATAAGTTCTATCACGGCATTTGGGTTCAATCCATTTATATATTTTAGATTTTAATTATGGAAAATAAAGTAATTAGAATAAAAGGTATTTTACTGCTCATTGTGTTAGCATTGTTAGTTCTTCCCTTTTTTCAATCCAAGTTTAATATTGTTCAGTTGGAGCCTTTGAAAGGTGCAATAACAGAGCCGGAAAAAAGATACATTAATAGTAAAGATTGGTTTTCGGGTACTTATCAGGAGCAAGAAGAAAAATACTTGAATGAAACATTTGGCTTTAGAAGCTTATTTATTAAAATTAATAATCAAATTGCATTCAGCTTGTTTAACAAGGCAAAAGCTAATGGGGTAATTGTTGGTAAAGAAAATTATTTATATGAAGAAAACTATATCAAAACGTACTATGGAGATGATTTTATAGGTGTAGATAGTATAACACACCGCATGCAGCGATTAAAGTTTATTCAGGATACTTTAGCCAAACTTCACAAAGATATAATATTAGTTATTGCTGCCGGAAAAGGAACATTTTACCCTGAATTTATACCTGAAAAGTTTAGAATTAGAAAGAATGCTACAAATTATGAATGGCACGTAAAACTTACCAAAGATTTGAACATAAAATATATTGATTTTAATAAATACTTTTTAGAACATAAACATACTTCAAAATATCCATTATATCCACAATATGGTATTCATTGGAGCTATTATGGAATGTGTATTGCAGCCGATTCAATAGTCCGCTACATTGAAAAACTACGAAATATTGATTTGCCTAATTTCTATTGGAATGATATTGATTTAGATGATCCAAGAGAAACTGATTATGATGTGGCAGATGGCATGAATATATTTTTCAGGTTAAAAACTTTTAAGATGGCATACCCTCGCCTCAAATTTGATTCAGACACGGGAAAATCAAAAATATCAGTATTGGTTATCGCCGATAGTTTTTATTGGGGCATGTTTGGGCGAGGCATTATTACACGTTCTTTTTCAAGTAATCATTTTTGGTTTTATAATAAACAAGTACATGGCACGGATATTTCTACGCAATTAGAAACAAATCAGCTTAATCTAAAAGATGAAATTTCCAAGCACGATATCATTATTATTATGGCAACTGACGCTAATTTACATGGGCTGGGTTGGGGTTTTATAGAAAAAACTTATAATTTATACAAAGGAATACTAAATAAGTCTGAACTTCAGGATAAAGTAAATAGTATAAGAAATTATATTAAAGCAGATAAAAAGTGGTTGGAACAAATTGAAAAGAAAGCCATTGAAAGAAAAGTATCACTTGATTCAATGATTACAATAGATGCTATTTGGCTAATGCAGCATGGGAAATAACTAATTAACAACTTACTCAATTGGCTTAATCTTAACATCCAAAATACTACACTCATTATTACAAATGGATATTGTATTCAAGAAATTCTTCCATTATCTCCACAAAATATTGATAGTGTGGAATATTTCCTAAGGAGTCGATAAGCTTTTACCTTAAAGCTTTGCTTAAAAAATTGAGTTAGATTATATATAATAAGTAGAGTAAAAATTTTCAATCAATCTTCTATTTCGTTAAACATAAATAAAATGTTACTTTTGCCAACTCATTTTTGAGCTATGGATAATAATCAAATAAGAAAAGCATTTTTAGATTTTTTCAAGTCTAAGCAGCACGAAATTGTTCCGTCTGCACCTATGGTTGTAAAAAATGACCCAACCCTGATGTTTATAAACAGTGGTATGGCGCCATTTAAAGACTGGTTTTTAGGAAATGTACCTATTCGTTATCCCCGTGTTGCCGATACTCAAAAATGTTTAAGAGTAAGCGGAAAACATAACGATTTGGAAGATGTTGGAATGGATACCTATCATCATACCTTATTTGAAATGCTTGGTAATTGGAGCTTTGGCGATTATTTCAAAAAAGAAGCTATTGCTTGGGCTTGGGAACTATTGACAGAAGTTTATAAAATACCAAAAGATAAATTATATGTAACGGTATTTGAGGGCGACCAAAAAGAAAATTTAGAGTTTGACAAAGAAGCATACGATATATGGAAAAATTATATAGATGAAAAACGAATTATAAGAGGAAATAAAAAAGATAATTTTTGGGAGATGGGCGATACCGGACCTTGTGGACCTTGTACAGAGATTCATTGCGATATGCGTTCTGACGAAGATAGAAAAAAGCAAGATGGTATTCATCTGGTAAATACAGGGCATCCGCAAGTTATTGAAATATGGAACTTGGTATTTATGCAATATGAAAGAAAAGCCAACGGTAGTTTAGTGCCACTTGCCAAGAATCATGTGGATACCGGCATGGGCTTTGAACGATTGTGTATGGTTATTCAAGGAAAAACAAGCACTTACGATACAGATGTATTTACTCCGCTTATTCATGAAATAGAAACCATTACAAAGTTTAAGTATGATTTTTCAAAAGAAAATGATGTTAAACAAAAAACCATCAATGTTGCCATTCGTGTAATTGCCGACCATATTCGCGCCATCTCTTTTGCCATTGCTGATGGACAGTTGCCCTCTAATACAGGTGCGGGCTATGTTATCAGAAGAATTTTAAGAAGAGCAGTGCGTTATGCTTTTCAATTCCTAAATCAAAAAAATCCTTTATTATATAAAGTGATTCCTACGCTTGTTGCTAACATGGGAGATGCGTTTCCTGAGTTAAAACAACAACAAGGATTAATTACAAATATTATTAAAGAAGAAGAAACAGCTTTTTTAAGAACACTTGAAAACGGACTTAGAAGAATCGAAGTGATTATTGAAAAAATGAAGCAAGAAAAGCAAACCATAATAGATGGAAAAATTGCTTTTGAATTATACGATACGTATGGTTTCCCGTTTGATTTAACTGCACTGATTGCACGAGAAAATAATTTATCGATAAATGAAACTGAATTTCATAAATGCTTAGAAGAACAAAAAACACGGTCAAAAGCAGCCACTGCCATAGAAACAGATGATTGGATAAATCTAAAAGAAGGCGATGGTAAATTTATGGGATATGATAAAATACAAACAGAAACGCAGGTTTTAAAATATCGCCAGGTTAAACAAAAAAATAAAACATTATATCAGATTGTTTTGATGGAAACACCCTTTTACCCGGAAGGAGGTGGGCAGATAGGTGATACAGGACATTTAATCTTTAAAGACGAAAAAATAAATATTATTGATACAAAAAAGGAAACAGGAACTATTATTCATTACGCCGAACAATTACCAAAAGAAATTAATCAAAAGTTAATTGCACAAATTGATATTGATAAAAGATTGCGTTCTGCCGCTAACCATTCCGCTACCCACTTATTGCATGCTGCATTAAGAAAAGTATTGGGCACACATGTAGAACAAAGAGGAAGTTTGGTAAATAGCGAATATCTCAGATTTGATTTTTCTCATTTTACCAAAATGACTGAAGAACAAATTCAGGAAGTAGAAAAGATTGTTAATACAAAAATTCAGGAAAATATTGCATCGG
This sequence comes from Bacteroidia bacterium, assembly GCA_039811645.1. Taxonomy (GTDB): domain Bacteria; phylum Bacteroidota; class Bacteroidia; order B-17B0; family Aurantibacillaceae; genus BPGX01. The sequence continues at coordinate 46,597 of JBDHZB010000006.1, read as the reverse complement.
ATATAGAACTTTTACCTATAGAGCAAGCCAAGAAAAAAGGCGCCATGGCACTGTTTGGTGAAAAATACGAAGATGTTGTAAGAGTAGTGGTGTTTGATGCACAATATTCTATAGAGCTATGTGGTGGTACACATGTAAAAAGCACAGGTAGTATAGGTGTGTTTAAAATTATTTCAGAGGAAGCTATTTCTTCCGGTATTAGAAGAATAGAGGCTTATACGGGAATGCCCGCTTTTAATTTTCTTAATCAGAAATATCAAAGCATCAAACATATAGGTGATTTACTTAAAGCACAAAAAGGCATAGAGCAAAAAGTAGAACAGATGATAGAAGAAAATAAGGAATTAAAAAAACATCTTCAAAGCATACAAAAAGAACAAGGACAATTAATAAAGAAAGAACTGAAACAAAAAATTACATCTGTAAATGGCGTAAGCTTATTAGTTACACAGGTTAATTTTGAAAGCCCTGACGAAATAAAAAATATATTGTTTGAATTAAACAATGAAGTAAGTAATTTTATAGGGCTAATAGGTAATACTAATCAAGAAAAGTGCTATTTATCTTTAATAGTTAATCAAACATTAACCGATAAAATCAATGCCTCACAACTTATTCGTGAGGGAGCTAAATATATTAAAGGCGGTGGCGGTGGGCAGGCAAACTTTGCACAAGCAGGAGGTTCCGATAAAAGCGGACTACAAGCAGCTTTGTCAGAAACCGAAAAAATAATACGCTCAAAAATATAAACAAGAGCATATAGACTTAACCCCATTAAATAACCTATATTTGCAATTTAATACTACAAAATGATAAAGTATTTAGATAAATACCATCTATATATTAGTTTCTTTATACTATTGCTTTATATTTCTCCAATATTTTTATTGGGCGAAAATGTTTTTTTCTGTATTTATGATGGAATAGAGTATATGCCCATGCATAATTATATTGCAAACAGCGATTTTTTGTTTGCAGCTAATAACACACTCATACCTAATTTAATGAATGGCATAACAAGGGTAGGGTTTCCGTCTGAATTTGTTATTTCAACATGGTTATATAAAGTGTTTAATCCATTTTGGGCATATTCTATTAATTTAATCTTATTACATTTTGTCGCTTATATAGGCAGTAGATTGTTAATTAAGAATCATTTAATTAAACTATTTAATTTAGAAAAATTTGAAAATCATTTTTTAATTGACTTACTTGCATTGTATTTTGCATTGCTTCCTCACTGGCCATTAGGCGGATTAAGTATAGCCGGCATTCCTATGTTATTAACTGTGTTTTTAAATATTTATAAAAAAAACTATCATTGGAGTAATTGGGCTTATATGATAGTTCATTCTTTTTATTCATCATTTATTTTCTGTAATTCGTTTTTAATAATGGGTTTAATTGTAATGGGTTTAATTTTAAATTATAAATCAAGGAAAACGCCATGGGTTTATTACTTAGCTATAGCATTGTTTTTAGTAATAAATATACTTGTGGAGTATAGATTGTTTAAAAGTATTTTAATAGATCACTTTGTTTCTCATAGAGTGAATGATGCTTATAAAAATGCTCACATGGGCTTATTTATGGTTATTAAGAAAACTATTTATTTATATGATATTTATCTTAAATCATATATGGATACGCCAATTAAGTTATTTCCCTTTGCAATTTTTATTTTTATTTTTTCCTTGATTGTCAATTACATTGTTGGTAATAAGAAATATTTATTTGCCCTGATATTGTTGTTTTTTGTTACCTTTATATTAGCATATGCCAATTACTTTAAATACGTATTTATTTCTATCTTAGGATTTGCCCCGTCTTTCCAAAAGTTATTATCAGGAGTTACGCTTAGGGTTTATGTGCTTAATTCTTCATTATGGTTGGTTATTTTATTTATCTGTGTTTTTAGTATTTATAAAGCATTTGTAAACCGAAGAGTTATTATATTTTTATATATGTATCTCTCGTTTTTTATATTATACTTACTGTTCACAACCGGCACTACTTATTCTTATGATATGCCTTTCGGGTTAGAATCTACTTTATCAAACAACTTAAAAAAAACACACCCTACATACAAAGAGTATTTTGATAACAAACTATTTAATACCATAGATGCATTTATTTTTCAAAATTATAACTTGAAAAAGAATCAGTACCGCACTTTAACATTGGTTAATCATCCGGATTATCCCACATTTTCTCCTATGATTTTATTTTATCATGGCTTCTATACTTTAGATGGATACAATGTGTATTATCCTCAAAAAAACAGAGAACTATTTGAAAAGATGATTAATAATCGTCACACGGTTAATAATAAAACTTACTTTTTCACATCAGACACTTTAGATAATGGAGAGGTAAAAGAATTAAATTTGAATTACAATATTATTAAAGAAAACGGTGGTAAGTTTTTGTTTTCATTAAGAAAGATAAGTGATAGAAATACACAATTGTCTTTTGTCCACCAATTTAAGGGACTGTATTGGAATGTTTACCTATATGAAGTAAAGTAATACACTATCATTCTTTTAATAAATCCTGATAAGTAATACTGTCTTTTATTTTACCTTTTTCAAGACGAATAATTTTATTACAATATGAAAGTGTACTTATTCTATGTGCAATTAGTATAAGAGTTATGCTATGCTCTTCTACAATTTTATGTAAAGTACCAATGATATTTTTTTGTGTATGCTCGTCTAAAGCACTGGTTGCTTCGTCCATAATAATAACAGATGCTTTTTTGTAGAGCGCACGGGCAATGGCTAATCGCTGTTTCTGTCCTCCGGATAAAAACGCCCCACTTTCTCCAATAGGTTCAAATATATTCTTTGGTCTTAAATACACTTCTTCGTATAAATCAACATCTTTAAGACTTTTATTAACTCTTTCTACATCAATTTTTTCAATAGGTTCTCCAAGTGCAATATTCTCTGCAAACGATTGATTAGTTAAAAAAATATCCTGATTAACAAATGACAAGTGTTTGTACCAAGATAAGGCATTGTTAGTATTCAAATTTTTATTATCAATCAAAATACTACCGCTTTTTGGAGTAATAATTCCGGATAAGATATAAATTAGCGTTGTTTTGCCTGCTCCTGACCTACCCATAATGCCAATAATTTCACCTTTATTAATATTAAATGAAATATCTTGTAATACATCTTGGTATTCACTGTTCTTAGAATAACCATAGCAGATGGAGTGAATTTCAATTTTATGATTAAAATCTATGTGTTCTATATTCTGATTTGTGGTTAAATTGGTTTTTTGAATTAATTGACTATTCTCTCTAAAAATATCAATAATAAACTCATATTGTTTGATAAGCAACATAGATGCATTTATCTTATTAACCGAAGGAAGAATGCGATATGCAGAAGCAATATAAATACTGAGTATTAAGATTATTTCAGAGTTGTTGCCGCCTTTAGTTGTAGCATACCAATAAATTACAAATAACGATAATAAAGCTCCCCATTCTAATACCTTTGGTGCTGATTGTTGCAGTAGCAAAACTTTCTTGCTTAATTGATACATTTTTTTTGTTGCTCCTAAAATTTTATAAATAAAAAAGTTCTCTTTTTGATAAATTTTTATATCTAAAAATCCTTGTATCATTTCTCGAGTATGGTTAAATGTAACACCCGATAGACGACTAATTTCATTGCCAAGGCGATAAACAGTGTTTTTTACAGAAAAATAGTATAGCAAAATAATTGGCAGTACAGTAACAGTTAGTATGAGAAATAATTGAAATTTAAAAATAATAATGCCTGTTAGAATTATTGTCAGAACTACCAATTCTGAAAAAATAAGCCCAAAAGACATTAAGATAAAATTAGCAAACTGCATGGGTAATTGGCGAATCTGTTTATCCAACTCTCCAATGGTTTCGCTCTTAATATCAATGTATTCTTTTCTTAGAAATGCTTTAGACATTAGCTCCATAAAATAATCTGCGATACCATAATAAATATTTATCTGTATTATTTGTATAACTAATGTAGAAATTAATCTAAAAAGAAATAATACAACTAAAATTCCAAGAAGAAATAAAATGAAATTCGAGTCGTTAGAAAAAGAAAAAAGCTGATATCCCCATCTTAAAATACTATTTGTGTGGATAATAGTGGTGTTGCTAATAATAAAAACAACAGGAAATATCAATGATAAAATAAAAACATCAATAAAACTATTAAACACCCCTAACAAAATTGATAGATAGAATTTTTTACGATGCTTGCTATCCAGCAGGGTTAATGACTCTCTTATGTTTTGAAATAATATCAGCGACTTAAATTTATTAGATTGTTTATTGGGCATTCCATCCACCATCAATAGGCAGTGCAGTTCCGGTAATAGTTCCTGCTTGTTCAGTTGCTAAAAATAATGCCATTTGACCAAGTAGTTCTACTGTAATAAATTCTTTTACAGCTTGTTTATACAACATTACCTTGCTTATTACTTCTTCTTTTGAAATACCATGTGCTTTTGCTTGGTCATCAATTTGTTTTTCTACTAAGGGTGTTTTTACATATCCGGGGCAAATAGCATTTGCTGTAATATTAAATGGTGCGCCTTCTAATGCAATTGTTTTTGTAAACCCTACAAGGCCATGCTTGGCTGCAACATAAGCCGATTTAAATTCAGAAGCAACTAGCCCATGCGCCGATGCTATATTGATAATTCTTCCAAATTTATTTTCTTTCATTTTTTTCCAAACAGACTTGGTTAAATAAAAAGCAGAAGAAAGATTAATATTGATAATAGCTTGCCATTTTTCATCAGGGAAATCTTCAATAGCAGCCACGTGTTGAATACCCGCATTATTAATAAGCACATCAATTCTGCCGAACTTTTCAAATGCGGTATTTATCATGTCTTTTATCTCAATAGGATTCATAAGATTTGCACCATGAAAAAGGGTTTCTGTAGCAAACTCTTTTCCTACTTGTGCTGCAATGTCTTTCCCATTACTTTCTAAACCATTAAATACAATATTATATTGTTTTGTTTTTGCAAACTCTTTTGCTATTCCTAAACCTATTCCGCTTGTACTCCCTGTAATAAGAACTGTTTTTTTTGACATAATTTACTAAATTTCGCAACGAAAGTAAGGACAAGTATTTTAACATCAAAAAATTATTCATCTATTAAAAATAAAATGCTTAAAATTGCCCAAAAAGAACACTTATTATGAATTTTCAAGAATCAAACAATTTTGAACAAGACAACAATGCAAATGTAAGAGTTGTGAAAGCAGGAAAAAGAACTTATTACATAGACATTAAAGAAACAAAAACTACTAATCAGCCCTATATCACTATTACTGAAAAGAAGAAAATGATGGATGATATGGGTAATTTTAAGTTTGAGAAACATAAAATTTTCTTGTACCCCGAAGATTTTGATAAGTTTTTGTCAGCTCTAAGAGATGCTGTAGCGGAAATTCAGTCTAAATAATTTTTTATTTATTAACAAATCTGATTTGATTAGTATCTTTTTTGGAACGATATTAGCACTCAGAAATAAAAATAAATCTATGCAATTCAGTAAGATTTTTGGTGTATTGCTTTTTTTTGCATTTACATACTCATCAATAGCTCAAACATTAGCCGAGGCTATAAAAAAAACAGAGAATGAACAGTTAGATGCAGCAACCTCTGATTATTTAAAATTACTAAGTCAATCTCCTGATAAAGGCGATGTGTATTTTTATATTGGAGAAAACTATTTCTTAAAAAATATTCCTGATAGCGCTAATTATTATTATCAAAAAGGTATTGATAAAAATCCAACATATCCTTTAAATTATGTTGGTGCAGGAAAATATCTTTGGTATGCAGGAAAATCCGCTGATGCAAAAGCAATGTTTTTTAAAGCACAATCTATTGTACTTAATAAAAATGCTGAAGTAAACAGAAAAATAGCAGAAGTATATATTAATGCTCCCGAAAAAAGTTTAGAGGAAGCCATAGATTTATTAAATAAGGCAATTAAGTTAGAACCTAAAAATGCTAACAATTATATTTTACTTGGTGATGCAATGCTTGAAAAAAATCCTGCAGATGGCTCTCCTGCAATTAAAAATTATAATGAAGCCATTAAGTTAGATTCAAAGTCTGCAAAGGGAATATTAAGAATCGGAAAATTATACGGACGAGCAAGAAACTACCAATTGGCTTTAGATAATTATAAAAAAGCAATAGAAGTAGATCCAAATTTTGCACCCGCTTATCGTGAATTGGCAGAGCTTTATCATAGAGCAAATATGGACGTTAAAGCAATTGAGTCGTATCAAAAATATCTGGAACTGAACAATAGCAATGAAGCACGTTATCGCTATGCCTCTTTTTTATTTGATAATGGAAAGTATGCAGATGCAATTAAAGAGATGGAAACCCTAACATCTAAAGGATTTAAAAGTTTTTATGTAGATAGAATATTAGGATATTCTTATTATGAATTAGGTGATAAAACAGATAAAGATGCATATACAAAAGGATTGACTGCCATAAATAGTTTTTTTGATAAAACAGGACAGAATTTCAAATATCTTGCATCTGACTATAAATACAGAGGATTACTCTTAATGAAAACAGGAAAAGATTCTTTAGGATTAATAGAATTAGATAAAGCAATTAAGCTAGATACCTCTATAGCGAATGATTTATACAAAGAAATTGCTAAAACGGCACTTAAAAATAAACAATACGATAAAGCAGCTACCTACTTTGACAAAACCCGATTTTCTTCTTTAACCTCTCAAGATTACTTTGAAATGGGACGCGCTTATTATCTTTCTAAACACTTTGATAAGGCAGATACTGCTTTTGGTATGCTTATTAATAAACTTCCAAATTTTGATGTAGGATACGTATGGAAGGGCAGAACAAAAGCTAATTTAGATCCAAAAAACGAAAAGTGGTTGGCATTTCCATACTATGAAAAATACTTATCATTAGTAAAGCCGGAAGAACGTAATACAGCAGCAAAAAAATCTAATGTAATAGAATCATGTGAGTATTTAGGATACTATTATGCCTCAAAGAAAAATAAAGAAAAAGCATCTGAATATTTTCTGATTGTAAAAGAAATTGAACCAACTAATGCCAAAGCGCAAGCCTTTTTTAAGGATTATAAAAAATAACTATGCCTTCTGCAACTAGGGTTAAGCACAATAATAAAGATGATATCCAAAAGGCAGAACTTTCGTGGAGTAACATAAAAAAATCTTTTTATCTTTTTGGATATTTAGGTAAAGAAAAATGGAAATTTGTTGCAGGTATGATATTTTTACTTGGAACAGCAACTGTTGGGCTGATATTTCCGCTTGTATCCGGAAAAATGATAAGTTTCTTTGGTACCACAAATTTATCGGCAGAACAAATAAAAGATAGTCTTTACCAAATTGGAAAACTTTTGCTGATAGTACTTGTTTCTCAAGGAGTATTTTCATTCTTTAGAGTTTATTTTTTTGCACAGGTAACAGAAAGTATTCTGCAAAGGTTACGTAAAGATTCATTTAGTAAATTGATACGAATGCCAATGGATTTTTTTTATAACAATCAAGTTGCAGAATTAAGCAGCCGAATAGCAACAGATATCAATGTTATTTCAGATGCATTTACAATTAATATTGCAGAATTTATCAGACAAACAATCATAGGCGTAGGAGGAATAGTTTTATTATTTTATTATACATCATGGGAAGTAGCAAAGTGGTTTATCCTTATGGTTCCTGTGCTCATTGCAATTACCATTGTATTTGGGAAAAAAATAAGGGGCTTTTCAAAACAATTCCAAGATTTAATTGCGGAAAGTAATGTAATTGTTGGAGAAGCTTTTACCGGTATTTTGAATGTGAAGTCTTTTACTAATGAGTGGCACGAAGTAGATAGATATAATAAAAAAACTAATGAGGTTAAAACTAAAGGGATTAAATATGGTATTTTACGCGGTACATTTTTTGCATTTATTATTTCCTTTATATTTGGTACGGTATTTTTTATTTTATTAAAAATGTTGTTATTAAAAAATGAAGGTATTATTACTGCGGAAGAATTTGGAAAATTTATGATGTTATCTATTTTCGTAGCAGGCTCGCTTGGCGGCTTGCCGGAACAAATAGCATCTATTCAAAGAGCATTGGGAGCAAATGACAGATTGTTGCAATTAATGAACCACCCATTAGAAAATATATCTTTAGAAAGAGAACAATGCTTGCCAATAAACACTACTATAAAAGGAGATATTGAATTTAAAAATGTTTCATTCTCATATCCTATTAGAAAGAATTTTCAAGTATTAAACAGTATCAATTTACAAATTAAAGCTGGACAAAAAATAGCATTGGTCGGTAGCAGTGGCAGCGGAAAGAGTACAACAGCACAACTAATTCTTAGATTTTATGAACCACTAATCGGAGAAATTATAGTTGATGGAAAAAATTACACAGAGTATCAGTTGTCTGATTACAGAAAACATATTGCAATTGTACCACAAGATGTTTTGCTTTTTGGAGGTAGTATTTATGATAATATCAAATACGGGAATATAGAAGCAACAAAAGAAGAAATTACTAATGCCGCCAAAAAAGCCAATGCGTACGAGTTTATTATGAACTTTCCGCAACAATTTGATACAGTAGTGGGAGATAGAGGAATTCAGCTTTCCGGCGGACAAAGACAAAGAATCGCTATTGCTCGAGCCATTCTTAGAAACCCCGCTATTTTGATATTAGATGAAGCGACCAGTAACTTAGATGCAGAAAGCGAAAAGCAAGTTCAAGAAGCGCTTGAAACATTAATGCAAAACAGAACATCAATTATTATTGCACATCGTTTATCAACTATCCGTAATGTTGATAATATATTTGTACTACAAAAAGGAAACATCGTTCAACACGGTAGATATGATGATTTAATGAAAGATACATCAGGATTTTTTTATAACCTAAATAGAATTCAGATAGAATCAAAAATTGATAATACTAATGTATCCTAAAGTTTATTTAAAAGAAGGAAAAGATCAGGCTTTACTTAGAAAGCATCCTTGGATTTTTTCAGGAGCTATAAAAAACTTAAATGCTGATTTACATAACAAACTTGTGTATGTGTGCAATGCTAAAGGAAATATTCTTGCCACAGGATATTATCAAGATAGTAGCATTACTGTAAAAATCCTTGAATTTAAAGAAGTAGAGATTAACCAAGAGTTTTGGAATTATAAAATTGGCAAAGCATACAATTATAGAAAAGCCATGAATTGTTTTAATACAGATACTAATTCCTATCGCTTGGTGTTTGCAGAGGCAGATGGCTTGCCGGGCTTGATAATTGATAACTATAATGGGCATTGTGTAATGCAGGCACATACAGAATTTATTCATCATCATAGATTTGAGATAGAGTCTGCGGTGCAATATGCGCTGCAAGATAAATATCAATCATTTTATGATAAAAGTGAATGGGCAAATGATACATCTGATACACACGATACAATAATTCAAGAAAATGGACTGAGTTTCTATGTTAATTGGAAGGAAGGACAAAAGACCGGGTTCTTCTTAGACCAAAAAAACAATAGAAATAAATTAAAAACATATTGTAGTAATAAAACCATTCTGAATACTTTTTCGTATTCCGGTGGGTTTTCGGTTTATGCATTAGCCGGTGCCGCTAAACATGTGGATTCTGTAGATATTTCTGCCAAAGCAATAGAGTGGTGCAATCAAAACGTTAAGCTAAATCAATATTCAGAAAGACATCAGGCACATGTTTCAGATATTTTTGATTTCCTGAAAAACAGTAAAGATAATTTTTATGATATTATCGTATTAGATCCTCCGGCATTTGCCAAAAGCATGCATCACAAACATTCTGCTGTTCAGGCATATAAGCGATTAAACATTATGGCTATGAATAAAATTAAAAAGGGAGGATTGTTGTTTACGTTTTCTTGTTCCGGTGTTATTGATAAACAATTATTTCATAGTACCACCCAATCTGCTGCATTTGAAGTAAAGAGAGACATAAAACTAATAGACCACATGTATCTGCCTATAGACCATCCTGTTTTACCATATTTTCCGGAAGGAGATTACCTAAAAGGAGAGGTGTTGTATGTAGATTAATACAATTAAGTAAAGATTTTTATTATAGGTATCTTTTCAAAGAATAAATAATGTGTAATTTTGTTGCAATATGACAAAGAAGCAACTTGTGGTTTTTAGCAGTATGCTAATTATTTTACTACTTTTAAATTGTAGAAAAGATGAATATATTCCAAATGTGTGTTATCAAGAAACAATACAGCCTATTTTAATTAGTAGATGTGCGATGCCTGGTTGTCATAACTCGATAGATAGGGCAGGCCATTATGATGTAACGTCATACAATGCCGTAATGGAAAAAGTAACCCCTAAATACCCAAGTAGCAGCGAGCTGTATAATAAGATTAATGACAATTCAATGCCGCCTAAGGGTTATATGGCACTTACTAAATTAGATAAAAAATATATTAGATCGTGGATTGCGTTTGGGGCAATGAATTCTTCTTGCTTCAACACATTGCCGTGTGATTCTCTTTCTAATATTACATACACCAATAGTATTAAAGCTATTTTTGATAACAACTGTATCGGCTGCCACAATACCTCACGAGCAGGCGGTGGATGGATGTTAGATTCATATTCTGCAGCAAAAAATTGCGCACAATCAGGAAGATTAATCGGTGCACTACAATCATTACCGGGATACTTTGCTATGCCTCCGGATATTAAATTGTCTAATTGTGATATTGCAAAAATCCAACAATGGGTAAGGAAAGATATGCCTCAGTAATGCTTTAAAAGTAATTTTATGATAAGATTTGGTTTGTTATTTTTTTCTGTATTTATTCTTAATAAGAGTTACTCACAGGGTATTTTCATTGGAAAAGATAAAAGCACAACGATTACTTTTTTTTCAGATGCGCCACTTGAAAAAATAGAAGGAATAAACAGTACGGCGACGCCTGTATTTAATAATGGTACAGGAGATTTTCAAATTAGAATTTCTATGCAATCTTTTATGTTTAAAAATGATTTATTAAAAGAACATTTTAATGAAAATTATATTGAGTCTGATAAATATCCTTATTGCATATTTAAGGGTAAGCTAGAAGAAAATACAATCTTTGAAGACAATAAAGAGACTAAAGCCATAATTGTTGGAAAAATGGAACTACATGGTGTAATAAAAGATGTAAAAATAGAGGGAACAATTAAGAAAGTTGGAAATGAGTTGCATTTTTATTCTGTTTTTTTAATGAAACCGGCTGATTATAATATAAAAATACCAACACTTGTAGTTGAAAAAATTGCTGAAGAGGTTAAAGTAACTTTTAATAGCACTCTTATACCTTATGTAAAAAAATAGATTTATGAAAAAAATATTTTTACTAATAATATTGCTTACTGCTTCCAAGTTTTATACTCAAGAAGATTTATTAAATATTGTAGATAATAAAAAAGAAAAACAATATGTTTTTGCTACATGGAAGACATATAGAATGGGAAATGTACAAACCACAGAAACTGTAAAGAAAAATCATTTGGAATATAGAATTTTACATCGTTTTGGAAATATTGCCAATTCAAGTTTAACAACCAATCAAATAGCGCATACTGCTTTTGGTTTGGATAACCCTACAGATATCAGAATGTCTTTAGAATATGGTATTACTAACGATATAACAATAGGGTTAGGCAGAAGTAGATTTAATGAGTTAGTAGATTTATCAGGTAAGTGGAGATTTTTGAAGCAAACCACTGATTTTAAAACACCCGTTAGTGTCGCATTGTTTGAAAGTGTCGGCTATACTACCATGAGTGTGTCTCGGCTATATACCGGCGCTTTTAAAAATTTCCCAACTAATGAAGCACATCGGTTTAACTATTTAACACAACTAATTGTTGCCAGTAAACTTACGTCATGGTTATCTTTAGAAGTATTACCAACATGGTTGCATCGTAATTATATTATTAGTGCTCAAAACCCTAATAATAATGCCTATGACGGGAACGACTATTTTATTTTGGGTGCAGGTGGTAGAATAAAGATAACAAACAGATTGTGTTTTATTGCTGATTATTTTTACAACTTTCATCCATATTATCATAATAACCCAAATTTATTTAATCCATTATCACTTGGTTTTGAAATAGAAACCGGTGGGCACGTGTTTACTTTATTTTTTGCAAATAATTCAGCTATTGTTGAAAATAATTTTTTAGCAACTACAACCGATTCATGGGCAAAAGCACAGATTAAATTCAGTTTCTGTATTTCGCGCACCTTTTCATTAAAGAAAGAAAAAGACTAAATTATTCCTCTTTTTGAGTAAGTTTTGGTAATGAAGCCAATTCGTTTTTATAAACGAAAAGTATTAAAAGTATAATTAATACGCTGTGTACAAGTATTAAAATTAGATTAGCAGGAAATACAAAAAAACTTATAGAAGTAATTAAAAGATAAAATATTGGAATGCCATACCATTTCCATTTATTTACATTATTGAGATGAAAAATATCTTTACTAAACAAATGCGACAACAGAACGATTAGTATTTTTATAAAAATACCTACATATATTGCACCAATTAAATGGAAATATTTAATAAAAAAGTAAGATGCAATAATTTGAACAATAGTAGTAATGCTATATATATATAATAGTTTTTTTGTTTGCTTGGAGAAAAGAATAGCAAAATAATATGGATAACTAATAGCTCTTAAAACATAGCCCGCTGCAATTAATTCTATAAATTGAAAAGAGGAATGATAAATAGAATCTTTTATTATAAGTTTAATAAATGGCGGAATAACTAAACAAAATAATACAGCAACAATAATATTTCCCGTAATAAATGTATTAAAATAACGGTTAGCAATAACATCAGCTTTAATAGATTTCTCTTTATTCCAATAGTTAAAGATTTTGGAAATAATAGCCATAGATAATCCATTTTGTAAAAATTCTATACCTATAAAGCACTTCATCAATAAATCATATCCCGCTAAGTCATCAATATTAATAAAATTTTTCAGAAAATATCTGTCAGCATTCCCTGTTATCCAAATCAAAACAGCGTATGTAAACAGAGGCCAGCTTTTCTTTACAAACTCTTTCCCGTGTATAAGAGTAAATTTCCAATTAATATCATTTTTTACAACTAGATAATTAAAGGCAACAATCATAAACCCGGATAATAATCTTCCATAAATAGGACCATTTAATGAATTGAAAAACAATAAGATTCCGCCTACTGAAAAAATAATTGTTGTTAGAAAGTTGACAATATTAGCTGTGAAAAATAATTTTGCCCGTTCATAATATATCATTGTAGAAAGTGAAACTCTGTATAGGGCATTAAGGAATCCTGTAATAATAGATAGTAGCCCATACGGAAAGAAAGTAACGTTAATCTTTTTATCAAAGATTATATTAAAAATAAAATTTCCAAATAGGAGCATTAGTAGTATGATGCCAACGCCTTGTAGTAAAAGATAAATAAACATAGAGCCATTTGTTCTTTTAAGTAAAGCTCCGTCATGTTTTATATCGGCATACATTACACCATAATATTGTTCAAAGGAAAAAGAAAAAAATATCTGAAACAGTAATGAAATACCAATATAAAAACTTAATGAAACATAGTTAGATGCATCTAAATAATTGGCATAGAAAGGCAATAAGATAATACTTGCAGCCATGGGTAGGGCATTACCAATGGTATATAATAATGAATTTTTAATAAATGACAGCTTAATCATTAAGAGTTAAAAATTTTTGTAAATACTTCTTCCAGTTTGTGAACGCCTATAATTTTAATATTAAAATTTCTTTCCCAAACAGATTTTAAATTATTGTGTGAGATAAAAATTCTATCGAATCCTAACTTTTCAGCTTCAGAGATTCTCTGTTCAATTTTATTCACAGGCCTTATTTCACCGGTTAATCCAATTTCTGCACAAAAACAGGTTTTTTGATGTATGGCAATATCGTAGTTGCTTGAAGTAATTGCAGCAGCTAACGCAAGGTCAGTAGCAGGATCTTCTACTTTTAATCCACCGGCAATATTTATAAATACATCTTTTTGATATAATTTTAATCCGTATTTTTTTTCTAGAACAGCAAGTAGCATGGATAGTCTTCTTAAATCAAACCCTGTTGCAGAACGTTGTGCAGTGGCGTAAGCACTTGTTGTAACTAATGCTTGTGTTTCTATCATTAAAGGTCTGTTCCCCTCTAAAATTGTAGCAATAGCAACACCGGCAATGGGCTCTGTTCTGTTGTTAATAAGTATTTCAGATGGATTGTTTACTTGCCTTAACCCTGAGCCAAGCATTTCGTAAATACCTATTTCGTTTGTACTGCCAAATCTATTTTTGGTTGTTCTTAAAATTCTATATAAATAATGTTGATCTCCTTCAAATTGTAATACGGTATCAACCATGTGTTCTAAGACTTTTGGACCGGCAAGAGAACCATCTTTAGTAATGTGTCCTACAATAAAAATAGGAATATTACTTTGTTTAGCTATTTTCATCAATTCAGATGCACATTCTCGTACTTGCGATACACTGCCCGGGGCACTTTCTAAAATATTAGAAGTAAGGGTTTGTATAGAATCAATAATTATTAAGTCTGGTTTTAGTTGCTCTATATATGGAGAGATATTTTGTATAACCGTTTCATTTAGAACATAGCATTTTGGGTTATTCATTCCAATTCGCTTTGCCCGAAGCAGGATTTGTTGTTCACTCTCTTCACCCGAAACATAGAGTATTTTTAAGTTATTTAATAAAGCGGTTTGCAGCATCAATGTGGATTTTCCAATGCCGGGCTCTCCGCCAAATAAAATCAATGAACCGGGAACAATGCCTCCACCTAGCACTCTGTTCAATTCTTCATCTTTAGTAACAACTCTTTCTTTTTCAAAAGATTGAATTGAAGTTAGTTCTTTTAAGTTTTCAATGGAAATATTTGCAGATGGTATTTTCTTTTTGTCTTTTGTTACAACTTCTTCTACGTATGTATTCCATTCTCCGCATGAAGGACATTTGCCAATCCATTTAAGTGATTGTGCCCCACAATTTTGACAGAAATATACAACCTTTGGTTTACTCATTTGTTACTTTTTTAGGCAGGATTTCATTACAACGTAAAAATAAGTCTATTAACAATGTACGCATATTAGCATTCCTGCTTACCTGATGATAGGCATCATTAAAAAGATCGTGCAGCGTAGAGATATTGTCTTTTCTAACATAGGGCAATAATTTTTCTATAAATGATTTTTCCCCATCTGTTACTTTTGAAACTTCTATTACTTGATAATTAAATAAAAGTGCATTATGCAGCATTCCTAAACTATATTCAAAAAATCGTTTTAATCCTTCTCTGCCGATATCCTCATAATTTTTTATCCATTTTTCTATTTCATTAAAATCAAATTTTATGGCATTTCTGATAAACGCTTTTAAATCATTTAATAGAGTGTAGTAATTATCTATGTTTTCTATTAGCTGTATTGCTTTATTTATATTGCCTTCCGCAATAAATGCGATATCATCTGCTTTTTCTTTTTGTAAAGAGAAGTGATTTATTAAATAGGCACTAACTTGCTCATCTGTAAAGTTTGGCACAGAAATTTGTTGTAATCTTGAAATAATAGTCGGTAATAATTTTTCAGGATTATAAGACACAAGAATAAAGAGTGTTTGAGGTGGCGGCTCTTCTAATGTTTTTAGTAATTTATTCGCAGATGCAGGTGGCATTAACTCAGGCATCCAAATAATAATAATTTTATATTTATTTTCCTCTGCAGTAAAAGCGGTGCTTTCAATTACTCTGTGAATATCTTGCACAGAAATTAATGCTTGTTTGCTTCTGTCTTTTGTTTCTTTTAATATATCATCAAATCCAATAAAAATATTTTCTTTAAATAAATCAAAGAATAATTTTAAAAACTGATTTGCTGCTTCATCGGATTTTGCTGTAGAAAATTTTGGTAAAATAATTTGAAACCCGGGATAAAATAAATTCTGTGTTTGTTTACACGATTTGCATTCGCCGCAAGGCAGTAAATCTTTTGGCGTATCACATAAAAGAAATTGAGAAAAGCCAAGTGCAATAGGAAGCACGGCGCTGCCTTCTTTCCCGGATAATAAAATAGCATGAGGTAATTGATTGTGTTTGTGTAATTCAATCAAATAGCTTTTTGTAGTTTCTAAACCGGGTATTTTTTGCCAAATCATGAAATCAAGTTCTGATAACTCCTACATTAAATTTTTTTTCGATAGGTGCGTGGTTAGCCATTTCTATGCCCATACTTATTACTTTTCTTGTTTCAATCGGGTCAATAATGGCATCTACCCATAGTCTTGCTGCTGCATAATAAGGCGACATTTGATGGTCGTATCTTGACTTTATTTTATCGAATAATTCTTTTTCTTTTTCAGGCGTAATAGGTTCTCCTTTTGCTTTGAGGGTAGAGGTTTCAATTTGCAGTAATGTTTTTGCGGCTTGTGCTCCTCCCATTACGGCAAGTTGTGCAGATGGCCAAGCAACAATCAAGCGTGGATCGTAAGCTTTTCCGCACATGGCATAGTTCCCTGCACCAAAACTATTTCCAATAATAACTGTAAATTTTGGAACAATGGAATTGCTTTGTGCATTTACCATTTTTGCACCATCTTTAATAATACCGCCGTGTTCACTACGAGAACCAACCATAAATCCGGTAACATCTTGTAAAAAAACAAGAGGAATTCTTTTTTGATTGCAGTTCATAATAAAATGAGCTGCCTTGTCAGCACTATCACTATAAATAACGCCTCCAAATTGCATTTCTCCTTTTTTATTTTTTACTACTTTTCTTTGGTTGGCAACAATTCCAACCGCCCATCCATCAATGCGGGCGTAAGTACAAATAATTGATTTGCCGTATAATGCTTTATACTCCTCATGTTCGCTGTTATCAACCAGCCTCTCAATAATTTCGCACATATCATATTGCTTATCTCTGCTATCCGGAATAATACCATTAATTTCATTAATATCTTTTTTGGGAAGAGCCGGTGCAATACGGTTGAATCCTGCTTTTGGAAAATCACCAAGTTTGCTCATAATCTTTTTTATTCTATCTAAGCAATCTTTATCATTTTGGCATTTATAGTCGGTAACACCGGATACTTCGCAATGTGTAGTGGCTCCGCCAAGTGTTTCATTATCAATATCCTCTCCAACAGCAGCTTTTACTAAATAAGATCCTGCTAAAAATATGGTTCCTGTTTTATCAACAATCATTGCTTCATCACTCATTATTGGCAGGTACGCTCCGCCGGCAACACAACTGCCCATAATGGCTGCGATTTGTGGAATGCCCATACTACTCATTACGGCATTGTTTCTAAAAATTCTTCCAAAGTGTTCTTTGTCAGGAAATATTTCATCTTGCATGGGTAAATAAACGCCCGCACTATCTACCAAGTAAATAATTGGTAATTTATTTTCCATGGAAATTTCCTGATTACGAAGGTTTTTTTTGCCGGTAATAGGGAACCATGCGCCGGCTTTTACGGTAGCATCATTGGCAACAACAAGGCATTGCTTGCCATTTACATATCCAATTACAGAAACCACGCCACCTGCCGGGCATCCTCCATGTTCTTTAAACATTTCAAATCCTGCCAATGCACCTATTTCAAAGCGAGGCATATCTTTGTCAAGTAGATAATCTATACGTTCACGCGCAGTCATTTTACCTTGGTCGTGTTGTTTGGTAATTTTATCTTTTCCGCCTCCCAAATATATTTTACCAAGTATTTGATTAAGATTAGATACTGCTAATCGCATAACATCTATATTGCGGTTAAATTCAATGCTTTCTTTAGTTTTAGTGTCTGCCATATAAGTAAACTTTAATATTCATTGCCCAAAAGTGCAAAAATTCATTTAAGTTTGAAAGTACTATAATGATAAAATAAATTGATTTATTATTGTTTTATTTGTGCCAACACCTATGTCTAAGAAGATAATTATTGTTGGTCCGGCTTATCCGTTTAGAGGAGGTCCTGCAAGATTTAATGAAAATTTATGCAGAGCATTTGCTAATGCAGGTTATGATGCAGAGATTGTTTCTTTTACTTTACAATACCCATCGGTATTGTTTCCCGGGACTTCTCAATATGAAGAAAATTTAAGTAAGCCCAATGCAAATATTGTTAATTTAATTAATACAATCAATCCGTTTAGTTGGATTAAAACAGCACAATATATTAATAAGCAGAACCCTGATATTATTATTTTTCGATATTGGTTGCCATTTTTTGCGCCTGCATTTGGGAGTATTGCAAGATTATTAAAGAAGTCAATTAAAGTTTTGGCACTAACTGATAATATTTTGCCTCATGAAAAAAGAATAGGAGATACTATACTCACAAAATACTTTATTAATGCATGTAACGGCTTTATTACCATGTCTCAAAAAGTCTTAGATGATTTGAATAAATTTTCTTCACATCAAAGTAAATTACTTACCTATCATCCGTTGTATGAAAACTATCCTGATAAGATTGACAAGCAGCAAGCAAGACAGTATTTAAACTTATTACCCAATGAAAATATTCTTCTGTTCTTTGGATTAATCAGACCTTACAAGGGCTTAGATTTGTTGTTAGAAGCCTTAAATAATCCTTTAATAAAAAACAAAAATCTTAAACTTCTTATTGCCGGTGAATTTTATGAAGATAAAGAAAAATATCTTGAATTTATCAATACGCATCACTTAAACGATAAAGTAGTTTTAATAGATAAGTTTATTCCTGATGATGAGGTTAATATCTATTTCAGTGCTTGTGATGTTGTGGTGCAGCCTTATAGAAGTGCAACAAATAGTGGCGTTAGTATGGTGAGTTATTTTTATGATAAGCCAATTATTTCAACTAATGTTGGAGGGTTAAAAGAAATTGTTTTGAATAATCAAACAGGATGGCTCTGTAATGCAGATTCTACAAGTATTGCAGAAGCAATTCAGAAATTTTTACTAACGAATGATTTGTGTGTGTTTGAGCAAAATATTCAGGAGTTTAAAAAACAGTTTTCTTGGGAGATATTTGTACACAAAGTAGTAGAACTTGCAAATCAAATTAAAAAATAAGTCTTTACGATTCTATTAGCTTTATCAGATCGTTTGTTAAAGCTTCTCTGCTAAATTTTTGAATAGCAGAATTATTTGTAACGGTTGGTGTATTAATGATGGTTAGAAGCGTTTGCTTCATACTTTCAATATCATCATAATCTATAATAAATCCGGCATTAGATTCCTTAATTATTTTAGCTGCATCTCCATCGGTTGGACCAATAGCTATTATTGGCTTGTTTGATGCAAGATATTCAAAAAGCTTACCGGTTAAAATGCCTTTACTATTTGGAGCTCGGTTAATTAGCAGTAAAAGTGCATCAGCATCTGCTTGCTTTTTAATGACTTCCGAATGGGGTAAATAATCGATTTTTTCAACTAAATGAGCAATGTTGTTATCTTTGATTGTATTCCAAACAGAAACATCGGATTTTCCTATTAATTGAATTTTAATTTCTTTGTTTAATAATTTTTTTTCAGATAGTTCGGCTAAAGCTTTCCATAAAATGAATGGATTTCTATTGGGCGGTAACAAGCCTGCATAAGTAATAATAAATTGATTGGTTTGTTTTTTTTGTGAATGAGCAATGAGCTCAAAATCATCATTATCAAATCCATTTGTAATTGTGTGAAAATTATTATTGTTATGTGGACACAATGCTTGTAGCTCGTTTGTAAGCGTATAGCTAACGGTCACAATTTTATCTGCTGTACATACAACTTCTTTTTCTAATTGAGCATGTTTTTTTAATGCAAATGTGGTTAGGTGTAAGTCATTAATAAAGTCAATATTTGTCCAAGGGTCTCTGAAGTCGGCTATCCACTTGATATTTGGATGTTTCTTTTTAATACCAAGTCCTATTAGATGCATAGAGTGTGGAGGACCCGTTGTAATAATGATGTCTATTTTGTTTTTTTTCAGATAATCAGATAAATATTTGACAGATGGCTTTATCCAGAACATACGAGCGTCCGGAATAAAAAAATTGCCTCTTATCCATCTGCTTATTTTTTCTTTTAAACTTAATTTTTTATTATCACTATTTTCAGAAAGGAAAGATGTTGTGATTTTTTCACTTTTATTTTTATTAGTAAAAAATCTGTATAATTTATAAGGTTCAAATATTTCTGTTTTTATAACTTCGTAATTATTTTGAGGAATATCTTTTAGTAGTGAATTATCAATAACCGGGCTTTCCGGATTAGAAGGTGTGTATATAATGCAGTAATAATTTTTTTTAGCAAGATATTTTGTGAACTTTAACCACCTCTGAACGCCGGAACCGCCGCATGGTGGCCAATAATAAGTAATAATTAAAACTTTTTTCATTTAATCTTCAATTCTTCCAAAATTGATATCTCTTAATTGTTGATGCATATCATTAAACCTATCTTGTACTTTTTCGATAAATTTATGATTAATAATTTGCTTTAAGTAATCTATAGAAGGAATATCTATGCAAGGGAATTTATAAATTTGTTCCATATATCTTCCTGCTTCAAACTTGACAATATATTTATCATTCCACATAAAAATTTGAATGGACATAGAAGGATGAGCAATAGTATCAATAATGCGCATAATGAACTAACTTTTTAAGTGCTTTTTAAAGTTAAATAGATTTCGAAAAGCATAAACAGGAGAAACAAATCTATCGCCATCTTCACGAATGCGGGATTGAATGGCGTATGCTAAGTCTATAAAATGCTTTTTATTAAGTTTTAGTAAAATTTCTTCGGCTTTGTTGTCGCCGTCTATTATTTTAGCGCATGCAGCCCAGTCGGCTTGTTTAGTTTTGAATAAAAATTCAAATGCTTTATCGTCTTCCCACACGGCGTTTACAAAGGCAGCTAAATGATAATGCTTGTGTGTTATTAAAAACCGAAAAGCATTTTTATCATCTCTGATAGCATCTAGTACTGCAAGTAATTCTTTGTAATTATTTAGAACTAACCAATTAAATGCCGTTGTGTCATTATAAACATAGGCGGTAAATTTCACAATTGTTTCGGGGGAATATGTTTTAAGTATTACAGGCATTATCCACCATTAATTTTTTGATATTTACTGGCATTTGCAGGATCTATTGTGTTCATTATTTCCAATACTTTTTGTTTTTCTTCAGGTGTACCTTGCATAAAGATGTTAATAATCTCATCTCGTTTTGTATTCATTAAAACTTCCATATTAAAAGAAGCCGGTCGTGCTTGATATACTTTAATTAGTAAATCCATTGCTTTTAGAATATTTGCCCGCCCTTCATCGGCTTTTTCAAACATCATGTCCAACCCTTGTCTATGATAACGATATATAAATTCTCTGATGCCCTGAAATGATGGTTGTAATTGATTATCTACATACCAGTATCTGTTTTTTTGTCCGGCTTCGCTGGGAGACCATCCTTTTTCTCCAAAACTTTGTGCGTTAGATGCAATAAGTTGCGCACGTTGCCAGTAATCTGTTCCGCCATATAAAGAAAAAGAATCGTAATCTAACGCCAAAATAACATTGATATAAAAGGCAATAACGGACGTCAGGTTGGTTTCAAAGTTATTTAGATTAAATTGTAATTGTGTAAATTGTTGATACAAAATATGGAAGTTTTCATCCATAATATTTAGGGTAGGGGAAAAATAGGAGCTTTTGTAAATAGGTCTGCGGCTTTGTACCTGAACAGTAGCGTTATAATCACCAATATCATTTTTTTGAGTAATATTAATAAAGATAGAACATTCTATTTTTTCAATAGGTTGGAAGTTGTCTTTTGTCCATTTGTTATTATTAATGAATTCAGTTAATGCTTTTTGCATTTGATCAAATATTTGTTTTTCTTGCGTTCCTTGTACTTGTTGTGTATTAACGCTTACTTGGCAACTAAATTCTTGCGCAAAAATATTATTAGCAAAAACTATTAATAAAGATAGTATTATAACTTTTAGTATTTTCATTAATGGTGCAAAAGTGAGAAATTATTTTAAAATAATAACGTGTGAAATGTGAAAATATTGTGTAATCATTAATTCTTTTCTTGAATCATAGTATTAATAAGTTCGGTTAGTTTGTTTTTTCTGATTTCTTCGGTATAATTATCTGCAATTCTTTTACGGGCTAATTTTGACAATACCGACTTATCACATTGTATGGCTTGTTGAATAGTATTTTTTAATAGAGTAACATCTCTTTTTGCAAGGATAAACCCCGAGTTTGTAATAATTTTTGGCATTGCTGCAACATTGGAAACAATAGGAATACATTCACACAGCATGGCTTCACACAAGGCATTTGGAAACCCTTCAATAATAGATAATTGCAAGTAAAATTCAGATTTGCTATAGTATGTTATAAGTTCGTTATTGGCTGTAAAAGGAATAGTTATAATATTATCCTTTTTAGGAAATAAATTAAAATCATTAGGGATACCAATGATAGTGAAGGTACACTCCGGAAAATATTCCGCGACCTCATAAATTAAATCAATGCCTTTACGATAAATATTTATTTGATTGTAGCCGGCTGAAACAGTGATAAAGGAATATATTTTTTTTTCAGATATAGCATGCCATTTTTCTTTACTATAGCCGTTATAAATAACTGTTAATGGTGTTTTTAAATTAGGGAGAAAATATTTTATGCCTTGATTGGTAAATTGTGTGTCATAAGTGTAATTTTGAAATATTAGAGATTCGTCAACGGGAGAAATATGTGAACACAATTGATATGATAGTGATGTAATGGACTTGAGGGGTTGTTTACGAAAATTACCATAATTAAGTGCCGGAAATGAAACACAATCGGTTCCTCCTGTAATAATTAAAAAGGGAATACGAAATACTTTACCAAAAATAGCAGGTAAAATAGACTGATACCCTCCAAATTGGCATACGTAAGATTTATATTTTTTATTTTTTATTAGTAAGTATAAAAATTGCTTAACAGCAGACAGTAGTAATTTTATACCCGTTGTATTGTTAAAAGAAAATTCATCTACGTCATAAACATCTGAAAGTAATTGTATGTCTTTTTCTACAAAAGAAGATTTTTTAGTATATATCCAAAGTATTTTATTTTTCATCGTGTTAATAAAATGAAATAAGTTTTAATCTTACATAAAATTCCTTTAATAACATTTGTAATAAACGAGTTGTATGTAATATTTTCAAATGCTTTTCCTTTTTGTGCTTGTGCTATAATGCATTGGTAATCTCCTTCTTGTACATGTAGGCTATATGTATTTAATGATTTTATATGAAAGTCGTTGTCATAAATATTTTTGAATAGTATATCTGAATCTATTGGTTGGTCAATAATTTGAAGAAGTTCCGGTTTGTGTTTATGCACCCATCTTAAGTAAAAAGGAGAGGGGATATTAATAAGAATTTTAGTACTATTATGTGAATGTGCTCGTAATATTTTAAAAATATTAAAATGTTGTTCTATCGGAATATGTTCCAATACATCAGGCAGTACAATAAAGTCAAATTTTTTTTCGGAAGAAAAATCACTCATATCAGAAACAATAAAATAAATGTTTGGATAACTTTTACATAAATCCTTTTTTGCAATTTCTATACTTTTCGGACTAATATCTACTGCTGTGATATGACCTTTTTTAATATATCGAGCCATAAGACTTGTAAATGTACCAATGCCACAACCAATTTCCAGTACTTGAGAATTTCTTTTTAATCCAATATTAATTAAATTGTTAAAAATAGTTCTGTGCCGTATAGTTATCTTCTTCTTTAGTTGATAATCAGTAAATGAATCATAATAATCAGCAACATTTTTTTCTCCCATTTTACTATATTTTAATGGTGCAAATAAACGAAATTATCTTATTATTAAATTTTGTAATAAAATGGCACGAAACTTTATTTTTTCTCCTATATTTGCAGAAAAATTCTTTATGAAGAAAGTATTTGTAGGTTTAACTATAAGTTTTTTGTTGTTAATAGTAATATTTGCGTGTAAGAAAAAATATGATGCTCCGCCTTATCATGATATACCAAATACCAATCAGATAACGGTTGCACAATTAAAAACCATGTACACCGGCACCAATATTACTTTTACAACCGATGTTAATTTATATTGTACTGTTATTGCAGATGAAACCTCCGGTAATTTTTATAAAGAAAGTTATGTGCGTGATGCCACAGGAGCCATCCATCTTAAACTAATGGCGTCTGGAGGCTTATATGTCGGAGATTCTTTACGTATTAATTTAAATGGCTCTACATTAATGCAATACCAAGGAGTATTGCAATTAGACTCTATTGATGTTAACAAAATGGTTGTAAAACAAAAATCAGGATTAAACCCACAACCAATCACATTAAATATATCTCAAATAAACGATAATTATTTAGGACAGCTTATTAAATTTAATAATGTAGAATTTTTGCCGGCTAACAGAAATCAATACTTTGCCGATTATGTCAATCAAAATTCTTCTAATTGGACAATAAGAGATTGCAGCAACAATCAGATATTAGTAAGAACCAGTGGGTATGCTAATTTTGCCAGTCAAAAAACACCATCCGGCAATGGGTCTATAATTGCTATTGTTGGAAAATATAGTGGCACATACCAAATATATATTCGTAATTACAACGAGGTGCAAATGGCAGGAGCTAATTGCGGCGCAACACCATCATCTACATTAAATGAAGCCTTTAGCACGGCAACGCCAAGCGCTAATATTAATTTAATTGGTTGGGTAAATACAAACAGTAATAACACTACCACCTACTGGACAGCAGACAATAGTGCTTATACAGGCAATACCACAGCAAGAGCAACTTTATTTGGAGCAACCGCAGGCACGGCAGATACCTTATGGTTAATCTCCCCATTACTTCAAGCAACAGGGGCAACACAAAATCTTTCATTTAATTTAGGGATAAAATATTATAAAACCGGACATCCTAATTTATTATCGGTAATGATATCAACTAATTATACAAGTGGGTCGCCGGCTACTGCTACATGGACAACCATTCCGGGCTTTACTATTCCGGCAGGCAATACAACGGGATTACAAACGGCAGGCACTGTTAATCTTACATCGATTTTACCTCCTTCCTATACAGGTACATTCAGAATTGCCTTCAAACATTATGGTTTAAAAGGCACTTACGACTCTAATGTTTATATAGACAATATTCTAATTCCATAAATCAAATAATAAATTATGAAAAAAATCATCATTGTCCTTGGCATCGCAATTGCGTTCGCATCATGTAATTCTAATAAAGAAGAAAAGGAAAAAAATCCGTTAGCCGACAGCTTATCGGGGGTTAATTCAACACTAAACTCTAAATTAAGTGAGAAAGAAGCCGCATTACAAGAGTTTATTAATTCGTTTAATGAAATTCAAGATAATTTAAATCAAATTAAAGAAAAGGAAAAGATTGTTACCGGTAATACGCAGGGCGGAGATGTGAAAAATAAAGCAGATGTTATTAAGGAAGATATTCAATCAATTTATGATTTAATAGCGAAAAATAAAATGAAGGTTAATGCATTGAGTAAAAAATTGAAAAATGCCAATATTAAAATAGAAAGTTTAGAGAAGATGGTGGCTAACTTACAAGCCATGATAGATGAAAAAGATAAAGAAATAGAAGGACTGAAAGATAAAGTAGAATCCTTAAATATAGAACTTTCTAATATACAAACTAATTATCAGGAACTAGAACAGGAAAATCAAGTAAAAACCGATAAATTATTTACGGCTTACTATGCTATTGGTACTGCAAAAGAATTAAAAGAAAAAGGTGTTATTACAAAAGAAGGTGGCTTTATTGGTATGGGTAAATCAACAAAACTAAAAGATGATTTTAATAAAGATTATTTTACAAAAGTAGATATTACAAAGATAGCTTCTATTCCTATTAATGCAAAGTCTGCAAAGATATTAACCACGCATCCATCTAATTCATATAAAATTGTTGGAGATAAAAAGAAGGTGGAAAAAATAGATATCTTAAATGCTGATGATTTTTGGGGAGCTTCAAAATATCTTGTTATTGTGGTAGAATAAACTCTTAGACAATTAAATGATAATAAAAAAAGCATCAGATTTTCTGATGCTTTTTTTTATTTAGAAAAAAAATAATAGAAAATTACTTTTTCAGCATCTTGTTTTTATAAATATCAGCATTTTTTGTATCTCCAATTAAAGCATATACCCTGTATAAAGCTGTAATAATAGTGTTATCATCCGGCTTAATTGCCTCTGCTTCTTTAAGATAAGGTAATGCTTTTTGGTTGTATTCTTTACGTTTTTCCTCAACCGGTTTTTGTTTTTGAGACATCTCTGTAATTTTTAATTCAGTCATTTTTCTGTTGTAATAAAAAAGACCGTAGTTGGTATAATAAGCCCCTACACTATACAATAAGGTAAACGCATTTTCATTATCAAGTTTGTTTTTATGATTGATAGCTCTCATATAATACAATTCTGTTTTATTAAATAATTTTTCGGTGCTGTCATTATATTGCTTGGTATTCATACGTTGATTCGCAAGATTATCATATAGATTTCCAAGAGTCATAAGTAACATGGCATTGGTAGAGTCTTTTTGTATGATTTGCTCTAAGTTAGAAATTGCTTTTGGATAATTTTTTGTAGATATAAAATAATCAGTTTCTAAATTAAGCAAGTTCATATCATCAGGGTATTTTTTTCTGGCAGTAACAAGTGTTTTAAGTTGATTCATAGTGTCTTTGTTGTGCTGATAATAACTATAAAGTAACTGATAGGTTTTAATATTGGCGAAATTATTTTGAATAAGCATAGTGCTTATAGATTCTACTTTTTCAGGGATATTAGCTTTGTAAGCACATACAAAAGCATTAAAGAGACCGGAAGTATCAGGTTTATTAGAGAACAACGCATTTTGTAAATTATAATGTTGTAAAAATAAATCTGTTGCATCTTTATAAGATTTACTATTAAAAGATTTAATAGCTTGCTCATTGGTAGAGTTTAAAAGAAAAATGCCAAGATTATTAAGTTCCGGGGTAGCGGCAACCTTAGGGTGTTTTTCTTTCAGAGTTTGAAAACTTTGATTCGCTGTATTCAAAAATTGAATAGATGGTATTGTTGGGTCAGGATTTTTATCATAGAATTTGTATAGCTCATAATAAATTTGCGATTGATAAGTCAGCGTACGAGAATCCTCTTTTGTGTCGGGACTTTGGTAAGCTAAGTCAATACTTTCCTTTGCTTTTAGCAGGTATTTTAGCTCCGGCTTATCATTTAATGTGCTTTGATAGTCGGTGAAAGCACGCCACGCGGCATTAATATTTTTTTTCTGAGCAAATATTGTGAGTGAAAAGAATACTAAACTTAAAGAAATAAAATGGCGCATAGAATTTGTTTTTGGCAAAGTTAAGTATAAAAATATGAACAACTAAGGGTTTATGTTTTTTAGTATATCCGTTGTGTAAATAATATCATCGTGTGATATATCAAGATGTGTTACCATTCTTAGTGTGCGTTTTCCAAAAGCTGAAATTCTAATATTTTGTTCTAGTAGAGCGGCTTCAAAATCATGTGGATTGATATTATCATTTAATGTAAAAATAATAATATTTGTGTAAACAGGTTTGCATTCTTTGACATAAGGTAAAGACTTAATTGTATCGAAAAGCATTTTGGCTTTTTGATGGTCTTCTTTTAATTTTTTAATATTATATTTAAGTGCAAAGATGCCGGCAGCAGCTAATATCCCCGCTTGACGCATGCCTCCACCCATTTGCTTTCTTATTCTTCTTGCTTTTTTTATTTCTTCTTTAGAACCAATCAATAAAGAGCCAACAGGTGCTCCCAATCCTTTTGATAGACATACAGAAATTGTATTGCAACATTTTCCAATCTCTTTTGGTGTGTAATTTGTTTCTGTAATTGCATTAAAAATTCGTGCACCATCTATATGTGTTTTTAAATTATTATTTTGTGCAAAACTATAGATGTTTTGTAGTTGCTGTAGGGTATAATAAGTTCCGCCCGCTCTGTTAACGGTGTTTTCAATAGAAATAAGAGAGGTTTGCGTAAGCCAATCGGCATAAGGATTAATAGTATCTTTTAAAAGATTTGGAGTTAGAATTCCATTAGGAGTATTAATTAACTTTGGTTGAATACCCGAATGCACTGCCATTCCCCCTGTTTCATAGTGATAAATATGAGAATGAATATCGCAAATAACTTCATCGCCGGGTTGAGTATGTAGTTTTAGAGCTATTTGATTAGACATGGTTCCGCTAGTGCAAAAGAGCGCAGCTTCTTTGTTAAACATATCGGCAGCCATTGCTTCTAATTGATTAATAGTAGGATCTTCATTAAATACATCATCACCAACTTGTGCGTGCATCATCATTTCCAGCATTTCTTTAGATGGCTTAGTTACGGTATCACTACGTAAATCAATGATTTTCTTGCTCATAGTTTTTTTTTAAGTCGATAATGAACTGATCTATTTCTGTAAGGGTATTAAATTGGCTGAAAGAAAATCGGAACGTATTTTTAATTTCCTCTTTACTAAAGCCCATAGATGTTAGTACATGAGATGGCTTCCCGTTACCGTCAGAGCATGCAGAACCTTGAGAAAAGCAATATCGTTTAGATAGATTAATTAATGTGTTGTAATATTTTTGATGAAATGTAATACTTGAGGTATTAAAAATCCTTTCTGATGGTGCTGAGTTAATTATACAATCAAATGAACTAGTCAGTTGTGTTTCAAAATAATTTCTGATAGATTGAATATTTCTTTGATTGATTTCAATATCTTTCATAGAAATTCTCAGAGCTTCATACATTCCTGCAACAAGTGGTAAGGGAATGGTTCCTGAGCGATATGCTTGTTGATTCCCTCCATGAATGAGCGGATGTAAAATAACCTTTGTTCCAATATTTTTTATAACAGCAAATCCAATTCCCTTTGGTCCGTGAAACTTATGTGCGCTGCCACAAAAAATATCTGCATAAATATTCTGTAGGTGTAATTTGCCAATATATTGTGTAGAATCGGTAAAGAACAGCACGCGATATTGTTGCGTAATTGAATAGATTTCTTTAATAGGATGCATTACTCCTGTTTCGTTGTTTACAGCCATTAAGGTTACTAATAATGTTTTATCGGTAATTATTTCTTTCAATTCATCTAAATTAATCTTGCCAAATTTATCTACATTTAAGAGCGTAATGTTTGCATTATGAAACTTTTTAAGGTAGCTTAATGTTTCTAAAATAGCACTGTGTTCTGTAACACACGATATAATATGATTTTTCTCTGATTTGTTCTGAAAATACAGTCCTTTAATAATTAAGCTAATAGCCTCTGTTGCACCAGAAGTGATAATTATATTCTGAACAGAAGTATTTAATATTTTGGCAATACTTTCTATTAAATTTTTATAAGCTGCGTTAGAAGCCCATCCTAATGGATGGTTTTTTGAGGATACATTTGCATAATACTTTTCGGAATATAAGTTTATCAGGTCATTTACTTCTGTGTAAGGCTTTGTAGTAGCATTGTTATCAAAATAAGGCAAGTTTAATAACATATTATTCTTTTCGCTTTAGTAATAAAACAGCATTTTTATTATAAACAATTTTATAATTTGAGTTTGTTTTATACTTATTGATTTCATAATAACAAGTTGAAGAATTTGGATAATAATAAAATCTATCATTACAATCACTTTCAATTATTGCAATATATTCAGCGTTATAAACTTCAGGAAAGTAATAACACTTATCTCGGAATGCTAAATGTGGAACAAGATGATTAGATGCACTCACAGAAGCGTTATATGGTATAAGATTTAGCATTTCTTTAATTTCTTTGATATTATACCTTTGATGATAATATTCAGAATGAAATACCTTATCAAAGCGAGACCAATCTGTAAAATAGTTATCTCTTAAAAAGTAAATATTTGAATAAATACTTATGATAGATAAAAAAACAGTAATATATTTATATTTGATTGTACTTAAAAAAGAAACTGTCATATAAGGAACCCATATAGCAAATAAAATATTATAGTGAGACATATTGCCCCATGTTCCCCATGTATCAGATAAATTATTTATTATAAAGTTAGGTAATATCATAAGGAGATATTTTGGGTTAGCTAATCCTAATATCCCTCCGGTATAAAGAAAGTATTTTAATTTTATCTGTTTTTCCGGTGTGTCAAACATCATTGAAAGATATTTCCCCGGATTATTAATTAATTGTGAAAAAAATCCACTCATGGAATTAGAAATATGTCCATACCTCCAATTACTTACTTGTCCGGACTCTATAGGAGAAAAAGATTTTAAGATAATATTATAGCAAATAATAAAATACAATAGTGACACACCAAATAATATCGATGCATAAATGTATTTTTTATTGCTATTTGAGAGTAGCATAAAAAAACTCAGAAAGATTAAAATAATCGCAGAGTCTTCTTTAGATAAGAGAGAAAGTATTGTAGCAATAAGGAAAAAACGTAAATTATGATTTAGGCTGTAATATAATATCCACGGCACTAACATTGCCCCACTAATATTGGTATGAAAATCAAATTCTAATGCAGAGAATGCCGAATAATGAGAAAGTACTAAAAAATATGCCAACGCACTTAGTGGTTTAGAGTTTGTTTCTAATAAGATAAGTTTGTATAAACCAATTGCGCCCACAACAATATAAAATATCTGAAAATATAGCAATGTATTCTGCCCTAAAAACCAATTAAAAAGGCTCTCAAATGGCAGAAGCAAGGTAATGTGGTCGCCTAAAAAGAAAACTCCTTTTTCTCCATATCTTGCATACACGCTTCCAATAGGATTTTTAAAGTGCGAAAATTTATACATGTATTGATTGTAGATTCCTAAGTCCCAACCATTGCTTAAAAACTGATTATGTTTAACAATAGAAATAATGTATGCAAAAACTACAAATGCAATTGTTATACCGGCTAAGAGTATTAGATGATTGTTTTCTTTGAACTTTATGCTTTTCATTATTACTACTTTCTTTTTTCAAAGTATTTTAATGCATCTTTGGCAGGCTCAGCAAGACGATTGTTGGCACTATTTATTGCTTGTTCTAAATAGGATTTGACTTTTGTATCGTAGTAGTCTATGCTTACTAAAGCATTAAATGCATTTATTCTTGTTCTAAATTCAAAAGACGGAGATGCGTACAAAATTATTTTGTTTAATGATGTTGTGTTTTTGGTTGATAGATAGTCAATGGCGAATGTGGTTATTTCAACAATCTTTCCGGTTGTTTGATTAAATGATTTAACAGCATCATTAATTTTTTGATATTCTGTTGGGTAATTGCTAAACAGCAGCCACATGGTTTGTGAGATAATATTGTATGATTTTGTTTGTAAAGCCTTGTAATAATCTTCTTTTAAGATACTTGGTATTTTTTTTGTATTACTAATTACGGCATTTACTACCCTTGTATCTTTATCTTGCAATGCGCTGTGAATTAATTTTAAACTTTCCGTATTAAGTGTATCATTAATAAGTTGAAAAACTATTTCAGATTTAATACTATGGTGTGTTTCTTTACTAAAGCGTTCTATTAAAAGATTTCTTTTATCTTCTGGTTTAATATTTCTCATAGCAATTACTGCATCGTATCTGTCTAATAAATTACTTGCCGAAGTAACTTGATTTTTCAGCATTTCAAGTGATTTTGTAAAAGAAACTTTCTTTAAGATGTTACTGTTAGGATCAAACAACACAAAACCAATATTTTTATTTTTACTAAAAGGAATCTCTACTATCTGATCTTTATTTTCCACCATTACTTGCTTAGTTATTTTAGAGCCATCAGTAAAATCTATTTCAAACACGATGGGCATTTTGAATAGATTGACATTATCTTTAAATGGTTGGGTTTGCGAAACCTTAAATACTCCTATTGATTGATTGTTTTTTTCATACGTATCAAAACTTACGGTATAGTGAGGTTCTCCGCCTCTATATAGCCACTCATCAAAAAACCAATCTAAATTTACACCTGTTTCTTCATAAAATGCCAGCCACAAATCTTTTGTTTCTACATTTTGATAAGCATGTTTTTGTAAATATCTTTTAATGCCGGCATCATATTCTTTCTTTCCAAGGATATATTTTATCATGTGCAATACATAAGCTCCTTTTGGATAAATTCTTGTAGAGCCTGCCTCTGAATGAACAATGGGATAGAGATTCTTTTCTGATTCCTTTAAGATGCCATCGGTAGCACTTTTTCTAATCCAGTCGTAATGATCTTGCCCGAAATAATCTTTTTCTACCAGCCAATTATAATGTGTTGCAAAACTTTCTTGAAGCCAAACATGTGCAGTAGAACGCGCAGTAATACAATCGCCAAACCATTGGTGTGCTAATTCATGTCCATTTACAGCTAAGTAATCTCTGTCGTTTATAGAGTATTCATCTGTCAGAAAAAAATCGCCAAATACTGTTGCTGTTGTATTTTCCATAGCACCGTACATATACTCTTGCACTGGTATTTGTGAATAGTTTTCCCAAGGATAGGGGATGCCGGTTTCTTTTTCTAAGAAATCCATCATTTCTGCACTATAACGATAAGTATAAGGCACACAATATTCTTTTTCGGGGTAGTACCAAAGGTTAATATTCACACCACTTTTACTTTTTACTTGTTTAATTTTATAATCACCGATACCAAGCATTATCAAATATGGTGCATGTGGTTTATTCATTTTATAGTGCCATTCTTTCAAATTATTTGGCAGATTTTTCTCTCCTAAAAACACGCCATTGGAAAGTACTTTGTATTTTTTGTCAAAAGTAATTGTAATATCTGTGGTTATTTTATCAGACATATCATCAAACATTGGAATCCATTGGCGATTGTCAATTCCTTGTCCTTGTGTCCATATTTGCCTTTTTGAGTATTGTAAGGAATCATTCCAACCTATAAAGTATAAACCTCTCTTTGGTTGACAGGTATAATCAATTTCTATATTATGTGTGCTTAATCTTGTTAATGGAGAAAACTTAATAATAAGTTGGTTGTTTTCTGAATAAAAATCATTAATAGGCTTCCCATCTAATTTTATCTGATTAATATTAATTTTTACAGCATCTAAAATTAAGGAATCTAATCCTTCCCTCATTACTATAAATTGATGTATAACATTCCCAATTACTTTTGCAGTTAAAGTATCAAATTTTACTTTTAAAGTCAGGGTTTGAAAATCAACCAAATGCTCTCGTGCCGATTTGCCGGAATCTTTATAATAGCAGGTAAATTGATTTTGACCGAATAGGTTTAGAAAAAGAAATGTAATAAAGAGTGATAAGTATTTTTTCATAATATGCGATTAACTTTGTGCAAATAAATTAAATATCCGTTACATAATGAAATATACACTTAGAGAGCATTAGTTTTTACAGGTAAAATTAATTTTAGTGAATTAGAAAATTTTATACATATTTGCCCTCCAATTTTTAAAATTTAACAACTGTATGCAAAACAAAGGTTTTATTAAAGTTTTTTCCGTTTTAATGGCATTAGCATGTATATTCTATCTTTCATTTACATGGAAAACAAGAAACGTAGAGCAAGAAGCGGAGCAGTATGCGGAGCAAATGGTACAATCTCCCATATATCAAAAACTGGCAAAAGAATATAGTCATAACAACCCTTCGGCGTACGCTTCATTTATAGATTCTGTAAAAGCCCATATTACAGACAAGTATTTAGATTCGATTAAAAAAACACCCGTTTACGATATTCTTATTACTTCCTATACTTATGAAGACATTAAACGCAGAGAATTAAACTTGGGGTTGGACTTAAAAGGTGGTATGAACGTAACCTTAGAAGTATCTGTTCCGGACATTATCCGTGCTTTAACCAATGGCTCACAAGATCCTGCATTTAACAAGGCATTACAAGAAGCGCAAGCAAAATTTGGAAAAGTTAATAATGACGATTTTATTACCTTATTTTACAAAGAGTATCAAAAAATAAATCCGACAGGCAGATTAGCACCATTGTTCCAAATCCCTGAAAATAAAGGAAAAATTGACTATAACGCCTCTAATGATGACTTAATTAAATTTTTAAGAGCCAGAGTGGACGAGTCTATTGGTAATGCAGAAAAAACATTACGTTCTCGTATTGACCGCTTTGGTGTTACTCAGCCAAATATCCGCTCTTTAGGAAATACAGGAAGAATTTTAGTAGAACTACCGGGCGTGAAAGATAAAGCAAGAGTAAGAGAGCTATTACAAGGTACAGCAAACTTAGAGTTTTGGGAAACTTATGAAAATGCAGAAATCGCTCCGTATTTAGAAAAAGCAAACGATAAAGTACGTCAATTATTAGACACAACATCTACAAAAGTTGACACGGCTGCTGTTGCAAAGGTAGATACCGTAAAAGTTGTAAATAAAAAAGAAGAAAAGATAGCAACCGGAAAAAAAGAGAAAAAAGACACAGCACAGAAAAAAAGCGACTCTACAATTAAACCGGCTGCAGCACCGCAACAACCTAAACAAGATACAGCTTATCAAAATGCTACAAAAAAATATCCATTATTCTCTCAAATATCACCGTTAAAACCAAATGTTTATTCCGATGGAAAACAATATTACTTTGCACCCGGCTCTGTTGTAGGGTTAGCATTTAAAAATGATACTGCAAAAGTAAACGCATGGCTTAACAATCCTAAAGTAAGAAGTCTCTTTCCATCTAAGTTGAAGTTTATGTGGAGTGCTAAACCAAAGATGATGGATAAAGACAAGGGTATTGAAGCATTTGAACTACACGCTATTAAAATTACTGATAAGAATGGTAAAGCAGCACTTTATGGAGATATTATTACTGATGCTCGTAAAGACTTTGACCAAAGAAGTGGCGGGCACCCATACATTAGCATGACAATGAATAGTGATGCTGCAAAAAAATGGCAACTACTTACTCGCTCTAATAAACCGGAAGGCAATAAACAAGGTCGTTGTATTGCTGTAGTAATGGATAACTTAGTGTTCTCTGCTCCACGTGTGCAATCGGAAATATCCGGAGGGCAATCACAGATTACAGGAGACTTTACACCGGAAGAAGCAGATGCACTAGTAGCAATATTAAGTGCAGGAAAACTACCTGCGCCTGCAAGAATTGTAGAAGAAAATATTGTAGGTCCTACATTAGGTCAAGAAGCTATTCAGGCAGGTTTATATTCTTTTGTTATTGCATTAATTGTTATTCTTGTTTTTATGGTATTATACTACAACAAAGCAGGTATTGTTGCAGATATAGCACTTATTCTTAATATGTTTTTTATTATGGGGATACTCACTTCATTGGGAGCTGTGCTTACATTACCGGGTATTGCAGGTATAGTATTAACGATAGGTTTAGCGGTAGATGCTAATATCCTTATCTTTGAAAGAGTGCGTGAAGAATTATCTTTAGGCAAAGCAATAAGCCAAGCCATCAAAGAAGGCTACAAACACGCCATGTCTTCTATTATTGACTCTAATGCTACTTTAGCACTTTTGGCAATTATATTAATGACATTTGGTTCCGGTCCTGTACAAGGCTTTGCCACTACCTTATTAATCGGTATCGGTTCTTCACTGTTTACTGCCGTATTAGTATCCAGGTTAGTATTCGAATGGATGCTAAAGAAAAAACAAGATGTTACATTTGACAATAACTTTACACGCAACGCATTCAAAAATGTTCACTTTAAGTTTGTAGAAAGAAGGAAACTATATTATATATTTTCTTCTGTTATTATTGTGTTAGGAATTGTTTTCTATTTCAAAAATGGTGGGTTTAATCTAGGTGTTGACTTTAAAGGAGGAAGAACATATTCTATCCGCTTTGAAAAAGATATTAATACAGAAGAAATAAAATCCTCACTCAGCAAGGCATTCCACGAAGCACCGGAGGTTAAAACAATTGGTAGTGCCAATCAGGTTAAAATTACAACTACCTATCGTGTAGATGATAATTCGCCTACAGCCGACCAAGAAACAGAAGAAACACTTAACAAAGGATTAAGTACAATGGGCGTGAAGTATGAAATTATGCAACAGCAAAAAGTAGGTCCAACCATTGCTACAGATATTGTTTATGGAGCTTACGGAGCTATTTTATTCTCATGTATTGTAATGTTTATATACATAGTAATACGATTCAAAAAATGGCAATATGGTATGGGATCTGTTATCGCTTTATTCCATGATGTATTGGTAGTACTATCCTGCTATACTATTTTTGATAAAATACTGCCGTTCTCACTAGAAATCGGGCAAGACTTTATTGCAGCTATATTAACCGTAATGGGTTATACCATGACAGAAACAGTGGTGGTGTTTGACCGTATCAGAGAGAAACTAACTGAAACCGGTAAAACAGACATGCAAGGACAAGAAAGAATAAACTTAATTAATTATGCTCTGAACAGTACATTAAGTCGTACTATTTTAACTTCATTAACCGTATTCTTTGTGCTTGTTGTAATATTTATTTGGGGAGGTGAAAGCATCAGAGGATTTATATTTGCATTATTAATAGGACGTATTATTGGTACATACTCCTCATTGTGTATTTCTACACCAATAGTAGTGGACTTTGAAAAAAAGAGTATTAAGACAGATGCTGTAAAGGCATAATGCCTTAAGTAATTCAAAAAAAAATCCCGAATTATTTCGGGATTTTTTTTTTTTGATTATTTGAAAAAATAAGTAGTGTATAAAAATAATAAAATTACTGAGCTTTTATTCGTTTTTACCGCTTGTAATCCTGTAGAAATAGGCTGCCAATAAAAAAGGTTTTATGCAAAGTCATCAACATTTCATTAAATTTGCAGAAAATAAACATGTCAAAATTTTTAATTATAGGATTAGGTAATATTGGTGATGAGTATGCACACACTCGGCACAACATAGGATTTGACATTGCAGATTATTTAGCTGATAAATTAGGATTTCAGTTTGTGCTAAATCGATTAGCTTTTGTTGCGGCAGGAAAATATAAAGGTAAACAAATACATATCATTAAGCCTACTACATATATGAACCTAAGTGGAAAAGCTGTTCAGTATTGGATAAACGAAACACAAACAGAATTACACAATACTTTAGTAATTGTAGATGACTTGGCTTTTGAATTAGGAAAACTTAGACTATTTGGAAAGGGTAGTGATGGTGGACACAATGGATTAAAAAGTATTCAAGAGCACCTTAAAACATCTGACTATCCACGTTTGCGATTTGGTATCGGTAATAATTTTTCGAAGGGAAAACAAGTGGATTTTGTTCTTGGTAAGTGGACAGCAGATGAGTTAAAAATTATTCAGGAAAAAATACCGATTTGCTCAGATGCCATTATATCATTTATGTTTAGCGGGCTGCAATTTACCATGAATAAGTATAATAAATAGAGACTCATTTTTTGAGTAAAAAAATCCGAGTATAATTTGTATTTTTACGGCAATTTATTAAAATAAACTTATGTGTGGTATTGTAGGATATGTAGGAAAAAAAGATGCCTACCATCTTTTAATTAAAGGATTGTATCGCTTAGAATACAGGGGGTACGACAGCGCAGGTGTTGCTCTGATTGATGATCAGCATTCGCTTAATATCTATAAAAAGAAAGGGAAAGTATCTGAGTTAGACGCATTTTGTCAAGGTAAAAATCTTTCGGGACATATTGGTATTGCACATACACGCTGGGCTACACACGGAGAACCCAATGATGTTAATGCTCATCCACACATCTCTCAAAATAAACAATTGGCACTTATTCATAATGGCATTATTGAAAATTATTCTTCATTAAAAGAGGGCTTAAAGAAACGCGGACACAAATTTTTATCAGAAACAGACACGGAAGTCCTTGTGCATCTGATAGAAGATATTCAGCAACACGATAAATTGTCTTTAGAAAATGCCGTAATTGCAGCACTTAATCAAGTGATTGGCGCTTATGCTATTGTGTTAATGGATAAAGCAAATCCCGATACATTAATAGTAGCAAAAAAAAGTAGCCCTATGGTTATTGGTATTGGGAAAGATGAGTATGTAGTTGCTTCTGATGCTTCTCCAATTATAGAGTACACAAAAAATGTTGTTTACCTTGAAGATGAAACGGTTGCTGTTATCAAAAGAGGAGAAGACTTAAAAATTATTAACTTAAAAGATAGAAAAGAAATAACACCATATATAGAAGAATTAACGATAGAACTGGAAGCAATAGAAAAAGGCGGCTATGAGCATTTTATGTTAAAAGAGATTTTTGAGCAACCAAAATCTATTAAAGACAGTATGCGAGGAAGAATTAATTCTCACGAAGGCAAAGTGTTTTTAGGTGGCATTAAAGATTATGAAGATCAGTTAAAAAAAACAAACCGTATTATTATTGTGGCATGCGGAACCTCTTATCATGCAGGATTGGTAGGTGAATACTTGCTGGAAGAATTTACTCGTATTCCTGTAGAAGTGGAATACGCTTCTGAATTTAGATATAGAAACCCCATTATCTATCCTAATGATGTGGTGCTTGCAATTTCACAAAGTGGTGAAACAGCAGATACATTAGCGGCTATAGAAATGGCAAAACAAAAAGGAGCAATTGTATTAGGGATATGTAATGTTGTAGGGTCATCTATTGCCCGTGCTACACAAGCAGGCTCTTACACGCATGCCGGTCCGG
The DNA here is from genome assembly GCA_039811645.1 of Bacteroidia bacterium. GTDB lineage: Bacteria > Bacteroidota > Bacteroidia > B-17B0 > Aurantibacillaceae > BPGX01. The sequence continues at coordinate 7,660 of JBDHZB010000006.1, read as the reverse complement.
AAATTGGTGTGGCTTCTACAAAAGCATTTACTGCACAGGTAACAGTGCTTACACTAATGGCTTTGCATATTGCACAATTAAAAAACAGCTTACCAATTAATAGATTCCGCACATTACTTTATGAATTAGAAGCTATTCCCGGAAAAATTGAGCACGTATTAGAAGAAGATAATTTTATTAAAAAGGTTTCTGAAATATATAAGAGTGCTAAAAACTTTTTATATTTGGGTAGAGGCTTTGGGTTTCCTATTGCTTTGGAAGGAGCGCTTAAGCTGAAAGAAATATCATATATTCATGCAGAGGGTTATCCTGCAGCAGAAATGAAGCATGGTCCTATTGCTCTTATTGATGAAAATATGCCTGTAGTGTTTTTAGCAACTAAGGGACCTAATTATGAAAAAGTATTGAGTAATATTCAGGAGGTGAAATCAAGAAAAGGCAAAATTGTTGCCATTGTAACATCAGGAGATAAATATATTAAGCAGTTTGCAGATCATGTAATAGAAATTCCGGAAACCGACGAGGCACTTGTTCCACTTGTATCTTCTGTTCCGCTACAATTGATGGCATATCATATTGCGGTAATGAGGGGTTGTAATGTTGATCAGCCAAGAAATCTTGCAAAAAGCGTAACCGTAGAGTAACAGAGTTAGATGATAACGCGCAGTTGAACTAAAAATTAAATTATGAGCGAAAAAAATAAAACATTTTATATTGAAAGTTATGGCTGTCAAATGAATGTTTCGGATAGCGAAATTGTTTCTGCTATTCTTGCTGAACAAGGTATGAAACCAAGTAATAAAGCTGATAATGCTGATTTGATTTTGCTAAATACATGTTCTGTACGGGATAATGCCGAACAAAAAATTCGTCATAGATTAAAAGAATTAAAGCAATTAAAAAGTAAAAATAATTCGGTAGTAGGAGTTCTTGGCTGTATGGCAGAGCGGCTGAAAGAACAATTATTAGATGAAGAAAAATTGGTAGATATAGTGGCAGGACCTGATGCTTATCGTTCTTTACCGCACTTAATTGAACAGGCAGAAGATGGCAAAAAAGCAGTTAATGTTTTATTAAGCAAAGAAGAAACCTATGCAGATATTGCACCTGTACGATTAAATAGCAATGGTGTTACTGCTTTTATCAGCATTATGCGTGGTTGCGATAATATGTGTAGCTTTTGCGTTGTGCCATTTACCAGGGGGCGCGAGAGGAGTCGTAATCCTTTTTCTATAAAAGACGAAGCTCTGTCTTTAGTTAATCAAAACTACAAAGAAGTAACACTCTTAGGACAAAATGTGGATTCTTATTTTTGGAGTGGTGATGGTGCTAAGAAAGATTTACAAAAAACAACACAGACAAAAGATATTTATACATTTGACAAATTATTAGCTCTTATATCAGAAACAAGCCCAAATCTTCGTGTTCGTTTTTCTACATCTCACCCAAAAGATATGACCGATGATGTATTGAAAGTAATGGCAAGCCACCAAAATATTTGTAAATATATTCATCTGCCTATTCAAAGCGGAAGCAATAGCATGTTGGAAAGAATGAATAGAGGATATACTCGTGAATGGTATTTAGAAAGAATTGCGGCAATAAAACACTATATGCCGGATTGTGCTGTTTCTACTGATATTATTGCGGGATTTTGTGGCGAAACAGAAGATGAGCATTTGCAAACATTAGATATAATGAATCAAGTAAAGTATGATTTTGCCTATATGTTTATGTATAGCGAACGCCCTAAAACATTAGCAGAAAGAAAATATAAAGATGATGTTCCTGAAGATATAAAAAAACGAAGATTAAACGAAATTATAACACTCCAGCAACAGCATAGTGCATATAGAGTACAACAACAAGTAGGAAGAGAACAAGAAGTATTGATAGAAGGAACTTCAAAAAAATCTGATGAAATGTGGATGGGAAGGAATTCTCAAAACACAGTAGTTGTGTTCCCAAAGAAACACTTTAAAGTCGGAGATTATGCAAATGTAATAGTGAAGTCTGCAACATCCACAACACTAATTGCTGAAAGTATTTAAATGCGCTATATATTATTCTATATATTTTTTATCGGCTTAAAAGTTTTTGCACAATCAGCATTTGATATTTACGGACCATTTAACTCTGAAATATTCAAAGATTATAAAGCTGCCCTTAAAGCTCCAAAAGCAGTATTCAAATTAGATTTAAGCTATCAGCCATTTGAAACAAAGGGATTGGAAAAAATTGGGAAGTTAGAAAACCTAATGAACCTGCAACTGAACTCTAATAACTTAAATGGCTTGCCGGAAAGTTTTTGTAATTTACATCAACTGGTTTTTTTATCATCTTTAAATAATAATATAAAATCTTGGCCATGTTCATTTGCATCTTTCCCGAATTTGCAATATATAGAAATAGGTAATAGTAAAATTGATACACTCCCTAACTCGCTGGTAGCATGCCAATACCTAAAAGTAATAAAGGTTTATGGAAACGGTGATACATTGAAAATTACTAAACTGCTTAAATACAATAAAAAATTAAATGAAATAGTATTTGAAAATATTGTAGCAGATAGCTGTCCAAAATCGTTATTTAAAATTTCCTCATTAAGAACACTTGTGCTTAATAACGCCAATACGTGGTATTTGCCTGATAATTTGAATGCTGCTGAAAATCTTGAAGTGCTGGCGATAGAAAATTCGCCATTGAAGAATGTTCCATGGAATATTTATCATTTAAAGAAACTCCGCGTGCTTTCCTTTCAAAACACAAAAATTACTAAACTTCCAGACAGCATTAGTGAACTGAAAAACTTAGAGTATTTAGATTTAAGAGGAACACGTATATCAAAAGAAGATATTGAAATTTTAAAAGTACTTTTATTTGGTGTTGAAATAAAATTCTAAATAAAAATTTTTGTTTGCTTAACTAATACCCAAACGATTAGAGGAATCCCCCATAAAGAAATTAAAATATTCACAGGAACACTTCCTGCAAAAAACATGCTATTAATAACATCTGTTAGCAATAATGATAAGGCACCGAATAAAAATGTGTTTTTTATCCATAAAGTAATATTTGCTTGATGAGAAGATATTCTTACAAGTATAGGAATACACATTCCAATAAGTGCAATTGGTCCACAGTATGCGGTAGTAATTCCTGTTAAAATAGAGACTATAAATATTAAGATATTTCTTGTTTTGTGAATGTCAATACCAAGTAATCTTGCATCTTCATCGCCCATAAGATAAGCTGTAAGCGGCTTCGTAAAAAACAAAGCTAACCCAAAAGCAATAATAGATAAAATTAGCAAAGTAACTGATTGATACAATGAAGTGTTTTGAATAGAAGCCATATTCCAAACGACCAACATTTTTAGAGCGTGCGCATCACTCCAGTAATCTAATATGCTTTGAAATGCTGAATAGAATTGTGCCAGCATAAATCCAATTAATAATACCATTCCAATTTGTTGAGTGATTTTTAATATTAGAAAGATAATTAAAATTCCAAGCCATGCGCCAACAATGGCAAATCCCGTTAAACTCAGATGATTAAGAAATATAATATTAGAAGTAATACCGGATAGTATTCCAATGGATACAAATAATGACGCAGAGCTGCTAATACCAAGCACATAAGGTCCGGCTAATGGATTCCTAAAAAGAATTTGCAATAATAGCCCGCAAATAGCAATGGTGCCACCTGCTGCAACCGCAGTTAAAGTTTTAGGTAATCGTAATTGTAGCACAACGTCTGTAATATCTTTATCATGAAAGATGTTAATTTCTCCAATGCATACATCAGCAAGCCCAAATAATGCCAGTAAAAACAATAATATCCAAGTATGATGCAACAGCCACTTTATCATTTTAATAACGAATAATATTGTAATGTATCATTGATAATATCAGGATGTAAAATTTTTATCATATCCAACAATAGTAAATTAGGATTGCAAATTCCGGATTCGTAATAATTATTATACTGATAGCGATTTAATTGCTTGTTATTATTATATACCTTTTTATTTTGAAATGCTTTAAATAAAGTATATTTTGAGTTTTGATTTTCTATTTGTTGCAAAGAATTAAAGACTCCAAGGTTAATCCAATAATCTGCGGTTTGTGCATATTTTAGAACAAATTCTAATGATTGTGGTTGAGATGATTCATAATCTAAGAAATCAAAAATATATTTTCCTCCGGCATCTTTTACTAATTGAGAAATATAAGAGTCTTTGCCTGCAACATACCAAACATCTCCGTATAGGTATTCAGAGTAAACAGTAGGCTTTTTAGATGTTTGTACTTTGTTTTTTAGAGTGGTGTATTGTGTTTCAATACTATCAAAAATGGCAGTTGCCAAAGAGTCTTTATGTTGTAATGCTCCTAAAAATTTAATCCACTCGGCACGTGCTAATGGATGATTTTCTAAATAATCGTAATATAAAATAAATTCAATATTGTTTCGGGATAATACCTGTTGTAATTTTGCATTATCATTTGTTTGGTCGTATGCAATAATTATACTTGGCTTACAAGCGATAATCCGTTCATAATTCCATTGCATATTAGGGCAAACCTCTAATAATTTACCTGTATTGAATTGTTTAATAATTGCATTATTATTGTAATACTTAATATCGTCTATTCCAACAATTTTATCACTTTCGTATAATCGTGTTAATTGATAAGCAGGTATGGTTCCTAAGGTAATAATACGGGTGCAAGGTTTTGATAAATGATAAAATAAAGTATCTTTAAAATTCTGACTTACAAATATCAATGATTCATTATTTTTCTTAATAAATCCAAAGTGTTTGGCGTACTTAATAGACATTTTATCATGAAGAACTTGTGCATGTTCTGTCTTTTCTTCTGTACAAAAAGTAAAAAATAGAATAAGGAGTATTACTAAACTATATTGCAAATTATGTAAATATGATTTGAAAAGCATTATAATTATTTCTTGTTAATACACTAATATTAAAGTGATGAGCTTGTACAATTTGTTGAACCAAATACAACCCTAAGCCTGTACCTTTAATGTTTCCTTCTTCATGAGCTTTTAAGCGATAGAATAATTCAAATATTTTTTCTTTTTCATTATTTGGTATGATAGCACCGTCATTTATAATTTCTAAATAGGTTTGGTTGCCATTTTGTTTTAGAACCACTTCGGTATATGTATCACAAAACTTTAATGCGTTATCTATTAGGTTTGTAAGCAATATCTGAAAATAATCTTTATCAACCAATGCGAAAATATTTTCTTGAATAGATGATTTTATATTCTTGTTTTTATATTGATGAGTTACCATATCCGATATTAGCTGAGATAAATTGCATTGTTCAGTATTTAAAATTAATTTTCCATTTGCAATTTTATTAGATAATAATAACTGATCTATTAGTTTTTGTAAACGTTTCAGTTCTTCTACAGATTTTAATGCTATTTGTTCTTTTTTATCTTCCGATAAATCTTTATTCTTTAGTAATGTTTGTAAGTTTAATTGAACAATGCCAAGCGGTGTTTTTAATTCATGTGGCAGGCTGAGTAAAAAATTATTTTGCCGTCTATTTACGGACACCTCATTATGATAAGCATTTTGTAGTTTATAAAATCCATATATCAAAAAGAGTAAAAAAACAGTTCCTTCTCCGGCAAACATCCATGTCCTTTTTATTTGCTCATTACTTAAGTCATTTTGTATTTTTTTTATGCGAGATAAATCGGTAGTATTCAATGCTTGTATTTTTTGCTCTAAACTAATAATCTGATTATTTTGACGAACCAGCAATACTTCCCACCAAAGAAATTGTACTATAATATACGCAAATATCCAATAACTCAACTTAAACTTGTCTGTCATAAAAATTAGAGGCATAAATGTAAGAAAATGGGTATAAAGTATCCAATATATTATTTGCGAAAAACATAATTACTATATTCGCACAAAATTGAGATAATAGCCATCATGAGTAAAAAATCTATACTTGCATTGTCCATAATTCTTGGCGTTTTAGCAATAGATCAGGGGATTAAAATTTATATTAAGCTAAATTATCCGCTTGGTATTGTTAAAGAATTTTCTGATTGGGCATATTTATATTTTACAGAAAATCCCGGTATGGCATTTGGAATTGAATGGGGAGGAAAATATGGTAAATTACTACTTACATTATTTAGAATATTTGCCTGCGGATTTGGTATTTGGTACATCAAGCATCTTATTAAAAAAGGTGAGAGCAGTTTGTTTATTGCTTCTATTTCTTTAGTACTTGCAGGAGCGATAGGCAACATATTAGATAGTGTTTTTTATGGTATGTTTTTTACACAGAGCACCGATTATGAGATTGCAAAATTTACAGTAGGCAATGGTTATGAATCTGTACTGCATGGGAAAGTAGTAGATATGTTTTACTTTCCGATGTTTTCCGGAACATTCCCAAAATGGCTTCCAATATGGGGAGGAGAGGATTTTCTATTTTTTAGACCTATCTTTAATTTGGCAGATGCTTCCATTACTGTTGGTGTTTTCATTTTACTTTTATTTCAAAAGAAAATACAAGCACATTCTTTTAAGATATCAAACACCGATTCTGATTCTTTATCAAAGCATTCTGATTCATGAAAAAAGCAGTTGTACTGATAAATATCGGAAGCCCAAATACTGTAAGCATTTCTGATGTAAGAAAGTATCTCAGAAAATTTTTGATGGATAAACGAGTTATTGATATTCCTTTTTTGTCAAGATACTTTTTAGTAAACGGAATTATTGCGCCATTTCGCGCATCTAAAAGTACTGCTGCCTACAAAAAAACTTTAATAGACAACAAAATGCCACTAACTTATTATTCTGAAAAGTTAGAATTAAAGCTGCAATTATTAATGGGAAATAACTACATTATTAAAACAGCAATGATGTATGGAAATCCTTATGTAAAAGATGTTTTACAAAAATTACAAAAAGAAAATTTAGAAGAAATAATTATTATTCCATTATATCCGCAATATGCATCTTCTACAACGGGCTCTGCAATAGAAAATGTTTTAAAGGAAATAAAAACGTGGCAAGTTATCCCAAATATTAAAATTACGCATTCATTTTTCTCCCATCCTTCTTTTATTAAAGCATGGGCAGAGCAAATTAAAAAGTACATTCCAAAAAACTACGACCATGTTTTATTCAGTTATCATGGCTTACCTGAAAGGCAAATTATAAAAGCCGCTAAGCAATTTAATCATTCGCTTTGTACATTAGATAATTGTTGCAATACTATTAATGAAAAAAATTATTTCTGTTATAGGGCTAATTGTTTTGAAACAACACGTTTAGTTGCAGAAGAATTAAAGTTAGATAAAACAAAATATACAATTGCATTCCAATCTCGCTTAGGAAAAGAGGAGTGGCTTAAGCCCTATATGTCTGATATTATTAAAGAACTGCCTAAAAAAGAAATAAAAAACTTAGTAATTGTTTCTCCGGCTTTTGTTACAGATTGCTTAGAAACTACTTATGAAATAGGAATAGAATATAATTATTTATTTAAAAAATTTAATGGAGAAAACTTAACCCTGATACCATCATTGAATGACAATGATGATTGGTGTAATTTTTTGAAAACACTAATTATTTCCTAATAAGATAATACCA
>JBDHZB010000005.1:0-74103 GCA_039811645.1 Bacteroidia bacterium | reverse complement strand
ATCAAACATGCTGAATTGACTGAGATTTGGAGGATCTAAAAAAATAGCACACTGATTGACTTTTGAATAAACAGAAGTGCTTAATGCCAAATGAAAACTTCTTTCTAGAATATCTTTGAAGTGAATATGGGCTTTTTCTTTAGATAAATTATTTACATGCATGGCAATAATAATATCTGCTTTATCTTTTATTGGTTCTATTGGTAAATTATTTAGTACGCCGCCATCTACAAGATATGTATTGTTATATTCAATACTATCAAAAATCAGAGGAATACAAGATGATGCAAGTAATGCAGGAATAAGTTGCCCTGATGAAAAATAAATAGGAATACCATTAATGATATCGGTAGCTGAAACGTATAAGGGTTTATGTAGAGATGAAAAATTATTTTCCGGAAAGTATGTCTTTAATATGGTTTCTACAGAGGTCATTTTTATAAGTCCGAGTTTACCGGCAATAATACTATCTATATGAAATAATTTTATTTTTTTACTGATAGTTAAAATGTCTTCGCTTGAAAAATTTTTAGCATAAAATGCTCCTATTAAAGCACCGGCACTTGTTCCCGAAATAATGTCAAAATTTATTTTCCATTCTTCAAAAGCTTTTAACATTCCTAAATGTGCAATTCCTCTTGCCCCTCCACCGGATAGAACAAGTCCTATTTTAGAAGACATTAAATAGTTGTTTTTTCTTTTTCTATAGCATCAATTCCGGGTAAAGAACCGTTTTCAATAAATTCTAACATGGCACCGCCTCCTGTACTAATAAACGACACGTTGTTTTCCAGATGAAATTTATGGATTGCAGCAACACTATCGCCACCGCCAATTACAGAATATGTTTTGTTGCTTTGTGTGGCATCAGCTACAGCAATAGCTATTTGTTTTGTACCTTCTTCAAAATTTGAAAATTCAAAAACTCCCATTGGTCCATTCCATAATATACTTTTGCTTTGTGCAATTATTTCTTTAAACTGAATGATAGATTTTGTACCAATGTCTAAACCCATTAGGTCTGCATCTATTTTATTGATATCACATAGTGTTTTTTCATTAGAGTCTGTGAATTCTTTTGTGCATTGTACGTCTATAGGGAGGTGTACTTTTATATTTCTTATATTATTCATGTTATTTATATCAACGTGATTTAAAAAATTGATGGCAGTGTTTAAATGCTCTTCTTCACATAAAGATTTTCCAATATTTCCACCTTGTGCTTTTATAAAAGTAAATGCCATTGCACCACCAATAATTATATTATCAGCAACTTTGGTAAGAGATTCTAAAACTTTTATTTTATCACTTACCTTTGCTCCGCCTACAATAGCAGTAAACGGCTTTGTTGGATTATTTAAAATTTTTCTCAAATTTTCAACTTCTTTTGCCATTAAAAAGCCGAAGTATTTTTTATCTGACTTAAAAAAATCTGCAACGATAGTAGTAGATGCATGAGAGCGATGAGCAGTCCCAAAAGCATCATTAACATAAATATCGCCGTGTTTAGAAAGTTTTTCTGCAAAAGCTCTGTCTCCTTTTTCTTCTTCTTTGTAGAAACGTAAATTTTCAAGTAATAGAACTTCTTTTGCTTTCAGATTTTTAGATTTTTCAAAACTTTCGGGAGAAATACAATCATTGGCAAAGATAATATTTGTGCCAAGTAATTTTCCTAATGTTGACAAAACATGTTTAAGTGAATACTTTTCTTCATAAGTGCCTTTTGGTCTGCCTAAATGAGACATTAGCACAACAGAGCCACCATCATTTAAAATTTTTTGTATAGTGGGCAATGCAGCTACTATCCTTGTATTGTCGGTTACTTGTAAGGTTTCTTTATGCAGAGGTACATTAAAATCTACTCTGATTAGCGCTCTTTTTCCACTGAATGAAATGTTTTGAATTGTTTTCATACTTTTGAGTTAAGAAAATTTGTGCTGCAAAATTACTTATAATTTATTTAGAACACTCTTGATTTTTATCAATTATTACTTTTAGTTACATTAATAAATTCTTACTATTGCAACCTTATGAAGAACGAAAAATGGTATAATTTTTTTCTTGGGTTGTTTATAGGATTAACCCTGCCGTTCGTGGTCTTTTTCTTATATTGGTTATTTAGATACAGCTATATGAGTTTTCCATCTAAATTTATTTGGTATTTACAACTTGGTGATATGTGGGAAGGCGTTATTAAACTTTGTGTGTTATGTAATTTATTACCCTTTTATTTATTTATGAATAAAGGAAAAAATAAAATAGCCGTTGGTATTATATTTGCCTCTATGGTTTTTGTGTTTTACTTACTATACCTAATGTATTACTCAAAAGAATAAATAATGAAGTATTTTATTTTAGCAGGAGACCCATCTGGAGATTTGCATGCTTCTAATTTTGTTAAAGAATTACTACACCTTGATAATACAGCCGAGATAGATTTTGTTGGTGGTAAGCATTTGCAAGATGTGCTGCATAAAGAACCTATTATACCTATTGAAAAAACAGCCTTTATGGGCTTTGCCGATGTGCTAAAAAATCTTCCTCAGATTTTAAAAAACTTTAAAACAGTAAAAAAGCGTTTGTCGGAAAATAAATATGATGTTGTAATATTAGTTGATTATCCCGGGTTTAATTTGAAAATGGCAAAATGGTGCAAAGAACATGGATTTAAGGTATATTATTACATTTCTCCTACTGTGTGGGCATGGAAAGAAAATAGGGTACACACCATTATTAAATATGTTGATAAATTGTTTTGCATTGTTCCGTTTGAAAAGGATTTCTATAAAAAATATAATTATGAAGTGGAGTTTATTGGCAACCCTTTGTTAGATATTATTAATCAAGATACCAAAATAGAATCTAAAGATGAATTTATTTCTCAATATAATTTGCCAAATAAGAAATTTATTGCAGTCCTGCCGGGTAGTCGTTTTGATGAGATAAACAGATTTTTACCGATAATGCTGTCTATTACTAAAGATTTTAAGGATTATCATTTTTTAGTAGCAGGCGTATCAAGATTCTCAAAAGAATTTTATGAAAAATTCAAGCAAGAAAATATATCTTTTATCTATGATAATGTTTATCCGATTTTAAAATACTCGGAAGCCGGAATTATTAAATCAGGAACATCTACCATGGAAGCTGCGCTGTTTAACCTCCCACAAATGGTTTGCTATAAAGGAGGGCAACTGTCTTACATTATTGCCAGAATGCTTGTACGCAATATTAAATATATCTGTATGGTTAATTTAATTTTAGATAAACCGGTTGTAAAAGAATTTATTCAGAACGATTTTAATTATAAAAACATCAAAAGTGAATTGACAAACCTACTAACTGATAAAAATTATCGTCAGCAAATTCAAAATGATTACGCTTTAATGGTTCGGCAATTAGGGGGAGCGGGGGCTTCTAAAAGATTAGCAGAAAAAATTTTTAACTCACTGAAAGTAAATTGATTTGAAACATGTTCTAATATATTTTTTATTTTTTAGTTACTGTGCCTTATCTCAGGAATTAGTTAGTATTCAAATTTTAGCATCTTCTAAAATTTCTCGATTTACTATTACATTTAAAGAGGACTATGCTTTACAATCGGATAACCAACAGGATTTATTAAAACTATATAAAGATAAAATCTATACTATTTATACTGTTAATGATTCTATGATTCAAATACAGTTAGAAGATAAGCAAGTCGGTCTATCGAATAGATTTATTGTTGTGTCTCCAAATATTACACAAGCGGAATTAATTATTCATACCGAAAAGCCTAATAAATATAGAACATATAAAGGGAATTTATTAATTACAGCTAAAAATAATTTACTCAAGTTAATAAATATTTTAGAATTAGATAATTATGTGTGTGGCGTTGTGCAAGCAGAAACCGGAAAGGGAAAAGAACCTGAATTTTATAAAGCACAGGCATTGTTGGTTCGGACTTATGCGTTGTCGCATTTATACAAACATCAGTCGGAGGGGTTTAATTTATGTGACCAAGTACATTGTCAGGTATATTATGGAACTTGTCAGTCTGCAAATATTCTAAATGCGGTAGTTCAAACACACAATCAGGTTATTACCGATAGTGATTTGAACCTTATTGTTGCTGCCTTTCATAGTAATAGCGGTGGGCAAACAATCAACTCGGAAGATGTGTGGGGATCTGCAAAGCCTTATCTCAGAAGTGTAAAAGATACCTTTAGTATAGGTATGCCAAGTTATGCATGGAAAAAGAAAATTCCATATCAAACATGGATAAACTATTTGAAAAAAAATAAATATCCGACAGATAATGAGCAAGCATTAGATTTTGCCAATCATTATAGTCAGCCAAACAGAAATGTTTATTTACAATGGAACGATGTTAAACTTTCGCTTAAAAATATTAGAGAAGATTTGAAATTAATGTCCACTTTTTTTGATGTGAAAATAAATGATACAAAAGACACTGTAATTATTTATGGCAGAGGCTTTGGGCATGGCGTAGGACTTTCTCAGGAAGGCGCAATGAAAATGTCTAAACTCGGCTATTCTTATTTGGATATTATTAATTTTTACTTTCAAAATATCATGATTATAGATCTTAAAAAGCTATCTTTTTTCAGAGAGGAATAGTCATTAAAAGAAAGTTGATTGTCCCTATTTTTTGAAATAAAGAAAGTCGGAAGTAAGTATAAAACAGTAAATATTATTTTCACAATTCTCTGTTGATAATTTGTTTGGCGGATACGCAGTGAAAGGGCATAAATTATTCATTTTTGCAAAAAAGCAAGTTATGCGTTCAATAGTTTATTTAGCCTCGTTATTATTATTAATTTTCTTCTCGTGTCAATCAAACAAAGATGGCAGAACAATCAGAGATGACGGGAAGAAGGTATTTTATTATAATGAAAAAGACGGTATTTCATCGTTAGACCCTGCGGCTACTAACAATTTACCAAATATATGGGCAGTTAATCAATTATTTAATGGGTTAGTGCAACTTGATGATTCTCTGAATGTACTGCCATGCATCGCAAAACGCTGGGATATTAGTAAAGATGGATTAGTGTACACATTTTATTTACGCAATGATGTTTATTTTCATGACAACTCGTGTTTCCCGGAAGGAAAAGGCAGAAAAGTAACTGCTTATGATTTTGAATTTTCTTTCAATAGATTACTAATTATGCCGAATAGCAATGCCGCCTCATTACTAACAAGTGTTGAGAAAAGTGAAAGAAATAATTTCCGACCGTTTCAAACAATTAATGATACGACTTTTGTAATCTACTTGCAGCAACCATATAGTGCCTTTGTGAATATTTTAACCATGAGATATTTTGCAGTGATACCATACGAAGCTGTAGATTATTACAAACAAGACCTTAGAAGAAATCCTGTAGGAACAGGTCCGTTTTTGTTGAAATACTGGGAAGAGGGCAATAGATTAATTATGGTAAAAAATACAAATTATTTTGAGCACGATGCCGCCGGGAATAAATTACCATATTTAGATGCCATATCTATTTCTTTTATCAGAGATAAAGAAACGGCGTTTATAGAATTTCTAAATGGTAAATTAGATATGATTAGCGGTGCCGATGCTATTAATGTAAATGAAGTATTAAACAGAAATGGAGAATTAAATACAGAATATAAAAAGAAATGTTATCTTCAAAAGAGCAATTTTTTGAAAACAGACTATATTGGAATTCTGGTTGATAGCAAAATAAATCATAACTCACCATTATTAAAAAAACAAATCAGACAAGCACTTAACTATGGTTTTGATAGAGAAAAGCTAGTAAAATATTTTAGAAATGGAATTGGAATGCCGGCAGTATCCGGATTTATACCAAAGGGCTTCAAATCGTTTGATACCAACGCTGTGAAAGGCTACCATTATGATCCGGAAAAAGTAAAAGAGCTATTGGCAGAAGCAGGCTTCCCTGAAGGAAAAAAACTACCGGAGTTAGTACTGCATATTACAGAAGATTACAAAGAGCAAGCGGGGTTTATACAATCTCAATGGGCAGAAAATAAAATAAATGTAAAAATTGCTGTTGATAAACCTTCAGTATTTCGTCAGGCTGTGTTTTTATCACAATACGAACTGTTTAAGAAAAATTGGGTAGTTGATTATATTGATGAAGAAAATTTCTTCTCTAATTTTTACAGCAAAAATTTTTCTCCTAATGGCTTTAATTATGCACACTTTAAAAATGCTGAATTTGACAATCTGTATGATAAAATATTAAAAATACCTAACATGAATGAAAAAGTAAAAATCTACCAACAAATGGATAAAATTTTAATTGAAGAAGCTCCAATTATCCCTCTGTATTATGATGAGATAGTAAGATTGGTTAATCCAAAAATATCAAATTTTAATATGAATCCGATGAACTTATTAAACTTAAAAAAGGTAAAAAAACAATAAATTATCTTTTTGCATCACGCATAATAAGAACATACTTTAAGATAGCATCTTCATCTTCTGCCGATAAAATATTTCCGTATTTTTTATTTACTTTTTTAACCATTGCCGGAACTATTTTTTTCCAATGTTCCTCTGATTCCGAATTTAATTTCTCTAATTTATGGCAGTTCCCACATTGCTCTTGATAGAGTTTTTTCCCTTTTGCAAGTTGTTCCAATGTTACATCTGCATACTTGGATTTTCCTCTATCCACATCTTCTTGAGTAGGATCTAAAAACTTTACAGATGCACAGGCAGAAATTGTAATAATCCCAATAAGTGTAATAACTCTTTTCATTTTTTTTGCGGTTAAATTAATCAAATAAGTTTAAATGTTCTGCAAAATGCCAATATTGTTAAATTAAATAGAGTATTATAAAGACACTTGAATTTTCTCTGCCTATGGCTGTAAAAATAAGAGATAGTAATCTTTTAAGTACAATAACGAAAGTGAAATATTGTGATAAATCTTTATTACTTTTGTGCTTATGAGAAAAATAATATTACTAATATTTTTTATTACTTGTTTTAATGGCTTTGCACAAGATGATGAGGAAAAATCATCAGGAAAACTTTGTAAAGAAATAGATGATAAAAAAGCCATTAAACTATATGAAAAGGGTATCAACAAAAAAAAATACAAAAAGCCGGAAAGATTAGAGTTTTTACGGGAGTGTCTGAAATTAGATCCTGATTTTTCTGAAGCAAATTTTGCAATGGCTCAAGAAATAATAGTACATTGTAAGTTAGAGAACAAAGCCTTTACGCCGGCAGTTCCTTTTTTATATCGTGTTATCCGTAATTGCCCGGAATTACATTCTAACCCATATTATTACATAGGGTTTGATTATTATGAAAGAATGAAAAATGATTCAGCAATAAAATATCTTACTAAGTTTTTAGAATTTAAGAGCGATGATTCAAAAAAGTTTGATAAGGACTTTGAAGCAGAGATGTACCAAGCAAAAGAGATGATTAAATATGCGAAAAAGGAAAATGAACTCAAAAAGAAAACGGTACCATTTAATCCGATAGTTGTAAAAAATATATCAACAAAGTATGATGAGTATTTAGCTTACATTTCTCCTGATGACCAAAACTGTTATTTTGTAAGAAAAGAGCCTGTTAATAGTAAAAATGAAATTGCTCAAACAGATAAGGAACAAGAGGTTTTTATGATTGCCATACGAGATAAAAACGGTGCTTTTGATGAAGGAAGCTATATGCCACCTCCCTTTAATGTAACAGAAGATAATCAAGGTGGATGTAGCATTACTGTAGATAATAAACATTTGTTTTTTGCAATGATGAAGTTTGAAGGTGGTAACCAGCCAAATTGTGATGTTTATGTAAGCAATATGATTGATGGAGAATGGAAGCCGTACAAAAAAGTTGCAAATATTAATGACCCTGTTTATTGGGACTCTCAGCCAAGTGTTTCTGCTGATGGTAACGTATTATATTTTGCAAGTGATAGACCGGGTGGTTATGGAGGAACAGATATTTATGTTAGTTATCGAGATACAAAAACGGGACAGTGGGGTGTCCCGCAAAATTTAGGACCAAAAATAAACACACGGGGAAATGAGCGCACACCATTCATTCATAGTGATAGCGAAACACTTTATTTTAGCAGTGATGGTCAATTTGGTTTTGGTGGCTTTGATATTTTTTATACAAAGAAAGATGAAAAAGGAGAATGGAAAGAACCTGAAAATATTGGCAGCCCTATTAATACTAAACAAGATGAACTTGGATTGGTAGTAAGTTCTAATGCGCATCATGCATATTTCTGTGCATATACAGAAGGAGCATTAGCACGAGTGGGTGTAGGAAGGTATGATTTATTTATGTTTGAATTGTATCAAGATGCAAGACCAAATGAAGTAGCAATTATTAAAGGAGAAATAAAAGATGATAAAGGAAACCCCGTATCCGGCAATGCCACAGTAGAAATAACACATCAGGATTCTAAAACAAAAACATTTGCAGTAATAGATTCTGTAAGCGGAGAATTTGCTGCTGCCGTTAATTTAAAGAAAAAAGGAGATTATTTAGTAAGCATCAATAAAGATGGCTATTCTTTTAATTCTCAAATAATTAACATGGATAGTAAGGTTAGTTTTGCTAATCCGCCACCCGCTATTATTCTTAAAACAGATACGCTAAAAGAAGGAAAATCATTTGTAATAAATAACCTTTATTATAAAACAAATAGTGCGGAAATAGAAGAGCAATCAAAACTTGTATTAAAAAAATTTGCAGAGTATTTAAAAGAGAATGCTAATATAAAGATAGAAATACGCGGACATACTGATAATGTAGGAAACCCAAAAGATAATGAGGCACTATCTCTTAACAGAGCATTTTCGGTAAAAGAATTTTTACAAAAAGAAGGTATTGACGGTAAAAGGATAAATGCAAAAGGCTTTGGCTCTAGTGCACCCATTGCATCTAATACCAGCGAAAGTGGACGGTCAAAAAACAGAAGAACAGAATTTTATATTGTATCATTGAAATAATTATTACTTTTGATAAAAATTTTTTTTTGAAAAAAATATATCTTATAATTGCTTTTGTTTTTATCTCTAATCTTTTTTATACACAAGTATCAAAAGATTCATTAAATAAATTATTTGACTATATAGAAAAATTACATGGCGATTTTAATAAAACCTATGCTTTGTCAAATCGGATTATTGCATATGCTACACAGTATAATGATACATCTTCTTTAATAAAAGCCTATCAAAGAATAGGCGATGCACTATGGTATAAGGGTGTGTATGGGCAGTCAGAAGATTATTATTTTAAGTCTTTGCAATTAGCAGACTCACTTAGATATCCAAAAGAATACGCTTATGCGTTATATAGTATAGGATGGATAGAGTGTGTGCAGAAAGAGAAAAGAGAAAAAATTTATATGCTAAAAAGGGCACTTACTATACATTTGAAACTGCATGATACTGTAGGTATAATATCTACTGCAAATGGTGTGTCTGCTGCTTATGGTTCTTTTGCAAATAAAGATACGAATAGAGTTGAGTTTATTGATTCCGCTATTAATTACTTAAAATTTGCCATCAAAGTATATCAAGGAAATAGTGGTTGGGAAAAAAGAGCGGCTCAGTTAGAATCAAATTTAGCCGAAGAGTATTTTCATAAAAAGGATTATAAAAATGCATACGAACATGTTAATAATGCACTTTCAAGAGTAGATATAAAAACAAATAAAAGAGTTTTTCTTAACTCAATAATTACTAAGTCCAGAATTTTACTGCGAATAAATAAACCGGATAGCAGTTTTCTTCTATTAAATAAATATCTCAAAGAAATAGAAGAATATACAGATAGTGAGGTTATCAAGGAGGCTTATAACACTTTGTATAAGTATTATAAACAAAAACATAATAATGAATTGGCGTTGCAATATCTTGAAAAATACAATGTGATAGAAGCGAAGTTTAATCAAGAATTATTATCAGTAAAGTATGAAGAAATGGACGCCAATTATCAGATATTTAAAAAAGAGCAAAAAATATCAGAATTAACTAAGCAAAATGAATTATATCAACTTAAAGAAAGACAAAAAACTTTTATCTTAATAGGTGCTATTGTTATTATACTATTGGTTAGTATTTTCTTGTTTAATACAATCCGACAAAACAGATATATTAAAAAGTTACACGCTGATGTTTCTATTCAAAAAAAATTAATAGAGGAAAAAAACAAGGATATTACCGATAGTATTAATTATGCGTCTAGAATACAAACAACGCTTTTGATACCTGAGGATTACATTACACAGCATTTTATAAAAGAGAATATTTTTTCCGACTATTTTATTCTATATAAGCCAAAAGATATTGTGAGCGGCGATTTTTATTGGGCTTTTTCAATGAACACATCTAAGGGGAAGCAAAGCTTTTTATCGGTGTGCGATAGCACAGGACATGGTGTTCCGGGTGCATTTATGAGTTTATTGAATATTAACTTTTTATATGAAGCAGTAAGTGAAAAAAATATTTATTCACCACATGAGATATTTAATTACATCAGAAATAAATTAATGCAAAACTTATCGTATGATGAAAAACAAAAAGATGGCATGGATGGTATATTAATACACTTTGATGAGTCTTTTCAGAAAACAGGAAAAATATTTTTTGCAGCAGCAAACAACCCCTTAATCATTATTAGAAAGAATACAGTAATAGAGCTTGCTGCTGATAAAATGCCTATTGGATGGACAGATGATACAAGAAGTTTTAGCTTGAATGAGTTTAATTTAGAAAAGAACGATTGGGTTTATGTAACAACAGATGGTTATAAAGATCAATTTGGCGGGCCTAAAAATAAAAGATTAATGTATAAAAATTTAACGGCATTATTAAAAGAAAATGCAGCACTTTCCGCAAAAGAACAAAAACAAAAGTTAGAAACATTTTTTTTAGAATGGAAAGGAAGCAACGAGCAAATAGATGATGTTTGTATTTTAGGGTTTAAAGTTTAAATATGAAATTAACTACTGCTGTATTGCAGGATATAGCTGTTATACAAAAGCTGGCACAAGAAATTTGGTTTATTCATTACCCGCCTATTATAGGTTATAAGCAAGTAAACTATATGTTAGATGCAATGTATTCAGAAAAAAGTTTGCAAAAACAAATGGAACAAGAAAACCATGTCTTTTATCTGATAAATATAAAGAATAAAAATATTGGTTTTGTATCAATAAAGCAGGAAAGCAAAAACGCGATATTTATTAATAAATTCTATATTCTAAAAAACAAAAGTAATAAAGGAGTGGGAACGCAGGTATTCAAAATGCTTCTAAAAATATATAAACCTAAAACCATACGTCTTACAGTGAACAGACAGAATTATCAGGCAATTAATTTTTATTTTAAAAATGGATTTATGATAGAAAAAGTTGCTGATTTTGATATTGGCAATGGCTATTATATGAATGACTTTGTAATGGTATGGCAAAGAGCTAATAAAACTCGTAGTAAAGCTTAATAATCCGAATATTTTTTTCATCAAAACTTCTGATAAGAATAGATTTTAATGAGCCATTTTCCTGATATATATATTGAATTTCTTTATAGTCTTTGTTATCAATTGTGTGTTTTTCGGAATATAGTTGATTGTTAGTATCATAAGTAAAATTAATAATTGTTTGTTTAGGATTTCCGTAATCTACAATCATTGTAGCATCTTGTACCATGTTTTTGGAATAATTAAAATGTTTTTTTATCTTTCCATTTGCAACCGATAAGTATTCAGATATTTCCAATAATTTTCCATCATCTGCTTTATAGTAAAAAGTTTCTTTGTAAGGCATTTTCTCGTTATTATAAAAAACCAGTTTTGTTTGTTTATCGGTTTTGAAAGTATAAATGCTATCATAATATTTTAGTGAAAGCTTGTCGAGAATTGTTTGCCCATTGATCAGTGTTCTATAATTTTCAATATATCTTTCTTCTCTGGTTAAATTATGATTTTGATATCGGAAATAACTTCCTTCATGATAGTTTTGTGAATGATATTTTGTAGTTATTAAATCATTATTTGAATTATACGCATACTCATAACTTATGGTGTCATATTCAAAAGTACTTTTTATACTCACGACTTTATTTTTTTTATTCCGTATCTCTTCTTGGATGATTCTTTTAATTTGAGTATGATAATTCCTGGTAAGAAGCCCTTGGGTATTAAATTCGTAAACTTCTACAAGGTTTCTGTCAATAGCTTCTTGCAGGTCTTTTTTATCAATGATATCAAAGGTTATTCTTTTTATTTTATTTTCCTTAATGTAAGCCGTATTAAAGATAGGCCATTTTTCAAATAATAAGGTAGGGTCTGTTTTTAGTAATTGTGAAAAAACAGAATAATTCAATAATACAAAACTAAAAACTATAATAATCCTTGAATACAATGTATAATTTATATTTATGGCAAACATAAATAAAAGTTTTGCAGTATAAAAGTACAACTACACAGAACAGACAATTTTTATTTTAATAATAAAATTGTTATTAAACCCCTATATTTTTACTTTTGCACAAAATACAAAGTAAAATTATATGAAAAGAATTTGGTGGATAATGATTGTTGGAATAGGATTAACTTTACTCATTATTATTATTAAAATTTTATCAAGTGATAATTCACTTGAGGTGGTAACTGAACAAGTTAAAAAACGCAGTATTGTTGAATCTGTTACCGGAAGTGGGAAAATTCAACCCGAAACAGAAGTAAAAATAACCTCTGATGTTAGTGGCGAAGTGGTGGAAATTCTTGTGAAAGAAGGAGATAAGGTAGTGAAAGGGCAATTACTATGTCGTATTAAGCCCGATATTTACAAAAGCGCTTTAGATAGAACAGAGGCACAGATAAATAGCAGCAAAGCACAATTACAGAATGCGTATGCACAACTAGAACAAGCTAAAGCTAATTTAACCAATCTTCAAAATATCTATTTAAGAAATAAAAAACTATTCGACCAACAAGCTATTTCTCAACAAGACCTACAAGCAAGCCAAGCACAATACGAAGCAGCTGTGGCAAATGTAAAAGGAATGGAAGAGAATATTCATGCAGCAGAATTTACTATTAAAAGCTTAGAAGCCTCTTATCAGGAAGCAAAATCAAACTTAGATAAAACATATATTTATGCTCCCGTTGATGCAACGGTATCGAAACTTAATGTAGAGAAGGGAGAAAGAGTTCAGGGGGTATCAGGATTTCAGGGTACAGAAATTATGCGATTAGCAAACCTTAATGAAATGGAAGTAAAACTTGATATTAGTGAAAATGATATTATTCATATTCATAAAAATGACACTGCAATTGTTGAAATAGATGCTTACAACGGACAAACATTTAAAGGAGTAGTTACAGATATTTCAAGTGCTGTAAATTCTGCAACCCTATCTGCCGACCAACTAAGTAATTATACAGTAAAAGTGAGATTGCTACAAAACAGTTACAAGCATTTAATATCATCAGATAATCCTATTCCTATTCGTCCGGGTATGAGTGCTTCTGTAGAAATTTTAACTAAAAAAGTTAAAGATGTGTGGTCTGTTCCTATCCAAGCAGTGACAGTTAGAAATCCATACCATGATAAGAATGCAGATAATAAAAAAGATAGTACAGCCGATAAATTTAGTAGTGAAAAGAAACCGGAATATATATTCATTATTGACAAACAAAAAGCGAAGGCAATAAAAATTACTACCGGTATTCAAGATAATCAATACATAGAAATAACCTCCAAATTGAAAGGAGATGAAAAAGTTATTACAGAACCATTTACAGTAATTCAGCAAGTACTAAAAGATGGACAAGAAGTAAAAGAAGTAAAATCAGAAGAATTGAAAAAAGTAGAATAGTTTATTCGTGCCATTGTTTATTAATATAGAAACATCAACAGAGTTGTGTTCTGTTTCGCTTAGTAGAGATAATACTTTGATAGATTGTATGGAAACAAATGATGGCTACTTTCATGCTGAAAGATTGCATTTATTTATTCAAAATATTTTACAGAAAAATCAGATAGATATAAAGCAAATTTCTGCGGTTTCTGTTTCATCAGGACCTGGCTCTTATACGGGGCTTAGGATAGGTGTGTCTGCTGCAAAAACCTTTGCATACGCATTAAATATCCCATTGATTGCTATCTCATCATTAAAAACACAAATAGATTATTTTTTAAGCTTTTCAGAAAAAGGAATCTATACATTTTATTGTTCTACTATGAAAGCAAGAGGGCAAAAAATATATTATGCACTATATGATGATATTGGTAATGAAATTATTCACCCACAATCTTTTATTGTATCAGAACAGAGTGTAAAAGAACTTTCTGCAAAATATAATTCTGTTTGTTTTATTGGAAGTGGGTGTGAAAAAATACTTCCTTTTCAAAAATATTTCCAAAAGATAGAGTTTGCTTATAATATTTTTCCATCAGCCAAAGGAATGATATACAATGCATTTGAGCAACATCAAAAAAGCAGTTATGTAAGTACTGCATACTTTGAACCTATGTATATTTAGATAAATAGGTATAATTCTAAACTTTATCTAAAATCATTTGCTTATTTGGCGGAAAATACAGAACATTGTAGCATAAAATAAGTGTATATGCTAACATCTTCAACGCCCATTAAAATTGAGAAAACTTCGCATAGTAAAGTTTCTGAATATAATATTGACGAAGTGCCATTTGGAAAAGTTTTTGCCGACCATATGTTTATTGCAGATTATTCTGACGGCGAATGGAAAAACTTTAGAATCATTCCTTTTCAAAAATTTGAAATAAGTTATGCAATGTCAGCTTTGCACTATGGGCAAGCTATTTTTGAAGGTATGAAAGCATTTAAACAAGATAATGGAGATGTTGTAATATTTAGAGCAGCAGATAATCATAAAAGATTAAACAAATCGGCACACAGAATGGCTATGCCGGAAATACCGGAAGAGATTTTTTTCAAAGGATTAACAGAATTAGTGCGTTTAGATAAAAACTGGGTTCCTGCCTCAGAAACAGGAAGTTTATATCTTCGACCATTTATGATAGCAACTGAAGAAGCAATCGGAGTAAAAATAAGTAGTGAATATCAGTTTGTTATCATATCAAGTCCGGCGGGTGTTTATTATAGCGCTCCCATTAAAGTAAAAATTCAAGATCAGTTTTTTAGAAGCGTAAAAGGAGGTATAGGTTATGTAAAAGCAGCCGGTAATTATGGAAGAAGTTTATATCCCACTAAATTAGCTTTAGATGAGGGCTACCAACAAGTATTATGGACAGATGCAGAAACAGGAAAGTATATAGAAGAATCAGGGACTATGAATGTAATGTTTGTAATTAATGGTGTATTAGTAACACCACAGTTAAGTGATACCATACTTGCAGGTGTTACCAGAGATAGTATTTTAAAATTAGCAAAAAAATATAATATTCCTGCGGAAGAAAGAAAGATAAGTATTCAGGAAATACTCAGCGGTATAGAAAAAGGTATTGTTACAGAGGCATTTGGCGTAGGAACAGCTGCAACCGTAGCACAAATAACAGCTATAGGCATGGACGGAAAAGATTATACTTTACCTCCCATAGAAAAGAGTAAGGTTGCAATACAATTTGATTTACTACTTAGAGATGTTCGCAAAGGACGTACCGCAGACGATTTTGGTTGGCTTACAAAAGTATAGTATAATCCCTTAATTGTTAGTAATAAAAGAAAAGAGTATTTTAAAAATACTCTTTTTTAATTTTAAAAATAACTAATAATACTATGGATAAAAAAAATCCGCTAATAGCGGATTAGAATTATTTGGCGGAGAGAGAGGGATTCGAACCCCCGGTGCCGATTAAGCACAACGGTTTTCAAGACCGCCGCATTAGACCGCTCTGCCATCTCTCCGAGCGCAAATGTAACACAAAGAGATGGATATTTCCAAATATTATTAAAAAATATTTTTTAGAGATTGGTTTGTATTTTCATTTCTTTAATTAATCGTTCACAATGGGCATATTTATCGATTAAGAATAAAGTATAACGAATGTCTAATACAATGTTTCTACATATTTCCGGGTTATAGTAAACATCACTCATAGTGCCTTCCCAGCATCTGTCAAAGTTTGTCCCTATCAATTCTCCATTGGCATTAAACACAGGACTTCCGCTGTTGCCACCGGTAGTATGATTAGATGCAATAAATGCTGTAATTAAGTTGCCTGATTTATCAGCGTACTGTCCAAAATTTTTAGTTTCAAACAAAGTTCGTAAAGAATCATCTACATAATAGTCAGAATTGTCTTTTTGATATTTTTCTAAAAGCCCCTGAGCAGTAGTATAATAAGTGTAAGTTACACCATCTTTTGGAGTGTATGATTTTACTTTTCCAAATGCAACACGCAAGGTAGAATTGGCATCAGGGTAAAATGATTTTTCTTTGTCGTAATTCAGCATTAATTGTAAGTACGTTTTTTGAATGTCTGTAATTTGACTCTCTGTTTCTCTAAGCATAGGCAATACGGTAGAGTAAAAATTCATTTTAATGGCTTGTACCATTCTATAAAACAAATCATTTTCAAAATCTTCTATTTTTATGTTGCTATCGGTAGATAACAGCTCCTTAAGTTTATTGTTGTCTAGAAATAGAGAATTAGCGTATAGGAAATCTGCCATTTTGGAAACATCTTTATTAAATTGATTATACAAAGAATCTAAAAAAGCAATTCTTTCATTTGGTTTTATGTTTTCAAAATAATCAGAAATCAGAGTAATAAAGATTTCTTTATCTGTTGGTAGGTAAAAATGGTAGGGTATAGATTTATTAAGTGTTTCTTTTATTTTATCAAGGTTATTACTTAGAGATAACTTTTTTCGATTATATTCGATAAAAAAATCTGTGTAAGCAGAGATATAACGAATAGCATCAATACCCATAAAACATTCTTGATAATAATCGGTATGTTTCATGATTTTAGCATACACCGGATAAATTTCTTGAAATTGCTTAAAAGCATTAGATAGAGAGTCGTACGCAGTGGGTTTGGTTTTTAATGATTGCATGAATTTTTTTTCAAAGATTGATTTTTGTTCTACAGCATTAAATTTTTTTAACCCGTTCATTTCTCCTTTCCACTTTTTATAATAATTAGCTACAGATGCGTAGGTATTTGCATACTTAAGGTTTAATTCAGAACTCTGCTTCATATATTTTGCCATAACGGTTAATCTTTTTTCTCTTAATCTTACTCGCATGGGGTCAGTATTATTAATCAACACGTCAATGGCATAAGAGCTAAGATATTCCTGAGTTCTTCCCGGAAACCCGTAAACCATTGTAAAGTCATTTTCTTTGTATCCTTTTATTGAAATAGGAATAACATATTTGGGTTTGTAAGGAACATTATCCGGTGAATAATCAGCAGGTTTATTATCTTTAGATGTATAAATGCGAAACATGGAAAAATCGGCATTGTGTCTTGGCCATACCCAATTATCATCTTCTCCGCCAAATTTTCCAATATGTTCCGGTGGTGCCGCTACTAATCGTATATCTTTGAATTGTTCAAACACAATCAGAAAATATTGCAATTCATAACTATAGGGTTTTATCACGGCATTGTAGTTTGTATTTTTTAAAGTATTTTGAATAATAATATTGGCATTATGTTGAAGCACGGAATCTTTCTGTTTAGCATTAAGGTGGGACGAAATATTTTTCAGCACGTCTTTGGTAACATCTTCTATTCG
Organism: Bacteroidia bacterium; assembly: GCA_039811645.1. Classification (GTDB taxonomy): domain Bacteria; phylum Bacteroidota; class Bacteroidia; order B-17B0; family Aurantibacillaceae; genus BPGX01. The sequence goes on along the minus strand of JBDHZB010000005.1, from coordinate 56,352 downwards.
TACAACAATAGAGGCTGTGAGGTTAGGGGTATATAATTCTTCATTTTGTGTTTTTGCCCAATAACCATTTTTTAAGTAATTTTTTTGGACTGTACTGTGTGCTACAATAGAAGAATAACCGCAATGGTGATTGGTAAGTATTAATCCCTTATCAGAAATAATTTCAGCAGTACATCCGCCGCCAAACAGTACAATTGCATCTTTTAAGCAAGCTTTATTAACGCTATATATTTGTTCGGGCGTAAGTTTACATCCTGCTTTTTTCATTTTGGCATATACACCTGTAGCTTCAAGTAATTGAGGCAACCACATACCTTCATCTGCTGTGATAATGCCAAACTGTGTGAAGAGTAAGGTGCTAATAAGTAGTAGTTTTTTCATATTATTATTTTTATACATTACTAATTATTTAGATTTACTTTTTGTATTTTCCCATGTTTCATAATTACTTATCTGTGTTGGTTTGAATTTTTGTGGTATTCTTAAAGGTTCACAAGGTTTTAGCGTTTTAAAACAATCGTGTGGTAATTGTTGGTATAATTTTGTACCTTCTGTTTTCCATTCTAACATTTCATCAGTAACGTCTTTTGTAATTTTTGCAGGATTACCAAGTGCTATTTTTCTGCTCGGAATTTTCGTATTTTGCGGAATCAATGCTAAGGCTCCAATAATGCATTCGTCCCCAATTTCAACATTATCCATAATAACGGCGTTCATGCCAATAAGCGAGTTCTTGCCAATAGTACCTCCATGAATAATAGCACCATGTCCTATATGTGCAGATTCTTTAAGCAAAACAGTTGTGCCGGGAAACATGTGAATGATGCAATTTTCTTGAATATTACATCCATCCTCAATAATAATTTCTCCCCAATCGCCTCTAATAACAGCTCCGGCGCCCACAAAAACATCTTTGCCGATGGTTACATTTCCTATAACACAAGCCATTGGGTGAATAAATGAACTGTCGTGTATAACAGGTTTAATGCCTTTAAATTCAAAAATATTATTCATTTTTTAGGGCAAAGATAAAAGAAAGTACCGTTGACAAGATGATAAAGTCGTAGAAAAAGTTTAGAATTTCTTTAGAATTAAAGCGTAAATTTACCCTATGAAAATTCTTCTCGTAGAGGACGATGCTCATCTTAGAAAATCAATAAAGCAATATCTTTATCAAGAAGGGTATTTAGTAGAGTCTGCTTCTGATTTTATTGAAGCCTCTGAAAAAGCATGTGTTTATGATTATGACTGCATATTAGTAGATATTACTTTGCCAAAAGGAAGTGGATTAAAAATTATTCAACAATTAAAGGAAGGTAACTCTAAAGCGGGAATTATTATTATTTCTGCAAAGAACTCGTTAGAAGATAAAATAAATGGATTAGATTTGGGGGCAGATGATTATTTGGCAAAACCTTTTGATTTAACAGAATTAAATTCTAGAATAAAAGCACTAATTCGCAGGCGAAATTTTGAAGGAAATAAATTTATCATTATCAATGAAATCACTATTATCCCCGATGAAAGACAGGTGAAAGTGCATGGAGAGCCGGTGCATCTTACAGCAAAAGAATATGATTTATTATTGTTTTTTATTGCAAATAAAAATAGGGTTGTTTCTAAAAATGCTATTGCAGAGCACTTATGGGGTGATAATGCAGACCAAATAGACAGTCATGATTTTATATATGTTCATTTAAGAAATTTAAGAAAAAAACTTCTGGAGAAAAACTGTGCAGACTATGTACAGACTATTTATGGAATAGGATATAATTTTAAAACCAATGAAATTATTAACTAAAACAACACTTTATTATATTTTAGTGGCTTTGCCGCTTGTTGTGTTGGCAAGCATTATTTCCTTTAGGTTAATAAAATCAGAAATGAGAGAAGGTACCGATGAGGCTTTAAAATACGAATTACATCTTGCTAAAGATTTAATTAAAAAAGGATTAGTAAAACAAAAACAGTATTTAAGCATAGATAGTTTGTCTTTTGTTGAACCATCATTTCTTCATAATTCTAAAAAAAGAATTGCTGATACTTTAATATATGATAAATATGAGAAAGAGTATGTGTTGTTTAGAAAATTAACCAGTTATTATACTGCTAATGAGGCATCTTATTGTATCACTATTTTAAAAACAACCATTGAGGAGGATGAGTTAATAGAAGGGGTTCTATCAACATTTTTTATTATAGTGGGATTACTGACCATTGCTTTTCTGTTTTCTAACTGGATACTGTCAAGGTCGATTTGGAAGCCTTTTTATAAAACATTAAATGAGTTAAAAAGGTACGATATAAAAAACCATGAAAAGAGCAATTTTTCCACATCTAACACACTTGAGTTTAATCAACTGAATGACACTTTAAATACATTAATAAACAAGATATATCAAGATTATATTCAACAAAAAGAATTTACGGAAAATGCTTCTCATGAATTACAAACACCAATTGCTATTATTAAGGCAAATATCAATTTACTTATGCAGTCCTCTAATATTAAAGAGCACGAAATGGAACAGTTGCAGATTATTGATGATACGCTCAAAAAAATCAGTTCATTAAATAAAGCATTACTGTTGCTAACAAAAATAGAGAATCATCAATTTCATAAAACCGAACAGATAAATATTTCTAATGTTTTATATAAGATTGTAGATAACATACAAGAACTTGCAGATGCAAAAGACATTACAATAAAAAAACAAATTCAATCTAATGTATGTATTACAATGAATGCAATGTTATCAGAAATAATTATTCTTAATATCCTTCAAAATGCTATACGACACAATATTAAAGGAGGTTGTATTGAAATTAATCTATCTGATACAGAGTTGATTGTTTCTAACTCAGGAGAGCCATTGAATATAAACCCGGAAGAATTATTTATACGATTTAAAAAGAATGATGCTTCAAAAGACTCCGTTGGTCTTGGATTAGCCATTGTAAAAAGCATCTCCGACTTATACCACTTCAAAATAAATTATCATTTTAATAATTCACAACATTACTTTACATTAAAGTTTAGCTAAAGATTGTCTTTAGATTTTATTCATAAGTTTGAGCCATGAACAAATTAAAACGCAAGATGGATAAAATATTGAGTTTAGCAGTGATACTAATCGGCGGTACGTCTTTCTTATTCTCACAAAATACAGTTTCAATATCGGGATTAATAAAAGATTTCAAAACAAAAGAAGTATTACCCTTTGTTACCATTTCTCTTAAAAATTCAAAAGACAGCACCTTAGTACAAGGCACCATGAGTAATGAAGAGGGTAGATTTACATTGGTTAATATAAAATCCGGGCACTATTATGCAGAGATTGCATTTATAGGCTATAAATTACTAAAACAAAATGTATATGTTGGATCTTTAAGTAAATATTTAGATTTAGGTGTTATTGAGATAGAAGAAGATGTTAAGGTGTTGAATGAAATAGAAGTTACTGCAAAGCAAGATGAAGTTTTTGGCAAAATGGACAAGAAAGTTTATACACTTGAAAATAATTTGACACAAGGCGGTGGTACAATATTGCAGACAATACAAAACTTACCGGGTATAACAGTGCAAGATGGAAAGGTTCAAATACGAGGAAGTGATAAGGTTATTGTTTTAATTGATGGCAAACAAACAGCACTTACCGGATATGGAAACCAGTCAAGCTTAGACAATATTCCTGCTTCTGCTATAGATAAAATAGAAATTATTAATAACCCATCTGCCAAATACGATGCGAATGGCACAGCGGGGATTATCAATATTATTTACAAAAAAAATAAACAGGAAGGATTTAATGGAAAAGTAGGAATAGCAGGCGGATTGGGAGCTTTGTGGATAAAAAAAGACAATCTGCCAACTATTAACCCACAATATCAATACACACCAAAAATTAATCCATCCCTTTCACTTAACCACCGTAAAAATAAAACTAATCTTTTTTTTCAAGGAGATTATTTGCTGACACACACACTGAATAAAAATGAATTTGTTGACAGATATTATGATAACGGAGAAATTATCAGACAACAAACCAGACGCAATAGAAATACGACCATTGGCACAGCCAAAGCGGGATTTGACTATAATATAAATGAAAATAACCAGTTTAGCATCTCAACATTATTTAGTTCAGAACATATATTAGACCATGGAGAAGAACCATTTTTTAAATCAGATTTGACAAACCGACTAAGACTATGGCAATTTTTAGAAGATGAATTAAAAACAACAGTAACAGCATCTTCAAGCTATCAGCATAAATTTAAAGAAGAAGGTCGGCTTTTAAACATTGGACTTAATTATACATTTCATCGTGAAAATGAAAAATATTATTTCACTAACATAATGCCCACATACACAGGACTTGATGCCTTTAAATTACTTTCTGATGAGCATGTGGCAGATTTTAATATAGATTACATCAAGCCTTTAAAATATGGTAAACTTGAAACAGGATTAAAATTTAGATACAGAGATATTCCAACAAATATGCAGTTTTTCCCCGGACTAAATTCCCCATTAGATGTTAACGCCGGAGGTTGGGCAATTTACAAAGAAGTGATTCCTGCACTTTATACAAACTATATATTGGAAAAAGAAAAGTATGAAGTTGAAGCGGGTGTTAGAGTTGAATATGTAGGCGTAAATTATCTGGTTAATCCTAATCATCCTACTTATAAAAGCAATGGATATAATTATACGCAACCATTTCCAAACATCCGTATGGCATATAAATTTAATGACAAAAATAAACTATCCGTATTTTATAGCAGAAGAGTAGATAGACCAAATGAAGTTGATATTAGAATTTTTCCAAAATATGACGATGCGGAAATTATTAAAGTTGGTAATCCTGCTCTTGGACCCCAGTTTACTAATTTATATGAATTAGGCTACAAGTCTTCATGGAATAAAGGTTATTTGTTTGGTGCAGTATATCATAAAGATGCAACAGGAACTATTGCAAGAATTGCCAGCACCATTCCCGGCAGTTCGTGGATATATTCCATTATGCAAAACACAGGAACAAGCTATAACACAGGAGTAGAGTTATTAGTATCTCAAGATATAAAAAGTTATTTTTCGTTTAATATGAGTTTTAATGGATACCAAAGTATTATAGAAGCTTTTTCTGTTTTAAATAAATACCCTTCTCCAAATATATACACATCAACAAGGCAGGAAATGCTTTCATGGAACTCAAAATTTAACGGTATAGTACATTTAAAAAACAAAACAGATATTCAACTGACTGCAATATATTTAGCTCCTGATTTAATACCACAAGGAAAAATTGGGACAAGGTTTTCAATAGATATCGGTATTAAAAAACAAATACAAAAGGGTAGAGGAGAGTTGTTTCTAAGTGCAACAGACTTACTAAACACTATGCAAATCAGAAAAGAAATTCAAGGTACGGGATTTTATTACATTAGCACTGATTACTATGAAACACAAGTAATACGAATAGGCTATAATTATAAATTTTAGACAACTCAATTTATCTAAAGAATTACTTTAGAATCTATGCTTTACTTTGTAGTATAAATTAAAAACTAAAACTATGAAAACAACCGTAATTATGATAGCAAGCGTGCTATCTTTTAACTGTGCAAATGCACAAAAAATTAAAGAGGCAGAAGTGCCTGCAAGCGTAAAAACAAACTTTGCCAAAAAATTCCCCGGTGTTAAAGCAGAGAAATGGGAGAAAGAAGGTGCTGATTATGAAGTAGAATTTGATTTGAATAAAATTGAATCTTCAGCAGTATTTGATGCTACCGGTAATTTTAAAGAATTGGAACAAGAAATTAAACCTTCAGAATTACCAAAAGCAGTTACGGATTATTGTACAAAAACTTATGCAGGACACAAATTATCAGAAGCAGCAAAAATTACAGATGCAAATGGTAAAATTACGTATGAAGCAGAAATGAAGAAAGGAAAAGAGCACTTTGATGTTTTATTTGACGATAAAGGAAATTTTATAAAGAAATCAACTCCTGCACTCGAAAAATAGGCAATCAATTTATTTTGTTTTTTTATCAAAGCCATAGACCATTGTCTATGGCTTTGAAATTTTTAAACTATTTAGGGTAATTTGAGCGGTGAGGGGGGGATTCGAACCCCCGGTACGGTTTAAGCCGTACGACGGTTTAGCAAACCGTTGGTTTCAGCCACTCACCCACCTCACCATGTTTATCAAAAAAGAGAGGGATACATTTCTGTTGTTAATCCCAACCCTCCTCAATAGGGCGCAAATGTATGACTATTTTAGATGAATAGCAAAATAAATTTTAGTCGTGTTTTTTTAGCCACTCAATTACAGCCGGTGCAAGTTCATTTTGAGATTTAGAGCCAACAAATACACCAATATGTCCACCCTTAAAACTGTATAAGGTTTTATCTTTACTGCCTACGTAATCATTTAACGGAATGGTAGAAGCAGGAGGTACAAGGTGATCTTCTGTTGCATAAATATTTAAAAGCGGGCAAGTAATATTTTTTAAGTTTGCTTTATCACTGCCAATTTTCAATTCACCTTTCACTAATTTATTTTGCTGATATAAATCTTTCATAAATTTTTTAAAACATTCTCCTGCTTGGTTAGGACTTTCGCTAATCCATTTTTCCATACGTAAAAAGTTAAGGAGTTTTGCTTTATCATCAATTACGTTCATTAAAGCTTGTTGTTTTTGCACGCGCATCATTGGTTTTAAGGAATCAAAACCTTGGTTAAGAAAATCGCCGGGAATTAATCCGTGGTAGCCTTCTGTTAGCTTATCAAAATCCATATCCTTGCTCCATCTAAACAAAAGCCCATCATTGGTAGAAAACTCTATTGGTGTAACATGAGGAATCAGGTTTTTTACTTTATTTTGATGCAGGGCAGTGTATATTACACTTAAAGTTCCTCCTTGACAAATACTAAGAATATTAATTTTATCAACATGATTTTTTCTACGAATGGTATCTACACAATGGTCTATGTAATTGATATAATCTTCCATTGTCAAATATCTGTCTGATTTTGTTGGAAAGCCCCAGTCAATCAAATACACATCAACACCTCCTGCCAAAAGATTTTTAATATAAGATCTGTCGGGTTGTAAGTCTAACATTTTGTATGTGTTTACAAGAGCGTAAACAATTAAAACAGGTGTTTTGATGCTTGGTTTTGCTTCTCTGTCATAATGATACAAAACCAATTTATCCTCTTTATAAACGGCAGTCTTTGGGGTGGTAGCAATATCTATATCTTTAATTTCTTTTAATACTTCTGCGCCTTTTACTATTTTTTCACCAATTTCTAATACTTCTTTTATTTGAGTTAAGTTATTGTTTTCCATATCACAGATTTTTTACAAAGTAAATCATTTATTATGAATGATGAGTAATAATTTTTCTTCCAATGCTTTCATAATGAAAATTCAGGTCTTTCATTGTTTGTAAATCATAAATATTTCTGCCGTCAAAAATCACGGGATTTTTAAGCAGAGACTTTATTTTAGTGAAATCGGGAGTACGAAACATTTGCCACTCAGTACATATAACCAAAGCGTCAGCATTTTTTAATGCTTCATATTGTTCGTTGCAATATTGAATTGTTTTTTCGTCTATAGTTTTTTTGAAGTTTGACATTGCCTCCGGGTCATACACAGATACTATGACATTCTCTTTAATTAAACTCTGAATGATATCAATAGCAGGAGCTTCTCTTACATCGTCAGTATCGGGCTTAAAAGCAAGCCCCCATATTGCAATTTTTTTCCCGGATAAATTGTTATGAAAAAAAGATTTAATTTTTTGTATAATAATAGATTTCTGAATACGATTAACTTGCATTACGGCATCTAGTATTTTAAATTCATAGTTGTATTCTGATGCCGTATAATGAAGTGCCATTACGTCTTTAGGAAAGCAACTACCACCATATCCGATACCGGAAAATAAAAATCGTTTACCTATTCTCTCATCATTACCTATGCCAATTCTTACCATATCCACATTAGCACCTGTCTTTTCGCAAAGGTTTGCAATTTCATTCATAAAGGAAATTTTAGTGGCTAAAAATGCGTTGGCTGCATATTTGGTTATTTCGGCAGATTTTTCATCCATAAAAATAAGCGGATTCCCTTGTCGTACAAATGGATTGTATAGTTCTGTTAAGATTGTTTTTGCTTTTGGGCTTTCAGTTCCTATTACTATTCTATCCGGTTTCATAAAATCATCTACGGCAAAACCTTCTCTTAAAAATTCCGGATTAGATACTACATCAACAAATGATTTATTCTTATCTTGAAATATTTTTTTTACTTTATCTGCCGTACCAACAGGAACTGTACTTTTAGTAATAATAATTTTATACTCATTAACAATATCTGCTATTTGCGAAGAAACATTTAATACATAGCTTAAGTCAGCACTTCCATCTTCACCGGGTGGGGTAGGTAGGGCTAAAAATATAATTTGAGAAGATGTTATGGCTTCTTGTAAGTTTGTTGTAAAAGATAAGCGACCGGCTTTAATATTTCTTTGAAACAAATTATCTAAATGTGGTTCGTATATGGGCACTATACCTTGGCACATTTTTTCTACTTTATTTTTATCTATATCTACGCATGTTACATAGTTCCCTGTTTCTGCAAGACAAGTTCCTGTAACTAAGCCAACGTAACCGGTTCCAACAACTGTTATTTTTTTACTCATTTTAGTTATTTAAAAAATTTAAAACTTCAGTTGAAATATATTTTAAAACATCTTCACTTAATTCTGTGTGCATAGGCAAAGATAATACAGTGTTGCATAGTTGTTCTGTAATAGGGAAATCTCCTTGTTTGTATTGTGCATTGTGATATGCTTTTTGAAGATGCAAGGGAATTGGATAATAAATCATGCTTGGAATACCTTTAGATTGCAAGTATTCTCTGAATTTTTCTCTATTAATATTTTTAAGTTGTACCGTGTATTGATGAAACACGTGTGTGCTATTGTGCTTTTGTTGTGGAGTAATAAGTTTATCACAATTAGAAAACGCTTTGTTATAATAAGCAGCGGCTTTTTGACGAGCATTAATGTATTTATCAAGGTATTTTAATTTTACATTTAAGACTGCTGCTTGCAGAGTATCTAATCGGGAATTTACACCTAATACATCGTGAATGTATTGTTTGCTTTGCCCGTGATGAGCAATCATTCTGCACTTTTGAGCTATATCATCATCATTGGTCATTAATGCACCGCCATCACCAAAACAACCTAAGTTTTTTGAAGGGAAGAATGAAGTACAGCCTATGTGTCCAATAGTTCCTGCTTTTTGTTTTTTGCCATTTGTAAATGTGTAATCGGCACCAATGGCTTGTGCGTTGTCTTCAATAATGTATAAGTTATATTTTTTTGCTAAGTTCATTAGCTCTTCCATCTGAGCGCACTGCCCGAATAAATGAACGGGCACTATTGCTTTTGTTTTACTTGTAATCTTTTTTTCAACAGCAGAAACATCAATATCAAATGTATTTGGATAAACATCAACTAATACAGGTGTTAATCCAAGTAGTCCGATAACTTCTGCGGTTGCAACATAAGTAAAGTTTGCAGTAATTACTTCATCTCCTTGTTTTAAGCCAAGTGCCATCATGGCTATTTGCAAGGCATCAGTACCATTGGCACACGGAATAACGTGTTTTACGCCTAAATAATTTTCTAAATTTTTCTGAAAAGTTTTAACTGCTGGTCCATTGATGAAAGCTGTATTATTAATTACTTCCTGAATAGCAGAATCTACCTCTTGTTTAATATTTAGATATTGATTTTTTAAATCAACCATTGGGGTTATTGGCTGTACCATAGTGGTGGACATATATTTTTGCGGTAAATGTAGAAAATCTTACTATTCTTTTTAAGAAATTAGAAAGATTAAACAGTTATTTTTAATCCGTCAAAAGCAACAAATACATTAGAAGGCAACCCTTGTTGTACTTGGTTGTGCAGCCCCAATTGATGAGAAATATGAGTGAGATACGCTTGCTTAGGATTAAGCTCGGAAATAATTTGCAATGCTTGAGATAAAGTAAAATGAGATATATGAGGTGTTTTTCTTAAAGCATTAATTACTAAAACATCAATATTTTTTAACTTGTCCATCTCTTCCGGGCTGATATAATTGGCATCGGTAATGTAGGCTATTTTTTTATTAAATACATATCCGAATACCGGTAACTTATAATGCAATAAAGTAATGGGTGTAATGTGTATATCACTAATTTGAAAAGGATTAAGGTCAATTAAATACGGCTCTATTTCCGGAACTCCGGGATATTTATCATCAAAAAAGATATAATGAAATTCTCTTTTTAGTGCTTCAAATACTCTTTCTGATGCATAAATTGGCATTTTCTTTTTTAGTAAAAAGTTATAGGCTCTTATATCATCTAATCCGGCGATATGATCTTTGTGTTCGTGAGTAAATACTACTGCATCTAAGCGACTTACTTTTTCACGCAGCATTTGTTGTCTAAAATCCGGACCGGTGTCTATTACAATAGATGTATGATTAGACTGAATTAAAACAGAACTGCGCAACCGCTTGTCCTTTTGATTCTCTGATACACAAACTTCACAATCACAACCTATTAGCGGAACGCCCTGAGAGGTTCCTGTACCAAGAAAAGTCAGTGATAAGGAAGGCATGCCAAATTAATCTTTTAACTTTAATACCGCCATAAATGCACTTTGAGGAATTTCAACTTTTCCCACTTGTCTCATTCGTTTTTTTCCTTCTTTTTGTTTTTCCAATAACTTTCTTTTTCTGGAAATATCACCCCCATAACATTTTGCAGTTACATCTTTTCTTAGTGCTTTTACAGTTTCTCTGGCAATGATTTTAGCTCCGATGGCTGCTTGAATAGGTATTTCAAATTGCTGACGGGGAATTAATTCCTTTAGTTTCTCACAGATTTTTTTTCCAAACTCATACGCATTATCTCTGTGAATCAAAGCACTTAAAGCATCTACGGGCTCGCTATTTAAAAGAATGTCTAACTTTACTAAGTCAGCGTCCTTACGCCCGATAGGGTGGTAATCAAATGAAGCATAGCCACGAGATATACTTTTTAATCGGTCATAAAAATCAAATACAATTTCACCTAAGGGCATTTCAAAAACCAGTTCAACTCTATCGGTTGTTAAATAATTTTGACTTGTCAAACTGCCTCTTTTCTCAATACATAGGTTTAAAACAGGTCCTACATATTCTGATTTGGTAATGATGTTTGCTTTAATATAAGGCTCCTCTATAGATTCAATATTTGCTACAGGGGGCAAGTCAGACGGATTATTAACGACGGTTGTTTCTCCCGCGGTGGTATGTACAACATAGCTTACATTCGGCACAGTAATAATTACATTCATATTAAACTCCCGCTCCAATCGTTCTTGTACAATTTCCATGTGGAGCATACCTAAAAAACCGCAGCGAAAACCAAAGCCAAGAGCCATAGACGCTTCGGGTTCCCATGTAAGAGCAGCGTCATTAAGTTTTAGTTTTTCCATACTGGAGCGCAGGTCTTCATAATCTTCTGTATCTACAGGGTAAATTCCTGCAAACACCATTGGTTTTACATCTTCAAATCCTTTAATGGCTTCTGTGCAAGGGTTTTCTGAAAGTGTGATGGTATCTCCTACTTTTACTTCTTTTGCTTCTTTAATACCTGTTACAATATACCCTACATCGCCGGCAGATAATTCTGATTTTGGAGATAAATTTAATTTGAGGACACCAATTTCTTCGGCGTTATATTCATTACCTGTATTAAAAAATTTTACTTTTTCGCCTTTTTTTATACGTCCGTTGTATATTCTGTAATAAGCAATAATTCCTCTAAAAGGATTAAAAACAGAATCAAAAATAAGAGCTTGCAATGGTAGGGAAGTATCTCCTTTTGGGGCAGGAATGCGTTCAACAATGGCTTGCAGTATTTCGTTTACACCAATACCCGTTTTACCCGATGTCAATAAAATTTCTTCTCGTGTACAGCCTAATAAATCTACTATTTGGTCTTTTACAACTTCAGGGTTAGCACTTGGTAAGTCAATTTTATTTAAAACAGGTATAATGGTTAGGTTGTTATCTAACGCCATAAATAAATTAGAAATAGTTTGGGCTTGTATGCCTTGAGAAGCATCTACAATTAGTAATGCGCCTTCACAAGATGCGATGGAACGAGAAACTTCATAGCTAAAATCAACATGCCCGGGCGTGTCAATTAAATTTAAATGATAATTTACGCCATTTAGAGAATAGTCCATTTGAATAGCATGGCTCTTAATAGTAATACCACGTTCTTTTTCCAAATCCATGTCGTCTAAAACTTGGTCTTGCATTTGTCGTTTATCAATTGTTTTGGTAAATTCCAGCAATCGGTCTGCCAAGGTGCTTTTTCCGTGGTCTATATGTGCTATTATGCAAAAGTTTCTAATGTTCTTCATATTTAGAGAAATGCTTTAAGTTGAGCTTTAGGTTAATTTTAAGCCCAAAAATACATAATCAAAAAGAAAAAATGATATTTTCGTAACTTATACTAAGTATTTTCGTAAAATTGTTTGAAAATTAAAGTTTATGAGTCAGCAGTTTGAACCAATAGATAAAGAAAAGATAGCAGGGTTATCTTTTCCGGCAGAAGATGTATTGAGTAGTGAGGATAAAAAAAAAGAGAGAATTTACGAGTTAAACAGAGCGATGACTCTTGGCAACATGGAACAGATTAAGTTTAAAATTTATTTTGAAGATGACAACGCTCCAAAATACACAGAAACAACTATATGGGGCGTAACAGATAAAAGAGTAATATTAAAAAAAGGTGTGGTAATTCCTATTCATAGGATACATAAAATAAATTATTAGTTTTTCATACTAAACCATAAGGTTTTGTAGACTTTTTTATATTATGGTTTCAGGCTTTACGCAGTGACAATATTTTAGCACAAATATTCCTCCGATAGCTATCGTTCCGATATATCGGAACGAAGCCGTTCAGTCCCGCTTTTGGTAATACCCGTGTTATCGGCAGGCATTTCTATTTTTTTGTCAATCAATACGATAATTCCCAACATCTCCTAAGTGAATTAAAACAATCTATTAGGTCATTCTCAAACTGTTGTTGTGTAATGTTTTCTCCGACGTGCTTAGCTAATTGCTTTTTCTTTCTTCCAGTAATTATTTTTTCACCATTCTCATTTACGGCATCTAGTTCAGCCTGAGTTTTTTTCCAATTCCCATATACTGGGTCAGACTGGTTCGGATAGCACTGCTCAATGTCTCTTGCAGGTAGTTGGAAAAATTGATTGTTTTGTTGTAAATGATTATATGTTTGTAAAAACTGCTTTACACCCCCTTGGGTTTGTCCACTTGGTTGGTCAATAAGTATAACAGTTCTATCTCTGTATATACTTGCACCCAATGGTATGAATACCTTTTCAATTGCATTTATTGTTCTGACAGTCTGCTCAATATCGCCATTTGCTTTTATTATTTGTATTGTCGGACGGTCAGTATAAAATCTTCTAATTACTCTTGTTATTAGTTCAAATTCACTCTGTCCTTCAACGATTAAAAAGTTCCTAGGAAGTAGTAAATCTGATGGACTGCCACCAAGTAAATCAAAAACTACATATGGTTTTTCAAAATCAGAAACCGTTGAAATTGAAGTAGCTCCATTATTTTTTTCTACTTTAAAGATGCTTTGATGTGAGTAATTATCAGCAACAAAAACTGAAGAATGTGTGTTTATAAAAACTTGGTCTGTATGAGTTGAAAGTTGATGAAGTACATTTTTCAAATTTCTTTGAGCTGTTGGATGCAAATGTAATTCTGCTTCATCAATGAAGAAAATAAAAGATTTGCCCAAGTCTTCATTAGCCTTTCTGAAATCTGCATACGCCTGAATGATTGCGAGCATTAAGGATCTTTGCATTCCATCGCCTTTTTCTTCTGCTGAAGTTTCAATTCCGTCATCTAATGTGGTTTCAAAATTTTTAAGCAGGTCATCAAAAATGGGTGCAGAAACTTCAAATTTAACTTTTGTGCAGTCTGGGAATTGCTTCTCTAAATGAATTTTAACTTGGTTACCAATATTATCAAATTCTGCTTTAATTTCGGAACTTTCATCTTCAAATAGTTCTCTGAATTTTTCTTGAAACTGCTGATACTGTTCATTTTCTTCTAATATAGTTGTTAATACGCCTGATAGCATTATGCCTATAGGGGTTGATTTTCCATATTTTGCAACACTATCATAGTATTGTTTAGTATTTACATACTCAAATTTTGGAAGAAAATCATTTAATGCAGCATCAAAACCAGTTCCTGGATTAACTTCTTGTCCGTTCACAAAAACCTTTCTTTTCGTTGGATTTGAACTTGAACGCCTTACAGTAACTATGTCATTCCCATTCAATACATTCTCTATTTTTGTTTTATTTCCTTCGTGCTGCATTTGGGCTGCTCCGTGTAATGCACCTGTAAAAGTTAATTCAACAATGATTTCTCTGTTGACTTCTCTTTTAAATATTAGATCATTTATATTTCCACCACGCCCAATACCATTAAAAAAAAACTCAATTGCTTCAAAGAAATTTGTCTTGCCACAATTATTTTGACCAACACAAATATTGAAATCTGTCGGCTCAAAACTAGTTGATTCAATTGAGCGAAAATTTTTTATTTTTATATTTGATATCTTCATTGCTACTGTTATTTATGCTTGCCGGTAACGGCGGGCGGCTTTGTGCCCGTTGCGCAGCAATGGCGCAAAGTTGTTGTTAGCGGACAGTCCCGAAGGGCTGTCCCTAACACAAAGCCGCCCGCCGTTGAGCGGGAAGCCCTGTCTGCTACAGGCAGGCCGAAGGGATTTCCGCTCAACTTGCGGATAACCGCCATAAAATATCGCTAATCTGCTAAATTCTGTTTGTATTTGCATCATAATTTATGGAGGTTTGTTATTTTTATGCAAATATAAGTAATGGCTACTTTTCTTTAAAATTCTTTTTATGCAGAAGTATGTGAGATGATATTTCATATTAAAACGGAGCCATAAAATATTCATTTTAATCCCAAAAAAAGTTTCTTACATTTGTGGCTCAAAAAAAAATATGAAGATACTCGTTGCTATCAGCCAAGTACCCGACACTACCGCAAAAATATCTTTTACAGATAATAATACTAAGTTTAACTCGGCAGGCGTGCAGTTTATTATTAATCCTTATGATGAATGGTATGCTTTGGTGCGTGCCTTAGAACTGAAAGAGGCAGGACTTGTGGAAAAAGTTTCCCTTGTTCATGTAGGGCTTGCCGATGCCGATGCCGTAATAAGAAAAGGACTGGCACTTGGTGCTGATGATAGTTTTAGAATAGATGCCGATGCTCCGGACGCTCAATTTGTGGCACAACAATTAGCAGAGTTCGTAAAAAATAATCCCTATGACATAGTGCTTGTTGGTAAGGAAACCATTAGTTACAATGGAGGTATGGTAGGAGGCATTTTGGCAGGTTTGTTAGATTGGACATTTGTTTCTACTGCAAGTAAGTTGGATATTACAGGAAATACAATTATGGCAAATCAAGATATAGAAGGCGGTGTGCAAATTGTAGAATGTTCTACACCGATTGTAATAAGTTGTAACAAAGGAATGGCAGAGCAAAGAATCCCTAATATGAAAGGAATTATGGCTGCTCGCACAAAGCCATTACAGGTTATTCCTGCATATACAGCCGCATCACACACGCAATACAAGCAATTTGAGCTGGCAGCAGGACGTTCTGCGTGCAAATTTATTGATGCAGATAAAGTGGAAGAATTAGTACAACTATTACACAACGAAGCTAAAGTTATTTAAAATTAAAAAAATAAAAACATGTCAGTACTTACATTTGCAGATGTTTCTGCAGGAAAAATAAAAAAATCATCTTTAGAAGCAATTTATTATGCCAAACAAATTGCAGCAAAAACAGGAGGTAAAACAATAGTATTGCTTTACAAAGCTAATGAAGATGCTATAAAAAGCGCAGCGCAAGTTGGCGCGGATAAAATTATTAATATTCAGAACGATATTAATGAAGTAACATCAGATGCCATGGTTGTGGCAAAAATTATATCTAAATACGCAACAGCCGAAGGGTGTAAAAATATTGTGTTGCCTTATGATATTCATGGCAAAGCCACAGCATCAAGTTTATCAGGTATTTTAAAATGCGCTGTGGTATCGGCGGTTACAAATATCCCAGAAGTAAACGGTAACGCATTTCTATTTAAGAAAAACGTTTTTTCAGGCAAAGCATTTTCTACAATGGAAGTTGGCGGAGATGTGAAAGTAATTACTTTTTTACCAAACTCATTTCAGTTTCAAATGAATACTTCGGCTACTCCTGAAGTGGTTAATACTACTACCGATTTATCCGGCATTGTATCTAAAATCAAAGTAAAAGAGGTACAAAAAAATGATAATAATGGCTCTATTCCTTTGCCTGAAGCAGATTTGGTGGTAAGTGGCGGAAGAGGATTGAAAGGTCCGGAAAATTGGAACATTATAGAGGATTTAGCAAAAGCACTTGGTGCAACCACAGCATGTTCGCGCCCCGTGGCAGATATGCATTGGAGACCACACCACGAACATGTAGGGCAAACAGGCTTGGCAATACGACCTAATTTATACATTGCCATCGGTATTTCAGGTGCCATTCAACACTTGGCAGGTGTTAGCGGCAGCAAAACAATAGTTGTAATTAATAACGATAAAGAAGCTCCGTTTTTCAAATCTGCTGATTATGGTATTGTTGGCGATGCTTTTGCCATTGTTCCAAAATTGACGGAAGCGATTAAAAAATTCAAATCATCTCAACATTAAACTATTGAAATGAATAAAGTTTTAATGAATATAATTGGTATCTCGTCAGGACAGAGTAATCAAAATAATTATTTATTACTACTTGAAGAAGCAAAGTCAATACCTAATGAAGATCAAGACAAAAAAAGAAGATTGCCCATAGTTATAGGTACGTTTGAAGCACAATCTATTGCTATAGCTTTAGAAAAAGTAAAAATTCAAAGACCAATTTCACACGATTTATTTAAGAATTTTGCCGATGCTTTTCATTTATATGTAAAAGAGGTAATAATTTATAATTTGGTAGAAGGTGTGTTTTATTCTAAATTAATATGTACTAATGAAGCAGGAGATTCTGAACATGAAATAGATTCCAGAACAAGCGATGCTATTGCCATTGCTGTTAGGTTTGAAGCTCCAATTTATGCCTATGATTTTATTTTAGACAATGCGGGCTATATTGTAGATGATAATAATATGATTTCGCCCGTAAAAGAAGATGATATTGAAGAATCAACAAAAACGTTCTCTTCAATGGCGGGAAAGCCTGAAGAAGATGATGCGAACTTTTTTTCAACAATCGCTGAAAAATCAATAGAAGAATTGCAGGAGGAATTGCAAAAAGCTATTCAGGAAGAAAAGTACGAAAAAGCCGCAAAAATTCATCAGGAAATAGAGAAAAGGGAAAAGTAATTGATTATCCTAAAGCAGATTAATTAAATTAAGAAATAGTAAATGAATAAGCAGTTTTTAAAAAAGTATTTATTACATTTTTTTTTAAGCGTTTTTTCTATAGTTATACTTTTGTATATCCTAACCTTATTCCTTAATAAAATGACTAGACATTCTGATTTTGTGCAAACACCACAGTTAATACAAATACCAATTCAGGAAGCCATACAAGTTATTCAGAGTAAAAAACTAAGATATCTTATTACCGATAGTGTGTATAACCCCGAACAAAAACCGGGAGTGGTAATAAGCCAAACACCGGAAGCAAATATAAAGGTAAAAGAAAACAGAATTATTTATTTAACCATTACAGGCTTTCAACCACCGCAAATATCTATGCCAAAGCTAATAGACCTTAGTGAAAGACAAGCTATTGCCACACTTAAAAGTTTTGACTTAAAAATAGGACATATACGATATGAAAGAAGTTATTGCAACGGATGTGTATTAAGACAACTCATAAAAGGTAAAGAAGTAGAGCCCGGTAAGCGCATAAAAAAAGGAAGTATTATTGATATAATTGTTGGAACAAAAGGTAATAATAATTTATCAACGGATACACTAAATCAAGAAAACAATCCGTTAGATAATAATTCAAATAATTAATGAAGAAATATATTTATCATATATTATTTTTACTCATAAGCATTAATATTATTGCTCAGGAAGAAACATTGCCACTGCCTTTTAATTTAAATTATTATACATACAAACATAAAGTACCGGGTCAAGACAAACAATTGAATAACAAAACAGCAGCATCCAGCTTAAATCTTCCATTTTTTGATGACTTTTATTATGCCGATGTTCAAACTTATCCAAGCATGAACTTGTGGCAAGACTCATCTGTTTACATTAATTTCGGTTATGCCAAATATCCTATCAGCTTAGGAGTAGCAACCTTTGATGGATTAAATAAATATGGATATCCATACAGCACTTCTGTTTTGGTTAATACTTCCAATCCGGCAGATACACTAACATCACAGCCCATTAATCTATTCACTAACGGCAGCTATACATACACGCCTTCAGATAGTATTGCAATTACATTTTATTATCAAAGAGCAGGGTGGGGTGATACACCGGAAACAGATGATTCACTTATGTTGGATTTTTATAAACCATTGCTTAACCAATGGAATAATGTAGTGTGGGCAACGCAAGGCAATAACATGGCTCCGGTAAATGACAGTACATTTGCCAGAGTACATATTTATATTACCGACACATCTTATTTTCATGACGGCTTTAAATTTAGATTCAGAAACAAGGCAACGCCTGTAGGAGCCGTAGATCACTGGCATGTAGATTATGTCTATCTGAATAAAAATGTTTTTAAGTTTGATACAATTATCGATGATGCTGCATTTTACTATATGTCTTCACCTTTGCTTAAAAATTATTCTGCCATGCCTTACAAGCACTATTTGAGTTCAGAAATGGGTACGCAGCTAAGCAGCCATATTAAAAACAATAATAAAACTGTTACAAAAAACGTCAACTATCAGTTTAATATATTAGATGCGAGTCATAATTTTTTATATAACTATAATGGCGGTAGTGCCAATGTTTCTTATGGTGTAGATAATGCAGTTGCTCACGCCAAGCCAACATACTCTTATACATTGTTGCCGGCAGATACTACCAGATTTTATGCCAAGCATTTTATTAATACTGTTCCGGACACATGGCAATATAACGATACTATTCATCAGTGCAACCCCTTAACGGATCATTTTGCCTACGATGATGGAGAAGCTGAATTGGCTTATTACTTGAAGTTTTATGCTACCAAATTGGCATTAAGATACACCTTGAATGTAACAGATACATTACAAGCAATGGATATTTTCTTTTTACCCGTTAAAAGTTTGAATATTGCAAGTACTGCCATGTTCAGAATGTGTGTGTGGGGAAGCGGTGGCACACAACCGGGTGCATTAATATGGAAAGATAGTTTAATGAATCCCGAGTTTTTGCATTACGGGCATAATCAAATACCAAGATTTCAACTTACAACCCCGTTGATACTTGCGCCAGGCACATATTACTTTGGAGTAATGGCTTACCCACCGTCATCATCTTATTCTCTAACAATAGGACTTGATGTTAATTATAATCATTCTTCCGCAGCTTTTTTTGATGTAAGCGGATATTGGCAAAACTCGTCAGTACAAGGTTCTTTAATGATACATCCTGTTTTAGGAAAAAGTGCTTATGCGGTTTCTGTTCCGACAGTTGCAGATAAGGCAACCCAACAATTTTTAATATATCCCAATCCTATTCAGCTTACATATTGCTTAAATATTAATGCTCCTGATGATAAAACGAAATATCGTATTGAAATTTATAATACACTGAATCAATTGGTGTATGAACAAAAAGAAATACTCGGTAATTGTAAAGTCTATCTTCCAAATGTCAAAAGCGGACTTTATTTTGTAAGATTTATAGATACAAAAGGTGGTAGTACCTCTCAAAAACTGTTGATACAAGATTAAACTTGTTAAAAAAACTAATAAAACACTCTTTTGTTACCTTTGTGTATCTTTTTAGAGAAAAAAATCTCTATATTTGCAGCAAACCATTAAAAATTAAAATTATGAAAAAGTTCTGGATGATTTTGGCAATATCAGGATTTATTGCCGGTACAAATGTAGCTTTAGCTTCTACTGCAAAATGTGGTGATGACAAAAACTGCAAAAAAGAATGTTGCAAAAAAGGCGACAAAAAAGATTGCAAAAAAGATGACAAAAAAGCGTGCTGCAAAAAAGGTGAAAAACAAGAAGATAAAAAAGGCGACAAAAAAGATAACAGCCAAAATCAAACTAAATAATTCCTTAGAATTATTGGAGTACAAAAACCCTCTCATTACGAGAGGGTTTTTTAGTTTAAATAAAAAAGTATTCTGTGATTGTTATTTTAATTCAAAATCATCGGCATCAATACCTGCCGGAAATTTCTTTCTAAATTCGTACAGTTCTTCTAAATTAAAAGATATCGTTTCTATACAGTCATTCTCTTTTAGGTCTGCTAAGATTTCCCCCTTGTAGTTTACAGCCAAACTTTGTCCATTATATGTTTTTGCCGTTCCGTCTGTTCCAATTCTATTAACACCAACTACATAGCACTGATTTTCTATGGCACGGGCTATTAAAAGTTGCCGCCATGCATAATATCTTGCTTCAGGCCAGTTAGCAACATAAATTAATATATCATAAGTTGCTTTTTCAGGAGATGTTTTGTCAAATTTATTTCTACTCCATACAGGAAATCTTAAATCATAACAAATTAAAGGTAAAATTTTGAATTGCTTATATTCTATAATAGATTTTGTAATGCCTGAACTGTAATGGTTGTGTTCACCCGCCATTCTAAATAAGTGTCGTTTGTTATAAGAACTAATATTGCCATTGGGTTGTGCAAATAACAAAGTATTATAGAAGTTTTGATTTTGTTTTGTAATAATGCTACCTACAATGCAGGCATTTTTTTCTTTTGATTTTTGAATAAGCCATTGCGCTGTATTGTCCTTAATACCTTCTGCAAGTTCTTTGCTGTTCATTGAAAAACCCGTTGTAAACATTTCGGGCAGCACAATAACATCTGATGTATTAGAAATAGTATTTAGTTTTTCATTAAATAACTGAATATTACTGTTTTTATTCTCCCATACTAAAGATGTTTGGATTAAACTAAACTTAATGTCCATAAGATTTTCCTGCAAAAATGAACAAAAAATCATTGATAGATTTGGAAGTTAAAAAATAAAATTCCTATATTTGCGCCACCAAAAATTAATTTGGCCCGTTCGTCTAGGGGTTAGGACGCATCCCTTTCACGGATGAAACACGGGTTCGATTCCCGTACGGGCTACAATCCCGAGTTTCAAACTCGGGATTTTTTGTGTCCATAATAGGCATTAAAATCTAACAGCAACATTTACAAATATATTTCTGCCCATATTAAATACACCCTGACGACCTGTACTCAAGTTTATAGGCAGGTATTTTAGCCGATTAAGATGTGACTGATAAGCAATATCCATGATATTATTAACACCGGCATTTATTTCAAATACTACGTGTTCTGATTGTTTTATTTTAACGCCTGTTACAGCATTTATTAAAGTGTAATCGGGTGTGCGTGTTTCTGTGTCGTATGCTTTGAAAAAGTGATCTTGTGCAAAATTATAAACAAGTTCACCTTTAATATAAAAGCTTTTGATGTTTTTTCCTAAGTTATTCCATTCGGTTTTTATTTCATTTACCCATCTTGGCGGTGGCATAAAAGGAAGATATTTTGTACTGTCAGGATGGTTTAGTTGTTGATTATTTAAGTAAGAAAAATCACTTTCAATGTGTAACCAATCCAATGGATGAGGATGTATTTCAATAGCAGCCTCCCCGCCATATACAATTGCCGTTCCTTGATTGTAGGTAAATGCGTATAATGTTTCTTTAGAGTCTTTTTCTAACAATGTAGAATCACCACCTTTGAGAGATGCTATTTTTCTGTAATAAATAAAATTATCTATTCTATTAAAGAACGGAGTAATGCTTATTCCAATATGCTTGGTGTTTAATTCTATTCCCATATCTAACTGATGATTTATTTCGGGTTTAAGATTGACGTTGCCATATTCAAATCGGATTGTTCCTTCGTGTGCGCCATTGCTGGTAATTTCTGATATACTTGGTGCCCTAAATCCTCTGGCAAAATTCATTTTGAAATAAAACTGTTCGGTTATTTTATAAGTAAACCCAATGCTTCCGCTTATATTAGTGTAGTTTTTTTGTAAAGCCGCAAATTGTTGTTTCCCTCCGGTATGCAAAAACACACTTACTTTTCCCATAGAATCTAAGTTAACACTTTCTGTTGAGAAATTACGATTATCAATACGCAGTCCACCGGAGAAATTCCAGTTTCTTACAGATTTTTGAAGATAAGCATAAGCACCGCCATCTATTAAAAAATAATCAGGAATAATGTATTCATCGCCTCTGTTTGTGTTTATCTGAGCCATACCGGAAATTCCTGTGCTAAACAAGGTATTGTCGTTGATGTTTTTTATGTAACGTGCGTTATAGTTAAAGGTTTGTAAGTGCATGCTGAGTTGTCCGTTTTCTTCTTCTTCTCCACCGCCATTTGTAGCCGCTTCAACGAGTTTGGCAGGCCCGTACTCGTTTCTTATATTATATTGATAAGCATTATTTAAGATTAACTTACTGCCTGATTTTAAATTAATAACTGTATAGTTTTGTAATCGGAAATGATTTATTATTTGATAGGGCACATTAAACTCATAGCCCTTTAAATCTTGGTCGGACACGGCAATGTCTTTTAATTTATTATTTTCATAAATAAACTTTGTGAAGCGTCCTGTTGAATCTCTTCTGCCTTCCACCATATTCATTTTTTGCATAAATGCAGAGGCATAAAAGTTGCTGTATCCCCAGTTTTTATTTATGCCAAACATGGCAGAGAAATTACGCTCATTAAACCCGGAATTAAATACTTTACCATCGTATGCGTTTTGATAGTTTGAAGCATCTTTTTGAGTACCTTGAATATAATAGTTAAATTTATTTCCTTTGTGTTTAAGTAGCATTGTGTTGTAAAACATTGAGTTGTTCGATTGAAAGCCACTCTGAAAATCGCCACTCCATCCATTGCGGTTAAAATCGTTGTAGGGAATAAAATTAATGGCACCGGCTAATGCATCGGAGCCAAACATAATACTGCCGGGTCCTTTTATAATTTCTACTTTCTTAATGGAAAATTGATCTATATCTACACCGTGCTCATCACCCCATTGCTGCCCCTCTTGCCGAATGCCATTAACTAAAACCAATGTTCTGTTATAACCAAGTCCACGAATAATTGGTTTTGCAATTCCAGGACCTGTGCTAAGTGCCCATACACCATTCTTTTTTGAAACACTCTCTATAAGATTAGTAGAAGGATTTTCATTAACATCTTTCATGCTTATTACTTTGATAGGCAGTGGGTTGTCATTTATGTGCATGGCATCTGCGGCAGTTGTAATAACCACTTCGCTTATTTCTCTTACACTTTCTTCCATTGTTAAATCTAAGTGTGTGTCGCTTTTTATTGATAAATTTTTTGACATGGATTTGTATCCTAATAGTGTCAATTCAATAATATAATTGCCCGTCGGAATATTTGTAATTTCGTAATATCCGCTTGCATTACTAATGGTTGATTTATGTATAGAGGGGATATTAATAACAACTCCTGCAAGTTTGGTGTTGTTAGTGTCTTTTATAGTTCCTGATAAAGATTGCTGCGCATATATAGCAGCAGAAGTTAATAGACTAAATAAAAATATATTTAAGTGTTTTTTCATAGGAAGAATTGTTTAAAAAACTAATAACATAAACTAAAATATTTCTATATTTTAATCATCTGCTCTTTCGTTATTATTACTGAGCCAAGTTCGTAAAATCAGTTTTTGATTATCTGTCATATTTTCCAAGGGTTGAATCTCATTGTAGATAGTATGTTTTACCTTTTTTACTTTTCCTTTTAATACAATATTTTCTGAGTTCCCTTTTTTATTTACTCTGGTTACTTCAAATGAAATCATGTCGCCTTCTTTGGCTGTTTTAACATAATCTGATGCAATTTCTTCTGCTGTTTCTAATGTAAACAGTCTATTATTAAAAGCATAGATAATATCATTTACTTTAAATCCAAATTGCTTTCCAAAAGCATCTAAATTTTGCAGTCCTGTAATTATAAATTGGTTTTTATCATTTACGTTAATGTCCATACCACCTAAAGTTAATGAAGTTGTGGTTTTTTCTTTAATATATTCTAAGCCTGCATCTGCAAGATATTCCTTTAGAGGCAGCGGTTCAGATTGAATTAAGTATTTTTTAAAAAATATACCTACAGAAGGATATGTCATTTTTTCGATAATATTAAATAATGAATCATCAGGGAATGGTTTGGATTTTCCATATTTTTTTGAAAGGTCAATTAATAACTTTTGTAAATTATATTTTCCATTACTTTCTTTTATCAGTAATAAATCCAAGCACATACCTATTAATGCTCCTTTTTCATAAACGTTATTATAATTTTTATGATACGCATCTTGTAATACATTAGAGCTCATTAGGGTAAATGATTGTGTATCATCAAAAGTTTTTGCATTACTGATTTTCTCCATCATTTTATTTATAAAGGCATCGGGTGTTATAATGCCTTCTTTTTCTTGTAAAAAATGTGCATGATACTCTGTTGTTCCTTCGTATAGCCAAAGATGCTTACTCATTTTTGTATTATTAAAATCAAAGTATTCAATTTGTTCGGAATGAATATTTAACGGCGTTAGTATGTGTAAAAATTCATGAGCAGCTACATCTTTTATAGTCTGTGCAATGTAAGTACTATCAATTTCAGGTAATACATATAACGATGATTGATTATGCTCTAATGCGCCTGAAGAACCAGATAAGGTGGGCTTGTCTGTAAAGTAAAATAGAAAAGCATATTTATCTATTGGTAAGTTGCCGCCAAAGAAATTAGTCATTGCGGATAAAATTGGTTGCAATATAGCAGCTAGGTAGCGTGAGGTTATTTTCTGATTTGCAGAGTAACAAGAAAACAAAATATTAGAGCCATGAATGGTTAATGAAGTAGTGTCCGGTAATGAATAAATAACAGGAAAATCTACTAATTGCTGATAGTGTTGATAGTTTAAAATATCTTTCTGTTCACCAATTGTAAATGTAGAAAGGGCTGTAGCAGGATAAAAGTTTTTTGGTTTTGTATATGATATTTCAAACGGCATCCTGTCCATTCCTCTAAAATAGCCATAAATACCATGGTTGTTTATTACAAACACTCTTCCTGAATCTATGCTTGTGCCGGCAGGTTCAAATACGACTTTGTTTTTAATAGAGGTGTTCCATGTATCACTTACTTCATAAGTGATTTTTTCAATAGCAGATGAAGGTGATATTTCATAGCAGTTTTCATCTTTCTTATTCACTTGAATTGGCGTATTGTTTTTTGCTATTACTTTAAAGTTTGTAATAAAACGTCCAAAATTATATTGCTCGTAAGTGCCCGGAACTACAGATGGAAAGCAAAATGTAACTGTAGTTTCAGTAAAAGATGGAGGGGTAAGTTCTACTTTTAAAGTATGTTTATTTACATTGACTAAGTCTGTTTGGTATTTATAAATATTTTGGCTTAATAAAGTAAATGAAAGAAGTACTGGAAGTAAAAAGAGTTTTTTCATAGATAATTATTTAAGAAGTAATAAATGATTTTTGAACCGATACTTATATTGAAAAACAATGAAAGCAATGCTTGCAGATATTATCCATACAATAAAGTCTTGAGAAGGATTTTCTGTTTTGATATAAAATAATGCGTCTGTTTGAAGTACAGAACTTTTTGAAGAAATTAATAAAGAGGATAGAATATTGTTTGCAGCATGAATACCCATTGATAACTCTAAACCTTGATTCCATATAGCCAGTAAGCATAAAAACAGTCCGAATAAAGTGTAGTATGGCATCATAATATTTGAACCAAACTCTTGTGCTTCAGGATTGCTCATGTGTGCTAATCCAAACAGAACTGATGTAATAACGGCGGCTACAAGTATATTTTTAGAAGCTAAAGAAATACCCTGTAATAAGTATCCTCTAAAAAAAACTTCTTCAAAAGATGTTTGAATCGGAAGAAAAAGAATACTCAGAATTGTAAGGATAAAAAAGTTGCCAAGATTAAAATGCAGCTCATAGTTATTAGGAGATAAAACAAAGTAATCAATCAGAAAGGTTGCAAGTAATATAGCACTCCACACAGAAAATGCAAAAAAGAAACGTGAAAATCTAAAATTTGGATGCGCTGTTACCACGCTTAATAATGGTTTTTTATGAACCCGTTTAATCATTAAGATAAATGCGTAGAATGTAAAAACAAACATTCCTAATAATAAAATCAGCATGATGTTCTTGGAAACACCAATAAAGTCCGGGTTAAACAACCCTGTTTGCAGGGCTTTTGTGTCATAAATATTTACACCATGTTGATAAGCAAAGTATATCAATACAGCCATCATAAAAATCTGATAGGTAAAATAAGCCAAAATCGTAACAATGATTGTACTGATATATTTTGATGCACTATTACTGCCATTTAAGTAGCCTGCATTAATAAATAAGTTATTAAAAGGCAATTTAATACTATCAATGTCTGAATGTTTTTTTTCAGATAAATCGTTCATAAAAGTGAGTTGAATAAATAAAAAATTATTCGTGAATGGTTAAAACAGGAATAGGGCTATGAAACACAAGCTCTTTTGTGATACTTTCTTTAAATAATCTTTCAAAGAGAGAATGTTTTAATGGAGAAATAATAATCCAATCGCTTTTTCGTATTTGTAAGTATTCCAAAATGCCTTCTGATGCCTTTGCGTGTGTTATAAAGAAGTGTTGATGAGGAATGCCGTCTATCTTTTTTTCAAAGAACATGTAATTATTGGCAAATTTTGTATCCACGTCTTTTTCATCATGAATAACACTGATAATTTCTAATTCGCATTCAAGATATTGAGCAATATCTTTTACTTTTAAATATAAGTTTGATTGAGATAAGTTATGATGAAAGTCGCAAGCAAAAACAATCTTTTTGACAGGATGATATTCTGTTTTGTTTGGAAGAATTAATACAGGTGTATTTGTTTGTTGTGTAAGTTGGTAAGCGGTGCTGCCAATAATTTTTTCTTTTACAAACCCACTGCCCACAATGCCTACAATAATTAAATCAAAGTTTTGCTCTTTTGCAACATCAAGCAGTGTTTCTGCAGCAAACCCCATTTTGATAATAGTATTAAATTTGTAATCTGCATACTTATTAAGTAATGCTCTCATTTCTGTTTCGGCTTCTTTTTGAATGTCTTCAATGGGTGGAATATATCCTGTTTCAAAATTGACTAATGGCAGAGTATAAGAATGTATTAATGTAATCTCTGCATTTAACTTACTTGCTAGTTGTACAGCATATTTTATTATTCGTTCACTATGCTCGCTAAAATCTACACCAACTAAAATTTTCTTTATCATAAACAGATTATTTCCAACAAATATACGATAATTTCTACTTAAAAATGCTGCCCTTTTAACTGATAAAAGTCAAAAAAAATGTTATTATTTTGCTCTTCTTTTTCTTTCGGTTAATATTAAAGACAATTCTCTTCCTGTTTGACCTTGTACACTTGTGTTTTCTTGTGCCCTTCTTATCAAGTATGGTAAAACATTTTTTACAGGACCATAAGGAACGTACTTTACTACATTATACCCTTCTTTTGCTAAATTAAAACTTATATGGTCGCTCATCCCTAATAACTGCGAGAAGTAAATACGGTTGTCGGCTTTTGGTAATTTGTATTTTTCTATTAAATCAACTAAATGTTGCGAACTGTTTTCATTGTGTGTGCCAGCACATACTGTTACTCTATCGATGTTTTCCACACAAAAAGTAAGAGCATCATTATATCCTTTATCTGTTTCCGGTTTGGTATTGTAAATAGGTGATGGATAGCCATTTTTCTGGGCTCTTTCTCTCTCTTTTTCCATATACGCACCTCTTACTAATTTTGCGCCAAAATAGTATCCGTTCTTTTTTGCTTTATCAAAACTGTCTTTCATAAACTGTAGCCTGTCGTGTCTGTATAATTGAAATGTATTCAGTACAATACATTCATTTTTATTAAATGTAGCCATGCACTCATCTACCATATCGTCTATGGCTTTTTGAATCCAACTTTCTTCTGCATCTACAAAAATAGGTTGCTTATTATTATATGCAGTTTGGCAAATCTCAAATACTCGATTTTTTACATTATCCCATGCTTTAGATTCATTTGCATTTAGTGAAGTTCCTGCAGATACTTTTTCTAACAAATAAAATGGTGCAAGACCTGTTGGTTTAAATACACAAAACGGAATGTGTTTGTGGTTTTTTGAAAAGTGAATATTTTCTATAATTTCTTTTTTGCAGTTTTCAAAATCTTCTTCAGATTCTTTACCCTCTACGCTATAATCTAAAATAGAACCTACATTGTATTGAGCAAGTAAATCCATTGTTTTAATACACTCATTTCTGTTTTCTCCGCCTACAAATTGTTTGTAGATGGTTTTTTTAATCAGTGCTTTGCCTCCGCAATTAATTAATAGTGGCGTTAGAACGGCTCCCGTATTAACAAGAGTAGGGTATGACAGTAGTTTAAATAATTGATATGCTTGTTTTAAATCCGGATTGGATTTGTATTTAAATGCTGTTTCTGTGTTATTGAAATTAATATTACTCATAGTTTTAATCTTTATATAATGTTCTTTTTACTGCTTTAATAACTCTTTCAGGGTTTGGTAATGCTTCTTGAATAAGTGTTGGTGCATAGGGTAGAGGAGTGTCGGCAGAAACTATACGCATAATAGGAGCGTCTAAATAGTCAAATGCATCTTTTTGTACTTTAAAAGTAATCTCTGTAGAAATATTTCCAAGAGGCCATGCTTCTTCTACAATAACTAATCTGTTTGTTTTTTGTACCGATGCTATTATGGTGTTGTAGTCAATAGGTCTGATGGTTCTAAGGTCTATTAATTCTGCTGAAATACCTTCTTTTTCTAATTCCTCAGCTGCTTTTGCTGCTACTTTTAGTATTTTTCCAAAAGATACAATAGTAACATCTGTTCCTTGTTTTTTAATATCTGCTACTCCGATGGGAATTGTGTATTCTTCTTGCGGCACTTCTCCTTTATCGCCATACATTAATTCACTTTCCATAAAAACAACCGGATCATTGTCTCGGATGGCAGATTTTAAAAGTCCTTTTGCATCGTATGGATTGGAAGGAACCACAACTTTTAATCCCGGTGTGTTGGCATACCAACTGTCAAAGTTTTGTGAATGTTGTGCAGCAAGCATTCCGGCGTTCCCTGTTGCGCCTCTAAATACAATAGGAATATTATATTGTCCGCCGCTCATTTGATACATTTTTGCAGCAGAGCTAATAATTTGGTCTATGGCTACTAAAGAGAAGTTAAACGTCATAAACTCTACAATTGGTCTAAGTCCATTCATTGCTGCGCCAACGCTGATGCCGGTGAAGCCAAGCTCAGCAATTGGAGTATCTATTACTCTTTTTTCCCCAAATTCTGCAAGCATACCCTTACTTACTTTGTATGCCCCATTATATTCTGCAACTTCTTCACCTATTAAAAATATTTTTTCATCACGACGCATTTCTTCGCTCATAGCTTCTCTAAGAGCTTCTCTGAATTCTATTACTCTCATAAGTAAATTAATTAGGTCGCAAAGATAATCAACAAAATAACATTAACTTCACCAAAATGATGAATTATTTTAATGCTTAAAAGAATAAAATAATCTTTTGAAAGATTAGAAAATGGTTTTAAATAAGATGAATAATAAGGCAGATAGTACAATAGTTACGGGGAGTGTGAGTATCCATGCCCATAAGATGTTTCTTACTGTTTTTTTATGAAGGTTTTTTAAACCCTTTTTTGCCACCATTGTACCTGCAATTGCTGATGACAAAGAATGGGTGGTAGATACCGGCAGCCCTAATTGAGAAGCCGAATTAATTAAAATAGCGGCTGTAATTTCTGCCGAAGCACCTTGTGCATAACTCATGTGTTGTTTCCCTATTTTTTCACCAATTGTTTTTACAATTCTTTTCCATCCTATCATTGTTCCTAAGCCCAACGAAAGAGAAATCATTAATATAACCCATTTTGGTACATATTCCACAAAGTTTTTCATTTCTGCCTTATTGCTTTCTATTTTCTTTTTATTGTTGGTACTAATAGCAATGTTTTTGCTTTTCAGTAATTTTTCTAAATATTTTTGTGATTTAATAATGCTTTTTCTTACTTCAAATCTATCTTGTGGCGAAATATCATTTACAGTGGTTTTACCGGCTATTTTTTGTTCGATGTTATTTAAATTACTTACAGCCTCATCATAGAATGTTTTTTCTTTCGCATCTATAGATGAAATATCGGTTTTGTCAATAACAGCACGTATTTCAGATGATAATAAAATTACTTTTTGAGGATTAATACTCGGATCTAATGAAAACTGAAACGGCATTAGTGTAACTAAAATCAGCATGACTAATCCTATACCCTTTTGTCCATCATTTTGTCCATGAGAAAAACTTACTAAAGTACAAGTTACTACCAATATCATTCGTATCCAAATGGGCGGTTTTTTGCCTGGAACTGGTTCTTTGTATATTATTTCATTTTTAACGAAGCGTTTAAATATATAAATAACAAATATTGCCATAGAAAAACCTAAAATTGGTGATATTAAAAGAGACAACCCTATATCTTGTGCTTTACCCCAGTTAATTGGCTGGTCTGTTTTTAAAAATTCAGGAAAGAAATAAAAGCCAAAGCCAATGCCTAATATAGCCCCGATTAATGTGTGAGAACTGGAGGCAGGAATCCCAAAATACCATGTTCCAAGGTTCCATATAATAGCACTGATAAGAATGGCAAGTATAATAGACATACCTGTAGATATGGTATTATCTAACAATACTTCTAATGGCAGAAGGTTCATAATGCCCATGGCTACAGCAACACCACCGAATAAAACTCCGGCAAAATTCCATAAGCCCGAATATACAACGGCTGTAGTTGGTTTTAATGTATGGGTGTATATAACGGTAGCAACAGCATTAGCGGTATCATGAAACCCATTTACAAACTCAAATAAGCATGCCAGCAGAAGCGCAATAATTAGTAGTACAATAATTGATGTTGCCATAAAATTTTTTGTGCAAAGATTTGTAATTACTTACTAATTAAAAAGAGTTCAAGGTTAAGTTTATGTTAAGTTTTTAGAGTAACAGATTATTGAGTGTGTCAAAAACTCTTTCGGTGGCTTTACCATCCCAGTTTTTTATTCCTATTGTTAATTTATTAGTGCCTGCTTTAATTTGCTGAATATAAGGGAAAATGATGCTTTCATCAAAAGGTAATAGAATATTGCTGCCTTGCCACATTGTAATAGGACGCTCTGTAGATGGCCTTAGTGTGATGCACGGAATATTTAAATACGCAGATTCTTCCTGAATACCGCCACTGTCTGTGATGATAAAACTACAATGTCTTATTAAGTTCTGAAAGTCAAAATAACCAAGTGGTGTAGTTATCTTTAAATTTTTAATTGATAAAAAGTCTTTTTCTAAACCAAATTGTTTTAAGTTGTTTAATGTTCTTGGATGGGCAGGAAATACAACTGTTATGGTTTCGGACAGTTTTTTTACTAATGATAAACATTTTTTAATACCTTCTATTGCATCTACGTTACCAGGGCGGTGCATGGTTAGTAATACAAAGTCTTTAGGGTTTAATTGTAACCGCTCTTGAATGTCAGATTGCATGATTTTATCGCTAAAAGCAACCAAGGTATCAATCATGGTATTGCCAACATCAAATATGTTTTTGGGTGAAATGCCCTCTTCAATTAAATTTTTATAAGCATCGGGCTCTGTAATAAAGTGATAGTTTGAAATTTTATCGGTTAAAACTCTGTTGTGTTCTTCGGGCATAGAATTATCAAAACTTCTTAGTCCGCTTTCTATATGAGCTAATTTTATATTTAATTTATTGGCTGTAAGTGCTGCTGCTAAAGTAGAATTAACATCTCCAACAACCATTATTAAATCCGGGTAAAAAGTTTGCTTAATTAATTTTTCTAACTCAACCATTATTTGAGCAAATTGCTCTACGGCGCTTAGCCCCTTAGGGATATCTAAAAAGAAATCAGGAATAAGGTTGAACTGTTCAAAAAACACTTTGCTCATTTCATCGCTGTAATGCTGGGAAGTATGAACAATTTTTAAATCAAACTGCGGATATTTTTTCGCAATATTTTTAAATTGTGTTACCTTAATAAAATTAGGTCTTGTCCCTATAACGGTCAGAATTTTTTTTACGCTCATATTACCACTTTGCTATTTCCGTAATACCACCTTTTACAACCTGATTCAGATGGACACTAATATCTGTATGTAATGGCAAAAATAAATCTACACGCGAACCAAATTTAATAAAACCCATTTCGGCAGACTGCATGGCTTTATCATTTTCTTTGGCATAGCATACAATTCTTCGTGCTAAAAGTCCTGCAATTTGTCTCATCAATATTTTGCCCTTATTTTCGTGTGAAACAACTACGGTTGTTCTTTCATTTTCAGTGCTGGATTTTGGGTGCCATGCTACTAATTTTTTACCGGGGTGATATTTGTAAAAAGAAACAATGCCGGACACAGGATATCTATTTACATGTACATTAATCGGAGACATAAATATGCTGATTTGCCAGCATTCTGTTTTTAGCACTTCATTTTCAAAAGTTTTTTCTATCACCACAACCTTACCATCGGCAGGAGCAATAATGCTATTCTCACTTTTTGTCCAATTTCTGGAGGGACTTCTGAAAAACTGTAAAATAGTGATGAGCAGTATCAATCCAATAAAACATAAAAGATATTGAACAATAGGTGCATCGGAGAATAGTTTTTGAGCAATTAACAATAGTATAAAGTCAATAACCAAAACAATAGCTAAACTGACAATTCCTTCTTTATGAAATTTCATAGTGATGAATTAAAATATTGAATTATTTCTTTTAAGATGTTTTCGGCTGCATGTCCGTTTCCATAAAAGGGTAAAAATTTTTCTATAGAAGTGTTTTTAAGTTTTTTGAAGGCAGAAATAATTTTTTTTGCATCTGCATCGGCAAGTAGGGTGGTGCCTGTTTCTAAAAGCTCTACCCATTCTGTTTCAGGGCGCATTACAATACATGGCTTTTTGAAAAAATAAGCCTCTTTTTGAACACCTCCGCTATCCGTTATTACCATACTACAATTTTTTTCCAGTAAAATCATGTCTAAAAAAGAAGCAGGTGGAATGATGATAATGTTTTTATTATTTACGATGGTTTCTTGCATTTTTGAAGAAAGAAGCAACTCTATTTGTTTTTTTGTTCTGGGATGTAGCGGTAATATAATTTTATATTCTTCTGATATTTTCAGCAGTGCATTAAATATAGCCGTTAATCTTTCGGCAACATCGGTGTTGTTATTGCGGTGAATGGTACATAATACAAAGGGTTGCTTTTTTAAATTCAGTATTGTAATCAATTGAGATTTTTGTTCGGCAATTTTTGAAAAGTATAAACTGTTATCGTACATTACATCTCCGCTAAGTATTACTTTAGGGTTGTTATTGCTGAAAGGAGTATGCGCATGTAAGTTAAATCCTTCTTTTTCTAAATTTTTAATGGCTTGCTGTGTTGGGCAAAAAAGCAATGTGCTTACATGGTCTGCAAGCACCCTGTTTACTTCTTCCGGCATGGTTTTGTTGTAGGAGCGTAAGCCCGCCTCTATATGAAAAATAGGGATTAATAATTTGGAAGCCGCAACAGCGCCGGCAAGAGTAGAGTTGGTGTCCCCGTAAATAACCAAGCCATTTGGTTGTTCTTTAAGCAATATCTGTTCTATACCATCAATCATTGCAGCAGTTTGCTTACCATGTAAGCCACTGCCTACATTAAGGTTGTAGTTTGGTAAAGGAATATTCATTTCTTTAAAAAACACTTCACTCATGTTTTCGTCGTAATGCTGCCCCGTATGAACAATAACTTCTTTTATTTGTTTAGAAAACTTGGAGCGTATGGCTCTGCTAAGAGCGGCTGCTTTTATTATTTGAGGCCTTGCGCCTATTATGGTAACTATTTTGTACTGCATAAAATAATGCCCCAAAAGTACTTTTTTATTTGTAATGAAAAAGAATGAAATGAAATTCTGCTTTATGATAGCTCAAAATACAAAACAGATTAAAAACCAAACAGCCCCTTTATTTTTAGAGGGGCTGTTTGATTTAATTAAATAGTTGAGTTGAAAATATAGAGTTTATTCTATGAAGTATAAAGTGTATTGTAAAGCAAATTCATGTCACTATAATAAATCAGAATATAATACTAATTCTTTTAATATGCTTCTTTAGGATCCTTTGGAGAGTTGTATTCTATTAAATTTTTAAAAGCTTTCTTTAGTCGTTCAATAAGAGGTTGATCCATAATATTAAATGGTGCAGTGTAGTTATTGTAGTCAGGACCACTGATTGAAACAAAGTTTTTTCCTTGTCCCTCAGATTTTTCACATTTTACAGATAAAAGTCCGTTTCCTTGAATCCAAAAATCATTTGAAAAAATATTACTCATACCGGTTACTTTGTTTAAATCAATCGTAGTAATACAAACATCATCTGAAGAAGATAATTTTTTCTTATAAGAAAATAACCCGTTATCGTATGAAACAAATTCTCTATTAGAGGTTAGGCTTTCTTTTAATTTTCCGCTAATCCATTCCATTGTTTCTTGTTTGCTTGGTTTTTTCTCTGTTTGTGCGTATGCTTGATTCCACAATAGTATCACAAAAGTGAATAGAGAAGATAAAAATAAGTTCAAAGTTTTCATAGTCATTTTTTTAGGTTTATGATAGGGCAAATGTAGTAAAAGTATATGGAGTTTTCCCAAAAACAATACAACAAAACCTAAAACGAATTGATAATCATCAAAATAGATTAAGAAAGGAGTGAAATGGCTCGAAAAAAATAAAAATTGTTTGCATTACCTTTCTATAACCAATTTTTTACTGATAACAGTACCATTGGTAGTTTCTAACTGAATAAAATAGATACCACTTGCAAACAAATGTGTATCAATACTTGCTTCTTGCTCATTAACGGAAGTAGTATAAACTTTTTCTCCCGCTATTGAGTAAACAACTATGTTACGTATTTTTTCAGAAGACTGAATATTTACTTTGTTATTGGCAGGGTTGGGGTACAGCACTAAGTTATCTTCTTTTGCACTTAGTTCATCAACACCGACATACGAACAATATTTTTTAGCATATAAAAGGGAAGAATACACTATAATTGGCTCTCCTGTCGGAGTAATAGCAATGTCGCAATATTCCATAGCAGTATTAGAAGCAGTGCCGCTACCCACATTTACCCAAGCAGAACCGTTAAATTTCATTACAGTGGCTTTGGCGGAATTTGCCCAATCTTCATACACTACATAAGGTGTACCGCTCGCATCTATGGCTATAGACGTATGAGACACTCCTCCTGCCGAAAAACCCGGAGTGCCTACAGGCACCCAGGCAGAGCCGTTAAATTACATTACAGTAGCCCCGGCTCCACAATACACCACATAAGGCGTACCGCTTGCATCTATGGCGATGGAGGTATAAAGTACTGATCCTGCCGAAAAGCCCGGAGTGCCTACATTCACCCAGGCAGAGCCGTTAAATTTCTTTACAGCAGCTTGTTGATTATTGTTGTAATCTTGATACACCACATAAGGTGTACCGCTCGCATCTATGGCTATGGATGTATAAAGTGCTTGTCCTGTTGAAAAGCCTGTAGAACCCACAATCACCCAAGCAGAACCGTTAAATTTCATTACAGTGGCTTGGTTGGTGTTCCCCAAATCTACGCACGCCACATAAGGCGTACCACTTGCATCTATGGCGATGGACGTATAATCTACTCCTCCTGTTGAAAAGCCCGGAGTTCCTACGTTCACCCAAGCCGAGCCATTAAATTTCATCACTGTGGCTTTTTGAAAATTCCCCCCATCCTTATACGCTACATAAGGCGTGCCGCTTGCATCAATTGCTATGGATGTCCAATTTGCCTGTCCTGCTGAAAAGCCTGGAGTTCCTACATTTATCCAAGCCGAACCGTTAAATTTCTTCACGGTTGCTTTATAGGAATTTCCTCCATCCATATACACCACATAAGGCGTACCACTTGCATCTATGGCGATGGATGCATAATATACTTGTCCTGCCGAAAAGCCTGATGATCCCACGCTCGCCCAGGCAGAGCCGTTA
This sequence comes from Bacteroidia bacterium, assembly GCA_039811645.1. Lineage (GTDB taxonomy): Bacteria > Bacteroidota > Bacteroidia > B-17B0 > Aurantibacillaceae > BPGX01. Next base: position 19,732 of record JBDHZB010000005.1, on the reverse strand, counting down.
AATTTCATCACACTTGCTTTTTGAAAATTTCCCCCATCTCTATACGCTACATAAGGTGCACCACTTGCATCAATGGCTATAGAGATGTAATCTGCTACGCCCATCGAAAAACCTGTAGTTCCCACATTTACCCAAGCAGAGCCGTTAAATTTCATCATGGAGGCTTTATTAGAATTTGTATAGTCTTGATACACCACATAAGGCGTACCGCTTGCATCTATGGCGATAGAGGTATAAGCTGCTTGGCCTGCCGAAAAGCCCGGAGTTCCCACATTCACCCAAGTTGAGCCATTAAACTTCATTACGCTTGCTTTATAAGAACTACTCCAATCTTGATATACCACATAAGGCGTACCGCTCGCATCTATGAACATGGACGGGTAATCTGCCCGTCCTGGCGAAAAACCTGCACTACCCACATTTACCCAAGCCGAGCCATTAAATTTCATCACTGTTGCAGCTAATGAGTTTCCCCCATCAGAATACACCACATAAGGCGTACCGCTTGCATCTATGGCTATGGATGTGTAATTTACAAGTCCTGCCGAGAAGCCCGGAGTTCCCACATTCACCCAGGTTGAACCGTTAAATTTCATTACAGTGGCTTTGTTGGAATTTCCTCCATCTCTATACACCACATAAGGCGTACCACTTGCATCTATGGCTATGGATGTGTAATATGCTATTCCTGCCGAAAAGCCCGGAGCTCCTACATTTACCCAAGCAGAGCCGTTAAATTTCATCACAGTAGCTTTCTGAGAATTTCCATAATCTTGATACACCACATAAGGCATACCGCTCGCATCTACGGCTATGGAGGTGTATTCTATTGTTCCTGCCGAAAATCCTGGAGTTCCCACATTTACCCAAGTTGAGCCGTTAAATTTCATTACAGTGGCTTTATAGGAATTTCCTTTATCTCTATACGCCACATAAGGCGTACCACTTGCATCAATGGACATGGACGTGTAGTCCACTTGTCCGACTGAAGGAACGTTGTCATCATCAGGTCCTAAAGCTTGCCAATTACACTGTGCTTGTGTTAATACCGATAAACATAGTAGTACAAAAACCATGCTTAGTAATTTTTGCAGTTTTGTTTTCATATACTTTGTTGTTTGTAAGATTAAAAATGTAAAGGTATAGATTATTTTTCTAATAAAAAAATTGAAAAGATTCAAACTTTGTTTTAGCAAATAATTGCTATCTTTTAAAAGTATTTTGCCGAGATAAAAGATGATCGTTTTTTTTATGTCAAAAAAATAAAATAAAAAAAAATACTTGGAAATTTGGATAATTAGAAAAAATATCCGTACATTTGCCGTCCTTTTTAAAAAAAATAATTTTAAAACCCATACAAATGCCTACTATACAGCAATTGGTAAGAAAAGAAAGAAAGAAAGAATTGTTTAAAAGTAAGTCTGCTGCTTTGCATTCTTGCCCTCAACGCAGAGGAGTGTGTACAAGAGTTTACACAACTACTCCAAAAAAACCTAACTCTGCTTTAAGAAAAGTAGCGAAGGTAAGATTAACTAATAAAGAAGAAATAATAGCATACATTCCAGGAGAAGGACACAACCTTCAAGAACACTCTATTGTGTTGGTAAGAGGAGGTCGTGTTAAAGATTTACCGGGTGTACGTTATCATATTGTAAGAGGAACCTTGGATTGTGCAGGAGTAGAAGGAAGAAAGCAACAACGTTCTAAATATGGTGCAAAAAGACCAAAACCGGGACAAGAAGCTAAAGCTGCAAAAAAATAATTAAATAAAAATATTTATGAGAAAAGGAAGAGCAAAAAAAAGAGAAATACTACCCGATCCTGTATATAATGATGAGTTGGTTACAAAATTCATTAATAACCTAATGTTAAGAGGCAAAAAGCAATTAGCAACTAAAATATTTCACGATTCAATTTCTATTATAGCTAAAAAAACCAATGAGCAAGGAATTGATGTGTTTAGAAAAGCACTTACTAACGTTACACCTCAGTTAGAAGTAAGATCAAGAAGAATTGGTGGGGCTACTTATCAAATTCCTTCAGAAATCAGACCTGAAAGAAAAACAGCAATGGCTATGAAATGGTTAATTTTATTTGCCAGAAAAAGAAATGAGAAATCAATGGCAGATAAATTAGCGGGAGAGGTTATTGCAGCAGCGAAAGAAGAAGGTGCAGCATTTAAAAAGAAAGAAGATACTCATAAAATGGCAGAAGCAAATAAAGCATTTGCTCACTTTAAATTCTAATTGATTATGGCGGATTTAAAATTACAAAGAAATATAGGTATTGCAGCACACATTGATGCAGGAAAAACAACGACTACCGAGCGTATTTTATATTATACCGGTATTAATTACAAAATAGGAGAAGTTCATGATGGGGCAGCTACTATGGACTGGATGGTGCAAGAGCAAGAAAGAGGAATTACCATTACATCGGCATCTACCCAATGTTTTTGGAATTACAGAGGCAATAAATACAAAATTAATATTATAGATACACCCGGTCACGTAGATTTTACTGTTGAAGTAAATCGTTCTCTTCGTATTTTAGACGGACTTGTGTTTTTGTTTTCTGCAGTAGATGGTGTAGAGCCACAATCGGAAACAAATTGGCGTTTAGCTGATAATTATGGCGTAAATCGTTTAGGCTTTGTAAACAAAATGGATCGTCAAGGAGCAGATTTCTTAAATGTTGTAAAGCAGGTGAAAGAAATGCTTGGCGGAAACGCAGTTCCTTTACAATTACCTATCGGCTCCGAAGAGAAATTTAAAGGAGTGGTAGATTTAATTAATTTCAGAGGAATTGTTTGGAATGAAGCAGATCAAGGTATGACGTTTGAAGTTGTACCGATTCCGGAAGATATGATGGAGGAAGCTAAAGAATACAGAGAGAAGTTATTAGAAGCCGTAGCAGAATATGATGATACTTTAATGGAAAAGTATTTTGCAGATCCTAATTCTATTACAGAAAGAGAAGTTTTAGATGCATTAAGAAAAGCAACTGTTGCTAATAAAATTGTACCAATGGTTTGCGGTTCTTCATTTAAAAATAAAGGTGTACAAACCATGTTGGATTATGTTTGCGAAATTTTACCATCTCCATTAGATAAACCGGATATTAAAGGAACTAACCCCGATACAGATGAAGAAGTAACACGTAAACCCGATGTAAAAGAACCATTTGCCGCCTTGGCATTTAAAATTACAACAGACCCGTTTGTTGGAAGATTAGCGTATTTCAGAGCTTATTCCGGAAAATTAGATGCAGGCTCTTATGTGTTAAATGCACGTTCAGGAAATAAAGAAAGAATTTCTCGTTTATTCCAAATGCATGCCAATAAACAAAACCCAATTGATGCTGTAGAAGCAGGAGATATTGCCGCAGCAGTTGGATTTAAAGATATTAAAACAGGAGATACACTTTGTGATGAAAAACATCCGATTGTATTAGAAGCCATGAAATTCCCTGAGCCCGTTATTGGTGTAGCTATTGAGCCAAAAACACAAGGTGATATGGATAAATTGGGAGTAGCACTTAACAAACTTGCAGAAGAAGATCCTACATTCCGCGTAAAAACCGATGAAGATTCAGGACAAACAATTATCAGTGGTATGGGAGAACTTCACCTTGAAATTATTGTTGATAGATTAAGACGTGAGTTTAAAGTTGAAGTAAACCAAGGAGCACCGCAAGTTTCTTATAGAGAAGCACTAACAGGAAAAGCACAGCATAGAGAATTGTATAAAAAACAAACAGGTGGTAGAGGTAAATTTGCCGATATCTTAGTAGAAGTTGGTCCTATTGATTCTGATTTCCAAGGCACACTACAATTTGTTAATGAAATTACAGGCGGTAATATTCCTCGTGAATACATCCCATCTGTAGAAAAAGGATTCAAAGCTTCCATGAACAATGGCGTGTTGGCAGGGTATCCTTTGAATAGCATGAAGATACGCTTAATAGATGGCTCGTATCACGCAGTGGATTCAGATTCATTGTCATTTGAAATATGCGCTAAATCGGCATTTAGAGAAGCATTGCCAAAATGTAAACCTGTTCTTTTGGAACCAATTATGAAAGTAGAAGTGGTAGCACCGGAACAAAATCTTGGAGATGTGGTAGGAGACTTAAACAGAAGAAGAGGACAAATTCAAGGTATGGACTCCAGAGGAACCTCCCAAGTAGTAAAAGCACTTGTGCCGCTTTCTGAAATGTTTGGTTATGTAACACAACTGAGAACATTAACATCCGGAAGAGCGACATCTACAATGGAATTTTCGCATTATTCCGAAGTACCTAACAACATAGCGGCAGATGTTATTTCTAAAGCTAAAGGAAAAACTGAAAAAGTATAAAATATAAGAGATTATGAGTCAGAAAATCAGAATCAAATTAAAATCATACGATCACAACCTGATTGATAAATCAGCAGAAAAAATCGTAAAGGCAGTAAAAACTACCGGAGCTATTGTAAATGGACCTATTCCTTTACCTACTCATAAAAAGATTTTTACAGTATTGCGCTCGCCTCACGTTAATAAAAAAGCAAGAGATCAGTATCAATACTGCACTTATAAAAGATTAATAGACATTTACTCATCATCATCTATTTCAAAAACCGTGGATGCGCTGATGAAATTAGAACTACCAAGCGGGGTAGAAGTAGATATCAAAGTTTAAAAATTAAAAACATGTCAGGAATTATTGGTAAAAAATTAGGGATGACTAGCTTTTTTGATAGCACAGGTAAGTATGTTGCTTGTACTATTATTGAAGCAGGACCTTGTGTTGTAACGCAAGTAAAATCAAAAGAAAAAGACGGTTATGAAGCATTGCAATTAGCTTTCGATGAAAAGAAAGAGAAAAAAACAACAAATGCAATGTTAAAACATTTTCAAAAAGCAAATACAACTCCTAAAAGAAAAATAGCAGAGTTTCATTTTGATAATGCTAAAAATGCAGGTGATATTATAGATGTTACCTTGTTTGATGCAGGAGATTTTGTTGATATAGTAGGAACTACAAAAGGAAAAGGATTTCAAGGCGTTGTAAAAAGGCATGGCTTTGGTGGCGTTGGCTCCCGTTCTCATGGTCAACACGACAGACAAAGAGCACCCGGGTCTGTTGGTGCTTCTTCAGATCCATCAAGAGTTTTTAAAGGATTAAGAATGGCAGGAAGAATGGGCAATAGCAGAAGAAAAATCCAAAACTTAGAGGTATTAAAAGTAATGCCTGAGAAAAATGTTTTAATCATCAAAGGTAATGTACCCGGCTCAACAGGGTCTTATGTTTTAATTGAAAAGTAATATGAAAGCAGAAGTATTAAATATAAATGGTAAATCAACAGGTAAGTCAGTAGAACTATCTGACAATGTCTTTTTAGCAGAGCCTAACGACCATTGCATTTATTTAGATGTAAAAGCAATAATGGCAAATGCAAGACAAGGTACACACAAAGCAAAAGAAAGAAGTGAAGTAAACAGAACCAGAAAAAAACTATACCGCCAAAAGGGTACAGGTAATGCAAGGCACGGTTCTATGAACGCTCCCATATTTGTTGGAGGAGGTACCGTGTTTGGACCAAGACCAAAAGATTACACAATGCCGGTTAATAAAAAAGTTAAACGTTTAGCAAGAATATCCGCACTTTCTTACAAAGCCAAAGAAAACGCTATTAAGATATTGGAAAATTTCGTATTTGATCAACCTAAAACAAAACAATTTTCAGATTTACTTAGTAACTTGCAATTAGATGGTAAAAAAACTTTATTTGTACTTTCGGATAATAATAAAAACGTTTACCTGTCATCTAGAAACATTGAAAAATCAAAAGTAATTCCGGCATCTGATATTAATACATACGATATCTTAAATGCAGATAACTTAGTATTAACAGAAGGAGCTATTCCGGTAATTGAAAAATTATTATTAAAATAACAATGCCATGAACGATATTACAGAAATTATAAAAAAGCCCGTTATTACTGAAAAATACCTCCAAGCCGGAGAAAAACTTTCTCAGTATGCATTTGTAGTAGATAAAACAGCTACAAAAACACAGATTAAAACTGCATTGGAAAAACTTTACAATATAGAAGTGGAAAGCGTTAATACACAACAATATGTTGGAAAAGTAAAAACAAGAAACACTAAAAATGGCTTGGCTATTGGTCGTGTAAACAGATACAAAAAAGCAATAGTAACTTTGAAAAAAGGTCATTCAATAGACATTTACGCTAACATTTAATTCAAGAAAACATGGGATTAAAAAAATTCAAACCGGTAACACCAACTTTAAGATACAAAACAGTATCAGATTTTTCTGAACTGACAAAAGGCGCAACACCGGAAAAATCATTACTACAGCCAAAAAAATCTAGTGGAGGTAGAAATAATACAGGAAAAATGACCATGAGATATCTTGGTGGTGGTCATAAACAAATGTACAGAATTATAGACTTTAAGAGAGATAAAGATGGTATTGAGGGTGTTGTAAAAACTATAGAATATGATCCGAACAGAACCGCAAGAATCGCTTTAATTCACTATAAAGATGGTGAAAAAAGATATATTATTGCACCGCAAGGATTAAAAGAGGGACAAAAAATTATTTCGGGAAAAAACGCAGCTCCGGAAATAGGAAATGCACTGTTTTTGTCTGAAGTCCCTTTAGGTTCTATCATTCACAATATTGAGTTGCAACCCGGTAAAGGTGGTCAATTAGTAAAAAGTGCCGGCTCATTTGCTCAATTAGCTGCAAGAGAAGGAAAATATGCTGTTATCAGAATGCCTTCAGGAGAACTAAGAAAAGTACTTGTTACATGTAAAGTAAGCATAGGAGCAGTATCTAACCCTGACCATAACCTAGAAATACATGGTAAAGCAGGACGCAAACGTTGGATGGGTATTCGCCCTCGCAACAGAGGTGTAGCTATGAATCCTGTAGATCACCCAATGGGAGGAGGAGAAGGAAGAGCATCAGGAGGACATCCAAGGTCAAGAAAGGGATTAAAAGCCATTGGAAAGAAAACCAGATCTCCAAAAAAACACACCTCAAAATTAATTATAGAAACAAGAACACCCGGATACGGATTAAAGAAATAAAAATTAAACAGATAAACTATGGCAAGATCGCTTAAAAAAGGACCTTTTATAGATTTCAAACTTTGGACAAGAATTCAAAAGATGAATGAAACAAATAAAAAATCTGTAGTAAAAACATGGGCAAGAAGATCTACTATTCCGCCTGAATTTGTAGGACATACATTTGCAGTACATAATGGAAATAAATTTATACCTGTATATGTTACAGAAAATATGGTTGGTCATAAACTTGGAGAGTTTGCTGCAACCAGAATATTTAAAGGACACGCAGGACATAATAAGAAATAAAATATAATACCATGGGTAAAAGAAAACACGAATACGCAGAAAAATTAAAACAAAAAAGAGCAAGTACATACTATGCTATTTTAAGAAACTGCCCAACCTCACCAAGAAAAATGAATCAGGTAGCTGATTTGATAAGAGGTATTGCTGTAGATAAAGCATTAAATATACTTAAATACAATACCAGAGAAGCATCAGAAAGATTAGAAAAACTACTAAAATCCGCAATTAATAATTACGAACAAAAAACAGGACAACCTGCAAATGAAAATTTGTATGTTCAATCTGTAAGAGTTGATGGTGGCTTTCAAATGAAACGTCTTCGTTCTGCTCCTCAGGGAAGAGCTTACAGAATAAGAAAACGTTCTAATCATGTTACATTAACTATAGATATTAAAAAATAAAATATGGGACAAAAGTCGAATCCAATAGCTTTAAGAGTAGGAATTATCAGAGGATGGGAATCTAACTGGTTTGGTGGAAACAACACCTATCCGGAAAAGATTGTAGAAGATAATATGATTAGAAAATATCTAAAAGATCGTTTACCAAAAAGTTCTATTGCAAAAATTGTTATTGAAAGAGCACATAAATTATTAACTGTAAATATTCATACGGCAAAACCCGGAATGATTATCGGAAAAGGTGGAAAAGAAGTAGATACCTTAAAAGAAGAGTTGAAAAAAATATCTAAAAAAGATGTGCAAATTAATATTATAGAAGTAAAAAGACCTGAAGTAGATGCAAGATTAGTAGCAGATAATATTGCCAGACAAATCGAAGGACGTATTTCATACAAACGCGCAGCAAAGCAATCTGTGGCATCTGCAATGAGAGTGGGGGCAGAAGGAATTAAAATTCAAATTTCAGGACGTTTAGGTGGAGCGGAAATGGCAAGAAATGAGTTTGTAAAAGAAGGAAGAATTCCTTTACATACCTTTAGAGCAGATATTGATTATGCAGTTGCAGAAGCACATACAGCATACGGCAGAATAGGTATTAAAGTATGGATTTGCAGAGGAGAAATTTTTGGAAAAAATGCTTATGCAAAGCCAGAATCTGAAAAGAAAACAGCTCACCACCAACAAGATAAAAGGAACTTTAGAAGACAAAGAAAAACAGAAAACTAAAAACTAAGATATTATGTTACAGCCCAAAAAAACAAAGTGGAGAAAATCCCAAAAAGTGCTTCCAAGAAGAAGAGTAGCAAAAAGAGGCGATCAAATAGTATTTGGTTCTTTTGGAATTAAATCACTTGATTCAGGCAGAATTAATTCCAGGCAAATAGAGGCAGCGCGTGTAGCTATTACACGTTTTATGAAAAGAGAAGGTCAAGTATGGATTAGAATATTCCCTGACAGACCAATTACTAAAAAACCTGCAGAAGTTCGTATGGGTAAGGGTAAAGGTAGCCCCGAATATTGGGCAACACCCGTAGAACCCGGAAGAATTCTTTTTGAAGCAGATGGTGTTCCTTTAGAAACAGCAAAGGAGGCATTAAGATTAGCAGCTCAAAAACTTCCTGTGGTAGTAAAATTTATAGTAAGAAGAGATTATACAGCTTAAACAAAAAACTATGAAAAATCAAGAGATTATACTTTTATCGGACAGTGAACTGAAAGAAAAAATTTCTATAGAAAAAGAAAAATTAGTGAAATTAAAACTTCAACATATTGTTTCTCCTGTAGAAAACCCAATGAATTTGAAAATATCTAGAAAGTTAATAGCAAGACTAATAACCGAACAGAGCAACAGAAGAAATAAAAAATAAAAATATTATTTGCTAAAAATATGGAAACCAGAAATGTAAGAAAAACCAGAGTAGGAGTTGTAACCAGCAATAAAATGGAAAAAACCATTATTGTTTCAATTACTAGAAAGGTAAAACACCCTATCTATGGAAAATTTATTAATAAAACTACTAAGTTTTATGCTCATGATGCAAAAAATGAGTGCAACATAGGAGATACAGTAAAAATTATGGAAACAAGACCATTAAGCAAACTTAAAAGATGGCGCTTGGTTGAAGTTGTTGAAAAAGTAAAATAATCGTTTAAAATTTATTCTATATGTTACAAGATGAGTCAAGGTTAAAAGTAGCAGACAATAGCGGTGCAAAGGAAGTTCTGATTATCAGAGTTCTTGGAGGTACCAAAAGAAGATATGCTTCTATAGGAGATAAAGTGGTAGTAACCGTAAAAGACGCCCTACCGGCAGGAAACGTAAAAAAAGGAACCGTTTCTAAAGCAGTAATTGTAAGAACAAAAAAAGAAATCAGAAGAAATGACGGATCTTACATTCGCTTTGATGACAATGCTGTTGTATTATTAAACAACACAGACGAATTAAGAGGAACACGTATCTTTGGACCTGTTGCCAGAGAACTTCGTGATAAACAATATATGAAAATAATTTCTTTGGCTCCCGAAGTAATTTAATTCTAAAAAATTAATGAGTATGAGTACACAAAATAAAGTGAAATTAAAATTAAAAACCGGTGATGTGGTTCGTGTAATGCGCGGACGCTCTAAGGGAAAAGAAGGTAAAATAATAGAAGTAGATGTTGCTAAACAAAGAGCACTTGTAGAAGGTGTTAACTTGGTTCGCAAACACGAAAAGCCAAATGCTAAAAGCCCACAAGGAGGGATTATAGAAAAAGAAGCACCCATTCATATTTCTAACCTAATGCTTTTGGTGGGAGGAAAACCATCTAGAATCGGTAGAAAAGAAAATGCCGAAACAGGAAAAATGGAGCGTTATTCTAAAAAGACAAAAGAAACGATTAAATAATACAGATTATGAGTAAGACATATCAACCTCGTCTTAAAACAAAATATAATACTGAAATAGTAAAAACTCTAAAAGAAAGGTTTCAGTATAAAAATGAAATGCAAGTACCTCGATTACAAAAAATAGTGGTAAATCAAGGTGTTGGCTCTGCAGTTGCAGATAAAAAACTAATGGAATCCTCAATGAAAGAGATTTCAACCATTACAGGACAAAAAGCAATTCCAACATATTCTAAAAAAGATATTTCTAATTTTAAATTAAGAAAGGGAGTAGCTATTGGAACCAAAGTTACATTAAGAGGAAATACAATGTATGAATTTTTAGATAGATTAATTGCAGCGGCACTTCCTCGTATCAGAGACTTTAAAGGAATTAATCCAAAGTCATTTGATGGAAAAGGCAACTATAACTTAGGCATCCCTGAGCAAATTATTTTTCCGGAAATAGATATTGATAAAGTAAGCAAAATAAATGGAATGGATATTACATTTGTAACCACTGCCCACACAGACAAAGAAGCAATGGAATTATTAAAAGAATTTGGAATGCCCTTCAAAAAATAATAAACAAAACAATCTTTACTATGGCAAAAGAATCAATGAAAGCAAGAGAGGTGAAAAGAAAAAAATTAGCAGCAAAATATGCTAAAAAAAGAGAAGAACTATTAGCTAAAGGCGACTATATGGCTCTTCAACTTCTTCCAAGAAACGCTTCTCCGGTACGTCAAAGAAATAGATGCAAACTAACAGGAAGACCACGCGGATACATCGGCGAATTTGGAATTTGCAGAAATGTGTTCCGTGAAATGGTATCTTTTGGAATGATTCCGGGCGTAACAAAATCAAGCTGGTAATTAATTAAACATTATTGAATATGAATATAACAGATCCTATATCAGATTATTTAACAAGAGTAAGAAATGCTGTTGCAGCAGGACACAGATTAGTGGAAATTCCTGCCTCTAATATGAAAAAAGAAATGACAAAAATTCTTTTTGATAACGGCTATATTCTTAACTACAAAACAGAAGAAACATCTAATAAGCAGGGACTTATTAAAATTGCTTTAAAATACAACCCGGCTACAAAAGTTTCTGCCATCAGAGGGTTAAGAAGAATTTCAACACCCGGATTAAGAAAATATGTAAAGTCAGATAGCTTACCAAGAGTTATCAATGGCTTAGGCATTGCAATTATCTCAACATCAAAAGGACTAATGACAGACAAACAAGCTCGTAAATTAAACATGGGTGGTGAAGTTGTTTGTTATGTATATTAAAAAATAAAATTATGTCAAGAATAGGAAAACAACCAATTACTATACCTCAGGGCGTTGAAGTAAAAATAGATAAAAACAAAATTACCGTAAAAGGAAAATTAGGTTCTTTATCTAAAGAAATGCATCCCGAAATAGATATTAAATCAGAAGGTGGCAATATTGTAGTAACAAGACCTACAGAACAAAAAAGACACAAAGCACTACACGGATTAACTCGTGCCTTAATTGCCAATATGGTAAAAGGCGTATCAGAAGGGTACAAAACTACACAAGAATTAATTGGTGTGGGATACAGAGCTTCTAACAAAGGACAGTTATTAGATTTATCCTTAGGATATTCACACCATGTTTATTTTGAAATACCGGCAGAAATTAAACTTTCTACCAAACAAGAAAAAGGAGAAAATCCAAAAATTTTCATGGAATCTACAGACAAAGAACTGTTAGGGTTAGTTTCTGCAAAAATCCGTTCTTTAAGAAAACCAGAACCATACAAAGGAAAAGGTATCAGATTTGAACAAGAATCCGTAAGAAGAAAGGCAGGAAAATCAGCAGCTAAAAAATAATAATAAAAAAAAATAATATTATGTCAACTTTATCAAGAGAAGAGAAAAGACAGAGAATTAAATACAGAATCAGAAAAAAAATAAAAGGAACATCTGAAAGACCTCGCTTATGCGTACACAGAAGCAATCAAGAAATCTATGTTCAATTAGTAGATGACATTGCAAGAAAAACCCTACTTACGGCTTCATCTATTGAAAAATCAATGAATGCTCAAAAAGGAACAAAAACTGAATTAGCAAAATCTGTTGGTAAATTAGTTGCCGAAAAAGCAAAAGAAAAAGGTATAAATACAGTTGTATTTGATAGAAACGGATATTTATATCATGGAAGAGTAAAAGCACTTGCCGAAGCAGCAAGAGAAGCCGGATTAAATTTTTAATTAAAATATTATGACAAATATATCAGTAAAAAAAGTAAAATCAACCGATTTAGAACTAAAAGACAGATTGGTTCATGTAAACAGAGTAACCAAAGTAACCAAAGGAGGAAGACATTTTAGTTTTTCTGCCATTGTAATTGTAGGAAATGAAAATGGAATTGTAGGCTTAGGTCTTGGCAAAGCAAACGAAGTTGCAGATGCAATTAAAAAGGGTATTGAAGATGCTAAGAAAAGCCTTGTAAAAGTAGCAGTATTAAAAGGAACCGTGCCACATGAACAAGAAGGAAAGTTCGGTGCAGCAAAAGTATATATTAAACCGGCTGCTGCGGGTACAGGAGTAATTGCGGGTGGTGCGATGCGTGCTGTGTTGGAGAGCGTTGGTATTAAAGACGTGTTGGCAAAATGCAAAGGTTCGTCAAACCCTCATAATGTAGTAAAAGCAACCCTTGATGCATTGATGAAAATGAGAGATCCTTACACAGTTGCACAACAAAGACATCTAAAATTAGAAAAAGTGTTTAACGGCTAATATTTTGAATTATGGCAAAAGTAAAAATAACATTGGTTAAAAGTACGATTAAAAAAACAGGAAACCAAAAGAAAACAGTTGAAGCCTTAGGGTTAAGAAAAATCAACCAAACAATTGAAAAAGAATTAAATCCTGCAATACAAGGCATGATTAATACTGTAAAACATTTGATTAAAGTAGAAAAAATTTAAAAAGATAATTTATGAAACTACATACATTAAAGCCGGCAAAGGGTTCTGTAAAAACCAAATTCAGAAAAGGAAGAGGGGAAGGTTCAGGTAATGGAGACACCGCCGGAAGAGGACACAAAGGGAATCAATCTCGTGCAGGGTATAAAAGAAAAAAAGGATTTGAAGGTGGACAAATGCCTCTACAAAGAAGAATCCCAAAATTTGGATTTAAAAATATTAACCGTGTAGAATATACTGCTGTTAATTTAGATAAACTTGCTAAGATAGCAGAAACTAACAAAACAAAAGATATTACTATAGAATTGCTTGTAAAATCAAGAGCTGTAAGTAAAAACGATAAAGTAAAGATTTTAGGAAACGGAGCGTTAAAAACAGCTCTTAATGTTTCTGCACACGCATTCTCTGAAAAAGCTAAACAAGCAATAGAAAAAGCAGGAGGTTCAGTTGTGGTTTCTAAATAACCAAATAAATACTCATCTTAATGAAAAGAATAATTGAAACGATACAGAATATCTGGAAAATAGAAGAGTTACGTAATAGAATTACGCTAACACTTTTATTTGTCCTCGTTTACCGTTTAGGCTCTTATATTGTATTACCCGGTGTAAATTCAGTAGCTCTTAATGACTTTAGAGAGTCTAATTCACAAAATGGAATCATTGGATTAATCAATATATTTGCAGGTGGAGCATTTTCACGTGCATCTATATTTGGGTTAGGAATTATGCCTTACATCACAGCATCTATTATTATACAATTATTAGGAATGGCCATTCCGCATTTCCAAAAACTACAAAGAGACGAAAGCGGAAGAAAGAAAATAAACCAATATACAAGACTATTAACCATTGCTGTTACAGCAGTGCAAGCTCCGGGATACTTAGCATCTCAAATATATACAGTGCCTGGCGCCGTAACCAATCCATCTACATTTTGGTGGTTTCAATCTATAGTAGTGCTTGTAACCGGAACGATGTTTGTAATGTGGCTTGGCGAAAGAATTACAGACAGAGGTATTGGTAATGGTATTTCCTTAATCATTATGGTGGGTATTATATCTCGTTTACCATTTGCTATTATTTCTGAGTTTGGTTCCAGGTTAGAAAGTCAGGGTGGTGGGTTAATTATCTTTTTATTAGAGGTCGTTTTCTTATTATTAGTAATTATTGGCAGCATACTACTTGTACAAGGAACTCGCAGAATTCCTGTACAATTTGCTAAAAAAATAGTCGGCAACAAACAATATGGAGGTGTTCGTCAATACATTCCGTTAAAAGTAAATACAGCAGGTGTTATGCCTATTATTTTTGCACAAGCCATTATGTTTATTCCTGCAGCAATTGTTGGATATACACAGGGTAGTGGAGGCATCTTTACAGAAAGATACGGCTTTTGGTATAACTTTATTTTTGGAGTAATGATAATTCTGTTTACATATTTCTATACTGCCATAATGGTAAACCCAACACAATTGTCAGATGACTTAAAAAGAAATGGAGGATTTATTCCGGGTATTAAACCGGGTAAAAAAACATCGGAATTCATTGATCAGGTTATGTCAAGAATAACATTACCGGGGTCTATCTTCTTAGCTGTTGTTGCCATATTACCCGCAATTGCCATTAAAATGGGTATCAACAGTGCATTTGCTGATTTTTATGGAGGAACCTCTCTGTTAATTTTAGTTGGTGTAATATTAGATACTTTGCAGCAAATAGAAACATATTTATTAAACCGTCATTACGATGGCTTAATGAAAAGTGGAAGAATTAAAGGAAGAGGAACCGCAATGATGCAACAACAAGCATAAACCAATGGCAAAACAATCTAACATAGAAATAGACGGAACGGTAATAGAAGCTCTGAGCAATGCCATGTTCAGAGTTGAACTTGAAAACGGACACATTGTTATCGCCCATATTTCCGGAAAAATGAGAATGCACTACATTAAAATTCTTCCCGGAGATAAAGTAAAGTTAGAGATGAGCCCTTATGATTTAACAAAAGCAAGAATTATATCAAGATATAAATAATAACATTAAACAAAGAACACTATGAAAGTTAGAGTATCTATCAAAAAAAGAAGTGCAGACTGCAAAATAGTGCGCAGAAAAGGACGCCTATATGTGATTAACAAAAAAAATCCGAAATTTAAACAAAGACAGAAATAATTATTATCTTTGCAGCCCCTAAAATGAAAAATATCCACAAAAATAAAAATTAATAAAAAACTATGGCTCGTATAGCAGGTATAGAATTGCCAAAAAACAAAAGAGGATTTGTAGGTCTGACTTATATTTTCGGTATTGGAAGCCGATTGGCTGAACAAATCCTTAAAGAAGCAAACGTAGACCCATTCAAAAAAGTATCTGAATGGACAGATGATGAACAAGCAAAAATTAGAAAAATAATTGGAGATACCTATAAAGTAGAAGGTGCTTTAAGATCTGAAATTCAATTAAATATTAAGCGTTTGGTTGATATTAACTGTTACAGAGGAACTCGCCACAAGAAAGGCTTGCCTGTAAGAGGACAAAGAACCAGAACCAATGCGCGTATAAGAAAAGGTAAAAGAAAAACCATTGCTAACAAAAAAATGGCAACTAAATAATAACGTATTATTATGGCAAAACAGACAAATACAAACACAGCAGCATCACCAAAAGCTGCAGCAAAAAAGAGAGTGGTTAAGGTGGATTCTGTTGGAGAATTACATGTTAATGCAACCTTCAACAACATTATTGTTACATTCACTAATTCAAATGGACAAGCCATTTCATGGTCATCAGCCGGTAAAATGGGATTTAGAGGCTCAAAGAAAAATACTCCGTATGCCGGACAAATGGCAGCTCAAGATGCTTCTAAAACAGCACACGATGCGGGCATAAGAAAAGTAAAAGTATATGTAAAAGGACCCGGATCAGGCAGAGAAGCCGCTATTCGCAGTGTGGCATCAGCAGGAATTGAAGTGATTGAAATTATGGATATCACACCAATCCCTCACAACGGATGCAGACCTCCTAAACAAAGAAGAGTGTAATTTTTTTAATCTTAAATATATAAAAACATGGCAAGATATACTGGTCCAAAATCAAAAATAGCAAGAAAATTCAGAGAACCAATTTATGGTCCTGATAAAGCATTGGAAAGAAAAAACTATCCTCCCGGACAACATGGCGTAGCAAAAAAAAGAGCTAAGGTTTCTGAATATGCAGTACAGTTAATGGAAAAACAAAAAGTAAAATACATGTACGGCGTGTTGGAAAGACAATTTAGAAAAATATTTGAAAAAGCATCTCATTTACACGGCATTACAGGTGAAAATCTATTGAAATTATTAGAATCAAGATTAGATAATGTTATTTACAGAATGGGCTTATCTCCTACTCGTGCAGGTGCAAGACAATTAGTTTCGCACAAACACATTACAGTAAATGGAAAAATAGTAAACATTCCTTCTTATACATTAAAGCCCGGAGATATTATCTCTGTTAGAGAAAAATCCAAATCATTAGATTCAATCGTTAATAGCTTAGCATCGGCCGCAGAAGGCTATCCTTGGTTAATTTTTGATAAACAAACAATGACAGGGACATTTATTAACCGTCCGGAAAGAGCGCAGCTAACAGAAAATATTAAAGAACAACTTATTGTAGAGTTGTACTCTAAATAATTTTTAATCATCATTAAAACCAATAAATATTATGTCTATATTAAACTTTGTAAAACCGGAGAAAGTAGTAATGCTTCAAAGCACCGAGTCTGTAGGGCAATTTGAATTTCGTCCTTTAGAACCGGGTTTTGGAATTACTATCGGTAATGCTATACGCAGAATTTTATTATCTTCGTTAGAAGGTAATGCGGTTACTTCTTTAAGAATTGATGGAGTGGCACATGAATTTTCAACAATTAAAGGTGTTGTAGAAGATGTAACAGAAATTATACTAAACTTAAAAAAAGTAAGATTTAAACAACAAATTAAAGGAGAAGTATTAGAAAAAGTATTAGTTAACTTTTCCGGTTCAGATAAATTTACAGGTGGCGATTTAAATAAATTCTTGAACAATTACGAAGTATTAAACCCCGAGTTAGTAATTTTTCATTGCGATGCAAACGTGAAAGTAAAAATGGAACTAACTGTAGAAAGAGGCAGAGGATATGTTCCTGCTGAAGAAAACAGAAAGCCTGAGGTACCCGCAGGTACTATTTTTATAGACTCTATATTCACACCAATCAAACACGTTAATTACAAAATAGAAAACTATCGTATTGAGCAAAAAACTGATTACGAAAAACTATTAATGGAAGTTGTTACAGATGGCTCTATCCATCCAAAAGAAGCAATTAAAGAAGCTGCAAAAATATTAATTCAGCACTTTATGTTATTCTCTGACGAAAAAATGACATTTGATATTGAAGATAAAAGAGAAATGCCTGCCGTAGATGAAAAAGAAAATCAACTTCGTCAACTTTTAAAAAGCAAATTAGTAGATTTAGACTTATCGGTAAGAGCATTAAACTGCCTTAAATCTGCTGATGTAGAAACATTAGGAGAACTAGTATCATTTAATAAAAATGACCTTTTAAAGTTCCGTAACTTTGGAAAAAAATCACTTGCGGAATTAGATGATTTGCTTGCAGCTAAGCAATTGCATTTTGGAATGAACGTAGCAAAGTATATTGAAAAAAAACAAAATTAAAAAACTAAGCGACTATGAGACATGGAGATAAAATAAATAACCTGAGCAGGACAGCATCGCACAGAAAGGCGCTAATGGCTAACCTTGCATCTGAGTTAATTAAACATAAGAGAATATTTACTACACTTGCTAAAGCAAAGGCATTGCGTACTTACGTAGAGCCGCTTTTAACACGTGGAAAAACAGACAGTATGCACAATAGAAGAACAGTCTTTGCATACCTAAAAAATAAAGAAGTTATTGATGTTCTGTTTGGAGATATTGCACCTAAAATAAAAGAAAGAAACGGTGGCTATACCAGAGTAATTAAAATGGGAAACAGAAAAGGAGATGCTGCGGAAATGGCAATGATAGAGTTAGTGGACTTTAACGACATTTACTCTAATAATAAAACAGCAAAGACCGCAAAAAAGACAAGAACAAGAAGAGCCGGAAAAACCAAAAAGACAGAAAACAAAGCCGCAGAAGAAACCCAAACAAATACAGACGATACAAAAGAATAATTCAGAAAGAATATTTGAATCACCTAAGAACCCCGAAAAATTCGGGGTTCTTTATTTTTAAAAGTTTAAAAAAGCACAGATAAAATAATCAAACTTTACTTTTGTGTATTCAAGCCTCTATTTATCAATTCTTTCACAACTCCGAACATCATTGCGGAAAAGTCTTCTTTGAATTCTTTATTGTCTGAATAGAGTTTAAAAAGGTCAAAATTGGTAGTAATATGCTTCAATAATTCTTCCCCAACGATTTTATCACTGGTTATTCTTGCATTTTGTTCGTCAGAATATTTTATTGAAGTAATTAATCCTTCGTTCTTAGCAACATTGTTAGCAATGTTCTCTGCCATTTGCCGAACTTTGTCCGTATCTTCAAAAAGTGTTCCGTAGCGCTCGTTGAAAGTTTTTAAAATATTAGATAATTTGTCAATTTCCGGGTCGCTTGTTCCACCCCTCATTTCGATTGGAATAGGTTTTAATTCCTCGCCTGGCTCCATTGCTATATTCTTAGTACCTTCTAATTGCAAACGGTAACTATCCATGTCAATATTGTTCAAAATATCAATAGGAATAACCACTTTGCCGCCTCCTAACTTGTTTTGCAAGTGGCTTAAGAAAATATACAAGTATTCTAAATACGGATTTTCAAACGGCACAATTTGAGATAAGAAAATATACAAACGAATATAGGTTTTTACTTTCGCTCTGAAGTCAGCTTGTTGTTCTTCTGTTAGGTCATTTCTAAATATTTCTGAGCTACTATCCAAAATGGCGTGTAGTTGGTCAACAGGCACGTTTGCCAGAATCTTGTCCGAAAAATCAACAACTTGTTCTTTTGTATATACCTGAAAATTATCCAAAGCATCTTGTAAGTCAAACAGTTTATTTGGGTCGGTTGCTTCGCTTAAAATAGTGCTTTCAAAATACGGATTAAATGCTTTTTCAATATCCTCTACGGTATTGGCAAAGTCTAATACAAAAGTATCTTTCTTTAAAGGATGACTTCTGTTTGGTCTTGAAAGGGTTTGCACCGCATTCACCCCTCCCAATTTCTTATCCACATACATGGTATGCAGTAATGGTTGGTCAAAGCCTGTTTGGTATTTGTTGGCTACAATCAGGAAGCGGTACTCGCTTTTTTCAAACTCGCTTGGAATGTTGGCGCTTGAAAAACCATTTAGGCTCATTTCAGTTTGCCCGTCAATTTCGCCCGAAAAAGCCACTATTGCTTTATACGGACTATTGATGCTTTTTAAATAATCATCAAAAGCTTTTTTGTATTTTACGGCATTGGCTCTGGAACTCGTTACCAGCATGGCTTTTGCCAAACCGCCAACTTTCCGTTTTTTGATTACCTCATCAATAAAATGGTCAACCATCAAGGATGTTTTTTTCTTAATGGCATG
>JBDHZB010000004.1:0-107211 GCA_039811645.1 Bacteroidia bacterium | reverse complement strand
AATGCAATATTATCTACATACACGCCTTTGTTATAATTCTCTAAAGAAACCCCATATATTAGTGGGCTTTTCCCGGAAAATTCAAAAGCCACAGATGTATTATACTTAACCGGATATTCTTTAAACGTAATGATTGCTGTTGAATAAATAGAATCGCTAAGCAAAAGTTCATTATTATTAAAGTATTTTATTTTAACCGACTCATTGGCATAACCATAAAAAAGTTTGATTTTATTAAATGCACATTGATGAGCAGGAGCATTATCTCCATTACAATTAATAGTAAAGCTTGCTGTACCGCCTTCATACAAAAAAGATTGTGCTAAAGGTCCGCAGATTTCTGTTTTTTTTGGAGGCAAATTAAAACACGACCATTTCAGCCAGTTTTCTGAATAAGATATTTTTGGATAAGACCATTGTGCAACAGGCATAACAAAACACAGTCCGCTGCCACTACCGCCATAAGCACTTTGAAGATGTTCGCGAATATATCCGGAAAACCTGTCTTCTTCAATTTGAGAGTCCCCGTAATAAAGAACGTGCATACTTTTACTTCCTGCATCTTGTAATTTTTGAAAAAAAGAATAAAATAATGCTCGATTATTATTTGGATATTCAATAAGCGACTGAAAGCGACTGTCAAATTTTAATGGACGAAGTTGTTGTTTTATTTTTAGCGTATCAACGGTAAACTGCGATGCCACAGCAGAGTCTGCCTCACTTTCTATAATATTAGCTTCTTTAATAATATTATCAACAGAATCTTTTTTATTATCAATATTTAAAAATAAATTTTCTACGTTATAAAACTTTAATCTAATGTTTTCAGAAAATATCAATCCTTTGTTTGGAATAATAAATGAAATAAGTGTTAATAAGATTAAACAGCTTAATAAAAATAAAAATGTTCTAAGCGGAGCATGCACACCAAAATTTTAAGGCAAAAAAAACAAATGTATGCTTGCTTATACACATATTCTGTTCAAAAATACCCACATATTAATGTTGATTTAAATTAAATCGCTTGCATAAGCAATAGATACCACACTTATTTTTCCGGAATATCCGGAATTTACCAACGCCTGATAAGCGGACTCAATAGTAGCACCGGTGGTAATCACATCATCTATTAATGCTATGTGATTTAGATTAAGCGTGTCTGCTTGTATGCTAAAATTATCTTTGACATTTTCCCATCGTGCCAATCGGTTTTTTTTAGTTTGAGATGATGTATAAATAGTTTTATTAAGTATTGGCATTACTTTAATATTCGTTTCTTTTGAAAGCCCTATGGCATATTGTTCACTTTGATTGTACCCTCTTTCTATTTGTTTTTTAGGATGTAAAGGAATGGGAACCAAAGCATCTATACTGTTAATCCATGTATGTTTATTTAATTCATATCCCATCCATTCTCCAATCTTTACCGCCAAATCTTTTCCATTTCGGTATTTAACATGATGCAGCACGTGTTGCACCTTGCTGTTTTTAGAAAACAAATAGTACGAGGCGGCTCCTATTAACGGCACTCTGCCATACAATGCTTTGTGTACAGATGAAAGCTCCGATTTATGAAAATTTGCTTTTGGCAAGTTATTCTTGCAATAAGAACAAAGATAAAACTCATGTTTGAACAACGAAATATTACATGCAACACAAACCCTTGGGAAAACAAGAGATACAAAATCATTAATTAGTGAAAAATTAATTTTCATACATTTACAGCCAAAAATACGAAAAAAATGTCCAACCATCAGAATGAAAGTGCAGATCATAAGAGAAAAAAAATAATTCTTTTTCTGTTTATTTTATCAGGAATTTTACTGATTACAAACATTTACCTTTTAATCTTATTATTTAATCAAAAACAAAAAACAACTGAGCAAATTTTTATTACTAAAAATATTATTGTTGAACGAGATAATGTAAAAGGCGAGTTAGAATCGTTAAAGCATGAATACGCCGAACTCAAAACCGATAACGATACTCTACAAAATGAAATAAACGCTAAGAAAAAATACATAGAAGAACTTCTTAAAGAAGCAGAAAAACATAAGAATGATGCCTATATTATCTCTAAATTAAAGAAAGAAACCGTTACATTGAGAGAAATTATGAAAGGCTTTGTACATACCATAGATTCATTAAATACACTAAACAAAACATTGGTTGAAGAGAAAAAAGTGGTAGAGAAAAAACTAGATGAAAAACAAACGGAAATCACACAGCTAAACAAACAAAAAGACGAGCTAAAATCTACAGTAGAAAAAGGCTCTATCTTAACCTGTAATAATATTATTGCTACTGCAGTTCACCTAAAAAGTGGAGGCAAAAAAGAATCTTCAACCACTAGGGCAAAAAGAGCACAAAAAATAAAAGTCAGCTTTAACTTAGGTGAAAATAAAATAACAAAAGCCGGACCAAAAGATGTTTATATCCGCATCATGACACCTGATGGCAAAGAAATGGCTAAGGAATACAGTGATTTATATAAATTTACATTCAACAAAAATTCTTCCGGCTACTATGCGGGCAAAGAAACCATTCAATATGCCAATGCCGAAATGAGCGTTGTTTTATATGGTGAGGGAAAAGACCAGCTACTCCCCGGTAATTATATGATAGAAATTTCCTGCGATGGCTTTGTAATAGGTAGTGTAACACTAAAATTAGACTGATTGTCTGTTTGAATTCTTTCTGATAAAAAGATTTTTATTTAAGATTTAATTTTCCTATGTTTGTGCCAAAAGATAGTATTTATATGAAATGGAATCTGAATAAATCATTTTTAGCAATTATTCTTAGCACATCATTCTTATTATATCAGTGTGGTGGCAGCGATAATACAAAAGACGGGCAAGAACTTAAAGGCGGCGTATATCAAGGTGGCTTTTTAAGAGTTAATGAGGTTGAAAGTTTTAAAAGTTTATACCCCATTTCAGTTAATGAAATCAACGGATTTCATATTACTGCCCAAATATATGAGGGTCTTGTAAAATTTAATACAAAAGACCTGACCATAATGCCATGCCTTGCTTATAAATGGGAAATTAGCCAAGATTTAAAAACCTATACTTTTCATTTACGTAAAGGGGTGCTTTTTAATGACGACCCATGCTTTAAAGATGGAAAAGGAAGAGAAGTTAATGCCAATGACTTCAAATTTTCATTAGAAAAATTATGCACAAAAGACCCTGCAAACAATCAGTTTGAAATTACTTTTAAAGGAAGGGTTGTTGGTGCCGATGATTTTTTTGAACAAAAAGCAAAAGAAGTAGCCGGAATTAAAGTACTAAACGATAGCACATTATCAATAGAATTAATTAACCCTGATTTATCTTTCTTATCCATATTAGGTATGCCAGGATGCTACGTATTCCCTAAAGAAGCTTATGACAAATACGGGCAAGACATGAGAACAAAAACAGTAGGAACAGGTCCGTTTTATATAGAAACCTTAAAAGAAGGAGAGATTATGCTCCTCAAAAAAAATCCTCACTATTGGGCTAAAGATGAGAACGGCAACACACTTCCATACCTTGACGGCATAAAATGGACTTTCATTAAAGAAAAAAAATCAGAAATTTTAGAGTTTAAAAGAGGTAACATAGACATGATTTATAGAATTCCCGTTGAGATATTTCCTGAAGTAATGGGCAAACTAGAAGATGCAAAAAACAGAAAAGGTGAATTTGCAATAGAATCATCTCCTTTATTAGGTACATTTTATATAGGATTCAATGTTCAAGCAAATCCGGTATTCCAGAAAAAAGAAGTAAGATTGGCATTTAACCACGCTATAGACAGAGATAAAATAGCAAACTTTACTATTCAAGGTGAAGGCTCTGCTGCTAAATATGGCATTGTACCTTACTACGAACCATTTGAAAAAGAAGGATATGATTATAAAACCGTTGGAGGGTTTGATTTTAATCCAACAAAAGCAAAAGAACTTTTAGCTACAGCAGGATATCCGAACGGTAAAGGATTCCCTACCATTACATTAGAACTTAACAGCGGTGGCGGAGACAGAAATATATTAGTAGCAGATGTCATCAAAAAAATGTTGGAAGAAAACTTAGGAATAAAAGTAGAAATATCCGTTACTACTTTTGCAGAGCATATTGAAAATTGCATCTCAGGAAAAGCAGATTTTTTCCGTTATGCATGGATATCAGATTATCCGGATCCTGAAAATTTCTTGTTTTTATTTTATGGCAAAAATGTTCCGAAATCACTACAAGAAAAATCTTACTTAAATATGTTCCGTTATATTAATCCAAGATTTGACTCTTTATTTGAAGCTTCAAGAAAAATAGCTAATCCAAAGGAAAGAATGAAAACCTTAGCACTTGCCGAGAAAGAGATTATTCTTAATCCTCCATTTATTCCCATTTTCTACGATGATAACTTTTTACTAGAACAAAATAATTTAAGAAACGTTCCTTCCAATGCTATTAACTTGTGGGATTTTTCTAAAGCATACTTAATTCCTACTGATAAAATGAAGAAGAAATAAAAATAAGAAGATATTAACTTAATAAAAAAGGGATTGAAATTTCAATCCCTTTTTTATTTTACGGATATCCCCAATCTACTGTTAGTATAATTCATAAACAACGAGTTAAACAAAGGGCACTGTCAGTTATTTTTGCAAACCTATTTATCATTGTGAAAAAAGTTTTATTATTATTAATCTTTCTATCTGCTAATTTATATATGTTTCCTCAATGGGACATGAATAATGCCGCAGCAAAAAAATGGGCGGACTCAGTGTATCAAAAACTCTCCCAAAGAGAAAGAATTGCTCAACTATTAATGATTCCTGTTTATGCTAACAAAAATATTAAACATGTCAGGCAAGTACATGAGTACATTCAAAACTATAATATCGGAGGACTAATTTTAATGCAGGGCACACCTCTTAAGTTTTCAAAATATATTAACTACTTTCAACAAACTGCTAAAACCCCCTTGCTATTAAGTATAGATGGAGAGTGGGGAGCATCTATGAGGTGGGATAGCTTACCAATATATCCAAAGCAAATGACAATGGGTGCTCTTAGCGATAAAAGTGATAGCTTAATTTATTATATGGCACTACAAGTTGGAAAGGAATGTAAACGATTGGGCATTCATATTAATTTTGCTCCCGTTGTTGATATTAATAACAATCCACTTAATCCTGTTATTGGCATAAGAAGTTTTGGTGAAGATAAAATAAAAGTAACGCGCAAAGCATGGCTCTATTCTAAGGGACTAATGGATTCCGGAATAATGCCCGTTATTAAACACTTCCCCGGGCATGGCGACACAGAAGTTGATTCTCACAAAGATTTGCCCATTATTAACTGTACAAAAGAAAGGTTAGATACATTAGAACTTTATCCATTTAAAGAATTAATTAAAAACCAAATTCCGGCAGTGATGGTTGCACATCTTAGTATTCCTGCTTTAGATTCTTCTAAAAACAGACCTGCCACACTCAGTAAAAAAATTATCACTGATTTATTAATTAATGAATTAAATTTTAAGGGGTTGATATTTACCGATGCAATGAATATGAAAGGTGTTGCAAAATACTTTCCTATTGGTGTTGCCGAAATAGAAGCGATTAAAGCAGGCAATGACGTACTATTATTCTCTGAAGATGTTCCAAAAGTAATAACTGCCATTGAATCCTCTATTAAAGACTCTGTGCTTTCATGGAATAGAATAGAATATTCGTGTAAAAAAATTCTCATGTGGAAATATTTATTAAATATTCAGAATAATAAATTTGTAAAAGCAAAAAGTTTATATCAAGACATATACAAAAACAATATACCTCAGCGTATTATTGAAAATATTTCTCAAAATGCAGTTACGCTTCTACAAAACAAAGATGGTTTTTTACCACTAGATAATCTTAAAAATAAAAAAATCATTCATATTACTATTGGAGACAGCGCAACCAACACCTTTAATGACAGATTAAAGACCTATGTTAAACCTGATGATTATTCTATCCTTAACTATACCAAAGTAAAACAAGATAGTTTAATAAAAATTATTAATCCATATAATATTGTAATTGTTCAGATTATTCAGAAAAAACTTTTTAATGGAAAAAATATTAATGGGATAGATAGCATTATTCCCATTATAGAAAATATAGCAAAAAATAAATCAACGATTTTAGTACTTAGTGCACCACCATATATTTTAAATAAATTTTCTCAACTTGAAAATTTTAAAGCAACTATATTGTGTTATGAGAATAAAAAAGATTTGTCTAAATCTGCAACTGATATTATTTTTGGTGTTAATAATCCTCAAGGGAAACTACCCGTTTCTGCAAATTATCCTATTGGAACAGGGTTATCGTTCAATCAAAACATAAGATTAGCAGAAATTGCACCGGAATCATTTAATATTAACTCCGATATACTAAACAAAAAAGTTGACTCCTTAGTTACAACAGCAATAAAGCAAAAAGTATTTCCGGGCTGTCAAATTGTAGCTATTAAAAATGGAAAAATTTTCTTTAGAAAAAGTTATGGTAATTTAACCTATAATGATTCCGCCGATAAAGTTACCAATAGTACTATCTATGATTTAGCCTCTGTTACAAAAATCGCATCTTCTGCACTTGCCTTAATGAAATTACATCAGGAAAAAAAATTCGACTATAAGAAATCATTAGAATATTATTTACCGGAAGTAAAACATACAAATAAGCAACACTTGATAATTGAAGATATTCTTACACATCAGAGTGGGCTGCAGGCATTTATACCATTTTATGCAAAAGCAATTGAAAAACAAAAACGCAACGAGAAAATTTTCTATTCTGATTCAACAGAACAATTTTCCATTCGTGTTAGTTCTAAAATGTGGATGCACAAAAATTATTTAGACACATTATGGAATCAGCTCTTACAAAGTAAACTAAAAGAATCCGGCAAATATGTATATAGTGATTTAGGGTATTACTTTATGAAAAAAATTATCGAGCGGCAAACAGGAGTATCACTTGATAATTATGTTACTAAAAATTTCTATGAACCAATGCACTTACAGTTAACTTACAATCCATTAAAGTACTTTAGTAAACAACAAATTGCTCCAACAGAATATGATAAAGAATTTAGAAACGAATTAATACAAGGATATGTGCATGATCCCGGAGCTGCAATGCTTGGTGGTGTAGCCGGACATGCGGGCGTGTTTGGAAATGCAACGGATTTGGCAACATTAATGCAGATGCTATTAAACGGAGGCAGTATTTTTAATACTCAATTATTAGATAGCGCAGTTATTAAAGATTTTACATCTTGTCATTTCTGCCCAAAAAATAGACGAGGATTATGCTTTGAAAAACCGGCACCACTTAAAGAAATGGAAAGTCCTGTTCCGGATTGCTGTAGCTTAAATAGTTTTGGACATTATGGATTTACAGGTACTATGGCATGGGCAGATCCTGATGAAAAATTAGTTGTGGTATTCTTATCTAATCGCGTTTATCCCGATGCAAAGGAAAATAAACTGGCTAAATCCGGGCTAAGAGGAACGCTTTTGAAAATATTTTATGATGCAGTAAGAAATTATTATCCTTATGGAATAGTAAATGAATAGTGTTGATAATATGAAACGAATAATTTTATTTTTCATATTGTTACTTACAAGTTACCACTTTATAGCTCAGTCAACTAAAGTTATTGACGATATGGTACTGCTCTACAATCAGCAAAAATTTAGTGAAATGTATGCGCAATACTTTAATGAATCGTTCAAGACAAACCTTTCTCACAATGATTTTGTAAACTTTTTAAACACGATGGTGTATAAAAATTTTGGAGTTATTAAATCTTATAAAATACAAGACACAACCTCTAAGATAAAATCATGGCTACTAATAGGGCAAAACTCTATGATGCAGTGGCAATTAGAGTTAGATAATCATTTTAAACTCAACTACTTTCAGGTTTTACCATATAAAACTTCTGAAATATATTCATCTAATACAAAAAGTAGCT
The DNA here is from genome assembly GCA_039811645.1 of Bacteroidia bacterium. GTDB lineage: Bacteria > Bacteroidota > Bacteroidia > B-17B0 > Aurantibacillaceae > BPGX01. The sequence continues at coordinate 99,193 of JBDHZB010000004.1, read as the reverse complement.
CTATAGAAAAATATTTAGACTCTATTGTTACTAAACACTTTGAAAAAGGATTTAAAAGTGATTTGTCTATTGCAGTAATAGTTAATGATACAGTAAAAAAGTATTTCTACAGTACCACCTCTACATTACCAACAGATACTACTTATTATGAAATAGGATCTTTAACAAAAACATTTACAGCATGGTTAATTGCTAAAGCTATTGAAGAAAATAAATTAAGTTTAAATGAGGATATTCGTAATTATCTTCCTTTTTCAAAAGATTCATTAAAAAATCTTCGATTTAAAGACTACAATATTACCATTAAAAATCTTATTACACACACCTCCGGAATACCAAGAATTCCAAGTGATTTGAGCAAACAAAAAAAATTTGATATTAATAATCCTTATAAGAATTATACATATAATCAGCTGTTTAATTACCTAAAAACATTAGATTTTACTAACGATACATCTGCCGCATTTAATTATTCTAACACTGGATATGCTTTATTGGGCATTATTCTTGAAAATATTTATAAAGATAGTTTGCAAAATATTCTGAATAAAAATCTACTAAATGCATATCAACTTAATCATACTAAACTCAAACTTTCTATAAATGAAAAATTAATACAAGGGTTTAATTCATCTGAACAGCCCGCTATGCCATGGGATATGGATGTTTATAAATCTGCTGGTGCCATAAAATCAAATCTTAATGATTTAATAAAGTATATTCAAATGCATTTAAATAACACATCTGTTTTTGCAACAACACACCATATTCTATATCAAGACCATATTAATACTATGGGCTATGCATGGTTTATTACTTCAATTAAAAATAAAAATGTGTATTGGCATAATGGCGCTACTTTTGGATATTATTCTTTTGTGGGATTTTCTCTTGATAAAAAAATAGCCGTTGTTATTCTTTCTAATTCCGGAAAAATTAATGACTTTATTGGTGTACAACTATTGCGTTATTTATTAACTATTAAATAATATTGGCAGTATGTAAAACTTCAATAATTGAAGCATAGGTGTTTTGCATTACAATATTACTAATTTCCTCCTTATTAAACCAAGCAACTTGCTCTATCCCTTCTTCTGCCTGTGGTATTAATTCAGTATTATGTAATGATGACATTAAATACCATTGTGTTATTTTAAGTATGTCTTTTTTCTTTTGATTAAATAGGTGTAGCGTTGTGCCTATGCTCTTTCCTAAACTGACCGATTGAATACTCGTTTCTTCCATACACTCTCTTATTGCAGCTCTTTCTGTTGTTTCGCCTTTATCTATTTTCCCTTTTGGTAAATCCCAATGTCCTCGCTTATATATAAATAAATACTTATCATCAGTATTTTTAATAAGCCCGCCTGCTGCAAACAGTAATTCATTTTTTACAAAAAACTCTGACACAAGGCATGAAAAAACATCTTGTTCAGTTTCAAAAACCAACACAACATGTTGGTCATTATTTTTTATCCACGCATAAATACTATTGTTAATATCTTTATCATCTTTTACAACAACGCCTTCTAAGTTGATATTCAATAGATTAAATTGTTCCTTGTTAATTAATGATATTTTTTTATTTAAGTAATAGATATTAAATAGCATATAAATTATTATTATTGCGGCCGTTATGAAAAATAATAAAGAAGCGTCGTACAAAGTTGCAGAATATCTTTTACAAATTAAAGCCGTAAAGATTAATTTAACGAATCCGTATAAATGGAGTAGCGGATGGCTCTCTCCGTTTTATTGCGATAACAGAGTTATTCTTTCATATCCTGCTATCCGCACTTATATTCGTCAAACATTTGTAGATACAATTAATAATCAATTTGGAACGCCGGATATTATTGCGGGTGTTGCAACGGGCGGTATTGCTATAGGCGCCTTAGTTGCACAAGAACTTGGATTGCCATTTGCTTACGTTCGTCCTGAACCAAAAAAGCATGGACTAGGCAATGCAATAGAAGGGCATGTTGAAGCCGGGCAATCTGTAATAGTAATAGAAGATTTAGTTTCTACCGGAGGAAGTAGTTTGCGAGCCATTCAGCATCTTAAAGACTACGGCTGTACTATTAAAAGTATGATATCGGTTTTTACATATAACTTAAAACTATCTCAAGAAAAATTCAAAGAAGCTAAGTTACAAACAACTTCTCTTTGTTCATTTGAAGAACTTTCGGAGGTTGCTTTGCAAAAAGAATATATTACAACAAAACAATACGAACAACTAAAAGAGTGGCATACCAATCCTGAAAATTGGACACAATTAAATGGATAAGAATTTCGAAATAGATTCTGAATGGCAGGAGTGTAGATCTTCACAAGAAGAATTGTTTTCTTTTTTATCACAACTACAAAACTTAGAAAAAGTATTACCAAAAGATAAAATTGAAAAGTTTGAATGTATTGAAGAGGGCAAGTGCCGTTTTGAAATCTCAGGCTTAATTCCGCTAGTGCTTTATATTAAAGAGAAAAACAAAGCTATTCCGTACATTGAATATGCTTCAGAGCCGTTTAATGATTATTATCTTATACTAAAAGCACAATTTCATCAAAATAAAAGTAAAATTATTCTTTCCGGATATCTAAATAAATTTATTCTTTCAATGGCATCAAAAAAATTAAAGGCTTTGGTTGAAAGAATAAATCAGGAACTGTCTTTGTTAAAAATAAATCAGGATGCATAATCCTTTACCACTTGAAAAAAGAATCATTTACGAGGATAATCATATTATTGTTGTAAATAAATTACCCTCTGAAATTGTTCAGCAAGATTTAACGAAAGATGTTTCTTTATTAGAACAATTAAAAGCATTTATTAAACACCGTGATAAAAAACAAGGAAACGCGTTTGTAGAAGTTTTACATCGTATAGATAGACCGGTATCAGGGTTAATAATGTTTGCCAAAACCTCAAAAGCACTAACAAAATTCAATGAATTAATCCGTAATAATGAAATTAAAAAAACATATCTTGCTGTAGTAAAAAACAAACCTCCACAAAATGAAGAATTATTAGAACATTATATTCTTAGAAATGTAAAAACAAATAAATCTAAAGCACTAAGTAAACCAACAGAAGGCGCAAAAAAGGCCATACTAAAATACACAGTACGTGCAATGTCAGATAAATATTATTTATTGGAAATAGACTTAAAAACCGGCAGACATCATCAAATAAGGGCGCAACTTTCTGCCATTAACACACCCATAAAAGGAGATATAAAATATGGATATGAGCGTACCAATGATGGTGGATTTATTCATTTGCACGCCTATCGCTTACAATTTTTACACCCTATTAAAAAAGAAGATGTAAGTATTTGTTGTAATCCTGCATTTAAAGATACTTTATGGGGTTTCTTTCTTGAAAAAGAGATATAATCCACGCTTTCATAGTTAAAAATAAATTTGCAATTTTGTTGCAAATTGATGTTTAGAAAATAAAAACCGCAAAGAATATTTTAACCTAAACAACGATACTAAGTAAAAAACTATATGAATCCGATATGGCAAAAAATAATTATTCGCACTGTTCTTCAGAATAAAAAATCGCACACACCTATCGAGGCAAAATATTCGCCACTTGAAATTGCTAAAGGATTTAGAAAATTAAAAATCGATGTATTCGCATTTTTTCGTAATGGTGTTTTTATTGCACTTGGTATTATATCAGCAGCAGTTGGGTTAGAAGGGTTTCTTGTTCCGAATAAGTTTATCGATGGAGGTGCAACGGGCATTTCTTTACTTATTACTGAATTAACAAGTATCCCACTATCATTACTACTTATTTTGGTTAACATTCCATTTGTTATTTTTGGATATACAATTATTAATAAACAATTTGCAGTAAAGGCAACGCTTGCTATTGCTTGTCTTGCCCTGGTAATAGCCACGGTTCCATTCCCTAATATCACACACGACAAACTTTTAGTCGCAGTATTTGGCGGGTTTTTTCTCGGACTTGGAATAGGACTTTCTATGAGAGGCGGCGTAGTACTAGATGGAACAGAAGTTTTAGCGATATTTATCAGCCGTAAATTAGGTACAAAGGTGGGGGATATTATCATTTTAATTAATATCATTATTTTTTCTGTTGCTGCTTATTTTCTTTCTATTGAAACAGCCCTCTACTCTATGCTAACTTATCTGATTGCTTCTAAAACAGTTGATTTTGTTATTGAAGGAATTGAGGAGTACACGGGCGTAACAATTATGTCCACAAAATCGGAAGAAATTAGACAAATGATTATTGAAACACTTGGTCATGGTGTAACAATTTATAAGGGAGAAAGAGGATTTGGTAAACACGGACATGCAACAAACATAGATATTGTTTACACTGTAATTACACGACTTGAAATAAGCAGATTAACTACTGAATTAGAAAAAATAGACCCGGATGCTTTTGTAACAATGGGCAGCATCAAGGATACAAAAGGAGGAATGATTAAAAAAAGAGCCTTTAAGCATTAAACAAACACATGTAAATTATTGATAATCAAATTCTTATATCGTTTTTTCTGAATTTTTAGAAAATTTCTTGTAAGAATTCCCCGAATTTTTTTATTATTTTTGCAAAAAAAATTTTTTTATGAGTTTGTTGAATAGGAGAAAAATGAAAGTTTTATATGTGTGTCAAGAAATCTCTCCTTTTGTAGAAGATTTGTCTTTTAGCACAACCACACGACAATTACCAAAATCTATTCAAGATCGTGGCAGAGAAATCAGAACTTTTATGCCCCGTTTTGGATGCATTAATGAACGTCGCCACCAATTACACGAAGTTATACGTCTTTCAGGAGCAAATATTATTGTAGATGATGTAGATCATCAATTAATAGTAAAGGTAGCCTCTATGCCCGGAGTAAGAATGCAAGTTTATTTTGTAGATAATGAAGTTTTCTTTCAAAGACGCGGTACACACTACGATTTTGATACACAAGAAATTTATAAAGATAATGATGATAGAATGATCTTTTTTGCAAAAGGAATTTTGGAAACTATAAAAAACCTACAATGGCACCCGGATGTTGTGCATGTTTTTGGATGGTTTTCATCTTTAGTACCTATGTATATTCGTAAGTATTTTGCAGATGAACCCTACTTCAGTGAAGCAAAAATTATCACCTCTCTGTATAGCCAGCCGGAACATAATATCAAGTTTAATACCAACCGTATCTTAAAAAAATTAACCTTTGACCAGTTTACAAAAAAAGATTTTAAACACATTGCAGAAGATGTAAATATTAATAATCTTTATAAAATGGCAGTAGATTACTCTGATGCAGTAGTAATTGGTGATGATGGTTTAGACGAAAACGTAATTAAGTATATTAGCAAAACAGAAAAGCCGCTTGTTAATCATTCTTATCAACCAAATATGTATGATGTTTATGACCAATTATATAATGAACTAAGTGCAATTGTTGACGCTGACGCCGGTTTTTTTGGCGGATAAGAAATTTAATCGCTACATTTACCCATCTTAAAAAATAAAATTATGAGTGTTTTAGTTAATAAATCATCTAAAGTAATAGTACAAGGATTTACAGGCAATGAAGGAACCTTTCATGCAACGCAAATGATAGAATATGGCACTAATGTTGTTGGAGGTGTTACACCCGGGAAAGGTGGTACAAAACATTTAGATAGACCTGTATTTAATACAGTTGCAGATGCAGTAAAAAATGCAAATGCTAACGTTTCTATCATTTTTGTGCCTGCATCCTTTGCTGCTGACGCTATTATGGAAGCCGCTGATGCCGGAATAGAAGTAATCGTATGTATTACAGAGGGTATTCCTGTAAAAGATATGATTTATGTAAAAGAATATTTAAAAGATAAAAAATCTCGCTTGATAGGACCTAACTGCCCTGGTATTATTTCCGCAGAAGAAGCCAAAGTGGGAATTATGCCCGGTTTTGTATTTAAAAAAGGAAAAGTTGGAATTGTTTCAAAGTCGGGTACGCTTACTTATGAAGCCGCTGATCAAATTGTAAAAGCAGGACTTGGAGTGTCAACTGCTATTGGCATTGGAGGAGATCCTATTATTGGAACAACCACTAAAGAAGCTGTAGAACTTTTAATGAACGACCCTGCAACCGATGGTATTGTTATGATTGGAGAAATAGGCGGAAACTTAGAAGCACAAGCAGCTCGTTGGATTAAAGAGTCCGGAAACAAAAAACCTGTTGTTGGATTTATTGCAGGGCAAACAGCTCCAAAAGGAAGAACAATGGGACATGCAGGAGCAATTGTAGGTGGAAAGGAAGATACTGCACAAGCAAAAATGGCTGTACTAAAAGAATGTGGTATTACTGTATGCGAAAGCCCTGCTATGATTGGTAAAACAATGGCGCAAGTATTAAAAGGCGCTTCTGTAAAAATTTAATTTGCTATAAAATTTTAGCTCTAGTATTGCTCTTTATCATTTGGAAAGTCTCTTGATTTTACATCTTTAATGTATTGTTGAAAAGCACTTACCATAGTGTCGTACATATTAGCATAACGTCTTAAAAATCTTGGGCTAAATTGTGTTGTCATACCAAGCATATCGTGCGTAACTAATACTTGCCCATCTGTGTGTTTACCTGCTCCAATTCCAATAATAGGAATTTGAATTTCTTTAGATACTATCTTACTTAGTGCAGCGGGAATTTTTTCCAAAACAATTGCAAAGCATCCTGCTTTTTCCAACAAATGAGCATCTTTTACTAATTGCATTGCTTCCGCGTCTTCTTTGGCACGTACTTCGTATGTTCCAAATTTGTAAATAGATTGCGGAACAAGCCCAAGATGCCCCATTACCGGAATACCGGCAGAAATAATACGCTCCACACTTTCTTTTACATTTTCTCCGCCTTCTAATTTTACGGCATGCGCCCCGCTTTCTTTCATTATTTTAATGGCAGAGTTCAATGCTTCTTTAGAATTACCTTGGTATGTCCCAAAAGGCAAATCAACAACAATTAATGCTCTTTGCACCGCCCTTACAACTGATGATGCATGGTAAATCATTTGGTCTAAAGTAATTGGTAATGTTGTTTCGTGCCCCGCCATTACATTACTTGCAGAATCCCCGACCAAAATAACATCTATGCCTGCTGAATCAATGATTTTTGCCATAGTATAATCGTATGCAGTAAGCATAGAAATTTTCACTCCGGCATTTTTCATTTCCTGAAGTGTGTGTGTTGTAATCTTTTTATATTCTTTCACAGTATTCATATTGCTTTAAAATAAAATATCCCGTTTATTAAATTAAAACGGGATATTGAATAGTTGTTGCATAGATTAATATTTTGAGAATCCTTGAGTATCTGTTTTTTTCTGTTCAATTAAAAACCCTACACAAGCAGCATCTTTCGCTTTCATGTTATTTTTTTCGGTTGCTCCTTCCGGAACAAAAACTTCAATAATAATTTGTCTGGTAGATACACTTTGAAACTCGAACATTTGAGTATTGTCTGCCGTAGTATTGTCAAACAATAATTCGTTTGTTCTTGCATCAAGAATTTTGAAGTTTAAGTTATCTCCCAATGTGGTTTCTGCACACACGGTCATTCTATAGTCCATGCCTTTATATACAACACATCTGATTTTTGAACTCATACCTTGAGAAAACAATCCGCTTCTACTTTGAGAGTTGTATTGCCATGTTTCTCCTTTTTCTTTTTCTAATTTACAGTATTTTTTATGAAAGCTACTGCACACGCTAGCTTGAGACACCAAATCTTTTCTTTGTGCCCACATACTATTTACTATTAAAATTAAAGTGATTATTTTTTTCATATAATTTGATGTTATTGGTTAGCAGAATAAGATTGACGGATAGAAATAATTTTATTTTTTATGTCAGTAAATGTTTTTTCATCTATAATTAACTGAACACCACCTTCAATTAGTTTTTTCTTACCATCTTGTTTTAATCCGTTACCTGAGAGTTTTTCTTCTTTTAAAAGATTAAATGCTACCATTAAGGCATCCATGTCGGCTTTTACCTGTTTAACATCTTCTGAAGATCCTTCATATTTTTTTAGAAACTCAATAAGATTTTCAAGTGTATATTTTTGGTCAGCAATCCTTTGTACAACAGGACTATTGGCATTAAATTTATCTACCATACTTACAGCAAGATACATGCTTTCTATCCACCCGCCTGTAACTACCAGTGCTAAGGTTTGTCCCTGTTTACCACTTTCTAATGTTTCAAATGTTGAAAAGTATAAATCATCGGTAATTAAACTTAAGGAATCACTATTCTCTAAATTTTTTTGCAATCTCTCCATAATTTCCGGTTGAATGGTTGCAGAAAGCCCAAGTTGATCACCCAACTGTTTTACTACTTTAAAGTACTTAATAGTTTCTGCCCCCATATTAAATATACTGCAATAACTTAAATCGGTAGTATAAATACCAAAGTTTAATGATTTTGTTTTATTATCTGTATATTTTGAAATGTTATCTGTCTTATTTAAGATGGCTACATTTTTACTGTCCTTTTTTCCAACAGATTTAATAAACGTAAGCATTTCTCCCGGAGAAGGAACTTGAAAAAATGTTTCATACGAAGATGGTGTATTTGTTTCTGTAGAAGTAGCTACAGAATCCTTTCCTATTCCGTTTTCATCTTCATTTTTCTCGCCCCCCGAGCAAGACACTAACGCTAAAGAAGCAATAATAGATGAGGCAACAATTAGTTGGTTTATTTTCATATATTTATGGTTTTAAGAGTTTTTTTACTAAATCGGCAGCTTCTTGCAGTTCAATGGCAGAGTAAACTTTTAATCCTGATTGGTCTATCAGTTGTTTGGCTTGTTCTGCATTAGTTCCTTGTAAGCGCACAATAATGGGAACGGGAATAGTACCCATGTTTTTATAAGCATCTACAATGCCCTGTGCTACTCTATCGCAGCGTACAATACCGCCAAAAATATTAACTAAGATGGCTTTTACATGAGCATCTTTAAGAATAATTCTAAAAGCTTTTTCTACTCTTTCTGCATTAGCGGTTCCTCCAACATCTAAGAAGTTAGCGGGGTCTCCTCCTGACAGTTTAATAATATCCATTGTTGCCATGGCTAGCCCTGCCCCATTTACCATACATCCTACATTACCGTCCAACTTAACATAATTAAGTCCTGCACTTTTTGCTTCTACCTCTGTAGGATCTTCTTCGGCAATATCTCTCATTTTTTCATAGTCAGGATGTCTGTACAAAGCGTTATCTTCTAAAGTTACTTTTGCATCTACAGCAATAATTTTATCATCAGAAGTTTTAAGTAACGGATTAATTTCAAACAAACTGGCGTCAATACTTTCGTATGCTTTATAAAGTTTAGTTACAAAACTAACCATCTCCTTGAATGCATTTCCGGAAAGCCCTAAGTTAAATGCAATTTTTCTTGCTTGAAAAGCCTGAAACCCAACTTTTGGATCAACAGATTCTTTCCAAATAAGATGTGGCGTTTTTTCTGCTACTTCTTCAATTTCCATCCCTCCTTCAGTAGAGTACATAATAATATTTCTGGCATTGGCTCTATCTAACAATACGCTCATGTAAAACTCCTTTGTAGGATTAGCCCCGGGATAATAAACATCTTGTGCAATTAACACTTTATGTACTTTTTTCCCTTTTGGACCGGTTTGTGGTGTAATAAGTTGCATGCCTAAAATAGCAGATGCCTTTTCTTTTATTTCTTCAGCATTTTTTGCTACCTTAACACCACCCCCCTTGCCTCTTCCACCAGCATGGATTTGGGCTTTAATAACCGCAATGGAAGAATTGTATTTTGATTTTACTTCTTCATATCCTTTTACAGCCTGGTCAATAGTTTCAGCAACAACACCTTCTTGTATTGTAACACCAAAAGACTTTAATATTTGCTTCCCCTGATATTCGTGTAGATTCATAAAATTTTACTTAAAAGACAATTAATTATGGGCTCAAAAATAGCATTTTTATTATTTCATAAAAAATTTTAAATAGATTATCTTTTATTAAAATCTTTTTCTTACCTTTGGCAACAAAATTAAAACTTTAAGATTATGAAAAAACTAGGATTAGTATTAGGAGTTGCCGGGTTGTTGGCATTTATTTCTCCTTCTGTTGTGGCTCAAAATAAGCAAGCATCTGTTACACAGCCAAAAGAAAGTATTGAAGAAAAAGCCGAAAAACAAGCCGCAAAAGCCACAAAAGAAATAGGCTTAAATGACGAACAAAGAAGTAAATTCAAAAAATTTGCTTCCGATAGATTGTATAAAATCACACCGTTGAAAGAAAAAATGAATGCTACAGCAGATGCTACTGAAAAAGCAAATTTAAAAAAACAGATAGAAGCTATCAATACAGAATATATTGACAGAGTAAATTTGATGTTAACACCGGAACAACAACAAAAATTCAAGGTTTATATAGAAGAACTTAGAAGCGGTAAATAAATTAATTTACCTAATGCTTTATTAAAAGCCCTGTAAATACAGGGCTTTTTTATTTGAAATGAGTGGTATTTATATACATATTCCTTTTTGCCATAGCGCATGCAGCTATTGTAATTTTCATTTTTCAACTAGTAAAAAATATTATCAAGATATTATTAATGCAATATTAAAAGAAATAGAATTGCGACAAGATTATTTATCGTCTTCAAAAGTTGATAGTATTTATTTTGGAGGCGGAACGCCAAGTATTTTAACCTCAAAGAATTTAGATGTTATTATTCACAAGCTATCTGATTATTTTACTTGGGATAACACCGCAGAAATTACTATTGAGTGCAATCCTGAAGATATAAATATCGATTACTTATCAGAGTTGAAAAATATTGGCTTTAATAGAATTAGCATAGGTATTCAAACTTTTAATGATACATTATTACATCAATTAAACAGAAATCATAATGCTGCACAATCTATACAAAGTATAGAAAATATTATAAAATCAGGATTTCAAAATTTTACATTAGATTTAATTTACGGCATACCAAATCAGTCCAATCAAATTTTTCTAAATGACATTCGTACAGCATTATCATTTAACCCCCCGCATATTTCTGCATACCAACTAACAATAGAGGAAAAAACACAAATACACCATAAAATAAGAAAGAGAGAAATTCCCTCTGTAGCAGAAGAGCAGATAATAGAACAATATTATTTATTAACCGACTGCTTGGAAAAAAGTAATTATCTTCATTATGAAATTTCCAACTTTGCAAAGGAGGGTTATTCAGCAAAACACAACTCCTCTTACTGGAAAGGATCAGATTATTTAGGCATTGGTCCTTCTGCTCACTCATATAATGGTATAGAGCGGCAATGGAATATAGCCAATAATCAACTTTATATTAAATACATCAACGCAAATAAACCATTTTTCGAAAAAGAAGTATTAACCCCTGCTCAAAAATATAATGAGTACATTTTAACAAGATTACGAGCGCAATTCGGCTGCTCTATTAACGAAATAGAATCTCTCTTTGGAATAGAATTAAAAAAACATTTTTTAAAAGTAGTCTCTAATTATACGGAGTATTTTAACATATATAATGATAGGTATATATTAAATAGTAAAAGAGGGTATTTAATTGCTGATAAAATTACAGCAGAACTATTTATCTGAGGTATATTTATTAACTATCAAGATGGGGTTATTAACATTTATTTGTTAATAAGAACTTTGTAACTATTTGGCTATTACAAAAATAATTACATAACTTTGTGGCATCAAAACTAAAAAACACAACTTATGAAAAAAACAATCACAACAGTTGCAATGGCTTTAGCTTGTGGATTATTCACAGTTAACGCTCAGGACTTAACCTCTAAAAAAGGGGAACCAATCCTTCCTGAAGCAGGAGATTGGGGAATTGGTGTTGAGGCTACACCTTTCTTAAACTACGCAGGTAACTTTTTTGGGAAATCTTCTTCTAACACTGCACCTACCTTTAACTTCCTTAACTCAGAACAAGTTATTGTAGGAAAGTATTTTAAAGATGCTACTACAGCATACCGTGGAGCAGTTAGATTAGGATTTGGTTCTAACAAACAAACAAATATGGTATCTGATGACACGAATACCGGACCTGATCCAAAATATGTTGAAGATTCAAAGAAAACTTCATACAGTGGTATCGGGTTAAGTGGCGGTATTGAGTTCCGTAAAGGTAAAACTCGCCTACAAGGATACTATGGTGGAGAAGTAGGACTTTATTTTGGAAGCCAAAAAGATGCTTACACTTATGGTAATGCTTATAATAACCCTAATGGTAACTATACTCCAACATCAACTAATAATTGGTCAACATTATCTTCTGGTCCCGCTGCATCTCGTACTACAGAAACTAAATATGGCTCAACAGTAGCATTTGGTCTTAGAGGTTTTGCAGGTGTTGAATACTTTGTGTTACCAAAAATGTCTATTGGTGGTGAATTCGGATGGGGCTTAGGATTCTCTTCTACAGGAGCAGGCTCTACAACTACCGAATATTGGGATGGTACTGCAAATGCAGTTAAAACTCAAACCACACCAACTGGTAAATCAAGCCAATTTAGCTTTGATACTGATAACCTTAATTCATTATTTGGTCCAAGCGGCTCACTTCGTTTAAACTTTTATTTCTAATATAGTTTAGATTCTTTGATAAAAGCCCCGAGTAACCCTCGGGGTTTTTTATTTTAAAACCTCAAATATAAAAGCTATCTTTGCGCTTCGGCTGAGAGTAATTTAATTCTGTTTCCATAATATAAAGCCGAAAATTAAGATTGCAGAATTAGGTTTATTTCTTGCAGTCATTAATAAAATAAAAAATAAAACTAATGAATGAATTTAGAAACTATCCATTAAATGAATGGATTTTAAAAGCTATTGACGATTTGGGATATCAAACACCGACTCCCGTTCAGCAACAAACAATTCCGCTATTATTGGAACAAGACACCGATGTTATTGCTTTAGCTCAAACAGGAACAGGGAAAACAGCCGCCTTTGGCATCCCTATGCTTCAAAAAATAGATATTAAAAGCAGAATTACACAAGCTTTAATTATTGCACCGACCAGAGAGCTTTGTTTACAAATATCCAACGATATTAAAGATTTATCTAAACATCAAAGAGACAATATTAATGTTGTTGCGGTATATGGTGGTGCTAATATAGAAACACAAATAAAACAAATAAAACAGGGTTGTCAGATTATTGCCGCTACACCCGGTCGCTTAGTAGATTTAATAGACAGGAAGGTTGTTAAGTTAGCAGAAATAAGAATTTTAGTTCTTGATGAAGCTGATGAAATGCTTAATATGGGATTTAAAGAAGATATTGATTATATTATTGAACAAACATCTCAGCAAAAACAAACATGGCTGTTTAGCGCAACTATGCCAAACGAAGTTGCCCGTATTGCTAAAAACTATATGTATAATGCCGTTGAAATAAGTGTTGGAAATAAAAACGCAGCAGCTTCCAATATTCAGCACATCTTTTATACTATTAATCAAAACAAACATCGCTACTTAGCTTTAAAAAGAATTATAGATTATTCACCGGATGTTTTTGGAATTATCTTTTGTCGTACAAAAATAGATACACAGAGAGTAGCTGACATGCTTATTAAAGATGGTTATAGCGCAGATGCTTTGCACGGCGATTTATCACAAGCACAACGTGATTTTGTAATGAAACGATTTAGAAATAAATCCATACAACTTTTAATTGCAACCGATGTTGCTGCCAGAGGTATTGATGTAGATAATATTACACACGTTATTAATTATGATTTGCCTGATGATTTAGAAGTTTATACACACAGAAGCGGCAGAACAGCAAGAGCAGGAAAATCGGGGATATCTGTAGCAATAGTAACCTCCTCAGAAGCAAGAAAAATTAAAGATTTAGAAAAATTTGCCAAAACAAAATTCCATCGTTCTTTAATACCAACGGGTATTCAAGTTTGTGAAAAACAGTTATTACACCTTGTAGATAAAATTAAAGAAACCGCAGTAGATGAAGAAAACATAAAGGATTTTCTACCATTGGTTTTGGAAAGATTAGAATCATTAAGCAAAGAAGAACTAATAAAAAAACTCGTGTGGGAAGAGTTCAGCCGCTTTTATACCTATTATCAAAATGCTCCCGACATTAATAATATGAAAGACGTAGATGTCTCATCTCACCGCCAGTCTGTAAGATTATTCCTTAATTTAGGAGAGATGGATGGGTTTAATTGGCAATCTTTAAAAGATTATGTATCTGATGTTACTTCTATTCCCAATGCTTTTATTAAAAACATGGACGTAAAGAAATCTTTCTCGTTTTTTGAAGTATCACCGGGAGACTTAGATAAAGCCATGCGTATGAATGACGGGCATTTTAACAATAGAGCAGTTAAATTGCAGAAAGCAGAAACCGTTAAAAAAGAAGGTGGCAGCGGCGGCGGTGGTGGCAGGAAATCTTCAGGTTTTGGGAAAAGAAGGTCGTCATCTGACCAAAAGCCAAGATCACGCAATAGATCAAGATCTTATTAATAACTTCAAATTTATGCTTAATTAGAGGTGGTGAAGAGCCCTTTCTAATTGCATACCACGTGATGCTTTTATTAATATTAAGTGATTTGTAATATTTTGCTGCTCTAAAAATTTCAAAGCACCTTCTGTTGTATCAAACTTATTATATATGTTAGAATTTTCTGTATTAAAAAATTCTTTACCAACCAAAATAACTTGTGATGAAAAATTTTTATTCAGCCAGGTTACAACATCTTGATGCTCTTGATGTGCATGCTCACCCATTTCAAACATATCGCCTATAATAAGTAATTTTTGTAATGGTAGAGTTATATTTTTAAAAAACTCTAATGCGGCTAACATGCTTGTAGGGTTTGCGTTGTAGGCATCTAAGATAATTTTATTATGCTTTGTTTCTTGCCACTGCATTCTGTTTTTGTTCGGTAAGTATTCAGAAATAGCCGTATTAATTTGCTTATCATCTACTTGAAAATATTTCCCAATAGTAACAGCGCATAAAGCGTTAATAAAATTATGTCGTGCCATTAATTTAGTGTGTATAATACTTTCTGCATTTACACTTATGTTTGTCTGCCACTTAAACTTAACAAAAATATCATCTTTATTTTCTACTTCTTCACCAAAAATAAAATTAGAAGTGTCCTTTTCACCGTAGCAGATTATATTTTTATCATGCAGTGTATATTGAGTAAATTGTTTTAGAATATTAACTAAAGTAGCGTTATCTTTTTGAATAAAGATTGTTTTAGAATGTTGGTAAAGATACTCATACAATTCGCCATTGGTTTTCATTACGCCTTCGATAGTACCAAAGCCTTCTAAGTGTTCTTTTCCAATACTTGTTATTACGCCATAATCCGGAAGACATATATTACATAATTCTTCTATTTCTCCGGGGTGGTTAGCTCCCATTTCAATTACTGCTATTTGGTGTTCTTGTCGTAATTGCAATAAAGTAAGTGGCAATCCAATATGGTTATTAAAGTTTCCCGGGGTTGCGTGTACTTTATATTTCTTTTCTAATACTTTTGTAATTAGTTCTTTTGTAGTTGTTTTTCCATTACTTCCGGTTACGGCTATAATAGGGATTTTTATTAATTGCTCACGATGATATTTGGCTAAATCTTGTAAGCATTTTAATCCATCTTCTACAAGAAAAATTTGTTGACTCTTTGTATTATTAGGGTTATCCGTAATTGCATACCTGCATCCTTTTTGTAATGCCTCCTCGCATAGCAAATTAGCGTCAAAATTTGGACCCTTTAGCGCTATAAACAAGCTATTAGCAGTAATTTTACGCGTATCTGTACATACCGTAAAGTTACATTCTTTAAACAAACTATAGATAAATTCTATTTTATTCATATTTTGCAAATCTGCAAATTTTATTTTGTATATTTGCAATGCAGGTTTAGGTCTATCGCTCTGGTTTAAACCACTAGAGAGGAAAGTCCGGGCAACATAGGGCAATCCGCCTTGAGATAATCAAGGGATTAAAAGCAGAAATGTTTTTAATACAGAAAGTGCCACAGAAAATTACCGTTCCAACTTGTTGGAATAAGGGTGAAAACGTGAGGTAAGAGCTCACGGCTTATTACAGTGATGTACTAAGCGGGTAAACCTCGGATGTTGCAAGGCCAAATAAGTTTTGGATAAAGAGTTGCTCGCTCTTGTTTTCCGAAAGGAAATGCCAAAATGGGTAGGCTGCTTAGATGAATGATAGGCGAAAAACAGAACCCGGCTTACTCAACCTGCTTAAATGACTACTATGAACCAACAATATAAAAATATTATTGTCTGCTTAAAAACATTGATTGATACACATGACTTTGTGTTAATTCCCAACTTTGGTGCACTTGTCATGAAATTAGAATCGGCAGAATTTTCTTTATCACAAAATGTCATTTATCCCCCACGTAAAAAAATATTATTTAACCCTGCTCTAAAACACAACGATGGATTGTTTGTGGCAGAAGTTCAAAAGCAATTAAATATAGATTATTCATCAGCACAGGCATTAGTGGAACAATTTGTACAAAATATTTTAGTTCTTTTATCTTCAAAAAGAAGAGTAAATTTTGAAGGTGTAGGCTATTTTTACAAAGATTTAGAAGAGAATATATTTTTTGAACAACAATCTGACACCTTTCTTTCATCTGAAAGTTTTGGATTATATCCTATCCATATTACCTATGCTGAAAATGAAAAATCGTTGTCAGATATTATAACAAATAATCAGGATGCAACTGCCGAAAGAGTTATAAAATTAAATACGAAAAATATTTACAAAGGTGTGGCCGTTCTACTTATTGCCGTTTTATTTTTATCTTATTGGTTTATCGCACCGATATCTCGTAATAAAATCTTTTCTTCTATTTTTAATATTACAGGTAATGTTACTAAAAGATATTATAGAGTTATCTTACCTTTACCGGATGTAAATATAAAATATAACGAGCTTAGCGTAAAAGAAACTAATTTAAAAAATAATACTACTATTTTTCATACGGAACTTGTAACAAAATTTTCTATTGTATTAGGATGTTTTAAAAATCAGAATAATGCAGAACGGTTTCATCAAAATTTATCAAAACAAGATATTAAGACTTCTATAACATATAATACAGAAAAATCACTCTTTGTTGTGTCTATACAAGGGTTTGCCAATAAAGAAACAGCATCAGAAAAATTAGTAGGCATAAAATCTACAGGAATAGCACAAGATGCCTGGATTAAAGAAGAAAAATAACTATTAATTATTCTTTTTTTGCAAATACTCTATTAATGCTCCTTCTTTCAAAGAATAAAAAGAAACCTTCATTTGTTGTATTTTACAATATTGAATAACATAATTAATTAATAACATAGAGATGTTAATCATATCCGCTCGCATTTCTATCAATCCCTTAAATTTCAAACGCTCTGTATAACTTAATGGAATCAATCTATCTGCTATTTTATAATAATCTGTTAGGTTTATTTCGCAATTCTTATTGTTAGAATCCGTAACAGATAATTGAGCTTCAATCATTTCTACAACTGAATCAAATACTCCTGAAGAACCCACTAAACACCTTGGATGGTGTATAGCTATTTGTTCTAATAATGGAGTAAGTTGTTTATCTAAATACGTATATAAATTTTTTACATCACCGGCACTAATAGGATCTGTTGGTTTAATAATATCTATGAGCCGTGCCATACCTAATAAAAAGCTTTGTTTCCAAAAAATTTGTTGGTTATTTGCAATAATAAATTCCGTACTTCCACCACCAATGTCAATAATGAGGTGCTTTTCGTTATTCATTGATACAGCATCTCTTACAGCATAATAAATCAATTCTGCTTCTTTATTACCGTCAATAATTTGGATGTCTATATCAAAAGTGTCTTTTACTATTTTTTTTATTTTCTCTTGATTGTGTGCTGTTCTTATGGCAGAGGTTGCAATAGCAAATACCTTTGTAATTTGATGTCTTTTAATATCTGCATTAAATTGTTCTAATGCGTTCAACATTCTTGTTATTCCTTCTTCAGATATTTCTTGTATTGTAGTGTCTCTTTGTCCGAGCTTAACCGCTATTCTATAGGATTGTAACACCTGAAAGGCTACCTCTTTGCAATCGGCAATCAGCAGATTAAAAGTATTTGTCCCCATATCAATAACAGCAACTTTCATTATATTGTTAAATTAATATTCCGGCAATGCTTGCTGATAAATACGATGCTAATGTTCCGCATAAAAGCGCTTTCATTCCTAAAGATGCAAGGTCGTGTCTTCTTTCCGGAGCTAATACGCCAATGCCTCCTATCTGCATACCAACACTACTAAAGTTTGCAAAGCCACAAATAGCAATGCTTACAATCATTAATCCTTTTTCAGTAACAACAGGAACCTTATGTGTAGTTAAATTACTAAATGCCACAAACTCATTAATACTTAACTTTTGCCCCAGCAAAGTAGCTACATTATTCACGTCTTCAATAGGCGTACCCATTGCCCACGCCAAAGGATAAAATATTTTTCCAAATATCCAGTTTAAACTTAAATCAAAATCTGCATTAAAAACATGTCCGGATTTTAGTAATATCCAATCTATCATTGTAATGAGTGCAATAAACCCAATAAGCATGGCAATAACATTTAATGCAATTTTAAATCCATCTCCTGCGCCATGTGTAATGGCATCTATTAAGTTGCTGTATTCACTTTTTATTTTCAATTTTACATTTCCCATTGTTTCAGAAGATTCTGTTTCCGGATAAACTATTTTAGAAATAACCAAGGCACCGGGAGCAGCCATTAAACTTGCCATTATTAATTTTGGAGCCAGGTTCATACCGGCTTGTGCACCCATGTTAGCATATACAATTAATATCCCTCCGGCAATACACGCCAAACTTCCACTCATAGATGCTAACAACTCGCTTTTTGTCATTCCTTTTAAATATGGCTTTATCATTACTTGTGCTTCTACTTGTCCTACAAATGCACTTGCAACATTACTCAAAGATTCTGCACCACTTACGCGCATTATTTTATTCATTATTAAGGCTATGAGAGATACAATTCTTTGCATTATTCCTAAATGATACAACACAGCAACAACCGTTGTTACTAAAATGATGGTAGCTGTTACATTAAAAGCAAATACAAAAGCACCCGGTGTTCTGTAATCTTGTGCTTGCCCTGTGTTGTTTATGGTAACCAGTCCGCCATAAACAAAATCCACACCACTCTTTGCAAAGTGTTCTACCTTTTGCATTCCCCTTCCTAAAAATTCAAAAAAAGATTGAACAAACGGTACTTTTAATATTAATATAGCAATAATAATTTGAAGGCTTAATCCACTTAAAACTAAGCGAATATTAATCTTTTTTTTATTATTTGAAAATAAATAGGCAATACCAAGTATAACAATAATACCAATAACACCGGCAAATCTATCCATATAATATTTATCTTGCCTTAAATGTAAACAGAAATTATTAAATTAATATAATTAGTATGCCGTATGGTCTTTCGCTACATTTTAAGTAAAAACTTTTCTTTACTTTTATCACCCAACAATAACATATTATGAGATTGGTAATTCTTTCTAGAAATAAAAATTTATACTCTACCAAACGGTTGGTAGAAGCAGCGGAACAAAGAGGACATGAAGTTAGAGTTATTGACCACATGAAGTGTGTATTAGTATCTGAACAAGGAAAGCCTCATATCTATTATAATGGTAAAGAATTAATAAATGTGGATGCAGTAGTGCCAAGAATAGGAGCATCAGCAACGTTTTACGGTACTGCCGTTGTCAGGCAATTTGAAATGATGAAAATATTTACTGCGGTTGAATCACAAGCACTGGTTCGTTCAAGAGATAAATTAAGAAGTTTACAAATTATGTCTCGTGCCGGAATAGGTATTCCAAAAACAGCTTTTGCTTTTTCTCCTAAAGATGTGGATATTGATATGTTGATAGAGTCAGTTGGTGGAGCCCCGTGTGTTGTTAAGCTTTTAGAGGGCACGCAAGGTATCGGCGTTATATTGGCAGAAAATAAAAAAGCAGTAAAATCAGTAATAGAAGCCTTTCTTAAATTAGATGCCCAGATTTTAGTGCAGGAATTTATTGCGGAATCAAATGGCGCGGATATCAGAGCTTTTATTGTAGATGGGCAGATAGTAGGTGCTATGAAAAGACAAGCAAAAGAAGGGGAGTTTAGAAGCAATCTGCATCGCGGTGGAAGTGCAGAAGTGATACAATTAACAAAAGAAGAAAGAGAAACTGCTATTAAAGCCGCAAAAAAACTCGGACTTGGTATTGCCGGTGTAGATATGCTGCAAAGTAACAGAGGGCCTTTAGTAATAGAAGTAAATTCATCGCCCGGATTAGAAGGCATAGAAGGTGCAACAAAGTTAGATATCGCATCTAAAATTATTGAATACGTAGAACGTAATGAATTTAATAAACCCGGTGAATAATGCTTGAGCCGTTAGTAATCAATAGTCAAACTATTAACCCTTCTGAAAACAAAACAATTGTTTTAAATACCTATACACTTCATAATAAATCTGAAGCACAAATTCCTGTACATGTTTTTCATTCAGGGAAAAAAGGACCAACCTTACTTCTTTCTGCAGGCATGCATGGCGAAGAAACAAATGGTATAGAAATTATTCGCCGTATTATTAATAGGCAGGAAGTGAAGGAATTAAAATGTGGTATTCTTATTGCTATTCCTGTTATTAATGTGGTTGCATTTTTATATAACAGCAGGGATTTGCCTGATGGAAAAGATTTAAACAGATGTTTCCCCGGTTCAAAAAATGGATCGTTGGGCAGTCGTATTGCATACGACTTAATGAAACACATTTTACCTATTATTGATTTTGGTGTTGATTTTCACACAGGTGGGGCGCGCATTAATAACTATCCTCAGGTACGTTGTACATTTGATGCAGAGCAAAACCTAGAATTAGCAAGTTTAATAGGAGCTCCTCTTACTATTAATAGCGCTTTTCGCGAAGGCACTCTCAGAAAAGAAGCATCAAAGAAAAATAAGTCTATTCTTGTATTTGAAGGAGGCGAAAGTATTCGTTTTGATTATCTTGCCATTAATGAAGGATACCATGCTTGTCTTCGCTTAATGAATAGTTTAGACATGATAAACGTAGATGTTCCTACTCACAAAACTATTTTTATTCAAGATACAAAATGGATTAGAACGCCGGTTAGCGGATTGTTTCATTTAATAGTAAATAATGGCAGCCATGTTAGAATAGATGAACCGCTTGGCGTTATCTGTAACCCATTTGGAGAAGTAGAAGAAAAGATATTAGCTCCCTTTGATGGTTTTGTAATCGGCGTTAATAACCAACCTGTAGTAAATGAGGGTGATGCTTTAATACATTTAGGAAAAGAATAAAATGATACACAATAAAAATGCACTTTTACTACAATCTATTTTTTCTGCACTTAAAGCCGGAGAGGAAATTTTAAAAATCTATAATACTGACTTTAATGTAGATTATAAATCAGACAACACCCCTGTTACTTTAGCTGATAAACAAGCAAGTCAAATTATAGTAAAAGATTTAATTCCTTTTAATATCCCCGTTATCAGTGAAGAAGAAGCTCCCCCCTCTTTTGAAAAAATCACTACTTATAAATCATTTTGGTTAATAGACCCCTTAGACGGTACAAGAGAATTTATTAAAAAGAATGGTGAATTTACTGTAAACATTGCCCTTATAGAAAATAACATCTCTATTCTTGGTGTGGTGTATGCTCCTGTACTTAAACAATTATATTTTGCAATGAACAATTTTGGAAGTTTTAAAATTACAGATAAGAATCTTCAGAAGATACAATCCAATAGTTCTTTAGAAAATATTACCTCATACGCAGTTAAATTGCCACAAATAATAAATACAAATACCTATACCATTGTTACCAGTCGCTCGCATTTAGATTCAAAAACATTACAATATATTGAAGCAATTAAACAAAAAAAAGGAGAAATAGAAATATTAAAAACAGGCAGTAGTTTAAAACTTTGCTTATTAGCTGAAGGTATGGCAAATGAATATCCTCGCTTTGGCAGAACCATGGAATGGGATATTGCTGCCGGCCATGCTGTACTAAAAGAAGCCGGAGGAGAAATCTATACTGCAAATAACTTACAGCCATTTATATATGGAAAAACAGACTTAACAAATCCTGATTTTATAGCCCTATCAAAAAAATTATGAATAATCACACACCAACACATCGCTACAGGCATCTAAAAGAGGAGTCTGATTTTATCCAAAGCAAACAATCTCGCTGGAAAGAATTTACATTCTTAATTAAAGTAGGAATAGAGTTTGTAAAAGGATTTAGAAAATTTCACTTTATTAATCCGTGCATTACCGTTTTTGGCTCAGCTAGATTTAAAGAAGATCATGTTTACTACACAGCAACCAGAAAGATTGCAAAAGAATTATCTAAAAAAAACTTCACAATTATGACCGGCGGCGGTCCCGGTATTATGGAAGCTGCCAATAGGGGCGCAAAAGATAGTAACGGATATTCTGTAGGGTGCAATATTGTATTACCTCACGAACAGCAGCCAAACCCATACTTAGACAAGTGGGTTAGCATTAAATATTTTTTTGTTAGAAAAGTAATACTTACAAAATATTCATCTGCATTTGTTGTAATGCCCGGTGGCTACGGAACCTTAGATGAGTTTTTTGAATCCATTACGCTTATTCAAACAGGGAAAATTGCGCACTTCCCCATTGTGTTGTTTGGAAAAGACTATCATCAAGAATTATACAAACATATTCAGCAAATGGAAAAAGAAGGGACTATTTCTGCTACCGATAAAGAAATTTTTTTATTTACAGACGATATTGAAAAAACCATTCATTTTATTACAACACATCCTTTAGTACAACAACAAATGATTCGCAGAAAATTCAGACCAAAATGGTGGATTGGTGAAAAATAAAGGTTTGAATTTTATCAAAAAGAAGTAATTAAACCAACAGAATAATATTAACTTAAATATACTTTTAATATTCTTATATAAAACCATACTTTTGCAGTAAAATTAGCGTGAACCATAATTATTCTTACTAAATAAATTCTATGCCTATTAAAATTATACTTTTATTTTTCATTTTGCTTCTCTCAATTGCGTGCAATCCAAATAAGATAGATAAAAAAGAAAAGAACTATCAAGATAGTTTACAAAAAGCATTGAATAATCCAGAGTTAGATAAGCTTAACAAAGCACTATTAAGTGACATTAACAACGATTCTTTATTTAGAGAACGTGCTTATTTATACATCAAGCTTAATCAGATAGACGCAGCAATTAATGATTGTAAAAGAGCTATTAAAATTGACAGTACCAATATTAAAAACCATTTGACCTTAGCTGATATTTATTTTGCAAGTAACAAAACTAAACTTAGTAAAGATAAATTAGAGCAGATTATTAAACTATTTCCGGAAAACACAGAAGCTTATTTAAAACTTGCAGAATTATTTTACTTAGTAAAACAATATGAAAAATCTATAGATTATATTAATAAGGCTTTAAAAATTGATGCCTCGCTTGCAAAGGGTTATTACATTAAAGGCAATATATATAAAGAATCCGGAGATACAAGCAAAGCTGTTTCCAGCTTACAAACAGCTATTGAACAAGATAATAATATGACTGATGCTTATATTGATTTGGGCATTATCTATTCGGCAAGAAAAAATTCTTTAGCCCTACAGTATTTTAATAACGCCCTAAAAATAAATCCGGACAATAAAATTGCTCTGTATGATAAAGCAAAGTTTTTACAAGATGTAGGTGAAGTAGATAAGTCCATCGAAATATATCAATATATTATAAAAATATACCCCGACTCTCCTGATGTTTTATATAATATGGGCGCTATTTATTTTGCTCTTAAAAAAGACAACAACAAGGCAATAGAATATTTTACACAAGCCATTCAGCAAAATAATAATTATGCAGAAGCCTATTACGCAAGAGGAATTGTGAAAATGGGAATGCATCAAAAACTGCAAGCCAAGGAAGATTTTGAACACTGTTTAAAACTAAAAGAAAACTTTCAACCTGCCGTAGAAGCCATGAATGAATTGGATAAGCATAATTAACCATGACACTTTGTTTGCAAAATTTATCTGTTGGTTACACCGCACAGCCATTAAGCCCGCCAATTAATCTTTCTATTGATGAAGGACAATTTATTGTTCTATACGGAAACAACGGGTGTGGTAAAACAACACTTATTAAAACACTTTCCGGGTTACACAATGCAATAAGTGGCAATCTAATATTAGATACCGAAAACTTATTTTTACTCTCAAAAACAACATTAGCAAAAAGAATTTCTGTCCTACTTACTAAACGTCCTTTTTTAATGAATCATACTGTATTTGATATTATAGCATTAGGAAGAATTCCATACTTAAATTGGAAAGGAGATATTAATGAATCAAATAAAAATATTATCCTAAAATATGCGGAATTAATGAACGTATCTGATTTATTACAGAAACAAGCTGCAGAAATCAGTGATGGGCAGCTACAAAAAGTCTTGATTGCAAAAACATTGTGCCAAGAAACACCCATTATTATTTTAGACGAGCCTTTAATTTTTTTAGATTATTCTGCAAAAAAGTTTCTGCTACAACAATTAAAAAGTTTTTCAATTAAAGAAAAAAAAATCATTCTCATTTCTTCGCATGATGTAAATATGTGTAACTTATATGCTGACTCATGTTTATTAATGCACCAACAAAAATGGACATTTATCTCTGTTGCAGAACTTCAGAACAATTTACTATATCAACAATTTATTAATCAAACATAACTATGGCGCTTATTGTAAAAAAATCACAACTTCCACAAGCTGGAAAAGGACTATTCACAACAAAATCAATAAAAAAGAATACGAAAATTATTGAATATAAAGGTGAAATAATTGACTGGAAAGAGTATTGTAAAAGAGTAAAAGAAGATAAAGACGGATATTTATTTCATATTACAAATAAAAAATGTATTGATGCATATAATACACCCCAACACAAAGCACGATACGCAAACGATGCAAGAGGATTAATAAAAATAAAAGGATTAAAAAACAATGCTATTTATGAAGTAATAGATGGAAAATGTTATATTGTATCAACCCGCAACATTAATATTGGCGAAGAGATTTTTGTTGATTACACAAAAGAATATTGGGATTGTGTTAGATATAATATCAAACATGGGCTTTATAAGCCTGCAAAACTCAACTTTCTTAAGTTACTTATTTCCAAGAAGAAAAAATAATTTTATCCTTTCAGTAAAAAAACCGGATATTTGTATCAAACGGACAATGGAAAGCATTAAACAAAAAAAGACAGCAGAATTAATTAAAAGTCAAACCGCCGAGTATTTTCTTTTAAAATCTGCAATAGATTACAGCAGGGCATTTATTAGTGTTACGGAAGTTAAGCTAACTGCCGATTTATCAATAGCAAAGGTATATGTAAGCATTATGCCATCAGATAAATACGATAAAAAAATTGTATTTAAAAAGATTGAAGAAGATGCTAAGCTCATTAGAAAATATGTAGGTAATAGTTTAGCAAAAAAAATCAGAAAAATTCCGGAGTTACGTTTTTACTTAGATGAAGGGTTAGATCTTGCAGAAAGAATTGAACAATTATTAAAAAAATAATCTGTGCGATTTATATTACTATTTGCATGGCGTTATTTATTTTCAAAAAAATCTAACAATGTTATTAATTTAATCAGCTGGATTGCCTTAATAGCAATTGCATTTACAACCGCTGCTTTTGTTATTATTATCTCTATAATGAACGGCTTTACATCGGTAGTTGGAGATTTATATAATGCAGCAGAACCAGATATAAAAATATCATCCAAAACAGGGAAATATATTAGTAATGATTCCTTATTAATTAAAAACCTGCGACAACGTTGTGTCGATATAAAATATATTTCAACCAGCATCTCTAATCAGGCACTACTAAAATATGGCGACAAACAAATGCTTGTAACAGTTAAAGGCGTAGATTCTTATTATAATAAAGTAACAAAAATAGATTCCCTTATTCAAGATGGACATTATGTTTTAAAAGAATCTAACCATTATTTTGGTTTTGCGGGCGCGGGCATTGCATCACAGTTGCAAATTAATATCACCAATCAGATTGAACCTCCGATAATATATAGCCCAAAAAGAGTAAGAAACACCAACACACCTTCTGATATGGTAAATGAAAAACCCATTTATTTAGCCGGCACATTTACACTAAATGATGATTTTGATTACAAATATTTATTTTGTGATTTGAATTTTGCACAAGATTTATTTGACTGTGAAAATAAAATTTCTTCGATTGAAATAGCTTTAATACAAAAAGCAAACCTAGAAGAAAATCAAAAATTAATTCAAAGTATTTTAGGAAATAATTTTGATGTAAAAAACCGATTTCAACTTAATGAAGTATTATTTAAGACTTTAGAAACAGAAAAATTATGGACATTTTTAATCTTAAGTTTTATATTGTTGATTGCAACGTTCAGTATTATTAGTGCCTTAACTATGTTGATTATTGAAAAACATACAGATATACAAACATTGTATGCATTAGGCTGTGATAAACAAAAAATAGAAGGAGTTTTTATGACAGAAGGATTTTTAATAACCTTTGGAGGAGCTTGTGTAGGTCTATTAATGGGCGTGTTACTCTGTTGGTTACAAATACAATTTCATTTCATTCGTTTTGAAAAAAACTATGTTATTCCATACTATCCGGTACAAGTGCAATTTAGTGATATGGTAAAAATATTAGTGGTACTTTTAGTTATTGGCTTTTTAGCAGCCATATATCCTGTCAGAATTTTTACAAAAGAAAAGTTTGCAAAGTAAGTTAACTTCCGGTTGCAAATAAAGAGCCCGCTGTAGAATCCAACAAACTGTGTTGTAAAGCAAACAGCATAACACCGGCAGTATTATTTACATTTATTTTCTTCATAATATTTTTTCGGTGTGTAATAACGGTATGTACGCTTAAATATAATTGTTCGGCAATTTGCTTATTTGCCAATCCCGATGCCACTAATCTAATAATTTCTATCTCTCTTTCTGTAACATTAACCCCATTACAATTTATTTTACGACTTTGTTTTTGTGTGCTATTTTTTTCGCTGATAAAATCTATTATTCTACTGCAAAAGAAAGTCCGGTTATTAAGTGCAGAGAAAATACAATCGTTTATTTCATCAAAATCACATTCTTTTAATAAATGCCATTTTGTAGTTGCTGTAATATATTTGAACATATTTTCTTTTTGTTGCCATTCTGTTATTAAAATAAATTTTATAGTCGGAAATTCTTGCATCAAATCTTGTAATTCTTTATCAGAAATTTGCATAGAGATATAATCTATAAAAATTAATTGCGGCTTATATGTTCTGATTTTATTTTTTAATAAAATTATATTAGGAATATTAATCAGTATATAATCTGACACATTAATATTTTTTTCAGCCACACATTCTAATCCTTTCCCTGATAAATAATGCGCATCCGCAATTAAAACTTTACACATATCTTATTTAGATTAATTCCAAACAAAGATATGAAAACTTTTATAACACAAGATACATGATTTTAATCAGATATTAGCAACTGATTAAAAATCAGCATATTAGTTGGCTAACCACGATTTTGGGTCTAGAGTTTTTTGCCCTTTCCAAATTTGAAAATTTAAGGAATAATTACTGTCAGATTCATTATACATAACTGTTCCGATAATTTGTTTTGCTTTTACCTGATCTCCTTGTTTTACGGTAATATCTTTTAAGTTAGAATAAACCGTTAAATACTCACCATGCCTGATAATAACCAATTTACCACCCATTGGAGAAAGAGCAATACCGGTAACTTCGCCCGTAAATACGGATTGAACCTTTAATTGTTTTTGTGAACAAATTTCAACTCCACTATTAAACATTTTAAACCCTTTAATAGCCGGATGTTCGTACTCCCCATAATTGACACAAATAAATCCTTCGCTTACGGGCCATAAAATTTTACCCCTATTTGCTTCAAAATTATTACCAACCATTTCCGCTTCGTTAGAAAGAATCGGCACGCTTGTTTTTATGTTTTTCTCGACTTTTACTTTTTCCTTTTTTGCTTTTGCTAATTTTTCAGCCTCATCATTTTTACGTTTTATTTCATCTTCAATTAATTTCTTAATTGCCATTTGTAACTCTTCTGATTGTTTCTTTTTCTTATTTAATTCAACCCGCAATTCTTTTTCTTTCTTTTGTATTTGTTGTAAAGATTGTTCTTCTTCAGATTTCTCCTGCGATAATGTTTGTTTTGCCTCTTCTTGTTCTCCCAATAACTGCTTTTTTTCTTCCAATTGCTGGGTTAAAATTACTAATTGTGTTTGCAGCTCGGTTTTATTTTTTATTATTTCTTTACCTTGTTTTTCTCTGTATTTTTCATATTGCTGAATATATTTTAGCCGCTGATATGCCTGATAAAAATCATGAGAAGAAAATATAAATACCAAATCATTCATGTCCCCCAATAAAGATTGTTGTTTTTGAGCATGTACCAACATTTTAGCATATTCTTTTTTGAGCTTGGCTAAATCTTTTTGTAATCGATCTATATTATTATTAGTTGTTTGAATGGTTCCATTAACCTTATTTACTTCTTGTTGAATGGTTTGAATAAGGTCTTCACGCATTTCAATTTTTTTCTTTAGAATAATAATCTGACTAATAGATAATTTTTTACTAACTCCCGTTTCTTTCAACATTTTATTAAGCATTGCAATTTCTTCTTCTAATTTTTTCTTTTTCTTTTCTAAGTTCTTTTTTGAATTTCCAGGCTGTGCATTAAGAGCTGTTGCTAAAGCAATTAATACGATAAAAATTAAAAAATATAGTTTTCTAAAAAAAATCATTTGTGCAAATATAGAAGGTTAATATAGTAATAACAATAACTATGAGAATATTTCCTTCTTTTAATTCTTTTGTCCAAATTATTTTATGACTATTTTGGTGCCGTTTTGTATTGCTGTGGGATATCTGCGGTTAATGTCTTTAAGAAGATTGCTATGTTAGTAATTTCTTCTTGTGATAAATCTTTATTGAGTTGTAGTTTTGCCATTATCTTTATGGCATCTTCTAATTTTTGTACACTGCCATCATGAAAATAAGGAAAGGTTTTTTCTATATTTCTTAAAGACGGTACCTTAAACACATATTTATCTGCATCAGAATTTGTAACTTGAAATTTACCCTCATCTATATTTTTACTTTTTGTGAGATCCCAGTAATTTCCATAAATACCAAACTTCTGAAACATTGTTCCTCCAAGCACTGCCCCATTATGACACGTAACACATCCTGTTGTAATAAATGTAACAAGTCCTTTTTTTTCTGATTCAGATAAAGCATCTTTATTTCCTTTTAAATAATCATCGAACTTAGATGGCGTTGCTAATTGCCTTTCAAATGCGCCAATTGCCTTCTTAAGATTCTCATAAGTAATGGGTTGCTTTTCGTTTGGGAATGCCTCGCTAAATAGTTTTATATACATAGGAGAATTTTGTAATCTTTTTATTAAAAATCCTTCCGTTGGAATATTCATTTCTATAGGATTTAAAATGGGCATTCCGGATTGTTGTTCTACATCTTTTGCTCTACCATCCCAAAATTGTGTTGAATGAAAAAAAGCATTTAGTGTAGTAGGAGAATTTCGTCCGCCAAATTTTCCTTCATCACCTTCAGATGTAGGAGCATTATCCACGCCGTATGTCTCTAAATTATGACAAGAATTACAACTAATATTTTGTTTTTTAGATAATTGTTTATCAAAATACAGATGCTGCCCAAGCAATATTAATTTTTCGTTTGCACTGTCACTTACTGCAATAGGTGTAAAAAAAGAAAGCTTGTCGGATAATTCTACATCATACGATTTTTGTGCTTCTTGCTTATTTTCCTCCTGCTTAATATTATTTGTACAAGATACTGCAACAATGAGGATTAAAATAATTCCAAAATAATTCTTCATATTTTTTGCAACAAAAATAATGTTTCTATTTATAATTCCATTAGAAAATCTTTTGTATTAATTCCATCGGCAAAATCTGTAATATCCGGAAACTGTGCCCTCCCAAAAGGAATATGATTATTACCTACTATACACTGTATTTCCGTTGCATTATCAGACACATACTTTTCAATATCTCTATCAGATTCGTAAAAATCGTAATAAAGCACTGCTACAGGGGCATGGATATCTTTACTTTGTTTTAATATTAAAAAATTATTTTCAAGGAAATGCTCTCTATTCAATAAATAAATACTCCTATAATAGTCGTAATTATTACAATATTTGTGATGTTGCATCAAAAATCCATAATCATAAACAGTATTAAATATTTTCTGAACATCATATCCTTTTGGCAACAAGAGTTTCGACACATTGCGGCAACCCAACCCAAAATAAAGTAAAATATCATCTGCTAAATTCTTTAATTCACTTTCCGATTCTTTTTCATTTAAAACAGCAATAGAAGTTCTGTTTTTCCTGATAATTTTCGGGTATTTAGAAAAATATGATTCAAAATATTGTGCTGTATTATTACTACCTGTAGCAATAATGGCATTAGTTTCATTAAGTGGAATTTTGTCGGTAATTAATTGTATTTTACTTTTTATCTCAGGATTTATTTCACCTAACATATCTATTATCATTTTTGTAAGAATAATATCTTTTGAAGATGGTTTTAAAAATACCCGATGCCCGGACAATAATACTGTCATTATATCATGAAAACAAACAAGCGGAATATTTCCGGCAGCAATTACAAGTATATTCAATGGATTGGCTGGCTTTTTAATATCAAAAATATATTTCTCTATACTATCTTTTTCGCACATCTTTGCTATGGAAAGCAGAGCTATATTTGTAAATCGTTCTATAAACCACGGGTTATATTTTTCTGCCAATAAAATATTATTTCTTATCTCTGTGTCCTGTTGATTTTCCGGGTTTTCTAAATAATTATATAATATTTTTGAAAGACGAATAAAAGATGTGTGCATACCAAATGTTAATAAGGCACAAGTTTACTAAATATCCCTTATGTGATAAGCTACATCATTTTTTTTATGCATTATTAATTTTATATTTGCACCTAAATTTTATTAACATAAAAACTCATAAACTATGGCTATTAAAATAACAGATGAGTGTATTAACTGCGGAGCATGTGAGCCCGAATGTCCTAACAACGCCATATACGAAGGTGGCGCAGAATGGCGTTTTTCAGATGGCACAATACTATCAGGAACCGTAAAAGGTTTAAATTCGGGATTGGAAACAGATGCAGATTCTCCACAACCTCCAAAAAGCAATGATGTTTATTATATCGTTACTGATAAATGTACAGAGTGCGTTGGTTTTTTTGATGAACCCCAGTGTGCTGCTGTATGCCCTGTAGATTGCTGTATTAAAGACGAAGATAATGTGGAAACATCTGAACAATTGTCTGCAAAACAGCAGCTTTTACATGGACAGAAATAATTTCTGTTTTTTATTTTACTTTATACTTGCTGCCTCTCTTTTTTATTATTATTTTTAGGTTGAAATTTTAATCATGCCGAAGCATCTAAAAGAATCTTCTAAAGAAGTAGTTACTAATATTACCTTAAATATTAATACTGACGAAGAAAAAAAGGAAATTCTTAATCGTTATAAAAACTTATTAAAGTCCATTAAACGAAAACTGGATAAAAAAGAAAAGGCAGAAATACGAAAGGCTTTTGACCTTGCTCTTGATGCGCACAAAGACATGCGCAGAAAATCCGGTGAACCCTATATTTATCATCCAATAGCTGTTGCACAAATCTGTGCGGAAGAAATGGGGCTTGGGCACACGTCGGTAATATGCGCATTACTACATGATACTGTAGAAGATACCGATATAACATTAGAAGATATTTCTAAAATGTTTGGACAAAAAGTAGCCGACATTATAGACGGACTTACAAAAATATCCGGCGTTTTAGATAAAAACCAATCCATTCAAGCAGAAAATTTCCGGAAAGTTCTGCTTACTATGGCTGAAGACGTGCGTGTTATTTTAATCAAACTTGCCGATCGCCTGCACAACATGCGTACTCTTGACCACATGAGCAAAGACAAGCAAATAAAGATAGCTAGTGAAACCCTGTTTTTATATGCGCCGCTGGCTCACCGTTTGGGGCTAAATACAGTAAAAACAGAATTAGAAGATTTAGGATTAAAATTTACTGATACAGAAAGTTACAATGATATTGTAAGTAAATTAGAAGAAACTGAAGTAGAAAGAAAAAAATATATTCAAAAGTTTATTCCTCCATTAAAAAAGATACTGGAAGATAGCGGATTTAAATTAAAAATATTCGGAAGACCAAAATCCATCTATTCTATCTATAATAAAATGAAGAAGAAGAATGTAACATTTGATGAGATTTATGACATCTTTGCCATTCGTATTGTTATAGATTCTAAATTGGAAGATGAAAAAGCAGATTGTTGGAAAGTATATTCTTTAGTAACAGATATCTATCATCCATATCCGGATAGATTAAGAGACTGGATTTCTACCCCAAAAAGTAATGGCTATGAAAGCTTGCATACTACCGTTATGGGACCGGACGGTAAATGGGTGGAAGTACAAATCCGAACCGTGAGAATGGATGAACTTGCTGAAAAAGGATACGCAGCACACTGGAAATACAAAGAATCTTTACAAGATAGAGAGAATAAGTTGGAAGACTGGCTAAAAAGAATACAAGAAATTCTTGAAAACCCCGATCCTGATGCCCTAGAGTTTATCGATGATTTTAAACTTAATTTATTTTCAGACGAAATTTTTGCCTTTACACCAAAAGGAGATATGCTAACACTTCCTTCGGGTGCTACTGCATTAGACTTAGCATTTGAAATACATACAAAAGTAGGAGAACATGCTATTGGTGCAAAGGTTAATTTCAAACTTGTTCCGCTTAGTCATCCATTAAAAAGTGGCGATCAAGTAGAAATCTTGACTTCATCTAAACAAAAACCAAATGAGGGTTGGTTAAAATTTGTTTATACCGCCAGAGCAAAATCTAAAATTAAAAATGCACTAAAAGAACAAAGAAAAAAAATTGCAGAAGACGGAAAAGAAATTTTAGACCGAAAATTAAATAAGTTGTCTCTTCGTTTTGATGCAAAAACCATTAATGAATTAACAGTATATTTTAAGCTGCCATCTTCAATGGAATTATATTATAGAATCGCGGTTGGAAATATCGATATTAATGAATTAAAACAATTCAAATCATTTAAAGAAGATAGTACTAAGCATAAGCATCATGAACAAAACAATAACATTGAAACCCTTGTAACCAATACAAGAGGCAAAGCCGATATGCTTGTAATCGGTGATAAAATGGAGCAATTAGACTATAAACTTTCACCATGTTGCAATCCAATTCCGGGAGATGATGTTTTTGGCTTTATTACAACCGATGAAGGCATTAAAATTCACAGAGTAAATTGCCCAAATGCTGTTAATTTATTATCACACTATGCTTATCGAGTTGTAAAAGCAAAATGGATTAACGAACATTTACTTTCATTTTTAGCGGGCATTAAAATTAAAGGCACAGATGCTATTGGTATTGTTAACAATATTACAAAAGTGATTTCTAATGAACACCAAGTTAACATGCGTTCTATAAAGTTTGATACGGAAGATGGTATTTTTGAAGGCGATGTAATGGTATATGTTCATGACACAAAGCACCTAACCCGATTAATAAAAAATCTAAAAAAAGTTGATGGTATTACTGCCGTATATCGTGTGGATGGTGATGAAAAACAAAGCTAATCTTTGATGATTATTAATGCGTTTTTTATTTAATATATTTATTTGCTCTGTATTTTTTTCTTGTACACATAATACAAATTCTGTTGATGTTCAAGTATCTGATAAGCATTTCAATCAAACGGTTTATTTAAATCATTCTGATTCTGCAAAATACGTTGGCAAACAAACCTGTGCGCTTTGTCATCAGGATATTTATAATACTTTTATACAAACAGGGATGGGAAAATCTATGCGTATTGCCCAAAAAAAATTCTCAGCAGCTAATTTTAATCATGCTGTTATTAAAGATGAATTTTCACACCTCAACTATACCATGTTTTTAATACACGATAGTTTATATATGAAAGAATATTATTTACATAATAGCGATACGGCTTTTCAATTCATCAGAAAAATAAATTACATTATTGGTTCGGGGCAGCACACCAACTCTCACTTATACAACATTAATGGCTATGTGTATCAAGCACCAATGACCTTTTATGTTCAAAAACAGGTTTGGGATTTGCCTCCCGGATTTGAAAATGGCAACAATACAAGATTTTCACGAAAAATTGGTGCAGAATGTATGACTTGCCATAATGCATATCCTGAAATAACAATGGGTTCTGAAAATAAATACAGTTTCGTTCCTGATGGGATTGACTGTGAAAGATGCCACGGACCGGGAAGTATTCATGTCAATAAGATAAAGAACGGTAACATTACAGATACTTTAAAAGATATTGATTATTCTATCGTGAACCCAGCTAAACTTAGTATAGAAAAACAATTTGATGTTTGTATGCGTTGTCATTTACAAGGGAACACCGTATTAAAAAAAGATTACACATTCTTTGATTTTAAACCCGGCATGAACTTAAGAGATTTTATGGACGTTTTTCTTCCCAGGTATTCTGATTCTAAAGAAAATTTTATTATGGCATCTCATGCTGATAGATTAAAACAAAGTCAATGCTTTATTCAATCTTTTAACCAGGTAAAACAAAATGCGCTTAAGCCATATACCAATGCACTTACCTGTGTTACATGCCATAATCCACATATTAGCGTAAAAACAATTTCTCATGAACACTTTATTCAAACCTGCCTAAAATGTCATCATGCGCCAAACAAAGAATGTACAAACAAAGCATACCTATCAGCAAAAAAATCCAACCACTTAAATCAAAGTACAGATTGTATAACCTGTCACATGCCAACTTCCGGCTCTGCAGATATTCCACACGTAAGCATTCATGATCATTACATTCATATTCCTAAAAAAAATCTGTCAAGTAAAAAAGAAACAAAAAAAACTTTTTTAGGGTTGCAAGCCATAAATGATTCGCTTCCTGATAAAAATACAAAAGCATTGGCTTATATTTATCAATATGAAAAATTTGATGCGCACGAATATTATTTAGATAGTGCAGAAAAGATTCTTAATGCATCTTCTATTAATGATATAAAAACCTATTTTACTACACTTATACATTTATATTTTTGTAAAAAAGATTATATCAGAATTATTAAAATCGTTCAAAATATTGGAGTAACTGAAGTGTTAAATACAATACTAAATAAAACATCTTACAATAATACTCACGCATGGTCTAGTTATAGAATTGGAGAGGCTTACTATCAAGCCAAACAATATAAAGAAGCAGAATTGTTCTATAATAAATCCGTGAACTTGGCTCCCTATATTTTGGATTTCAGAAACAAGCTTGCTGTTATACAAATGATAAATCAAAAAATCAGTTTTGCTTATCAAAATTGGCGATTTATTCTCAAAGAAAATCCTTTTTTTGTTTCTGCGTATTCCAACTTAGGATATGCAAAAATGATTATTAACGAACCAGATAGCGCATGGTATTATTATCAAAAAGGCCTTAAATATGACCTATTTAATGAGCCATTACTAATGAATGTTGTTGCATATTTTATGCAGCAAAAAAATACTTTAAAAGCAAAAGAATATCTTTTAATAATATTAAAGCAAAATCCAAATCACACACAAGCAAAACAACTATACGAATTTATTAATAAAAAGAGTTTTTAATGTTTAAATTTTTAAAAAATATTCTTTTAGGAATTATTGTTTTAATATTAATAATAACTGCAGGTCTTTATGTCTATTATAAATACTCATTTAAAAAGATAGATAAGAAATATACATTCCTTTATATTTATCCTAATATGAATATTAACTCATTGTCTGATTCTCTGGAAGAAAAAGGAATATTAAGAGATGCTTATTTGTTTAAGTTAATGGCAAAAGAAATGGGGCTAAATAGTCTTAAACCCGGAAAATATAGAATTACAAACAAAATGAATTTACCAACAATTATCAATATACTAAAATACGGCAAAGAAGAATATGTTACCATTAATATTCATGCAGAAGTTTTTTATTTTGAAGATTTAATATCCGCTATATCGGCAAAAACATACCTTACAGATAAACTATTAACAGAACAAATATTATCATTACAAAAAGACAAGAATATCATGAATTATTTATTGATATCTAGCTTTAATACCTCGTGGGCAGTATCTTCAAGAGCTATTTACGATAGTATTCAAAATTCCTATTATTGCTTTTGGACACAACAAAAAAAATCACTTTTAAAAACCACAGGGCTTACTGAAACAGAATGCATGATATTAGCTTCTATTGTGCAGCATGAGAGTTCTATTTTTTCAGAGCAAAAGAAAATTGCCGGCGTATATATTAACCGACTAAAAGCAAAAATGCCGCTACAAGCAGACCCAACATTAAAATATATTAATCATAAGATGAGTGCCAGCCGATTATATAATTCTGACAAAGAAATTAATTCACCATACAACACTTATAAGTATAGTGGACTGCCCCCCACAACTCTTGGTGCGGTAAGTATTCAAGCAATAAATGCTGTTTTAAATTTTGAAAGGCACAATTATCTGTACTTTTGTGCAAAGCCCGAAATGAATGGCTATTCAAATTATTCTAAAACTTTTGATGAGCATTTAAAATGTGCCCGACAGTATCAGCAAAAATTAAATAAACTGAATATTCAATAGCATGCAGTTATATTCGCAAAAACAAACATGGAAATGGGTGCTGGCAATTACTGCAATTGTTATTATGTTGGCTTCTTTGTTCTTTACTAATCAGCTAATAAAAAATATTGCCATACAAGAAAGAAATAAAATACAGCTATGGGCAAATGCTGTTCAAAAAAGGGCGCGCTTGGTAAAAATCACATCTGATTTGTTCGAAACATTAAAACAAGAAGAACGCAAAAAAGCCGAGTTATATGCACAAGCTACACAACAATTGCTTGTTGCATCTCCAAACGATATTCAGTTTATATTAGATGTACTTAAAAATAATACAACCGTTCCTGTAATACTCACAGATGAAAATGGCAAAATTTCTGCTTATAGAAATATAGATTCCGGTGTTATGAAAAATCCTGAAGATGCAGAAAATCTTCTAAAGATTATGAAAAAAAACTCACCTGTTACAATTAACCTTTTTCAAAATAAAAAAAATTTCCTATACTATAAAGACAGCAAAATTATTGAAAATATTCATTTAGTTTTTGATAGCATTGTACACTCTTTTATAGATGAAGTAGTTACAAACTCTTTAGACGTGCCCATTTTATATGTTAATCAAGAAAAAGATAAAGTAATAGCCTCAGGAAAAATTTTACAAAAAGATATTGCTGATTTACAAAAAATTTCTGAAACCATTAATTTATTGTCAAAGCAAAATACACCGGTAGAAATTGATTTAGGGAATAATCAAAAAGGATATATATACTACGCTCATTCAGATATTGTTCTCAAGCTAAAATATTATCCATATTTACAATGGATAATTATTGTGGGATTTATTCTGTTTGCGTATGTATTATTTAGCTGGGCAAGAAAAACCGAACAAGAAATGGTATGGGTTGGGTTAAGCAAAGAAACTGCGCACCAGCTTGGCACACCAATCTCTGCACTCGGAGCGTGGCTTGATATATTAAAATCTGAACTTCCGGAGAACACCATTATAAAAGAGATAGAAAAAGATATTGTAAGATTAAATATTGTTTCTGAAAGGTTTTCTAAAATTGGTTCCGTTCCGGAATACTCACCACACAATATACATGACTTAATAGAAGAAATCACTTCTTATCTACAAAAAAGAATATCAAAAAATATTCAAATACAATTTATTCCCTATCATGAAAACCTATCTGTGAGCATTTCAAAACCACTAATAGAATGGGTGTTAGAAAATGTTATTAAAAATGCGGTAGATACAATGGATGGAAAGGGGACTATTATTATTAAAACAGGATTGCTTCATAAAAATCAAATATATATAGATGTGATTGATGAAGGAAAGGGTATTCCAAAAAATTTATTTAAAACTATTTTTAAACCCGGATACACAACAAAATCAAGAGGATGGGGGCTTGGCTTATCTTTAAGCAAAAGAATTATTGAACAATATCATAAAGGGAAAATATTCGTACATCATAGTGAAATAAATCAGGGAACGTGTATAAGGATTGTTTTAAATACTTTCTAAACTTAATTCAATAGAATTAATTTTTTTACCACCACTTCTCTTGCTGTATAAATTTTAATAAAAACCATACCCTTAATGTATGGCGGCAGAATTATGGTTTCTGAAAATTTATCATTTATTGTTTTCACATAAATACTGCGTCCCATTTCATCTTCAATTATTATTTTTAATATCTCATCAGAAGAAACAATATTAAAATAGTTGGTAGTTGGATTTGGATATAATAACAGATTGGTATTATTCTTTGTCCCAATGTTTTGAGATGATGATAGTGGCATGCAAGTAAATGTACTTAATCCATCTGTTTTTCCATAACCCCACTTGTTATTGGGTAAAGATGTTCCGGTATAAATATCTGAGTATGCACAACTCGTTACGGCATTTTTAAACTGATGATTGGTTGCATTTGGATATGCTTGAAGATAAAGTGCTGCCAACCCGGTTACAACAGGCGAAGCCGCAGAGGTGCCTCCTCCTAAAACATGGAAGCCGCCCGGTGCAAGGTTCTGAGGGTAATTTGTTATTATATTACTCTGCATTGCTATTGGTAAACACGAAAAAACACTATTACCTGTTGCAGCAATATCCGGTTTTAAAAGCCCCGTTCTAGTGGGGCCGGCGCTACTGTGATACGCTAGTTGCCCCGCTACTTCTGTTGTAGAATCTAACTGATTATTGT
The DNA here is from genome assembly GCA_039811645.1 of Bacteroidia bacterium. Classification (GTDB taxonomy): domain Bacteria; phylum Bacteroidota; class Bacteroidia; order B-17B0; family Aurantibacillaceae; genus BPGX01. The sequence goes on along the minus strand of JBDHZB010000004.1, from coordinate 59,949 downwards.
AATCATGATACTTGCGTAAATTAACATAATTTGCAACAGTAATAATTTCTGAGCTACACTGAAATCCTGTAACAATAGAAGATACTGTATCGGGCATAATATAATGTTGTATTTTTGGAAAGATGGTGTTGTTTGGCAATCCGGAAGAAACAAAATCAAAATTCCATGCCTGATGCAAACCCGAGCCCCTACTTTCTATACTCCACAAGTAATTAGAACTATCTGCAATAATATTTAAGTATAATTCATACACACCAAAAGAATTAATACTTGCCGAAGAATGAACAATACCTATTCTATGTAAATTATTTTTTAATGTATCATGTTGAATTGCTGCTAAGGCATAATTATAATTTTTAAATCCAATATTGCCTAAATAGTGATATCCACCGTTGGTTGCACCAACAGTAATCTGAATATTTTTAATATCGTTTGTATCTGCATATAACCAATACTCCATATTATTTGTAGAAGAATTTTGAATCCAAGTAAATAGCGTGTCACTCGTATTGCATACTGTTTTAGTATGATATTTAATATTGCCTGCATTGCCGGCAGCAGCTACCATTATTCTGCCCGGAATATTTGCAATAAGTGCAATGATCATTTGAGATTGTAAATCTGTAGCATCATGGCTTCCATAATAATCACCAACACTTGCATTAATAGCTAATGGCTTTCCTATTGTAATAGATTTATTGACTAAATACTGAACAGCATCAGCAATTACGGGACCTGTGGCATTAAAATTTAAAGCAACCGTTATAATACTGCTCTTTGGAGCACATCCTTGGTGGTTTCCTGTTGATCTACCATTGCCGCACGCAATACCGGCAACATGTGTGCCATGTCCCCAATATGCCAAATCTGTATGTGTACAACTTCCTGAGTTAATATCGGCAGATGTCCATTCTTGTCCATAATTAAAAGGTGCAGGAGATACTGTAGCCGTTGTTATATTCTGATCCCATATATTTAGTATCCGTGTGTTTCCTAAACTGTCTTTAAAATCAGGGTGATTGAAATCTATTCCACTATCAATAAATCCTACTAAAATACCGGAGCCATTATATGCTTGTGAAAGTGGTGGCAAACCTTGTTTAACAGGCAGAATTCTATTACGTACAACCATTGTATCATTTAATAATTTTAGTTTTTTGGGGACATAATATTCGGCTCTTATAATAATTTTTTCTTTGACCATTTGCATTAATACAGCCGTATCGTTTATAGTTAACCTTGCAAGCGTTTCTCCTGCTGTATAAAGAACAGCTAAACCCGATTTATGCAAATTGCTGAAATTATTAAGTTTTTGTAATGATGTTGTTTGTACAATTAGTGGAATTGTTGTACCGACTTCATATTTTGTAAGCAATAATTTTAAATCATTATTGAATACAGTTTGAGCAAAAACCAGTTGCTGCGCAAAAAATATGAGTAAATACCTCTTCATTTTTTTATCAAAGATACTAAAATTAAAAACAAATAAGCTTTTTTAATACTTTTGTGCTAATGAAGATGCTTTGTTTTATCATAATTATTGGACTTATGTTATTTGGCTTTACTATTTCTGCACAAAATGATGAGATGGTAAATGGCAGCCATAAACCAAAAATATGGAAGCGATGGCGTCAAAGAGAAAAACACAACGCAACTCCATTTAATCCCTATTTGAAAAAGAAAAAAAGCGACTTGCCTTCTGCAAAACAATCCAAACAAAATAAAAGAGAATTAAGAAGGCAGAAAAGAATGGCAAGGAAACAAATGAAAAAAAATAAAAAAGCATATCTATCTAACTAATGAGTACGTTTAATTTCTCGCTATTCAGCCCACACTGCTCCACACAAGCAGAAATTATAATTTATTCAACAAGAATTACAGAGCGACTAAAATACGCCTGTGATTTTATATTTAAACGAGTAGGCAGTAAAAATTATATGCTTACAGATAATCAAGAATTGTTTTTGTCTTCTGATAAAATTAAAATTAATTATGACATTGTTCCTCGAGGCGGCTGTATTAATCTGTTCTCTCACAATATTTTATTTGAAAACAATCTGCATACTAATTATACCAATACTTCTTTCTTATGCAATAAAGAATCTTTTTTTACTTATGATATTTTCTCTGAAGTTTTTTTTCACCTTTCAAGGTATGAGGAATGGGTTAATAATAAAACAGACCCACATGGACGATTTGAACACACAAGCGCTGCCAACACTAATCACTTAATTCCGCAAGTTGATTTACATGTTAATGAATTCTACAATTATGTAAAAAAATTCTATCCAAATTTTGTAATAGAAAAAAAATTCCAATCTATTCTAACTTTTGATTTAGACAATATTCTGGCATTCAAAGGAAAAGGATTTTTTCGTACAGCAGGGGCTTTAGTAAAACATTTAAGTAAAACAGAATACTCATTAATAATAAAAAGAGTACAAGCATTAATTGGTACAACCTCAGACCCATTTGAATTTGTTTATCAGGATATTCAAAAACAATTTTCAGATTTACCCATTATCTTTTTTATTCTATGTCGTTCTAACACACCCTTTGACAGAGCAGCAGATATTACTAAAAAACCCACACAACATACTATCAGGCATTTATCCGGTTTTGCAAACATCGGATTACATCCTTCCTATTATTCTTCTGAACACCCCGAGTTAATATCAAAAGAAAAAATCCTATTAGAAAATATTACAGGACAATCCATTCTTGCATCAAGGCAGCATTATTTACGCATGGACATTAAAACAACGCCCAAGCATTTATTAAGAAATAATATCTATTATGATTTTACGATGGGATTTGCTTCGCACACAGGTTTTAGAGCGGGCACATCATATCCATTTTACTATTATGATTTTGACAGCGAAACAACAACTTCTTTATTATTTATTCCGTTTTGTATAATGGATGGTGCATATTTTAATTATCAAAAAAAATCTACAGAAGAAGCTGCACAAGAAATACTTACCATTAAAAAAAACATTCAAGATATAGGAGGGTATTTCATTCCTTTGTTTCATGAAATTACACTAAGTTCATTATTTTTTAATAATTGGAAAATCTTATTAAATATTATTTAGCTCCCATCATCATTACTGACAAGTCTTTAAAAAAATTCGGATAAGACTTTTCAATACTTTCAGCATTAGTAATTTTTATTTTTTTATTACTGATACATGCAGAAATTGCCGCCATCATAGCAATGCGGTGGTCATTATGAGCATACACCTCGCCACCACGTAACTCAGAATGTTCTATTATCATTTTATTATCTTCCAGATAAATTTTTGCTCCTAATTTATTTAGTTCATCTTTAATAACAATTGCTCGGTTGCTTTCTTTTTGCAACAATCGTTCTGTACCATAAATAACACTGATACCTTTACACGCACATCCTAAAATAGCAAGCGAAGGAAATAAATCAGGGTAATTAGTAGCATCAAATTCAAACCCATTTAATTCTTTTTTTCTTATTATAATATTGGCTTCATTTAATATAACCTCTGCTCCACACTGTTTCACAATATCCAAAATTATTTTATCTCCCTGAACAGAACCATTATTTAATCCATTTAATGAAACCTCTCCGGAAATTGCTGCACCTACAACATGAAATGCCGCGCCACTCCAATCTCCTTCTGCATAATATTCTTGAGCAATGTATTGTTGCTTACCTCTAATAAAAAAGGTTTTATAATTCTGATGTTCAATTGTTACACCAAAGCGCTTCATAATATCTAAAGTAATATCAATATATGGTTTACTATTTAGTTGCTCAACCTCTATAGTAGTATCAATATTTCTTAAAGGCAATGCCATCAAAAGTCCTGTAAGAACCTGAGAAGTTTGTGCAGCATTAATTTTTATTTTTTCGGAAAAAGTATTCCTTACAACAAACAAAGGTAATAATCCATTATTATCTTGTACAACACATTGCAATTGTTTTAATGTGTCAATTAAATCAACCATAGAACGTTTTAACAACGAGCCTTCACCATTTATTATTACTTCGTTATATATCTCACTTACAATAATACCAAACATTCTAGCGGCAAGCCCCGATTCTTTACAGTTAATTTTTATTCTATTTTCCTTCTTACCAATCGGTGTGATTTTAATAGAACTTGTATTAATATTTTCTATAACAGCACCCATTTGTTGAACAATATTAAAAACCGCATCCACATCTTTATTATAATTTATATTATGAATAATAGATGTGCCTTTTGTCAGCGTTGCCAATGCAATAGCCCTTTGCAAATAACTTTTAGATGCAGGCACGCAGATAGTTCCCTGATAACAAAATGGTAAAATATTAATATCCATATATTCTTGTGTTCAAAATAACAAAATAATTTGCGTGTTTGTTAATTTTTATTCTTGCAAAAAAAGCATAGTAATGAATAAAGATTATTTCAGCACCTATTCGTTAAAAATTGTATTATTGCCCCTGATATTACCAACATGAGAATTGCGATAGATATATTAGGAGGAGATTACGCCCCTGAAAACTGTCTAAAGGGCATAGAGATGATTCTGCCTCAGTTACACCATGCTACTAAAATTATTTTAATTGGAGATAAACACCTTGCTCATGAATACTTTAAAAAATCCGAATACACACACCACCTTGAATATATTCACACAACAGATGTTATTGAAATGGGCGAACATCCGGCAAAAGCTTATGTAAAAAAAACAAATAGCTCTATTCATTTAGGATTTCAGCTATTAAAAGAAAAATCTGCTGATGCCTTTATTAGTGCCGGAAACAGCGGTGCTATGCTGGCAGGCTGCATGCTCACGCTCAAAAGTATTGCCGGCGTGATAAGACCTACCATTGGAACAATTATTCCAAAGCAAAACGGAAAACATAATTTATTATTAGATGTTGGGACGAATGTAGATTGTCGCCCCGATGTCTTGTATCAATTTGGCTTACTTGGACACATCTATGCAAAAGAAATTATGGGCATAGAACACCCGAAAGTAGCATTGCTTAATATTGGCGAAGAAGAAGAAAAAGGAAATTTATCTGCACAGGCAACATATAAATTAATGCATAATAACCCCGATTATAAATTTATAGGCAATGTAGAAGGTCGGCATCTTTTTTCAGACAGAGCAGATGTAATTGTTACAGATGGCTTTACAGGGAATATTATACTCAAAATGGCAGAAGCATTTTATGTACAGATATTGAAAAGAAAAATTAACGATGAATATTTTAATCAATTTAATTATGAACTATACGGTGGAACGCCTGTGCTTGGTGTTAATGGGAATGCCATCATCGGACACGGCATATCTTCACCATTAGCTTTTAAAAATATGATTTTACAAGCTGAAATAATGATTAAATCTCATCTTAACGATAAAATTAAAAAAGCCTTGAACAATGATTAGAGCAACAATAACAGCGGTTTCAGGATATGTTCCTGACGATGTCCTTTCTAATTTTGATTTAGAAAAAATGGTAGATACTACCAATGAATGGATATTAACCAGAACCGGTGTTAAAGAAAGAAGAATTTTAAAAGACCCCTCTAAAGCCAATTCTGACATGGCTTTGGAAGCTTGTAAACAATTATTAGAAAAAAAAGGAATATCACCTCAAGAAATAGATGCCATTATTTTTGCAACAGTTACACCCGACCATGTATTTCCGGCAACCGCCAATATTTTAGCGGCAAAACTTGGTGCTAATAAAGCGTGGGGATTTGATTTAAGTGCTGCTTGCTCCGGGCTTTTATACGCCATGGGTGTTGGTGCCCAATTTATTGAAACAGGAAAATATAAAAAAGTATTAATAGTAGGCTCTGATGTGATGAGTAGAATTATTGATTACACCGACCGCACTACTTGTATTATTTTCGGTGATGGTTGTGGTGCGCTTTTATTAGAACCCACAAAAGAAGATTTAGGGATAAAAGACTTTATTTATTACTCCGATGGCAATGGTTGCAAGCACTTGCACATGAAAGCGGGGGGATCTGCATTACCACCAAGCTACGACACAGTAGCAAACCGCCAACACTATGTGTATCAAGAAGGACAACCTGTATTTAAACATGCTGTTTATAACATGGCTGAAGTTTCGGCTGAAATCATGGAAAAAAATAATTTAAAATCAGAAGATGTCGCATGGCTTGTACCTCATCAGGCTAATAAAAGGATAATAGATGCTACTGCCCAACGCATGGGCTTAACCTCGGACAAAGTAATGATGAATATTGAGAAATACGGCAACACAACTGCAGGAACCATTCCTCTATTACTTTGGGAGTATGAATCAAAATTAAAAAAGGGAGATAACCTTATACTTTCCACTTTTGGCGGCGGTTTTACGTGGGGTGCTATGTGGATAAAGTGGGGCTATTAAGTTCTCTGACCATCTTACGATTCATAGTATAAAAAATCATTAGCAATAATTATCCCGACTCTCTAAGATAAGCTGTCTATTAACCGAGACAAGTCTGCAACAATTCTGTTAAAATATTTATTAAATTTGCGAAAGCGCCAATGATATTGGAGAAATACATAAACTTTAAATAAAATGTATCCCTTCAAGAAGCGGAGCTTTTTAAAAATAATAGATTAAGTTATTTCATTAACAAATAATTATGAAATATAAATCAAGCGGTTTTTAATGAACAAATCTATCTTCCTCTTCACAAAAAAATTTCCTTATGGAAAGCAAGAAGCCTATTTATTTGATGAGTTACCCTTCCTAATAAAAGAGTTTAAAAAAGTGTATATTATTCCTTATGATGAGTATGATTATAAAGATGAAGAAAACAGGCTTTCACATGAATCAGGTATTGAAATTATAAAAATTAATTCTTTAACCAAAACTCTTTCCTGGCAAAAAAAGATTGTAAGAGAGTTTGCCATTTTGAAAGTCTTATATACAGAACTACTCTTTAGCAGAGAAAGAAAAAAACATCTTACTACTATAAAATCTATATTGGCTCAATTACGAAACTTATATACTAACCATCTCGCACTTTTAGATTTTATACAAACCAATATAAAAGATAGTGACCAAATTATTGCATACAATTACTGGTTACATCGGGGAGTTATCATTGCATACTGGTTAAAACGTAAAAGTACTAAAAAAGTAACTATCATCTCAAGAGCTCATTCATTAGATCTTTATCATAAAAGCTGGAATAATTTTCTGAAATTTAAAATACCCCTATTTCTTCCCTTTGAGTTCTTTAAAATAAAATATATCGATAAAATTTTTTCTATTTCTACACATGGTTATAATCATTTTTTGAGTTTATTCCCAAAATACAAATCAAAATTTGAAATTGCCAGACTTGGTGTTTTTGATAATATGAATTCCATACAAGGCAAAGCTAACAATATAAAAATTATTGTTACATGCTCAGGAATTGACAAGAATAAACGCATATATTTAATGCCAATTATCTTATCAAAATTAAATATTGATTTTAAATGGATACATTTTGGTTGGGGCGATAATAAAGACATAGAACAATTACAATTTGAAATAAACAAATACCATCTACAAAATAAATGTGAATTAAAAGGTTATACACCTCATCACGAGGTTATTGAATTTTATAAAAATAATAACGTGGATTTATTTTGCAACCTAAGTACTGCTGAAGGAATACCGGTTTCTTTAATGGAAGCAGCTTCTTTTGGGATACCCATGGTAGCCACCAATACCGTTGGAAACCCTGAAATAGTAAATAACGAAAATGGATTTCTTATTGATATTGATTTTAATACTGATGAATTATCTGCTCTACTAAACAATTATTTTGATAACACAGAACTTATCCAAAGAAAACGAGAAGCTGCCCGAAATACATTTTTAGAAACATATAATGCTAAAAAAAATTATACTCAATTTGCAAAACAATTAAGTTCTTTATAAACTATGGTTTCAATCATCATAACAGCCTACAACTACGAGAAATATATTGAGCGAGCTATCCGTAGTTGTCTTGACCAATCTCTGCAAAAATCTCAATATGAAGTTATTGTGATAAACGATTGCAGTACCGATAATACTAAATTAATTTTAGAAAACTATAAAGACGAAATTAGAATATTCAATCTGGAAAAAAATGTGGGCTTAGCTGCCGCTCGTAATTTCGCTGTGAAAAAAGCCAAAGGTCAGTTCGTTGTATTCTTAGATGCAGATGACTACATACAACACGATTTATTGCTTATGCAAAAAACATTTTTAAGTGAAAATAATTCTTTAGATGCTGTTTCAGTAGATTATTATTTGATAGATGAAAAAGGGGCACACATTCAACATATAAATGCAGAACAAAAACCCATTGCCTGCGGTATTATGTTCCGCAAAGACTTATTAATTGATATTGGCTTATATGACGAAACTTTTAGAGCCAGAGAAGAAGAAGATTTACGTATTCGTTTTTTGAAAAAGCATAAAATTTATAATATTATTTTGCCTCTATATCGCTACCGCATGCACGACAATAATTTAACCAAGAATAAAGCGGAAATGGATAAGTACAAACAAAAGTTAGATAATAAACATTCATAAAGTGGTTTTAAAAGGAGAAAAAATTTATTTACGGTTTCTGACTTTAAATGATGTTAATCAAACTTATTTAAATTGGCTAGAAGATGAAGAAGTTATGTCAGGGATTGCAACTTCAGGATACACCATAGAGAATTTGAAAACTTATGTGTCAGAACGATTAGCTAATAAAAACACTGCTTTTTTTGCAATATGCAGTAATGATACTAATGAACATATTGGAAATATCAAAATTGATTTTCATGACGATAAAGCCAATGTTTCTGAACTAGGTCTATTGATTGGTAACAAAAATTATTGGAATAAAGGTGTAGGGCAAGAAGCATGTAAATTAGCGATTGACTACGGATTTAATCAAATGCACTTACGAAAAATATATTTAGCTGTTTATGAAAACAATCCCAATGCAAAACGTTTGTATGAAAAATTAGGATTTAAATTAGAGGGTACATTGCGAAAACACGTTATGGCAGCAGGAAAATTAAATGATAAATATTTAATGGGGTTATTTAAAGAAGAATTTATCAAATGAATCTACTTATCATTCAGGCTCGTATGGGTTCCACTCGTTTACCCGGAAAAGTATTAAAAACCATTAAAGGTATTCCTTTGCTTATGCTCCAACAGATGCGCATCAAGCAAGCTAAATTGGTTGATGAAATAATTATAGCAACTACAACCAATAAAGAAGACGATGCCATTAAAAATTTTTGTAATCAAAATCAAATTAAATGTTATCATGGTAGCGACTGGGACGTGTTAGACAGATATTATCAATCAGCTCTACCATACAACCCTACTAATATTATTCGTGTAACATCTGATTGCCCCTTACACCATCATTCAGTTATAGATTTTGTGGTAAGCGAATTTTTAAAATCAAGTAAAGATTATTTTTCAAACAGTAATCACGAACCTGATTTTTTAGAAGATGGGTTTGATGTGGAAGTATTTACGTTCAAAGCTCTGGAAACCGCATGGAAAGAAGCAAAGCTGATGTCTGAACGGGAACATGTAACGCCTTACATCAAAAACTCCGGAAAATTTTCATGTGCTTGGAAAAAATATAATAAAGAGTATCACTACAAACTATCTGTTGATTCTGAAAATGATTTTAAAGCCGTAGAAAAAATATTTAACTCATTTGAAAATATTACTGATTTTAATATGAATGACATTATTCAACTATTAAAATCTCAACCTGAAATTTTAGAACTGAATAAAGAAAGCATAATCAATTCAGGCTATAAAAAATCTATTCAAAACGATAAAGAAATTTAACTCTCGCAGAGAGCGCAGATTTTCGCAGAAAATAATCGACGAGAGAGAAACAACAAGTAATGAATACTGAAAATGATATATCCTACATTATCAGAGGTTGCATTTTTAAAGTCTATAATAATTTGGGACCAGGTTTGCTTGAATCTGCATACGAAGCAGCTTTGGTTTATGAATTGAAAAAAGAAAATATACAGGCAATATCGCAAGTGGCGCTTCCTTTAATTTATGAAACAGAAAAATTAGATGTGGGGTACAGAATAGATGTACTAGTGGAAAATAAAGTTATCATTGAAATAAAATCAGTAGAAACTCTTCTACCCGTACATCACAAACAACTAATAACATATTTAAAATTGTCTGACATTAAACTTGGCATACTTGTCAATTTTAATAGTTCAGACATCAGTAAATCAATTTTTAGAAAAGTAAACGGATTAGATGAATAAAAAAATCTGCGCAAATCTGTGCAATCCGCGGGAGATAAATAAAATATAATCAGTGGAAAATAAAATGAAACAAATAATCAACTTTAAAAAATCAGATGAATACCGAAAATGTATTCACGATTTAATTCCGGGTGGAGCGCATACATATAGTAAAGGAGATGACCAATTTCCATTGCTTTCACCAGCCTCCATTACACATGGTAAAGGAAGTCATGTATGGGATGAAGACGGAAACGAATATATCGAATGTTTGGGTGGTTTAGCTTCCATTAGTTTAGGGCATGCTTACGAACCTGTGATAGAACGTGTAGCACAAGAACTAAAAAAAGGAAATAATTTTTCGCGCCCCTCCATTATAGAAAAAGAAATTGCTGAAAATTTTTTAGCTAACATTTCGGGGCACGATATGATTAAGTTTGCAAAAAATGGTTCGGTTGTTACGACAGCAGCCGTAAAATTAGCACGAGCTTATACCGGAAGAAAATTAGTCGCTCGTCCTGCAGAACATCCTTTTTATTCTTATGACGATTGGTTTATTGGCAGCACCGATGTAAAAAGCGGCATTCCAAATGATATCAGTAATTTAACGGTAACTTTCAAATCCGACAATCTAGAATCTCTGAAAGAATTATTTAATCAATATCCTAATCAAATAGCTTGTGTTATTTCTGAACCGGAAAAATTTAATGTGTTAGAGCCAAACTTTTTAAAAGATGCGATTGACTTGGTTCACAAAAATGGCGCACTATGGATTATGGATGAAATGATTACCGGATATCGCACTGCATTTCCCGGCTCAATGAAAAAATACAATGTAGTGCCTGATATGACCACTTGGGGAAAAGGCATTGCCAACGGATTTTCATTTTGCTGCCTGACAGGGAAAAAAGAAGTAATGGAACTGGGAGGAATCAGGAATATAGGAAAAGAAAAATTATTTTTAATCAGCACCACACATGGCGGAGAAACGTGTAGTATTGCCGCAGCTTTGGCAACCATGGACGAATTTAAAAAACATAATGTGATAGACCATAATCAATCATTAGGTCAAAAATTTATTGACAGCTCTAAAAAAATAATTGAACAACATGGACTAAGTCATTCCATCAAAAACCTACAATTCAATTGGCATGCCTCTTTAGGCTATTTTGATAATGAAGGGAATAATTCGTTTGGCTTGCGTACTTTATTTCATCAGGAAATGATTAAACGAGGCGTGTTGTTTCAGGGAATATTCTGTCCACACTTTTCACATTCCGAAAAAGATGTAGAACATATTTTAAATGCAATAGACGAATCTTGTGTAGTATATAAAAAAGGTTTGGAAGAAGGTTTTGAAAAATATTTAATCGGCGAACCTATAAAACCCGTATTTAGAAAATATATTTGATGAAAGAATACAAGTATGCATTAAACAAATCCCAATCGTTATTGATTGATTTGATTAGAACACTTAGCGCTCAAGGGGTGCTTGTTGGACATCTATTGTTTTGGCAGGGGTTTCTTAGCAAAGAAAAATATCATTTTTTATATAGACTTGCTTCTTATTGTGTTTTAATTTTTTTTATTCTCTCTGGTTTTTTAATTTGCTTATCAATTGCAAATAAAAAAGAATATAGTTTCAAGAGTTTCTTTATTGATAGATTCTCACGAATTTATACAGCATATATTCCTGCGTTGTTATTGGTTTTCATAATGGATTATATAATTTCAAAAATAACCAATCAATCCTTTCTCGTAGGACTTTATGTAAAAGAGTTTATAGGAAACTTATTTATGTTGCAGGAATTCCCTTTGTTTGAATTATTACAAAGATTAACAAGTAATAATATTTTTTACCTTCCATATCTAGGAACAGACTTGCCTTTATGGACACTTTCAGTTGAATGGTGGCTATATATGTTATTTGGTTGGATAATTTTAGCAAAAAAGAAGAACGGTCAATGGTTGATATTATTAATATTCTTTTCTATAGTGCCTTTATATCAATTATTTATTGGCTCACACATGGGAGCCGGGATTACGATTTATTGGTTTTTAGGAAGTTTGTTTCCTATACTACTTACTGCTTTTAAAATAAAACAAATCAATCATTCACTCCTAGCAATAGTACTATTGTTGGCTGGTGGACTTGGATTTATATATAATTTTTTTGTAGGGGCATTTACTTTTATGTTAGGTTTTTTTCTCTTATTAAAATATTATGAGCAACATAAAATCAAACTGCCAGTATTCTTAAAAAAAGGAACTAAAATTTTTGCCAATTTTTCTTTTAGCCTCTATCTTATACATTATACTCTTATAACATTTTTACTTACTATAATTCCAAAATTAAACTCTTTATCTGTTTCTATTAAATTACTTATTATATTTGGAATCGTTAACCTCTGTGCATTGATTTTTGCTTACTTTACAGAATTTCGTTATCAAAACGTAAAAAAATATTTAAAAGAAAAATTGTTATTATGATTAGAACAACCAACCCAACAGAAATCAACTTTAAACAAAAATTTGATTTAAATGGAAAAGTAATTGTCATCAGTGGCGCTTGTGGCTTAATAGGCAAAGCTTTCTGTGAAGCCGTTGCACAATTTGGTGGTCATGTGGTGGCGGCTGATATTGCTTTGGCAAAACCCATAGAATTTGCCAAAAATTTAGAAGAACGCAATAAAGTAAAATGCTTGGGTATTGAGGTGGAAGTTGAAAATAAAAATTCTGTGATGGCATTGAAGGAAAAAGTATTAAAAGAATTTGGTAGAATTGACGGGCTTGTTACGGGGCATCAAAATAAATCGCATTTAATATTTGAACCTTTTGAAGATGTAACAGAAGAAAATTGGGATAAAGTGGTTGAGGTAAATTTAAAAGGAACATTTTTACTAAATCAAATTGTTGGCTCGTACATGGCAGAAAAAGGTAGTGGTTCTATTGTAAATATCCCTTCCACATACAGCGTGGTTGCGCCCAATCAAAATTTGTATAAAGGAACAAAAATGGGTTGTCCTGCAGCATATTCGGCAAGTAAAGGCGGTATTGATGCCTTGTCGCAATATTTAGCTTCGTATTGGGCAGCAAAAGGTGTGCGTGTAAATATGATTACACCTCACGGCGTTTGGAACAATCATGAAGAACAGTTTGAAAAAAACTTCTCCAATTTTTCCCCTATGCAACGCATGAGTTACAACCACGAAGTTGCTCCTGCACTAATATATTTATTGAGTGATGCGTCAAGTTATGTAACAGGAAACAATATGTTAGTAGAAGGTGGTTGGACTGCTTGGTAGGCTAATAAATAACTTAATAAGATATAAAAATGAAAATAGTTAACTTTTTAAACCAATATCAACCCAATAAAATCGTAACACCCTACATTATTGCAGAAGCAGGTGTTAATCACGAAGGGTCTATGGATTTAGCAAAACGTTTAATTGATGAAGCGGCAGAGGGTGGAGCACACGCTATTAAATTTCAAACGTACAAAGCAGACACCATTGCAAGTAAAGATAGTCCGTATTATTGGGACATCAGCAAAGAACCAACTCGCTCACAACACGAATTGTTTAAGAAGTACGATAAATTTTGGAAGAAAGAATATGAAGAATTAAAAGTATATTGCGATAAAGCAGGTATTGAATTTATGAGTACACCTTTTGATGTGGAAAGCGCAAAGTTTCTAAATGATTTAATGCCTGTGTTTAAAATATCCTCATCGGACATTACCAATTTTAATTTTATTGAATTACAATGTTCGTTTAATAAACCCGTCATTCTATCAACAGGCGCATCGCATTTGTGGGAAGTGCAAGAAGCCGTTGATATTATTGAAAAACATGGAAATAAACTTTGCCTAATGCATTGCGTGTTAAATTATCCTACGCCAAATAAAAATGCTAATCTTGGTATGATTTGGGATTTAAAAAATAAATTTCCGCAACATGTTATTGGCTACAGCGACCACACCTTGCCGCAAAGCATGGAAGTTATTCACTCTTCTGTTTTATTGGGGGCTGCTGTTATTGAAAAACATTTTACACATAATAAAACCTTACCGGGTAATGACCATTATCATGCAATGGATAAAAATGATTTAAAAGAATTTTGGCGTAGATGGAAATTTACTGAGGGGCTACTTGGTTCATTCAAATTAGAAGCCTTACCTGATGAGGAACCTGCACGCAAAAATGCACGAAGAAGCTTAGTTGCAAATAAAGATATCCCAAAAGGAAAAATTATAGAAACAAGTGATTTAACTTGGAAACGACCGGCACATGGCATAAGCGCAAAACATTATAATGATTTAATAGGGAAAAAGTCGTTGCGTGAAATTAAAGAAGACGAAGTATTAAAATGGAATATGTTTGAATAATGCAAAAGGAATTAGAAATATATTTCGATAGACTGTTCCCCATTTGTCGTAGCATTACAGGTAATGGCTTAAGAGAATCTTTTAAGATATTGCAGGAAATTATTCCCTTACAATTAACAGAAGTGCCCACAGGGGCAAAATGTTTTGATTGGGAAATTCCAAAAGAATGGAATATTGAAGATGCATATATCATTACGCCAGATGGGGAAAAGATTTGTGATTTCAAAAAAAATAATCTTCACGTTTTGAATTACTCAATACCTATTGAACAAGAAATTTCTTTTGAAGAATTAGATAAACATTTGTTTTACATCAAAGAGATGCCAACTGCAATTCCTTATGTAACCTCATATTACAAAGAGAATTGGGGATTTTGTATTGCTTATGATGAATATAAAACACTCCCCAAAAACAGAACCTACAAGGTTGTGATTAAATCTTCTTTAGAAAAAGGAAGTTTAACTTATGGTGATTTAGTTTTAAAAGGAGAAACTGATAAAGAAGTTTTGTTTTCTACTTATTTATGTCACCCAAGTATGGCTAATAACGAATTATCAGGTCCGCTATGTTTAGCTTTTCTGTATAAAAAAATTGCTGAACTAAAAAGTAGAAAATATACTTATCGTTTTATCATTGCACCCGAAACTATTGGTGTAATTGCTTATTTATCAAAGCATGGAATGTATATGAAAGATAAAACAATAGCAGGATATGTAATGACTTGCTGTGGAGATGCAGGAAATTTTGTTTACAAAATGAGTAAGCAAGAAACATCGTTAGCTGACAAAGTGGCAAAGCATGTTTTGCAATATCAAGATATTCCATACAAAATAATTCCATTTGCTGTTGGCGGAAGCGACGAGCGGCAATATTGCTCGCCCGGATTTAATATGCCTGTAGGTTCGTTGACGCGTAGTATGTACCAGCAATACAAAGAATATCATACTTCGTTGGATGATAAAAATTTTATTTCGTTTGATGCTATGCAAAAAACAATTGAAACGTATTTTGATTTTGTTCGTGCATTGGAGTTAAACGACGTGTATGAAAATGCTATTCCTTACTGTGAACCACAATTAGGAAAGCGAGGGTTATACCCTCACTCTGTTAATCCTACTGAATCAAGAAAACTAATTCACGACCGAATGCACTTACTGACTTATGCTGATGGGAAAAACTCTTTAATTGATATTGCCGAAAAAAAAGACACCTCAGTATTTGATTTGGAAACGCATCTCAAGCCTTTATTGGAAGCAAATATTTTGCATAAAAAATAATTAATGCAAACTTTTACTGATTTTAAAAAAGATTTTTATTCTCGAGTTACAGATTTTACACTTTTTGACTGTGAAGATTTTAATTTGCTAAAAGTGGTATTAGATGGATTAAAGGTAAATTATACTTCAAAAGGAAAAGTAAAAGCACATTTGTTTTCTGCTAGTATTAATTGGTATTTGTACCGTTTTGTTAAAAGATGTTTGCTAAATAGAAAACAGAAATCTGATTTCCAAAAATTTGCAAAACAACATTATTTAGTTTCAGATATTGGTAGAAGCGTACAAACAAAAGAGAATCCTGTTTCTTTTTATTTTGAAAATATCATATCAACTCTTGGGAAAAAAGAAGTAATACATATTATAGAGGGCTCTATCAAAAAGCAAATAGAATGTGACATTTGTTTTTCTGAAATGAGAGATAGTTTGTTTTTTCAAAAACTTACTCAAAAGCAAAAGCAATTAAGAATATCGCTTATTCAATCTTTCAACAAGATAAAGCAGCAAGCTATTTTTAATAAATCAGAATTAGAAAATATTCAATTTGCCTTCCATAAGTTTTTTACTGAATATGTAGCTTGGTCTAACTTGATAGAATATTTTCCTGCTTTAAAAACAGCTTATTTTATTTGTCATTATCATAAAGAAGGACAGATCTTAGCTTTAAAGCGGAAAGGAATTAAATGCATAGAACTACAACATGGGTTAATTATGCCGCAGGATATTTTTTATGTATTCCCTGAAATAACAAAACATATTTTATCAAAAGCATTATTTGCCGATAAAATTCTGGTATATGGTGAGTACTGGAAGCAGATATTACTGAAAGGCCATGAATACTCTGAAAATAAAATTGAAGAAATTGGTTTTTATCCTTACGAAATTAAAACTCTAAAACAAAAAGATATTTCCAATAATATTTTAATTACTACTCAAACATATTTGCACGATTACTTTATTGATTTTGCATTAAGAATGGAAGGATATATTATTAACTATAATCTACCATTTAAATTATTGGTAAAACCACATCCTTCAGAAAAAATAGAAGTTTATCAAATAGCGCTTCAAAATTCTAAGGTGATAAAGCTAATAAATGTTTCTTTGCCCGAGGCATTCAGTATGGCGAATATTCATATTTCTATTTATTCTACAGCTTTATATGATGCTTTGAGGTTTAACTTAAAAAATTTTGTTTTTAAAGTAAAGCCTTGTGAAGATTACGTTGATGAAATTTTAAAATCAGGAATAGCAGAAGAAATTATTAGTATAAAATCTTTTTTTGAAGAACTCCAAACAAAGAAACAAAAAACAGTAGCATCTGAGTTTTATTATTCATCGTTTGATAAATCTAAGATATGAATGAATTGTTGGTTTCCGTCATCATACCTTGCTATAATATTGAACAATATATTGAAGAATGTATAGAGTCCGTTGTTAATCAGACTTATAAAAATATTGAGATTATTTGTATTGACAATAATTCAACCGACAATACTTGGAAAAAGCTAATTCAACTCAAAGAAAAACATCCTCAATTAATTATTGATAAAGAACTAAAAGTCGGCGCATGTGCAGCACGTAACAAAGGATTATCATTATCAAAAGGTGAATGGCTACAATGTTTAGATGCAGACGATTTATTACTTGAAAATAAAATTAATCATCAGGTTGAATTAATACAAAATAAAAATATTGCCTTTATAGCGAGTGCTTACATAAAAAGAAATTTACAAGGAGAAGAAAAAGAGATTTTAAATCTTAGTCTTAATAAATATACTGCACCATTTAAAAACCAAGCAGGAAATACATGTTCTAACCTTTGGAATAAAAAAGCATTAAATGCAATTGGTGGATGGAACGAAAATTTAAAAAGCTCTCAAGAGACAGATTTAATGATGAGATTAATTTTAAACGATGGAGAGTATATTATTGATGATAAACCTTTCACTATTATTCGTGAAAGAGAAGTAGGGCAAATTTCGCAACGTAATCCTGTCGAAAAATGGAAGCAATACATTAATATACGTTTAAATTTTATGCAAGAGTTAAAAACAAGATTTCCTTTAATTTATGAGAAAAATAAAAAGATATACATTAATTTTTTATTAGTGTCACTTATTACATTAGCAAAGTATGATAAGGTAGATGCGGTTAATGTTTACAATAAAAACATAAAACCAGAACATAGCTTTAAAATTTCGCAACTTCGCTCTGCTTTTATCAAGTTATTTGGCTTTAATCTGTTTTTAAGATTAAAAAAATGACCATTCTCATCGGCACACGCCCTAATTTTATTAAAAAAGAGAAAACAGCAGATTATAACGAATCTGCTTGTATAAATTAGTGTCATAATAATTATAAAATTTAGTACTTTAATTGTATATTTGTTACAATCATTTTTTGAATCTTAAATAAACAATAAGTAGTATAAATAACCCGGATAACATTACTGCAATGGGTGATATAATGTCGCCAAATTGAGAGTAAAAAGTATGCTGCTCTATAATTGGAATTTGACAAAGAATTAAATCTTTTTCCCAATATTTTGTCGGGTACATTATCCGTCCAAGAGAATTAATTACGGCAGAAATCCCTGTATTAGCCGAGCGTGCAATAAAGGTTCTGTTTTCAATAGCTCTAAGTGCTCCAAACGCCAAATGTTGGCGATGCCCGGGCGTGTTGCCCCACCAACCATCGTTAGTAATAATAAACAATGTTTTTGCTCCCAGCTTAAAAAATGAAGAAACATAATCCGGGAAAATACTTTCATAACAAATGATTGTTGCTACGGGTATTTTATTTTTTACATAAAGTAATGATGCTTTTTCTTGCATGCCAAGGCTTCCTGATGTCCCACCAAGGTTGATTGCTAATTTTTCAAGTGGCTTAAAAATAATTGGAAATGGCATTTTTTCAACGCCCGGAACTAATTTTGATTTGTGATAAATTTGAATAGAATCTTTATAAATCAAAAAGGCTGTATTAAAAACATCATATTCGTTTCCGTCTCTATTAGCACGTGCCGTTGCAGGAATTTTTTCACCGGAATTGTAAAATCTAAAAGAATTGGCTCCACTGATAATCGTAAGTTTTGGATATTTCTTTAAAATACTATCATAAATAAATTGAATAGTTGCTGCCGATTTAATTTCCAAAGATGTATTCTCATAGATATTTTCCGTTAAAAATGTTTCCGGCAATAATAATATATCTAAACTGTCA
Organism: Bacteroidia bacterium; assembly: GCA_039811645.1. Lineage (GTDB taxonomy): Bacteria > Bacteroidota > Bacteroidia > B-17B0 > Aurantibacillaceae > BPGX01. Next base: position 40,788 of record JBDHZB010000004.1, on the reverse strand, counting down.
CTTAGTTTACTTTCTATTTGTTGATATACCGAATTAACTTGAATCAGCGGGTCTATGTAGAACTTTTCATTGTAAGGATCTACATTTGGCTGTACAATTAAAATATTCAGTTTTGGTGATTTTTTTTCAAGAGTTGCTAAATCATTTTTTCGAAAAGTATAAATAACAAAAGAACAAATTATTGGAATTATTAAAATTGCTGTTAGTATGATCGTGTTCTTTTTTCGGGCAGAGATATTTGTGATAGTTTGATAGATTAAAATATTGATTGATAAAATCCATAATGTTCCTCCTGAAGTTCCTGTGTATTCGTACCACTGAATTAATGTGGGGCTATAAGCAAAAATATTTCCAAGTGTTAGCCATGGCCACATTAAATCCCAATTAAAATGTAAGTATTCATAAGAAATCCAGAAAGGAACAATCCACCATAAATTAAATTTAATAGATGCTTTTTTTTGCATAATTATTGGGAATCCAAAAACAAATGCCATAAACAGAGCGTTTAATACAATAGCCATAATAGCCCCAACAAACGAAGCATAACTAACCCACCAGGTTGTAATAATATTCCAAATTAATAAGGCAAAAAATGTTGTGATAAAAAACTTAAACTGACCGATAGTATTGTTGTAATAACTCTGAGCAATAAAAAACAAAGGTACAAAGCCAAAAAAAGATATAAGAAAGAAATACTCGTTAAGTGTAGTGGATAATAAAAGCCCGCTTATTAGCGAATATAAAAGAATATTTCCTTTTACAAGCGATTTCATTTAATCAAAAATCTTCTATTTGATTTCTGGAAACATCTGATATATCATTATTATCATCTTTCTTATTCATTTTTGAACCTAAAATAGTGCTGGATTCACCAAGAAAGTCTGCATTTTGTGTCATCGTATCCAAGGGAGCCGTGTCATTAGTAACAGCGTGTTCAACATAATCACCGAATCGGCTATGTTGTCCTTCAAAGCTTAGTTTTACTTCTGCTGTAGCGCCATGTCTGTTTTTGGCAATATCAATGTAACCCATATTTTTTTCTAAAGGCTCGGTCTGCTCTTTATAATAATACTCGGGTCTATAAATAAATAATACCATGTCGGTATCTTGCTCCAATGAACCTGATTCTCTTAAATCAGCAAGCTTAGGCCTTTTGTCTTTCTCTTTTTCAACCGCACGGTTAACCTGAGAAAGTGCAATTATTGGTATATTCAATTCTTTAGCCAAACTTTTTAAGCCACGAGAAATAGAACTGATTTCTTGCTCTCTGTTTCCATTTTTATCATCTCTGTTGTGCATGAGTTGTAAGTAATCAATAATAATAAACTTAATGCCATGTTGTACTTTTAATCTTCTTGCTTTTGTTCGTATATCCATTAACGAAACAGACTCTGATTCATCAATATAAAGTGGTGCTTCTTTAATTTTTTCTAAAGTATCTGATATTTGAATGAGTTCGTAATCTTGCAGTTGAGCTCTGGTAAATTTATCAATGGGCATTTCTGATTGTGCTGCAAGTAAGCGTTTTACAATATCTTGCGCAGTCATTTCCAGTGAGAATATAGCAGTAGGAATTTTATTCTCAATGGCTGCGTTTTTAGCCAAAGTTATCATTAAAGCTGATTTACCCATACCCGGTCTTGCAGCTACTATTATAAAATGAGAGTTTTGCCATCCGTTAGTAATACTATCAAGGTCTTTTAAGCCGCTTGGAATACCTGTTATATTATTTCCATCTTTTTTATCCCTTAATTCTTTTATGGTATTCAATGTTTCGTCAATTAAGTTTTTAATATCTTTTTCTTTTGACTTTGTAACTGTTTCAACCAATTCGAAAATTATTTTTGTAAAATGATCTACCAAATCAAATATATCAATGCCATCTTCAAAAGCATAATGAATGGTTTCCGTGCATAGTGATATTACTTTTCTTTGAAGAAATTTTTGTAAAAGGATTCTGGCGTAATATTCTATATTAGCCGAAGACGCAACCCTATAAGTTAGCTGGGATAAATAATAAGCCCCTCCAACCAACTCTAATTTTCCAAGTCGTTTTAATTCGTTTGTAACAGATAATAAATCAATGGGTTCATTTAGTTCTGACAAGGACATAATTGCACCAAAAATAACTTGGTGATGGTCCTTATAAAAAACCTCTTTAAATAAAAACTCCGCCACTTTTGTATAAGCATCTCTCTCTAACATTAATGCTCCTAATAGCGCCTCTTCCAACTCAACAGATTGCGGCATTACTTTCCCGGATTCCATTAAATGCTCAGGGTGAGTTATAATAGGTTTCTTGCCTAATTCTTTAAGTTTTAAATTAAATTTATTCTGTCCGCCTTGCTCCATAAAATATATTTCTATAAATTTTTCTGCTGCAATTTTAAGTTTAAAGTTACGAAAAAACTCTGATGTGAATAAAAATAAATTTTTTCCTTGATTTATCGGTAATTGGAGTACTTTTGTATCGTTAATAATGTGTGTATATTTTTTGATAAAACAAATTTTAAAATATGAATAAAAATTTTACCATTGTTGTTCTAGATGAGGTGCATGAAATTTTGTATCATATATTTGAGCAACAGCATTGCCGCATCATTGATGCATCAAAAATGAGTGTAGATGAGGCGATGACATCTATGTACACCGCAGAAATTATTATTATCCGTAGTAGGTTTAAAATAGATAAAGCTATAATAGATGCTTGTAAACATCTTAAAATTATTGGTAGAGTCGGCTCCGGCTTAGAAAATATTGATGTGCAATATGCCCAATCAAAAAATATTACTTGCATTAATTCTCCGGAAGGCAATAAAGATGCTGTAGCGGAGCATATCTTAGGGATGATTCTGATGCTTTTGAATAATCTTAAAAGAGCTGATGCAGAAGTACGCTCTGGTATTTGGGACAGAAAAAATAATTGGGGACATGAAATCGGGGAGAAAACTTTTGCCATTATTGGTTATGGTAATAACGGTGCGGCACTTGCAAAAAAACTAAGCGGCTTTGAATGCAATATTTTAGTGTATGATAAATTTAAAAACAATATTACCGATAAGCATGTTAAACAGGTTGATATGCAAACCATTTTTGAAACAGCAGATTTTGTAAGCTTACACGTGCCTCTTACCTCGGATACAATATATATGGCAGATGAAAAATTTTTTGAAACATTTAAAAAGCCAATTTATTTTATTAATGCAGCGCGTGGAAAATGTGTAAATACAAAAGATTTAGCAGCTTATATAAATACAGGAAAAATAAGAGGAGCGTGTATTGATGTTATAGAATACGAAGGTGTTACTTTTGAGGAAATGAAGCATACAAAAAATGAGAGTTTTAAATTTTTATGTGATAGCAACAAAGTAATACTTTCTCCACATATTGCCGGCTGGACTTATGAAAGCTATTATAAAATGTCAAAAGTTATAGCAGAAAAAATAATGTCTGTTTTACCAACTATTTAGGTTTATAGTTTTTTTTAAGTGTGTTTAATAAGCTAACCACCTGAGGATAATTTGAATTGATATTGAGCAGTGTTTCATACGATTTAATGCTATTTGCAGTATCTCCATCTAAAAGGTAAAGTTGAGCCATACAAAAATGTAAGTATTCAGAACGAGGTCTTTGTTCAATTGCTGTATTAAAAAATGCAATGCCCTCTTTGTAACGATTATGGTCTTTGTAAATCTCAAATAAAACCGAATGAGGAATTTCAAAGTTCCTATCTCTGTCTGCCCTTATGGATTTTTTTGCAAACAATATTGCCGTGTCAATATTTCTGTTAGATTTATAATAGGACACAGCAATATTTGCCAACATTTCTTTACGTGTTGTATCTAATCGATAAGATTTAAGCAGAAAAGGAATACTTCCGGCATAGTCTTGTTTCCAATTCATAAGAATATATGCAATATTATTATAGCAGCTCGAGCAAGTAGAGTCCGTTTTAAGCCCATCATAGAAAGATGCTAATGCTTTTTGTAAATACTGCGGCATTTGCTGTTGCGGAATAGCATTAGATTTACTTAATAATTCTATTATAACTTGTGAACCATATAAAATATGTAGCTTAACCGAATTGGGATATTTTTTCAAATCAGTTTCATATAACGTAATTTTATTTTTCCACTCTAAATTTCTTTTAAAAACAACAATTAAACACAATCCTAAATAAATTAATAGATACGGTTTTATTTTACTTTTCATCCAATTAATCTTTAACCAATCTATTTTATGAATATCTTTTTTTTGCAGATATAAATTAAGTTGTTCAATAAAATATGATAAAATCATTGCCCAACCCAAACTCGGGAAAAATAAAAATCTATCTGCTACTATGCCCGGCGCCGGTTTTACAAAGTTCAAAAACATTGAAAGAGTAACAAAAAAGAACACGACACCCCACCAAAGCAAATCCTGTGTTTTAAATCTTTTGAAAAACAGATACGCCAATGCAACAAACACAACTATTCCCACAATGCTTTCAAGGCTAAAAAATGTATCAACAGGAATAGTATCGTAACCGTAATAACATGCCATTTTTAGTGGCGCAAAAAGTATTAAAACATAAAAGCCTAAACTATTAAATAATCCATACAATCTATACAGCAAGTCTTTATGAAAATACAACGGACTCTCAAAATAATTGAAATTTCTTATTTGTAAAGATTTATCTAAAAACAAGAACTTTCCCTTTTGAACAAGAAAATATGCTGTCACAAATGTTATTAAAATAAGCCCGATGGTTTTGATTGATTTTTTGGAGACACCCTTATTTTGCATGTAAATTAATACTGTTATCGCAGCTACCGGTAAAGAATCAAACTTACTAAGTAAAGCTAAAAAGAACATTAAAAAAGCATAAACAATAAATTTGTTTTGATTGGAAGAAAAGTATTTTAAGAAATTTATTAATGTGAGCATAGAAAAAATAAAACTTAACATAACATCTCTATTTTTTAAGCTTGCAACCACTTCGCTGTGTGTAGGCACAAAAGCAAACAGTATTACAATAAAAATAATTAAGTGATAAGAAACTTTATTTTTAAATAATAATATCAACATCTTAAACAGTACAATCAAGCAAAGTGCATAAAATAAAATATTAAAAAAGTGGTGCGTATGAACATTATTACTAAAAATCTGCGTTTCTATTGCATAAGATATTTTTATAATCGGGCGATACTCATAAGTATTCCCGCTTTCATCAGTTACATGGTAGCTGCTTAAAATCTTAGGAATGGCTTTGATTCCTTTTTGTACAATATTATCCGGTCCGCTAATTACAAAATCATCATCTAAAGCATAGTCGTTCCAAATGGTATTTCCATACAATAAAAAAGCCAGTACCGTAAACAATAAATATATTTTGTAACTTTGCTTCAAAGCGCTTTATTTATCATGCAAATAAAAGAAATTTCAATCTATTTACCACCAAATATCATTACCAACAAACACTTGTGTCAAAAATTTAATATTTCTGAAGAAGATATTTACAAAAAAACCGGTGTACTTGAAAGAAGGCATACTGTATATAATTTCAATATGGCAGAAATGGCAAAGGCAGCGGCTAATCAATTGTTTGAAAAACTTCCTAATACAAAATCTTTAGTTGATGCCGTTTTACTTGTTGGACACGGATTCAGTTATAAAGCTCCGAACACGTCTGTTATTCTTCAAAATCAATTAGGAATAAATACACAGTGTTACTGCTTAGATTTACCACATGGATGTACCGGATATATATACGGTTTGTCTGTTGCCAAGTCTTTAATTGAAACAAAATTAGCCAAACATGTTTTATTATTAACAGGCGACACTCCTTCTTATGGTATACATCCTAATAATAGTGAACTACTTTCTATTTTTGGTGATAGCGGCACCGCAACCTATATTACAGACGCAGCAAGTAATTATGAGCAGTTTGTTTTTAAAACAGATGGTAGTGGATATGAAAAATTAATCGTTAATAATAGTGGAACAATAACTCCTGCTAATGTAGAATATCTAAACGGACAAAACCCGCCAAACGGACTAATGACAATGGATGGGACAGCTATTTTTTTAATGTCCATAAAAGAAGTGCCGGCACTTATTACACAAACATTAGAAAAAAATAACTTAACCATTACAGATATAGATTTTTTTATTTTCCACCAAGCAAACAGTTTTATGCTGGAAGTACTGCGTAAAAAATTAAAAATTCCATCAGAAAAATTTTTTAATGATATAAAATACACGGGGAATACAGTATCCTCAAGCATTCCAATAGCATTACATCAATTAATAAAAGAAAAAAAAATTAACCGAGGGATGAAATTACTGCTTGCAGGATTTGGCATAGGATATACGTTGGGTGCTACTGTCATAGAATTTTAGTATATTTACAAAAACTTTTTCATGACTATTAATGAATTCACATCTTTATTAGAAAAAGAATTTGAAGAAATAGAACAAGGGGCCTTACAGCCGGATACCAACTACAGAGATATAAAAAATTGGAGTTCCATGCACGCCTTAATAATTATTGCTTTTGCTGATGCTCATTTCAACGTAGAACTAACAGCTAATGATTTAAGAAACGCACAAACCATTCGTGATTTATATAATGTTATTCAAACGAAACAAAATAACTAATGGCATTAGTTGAACTGCATAATGTTTCTATTCGCTCTATTTCGGCAACTGTGCCAAAGCAAAAATTTTATACTAAAGATTATAATTATATTTCTGAACAAGAAAGAAATATGTTTATTAAAACTGTAGGTATAGAAGAAAGACGAGTGGCTTCATCTACTATTACTGCATCAGACTTATGTTTTAATAGTGCCGAGCAAGTACTCAAAAGTACAGGTTGGGAAAAATCATCTATTGATGCACTTATTTTTGTTTCACAGTCTCCCGATTACTTTCTGCCGGCAACTGCTATTATCCTTCAAAACAAATTAGGGCTTAGTAAAACCACTATTGCATTTGATATTAACTTGGGATGTAGCGGATATGTTTATGGGCTGTATGTTTTAGGCGCATTACTTCAAAGCGGACAAATAAAACGCGGTCTCTTATTGGCAGGCGACAAATCAACACTTTCCACTTGTTACAAAGACAAAAGTACTTATCCATTATTTGGCGATGCGGGCAGTGCCACAGCATTAGAATATAACACGCAAGCTACTCCAATTTATTTTAATTTACAAAGTGACGGAAGCGGTGAAGATGCAATAAAAATATTACATGGTGGCGGGCGCTATCACATACAACCCGATACTTTTGATGAAGTGGAATTAGAGCCAGGCATTATTAAAAGTAAGAGACATTTACAACTAAAGGGTGCTGATATTTTTAATTTTGCATTAAGAGAAGTGCCTCCAAACATTGCAACACTATTAAGCTTTTCGAATATTGAAAAAGAAAAAGTTAATTATTTTATCATGCATCAAGCCAACTATTTCATGAATGAATCTGTCCGAAAGAAAATAAAAATAGAGGCTGAAAAAACACCCTACTCTATTAAAAACTATGGCAATACAAGCTCTGCATCTATTCCGCTTACTATGGTTACGGAATTAGGCAAACAACTTTCATCTCCACAAACAATACTAATGAGCGGCTTTGGCGTTGGTTTATCATGGGCTTCTTGCATACTTCAATCTAATGGATTAAATATTGAACCTTTATTAGAAATAGAATAAATGACAGCATCTTTAAAAAATAAAACCATTTTAGTAACAGGCGCTTCTTCGGGAATAGGAAGAGAAACCGCTATATTGTTAAGCCAATATGATGCTAATGTTATTTTAACCGCAAGAAATAAGGATGAGCTCTATAATACACTTTCTCTAATGAAAAAAGGAGCACATACAGTAATTCCGTGTGATGTTACTAATAAAGAAGATATTGAAAACTTAGTGCTTAAAATTTCTGCCATCAATGCATGGGTGCACTGTGCCGGAAAAGTATTGCCGGTACCTGTAAAATTTATTCAGAAAAAACATATTGACGATGTATTTGCCGTGAATTACCTATCTGCTGTTCATATTACTTCAGAGTTGTTAAAACAAAATAAATTATCGGCTGCGGCTGCGGTTGTTTTTATTTCTTCTGTTTCAACCATACATAGTTATTTTGGAGGAGCACCATATACCTCATCAAAAGCAGCATTAGAATCTTTTGCCAAAACCATGGCATTAGAGTTAGTAACAAAAAAAATACGAGTGAATGTTTTACAACCTGCCTTAGTAAAAACCAATATTTATGAAAGCACCGTGAACTCAGCCATGAATGAAGAAGAGATGCAAAAGCATGAAAAAAAATATCCGCTTGGTATAGGCGAGCCTATTGATATTGCAAATATGTGTGCATTTCTAGTATCAGATGCTTCTAAATGGATAACAGGAACTTTTATAAAAATGGATGGAGGATTAACACTCGGTTTTAGTTATTAATATGTTTGCTTCAAAAAACCTTAAAAAGGATATTCGCAGTTTGAGTTTTGAGCAACTTCAAGAATGGATATTACAAAATCAACTGCCAAAATATAGAGCGCAACAAATTTATGATTGGCTATGGTTAAAGAATATTTCTTTATTTGAAGAAATGAGTGATGTGCCGAAATCATTAAGAACATTATTATCTGATAGTTTTAATATCACACAAATTCAAGCTCAAACCATTCAAATTGCAAAAGACAAAACCATAAAATGCGCTATTAAGTTATATGACAATAATGTTGTAGAAAGTGTTTTAATACCAACAACAACAAGAGCTACAGCCTGTATCTCTTCACAAGTAGGGTGCAGCTTAGATTGTAAGTTTTGTGCTACGGCAAAATTAGAAAGAATGCGTAATTTAAGTTATCAGGAAATTTATCAGCAAGTTTATTTTATTAAAAATTTAGCCAAAGAAAAATATAACCTGCCTCTTACAAATATTGTATATATGGGCATGGGAGAACCTCTCTTAAACTATCAAAATACAATAAAGAGTATTGAATTAATCACTTCTCCAAAAGGACTTGGTATGAGTCCGCAACGCATCACTATCTCTACATCAGGTATTGCAAAAATGATTGTAAAGCTTGCAGATGACAATTATAAAGGAAATTTAGCCCTTTCATTACATGCAGCAATCGAAGAAAAGAGAGTTAAGATAATGAGTATCTCTGAAAGTAACAACTTAGCAATGTTGGCAGATTCTCTGAATTACTTTTATGAGAAAACAGGAACACGTCCAACACTTGAATACGTGATGCTTAATGATTTTAATGACTCCATTAAAGATGCACAAGCATTGATTAATTTTTGCAGGAAAGTAAAATCAAAAGTAAACTTAATTGAATACAACGATGTGGAAGGAAGTGCCTTCAAAAAAACATCAAAAGAAAAATTAGAAGCCTTTATTAATCATCTAGAATTAAATAAAGTAATTGTAACCGTAAGAAGGAGTCGTGGAAAAGATATAGATGCGGCATGTGGGCAGTTGGTTAATAAAAACCCTTTATTTTCAAATGTTTTGACAAATTCGTAACTTGCAGCCGCTTTGTCCGATATAATTGAATATATAAAGAAACCCGTTCAGGAACATTTATTGCAGTTTGAAAGTAAATTTGAACAAGCTGTTTATAGTGATGTTTTTCTATTGAACAAAATAACCAAATATGTTATTAAAAGAAAGGGCAAACAAATTAGACCATTACTTGTTTTCTTATCAGCAAAGATACTGGGAGAAATAAATGATAAAACATATCACGCTGCTTCGTTAGTAGAGTTACTTCACACAGCCACGTTATTACATGATGATGTAGTAGATGAAAGCAATGAACGTCGAGGATTTTTCAGTACATACGCTTTATGGAAAAGCAAAGCCACTGTGTTGGTTGGAGATTTTTTATTAGCCAAAGGACTTTTACTTTCTGTAGAAAATAAATCATATCAAATTTTAGAAATTGTTTCTGATGCCGTAAGAGAGATGAGCGAAGGAGAACTGCTTCAATTAGATAAATCAAGAAAATTAGATATTACCGAAGATGTATATTATCAAATTATTACTAAAAAAACAGCATCATTAATTGCCGCTTGCTGTGCATCCGGTGCTGCATCAGTTACAGAAAATAAAAGTGATATTGAGAAGATGAAACAGTTAGGATATTTAATTGGCATTGCTTTTCAAATTAAAGATGATTTATTGGACTATATGCCGTCTTCCATAACCGGTAAACCCAGCGGGTTAGATATTCAGGAACAAAAAATTACATTGCCGGTAATCTACACACTTCAAAATGTTTCTTTTTTTGATAGAAAAAAAATAGTTGGAATATTTAAAAAATACAATCAAGATACTGAAAAAATTAAATGGCTAACAGACTTAGTAACAGAAAAAGGAGGCATCAAATTTGCCGAAGAAAAAATGAAAGAATACAGAAACAAAGCAATAGACGTGTTACACACCTTTAATAAAAATGATGCCGTAGAAAGTATGGAAAAGCTAATACATTATACCATTGAAAGATCTAAATGATTTTAATTGATAACATATATGTTGAAGAAAGTATCTTAACTACTTCTTTTTGTTGTGATTTAACCAAATGTTTTGGTGCATGCTGCATAGAAGGAGAAAGCGGCGCTCCATTAGCTAACGATGAGTTAGAAAAAATAGAACAGGTTTTTCCTATTGTAAAAGATTACTTAACTACTCAAAGCAAAAAAACAATTGAGCAGACCGGCTTATACTTAAAAGATTCCGATGGCGACTGGACTACACCTATTATTGGAAAAGGAGGTCCGTGCGTCTTTGTGATAATGGATAATAATATTGCGTACTGCGGAATAGAAAAAGCATTTTTAGATAAAAAAATTAAGTGGCAAAAGCCGATTTCCTGTCATTTATACCCAATAAGAGTAGAGTACAAAGGAGCATTTATTTATTTAAAGTATCATCAATGGAGTGTTTGTAAACCCGCACTAAAAAACAATAGCATTCCAATGTTTAGATTCCTAAAATCTCCTATTATCAATGCCTTTGGAAAGACTTTCTATAATAAGTTGGAAGAAATTTATAAAAGAAAGTATAGTAAAAACAACTCTTAAATGTATCGATTATTATTAATTTTATTCACTCTCCTACTTACTGCCTTTTCATTAAAAAAAGACACTGCAGTTACTGTATTTAGCCTAGAATTTACTTCTAAAATGATTGAAAATAAAAAATATATTACCGTAGAGGGTGAAGTATATTTTAAAAGAGATAATAATTTAATGGTAACGCATATAAAAAAACCTTTTGAAACGGTTACAATTCTTAATGCCAATGGAGATATGAAAGTATATAATTATGAAAGTAATACGATTACACTTACTTCTAATATTCTAAACTCTTCTGAACAAAGTTATTTTTGGTATTATCTTACGGGGAACTATCACGATATGGGGTTATCTAAAACCGGATATACAATGATAGACACAAAAATTGAAGATGGTGCTATTGTAACCTATTGGGGACCAAAACCGGGTAATATTTCGTATATCAAGAAAATTATTATTGCAACAGAAAACAACCTCCCCATTTATGAAGAGTTTCAAGCCGATAAAGGAAAAATAAAAGGTAAAATATTTTTTGCTAATTATACTAAAGTAGGTGACATCCCTCTCCCTCTTAAAATCACAGAAATATTTTACGGGCCTAAAAAAGATTCATCTATTAATATAAAACAATATTTCAATCCAAAAATAAATAAAGAAGTTTCTTTAGAGTATCTTAATTTTAAAATCCCAAGTAATGCAAAAACATTTCATAAGAAATAGTTGGATTATTTTTGTATTATGGTCAAAAGCCTTTTGTCAATCTGATGCAGATTTGTATCTTATTAAAAATCATAATAATTATATTTTTGCATTTGAAAGCAAAAGACAAGTAACATATATGTTTAAAGATAAAAATTTCTTAGTAAAATATAATCCGATTAGCTTAGTATTTGGCGGGTTGCTTTTTATTTATCAAAAACACATATCTGTTCAAATGGGAGCAAACTGCCCTTACGAAATCAGTTGTAGTGCTTTTTCCAAACAATGTATTAAAATCTATGGATTAATTTATGGAATACCCCTAACCGCAGATAGATTAACAAGATGCACAAGATTAGCTTCTTTTGATTTAATAAGAGGGGTAGAATACAATTCCCGAACAAATAAAATTTTTGATCACCCAAATGACTATTCCCTTAAGAAATAGTTTATCCTATATTTTTATTATTATTGGATTGTGTTGCTCGGCTCAACGTAATATAGATTATGCTTTTGTGCAAAACTTAATCATTCAAAAAAAAAACACACAAGCAAATTATTATCTTAATTACTTTAAACATTCTTTTTCAGATGACTCTTTAAATTTTTTACGCGGATATAATTATTACTTAATGAAAAAACCGGACTCGTGCTCGTTAAGTCTAATTAAAATCAATCCTTCATTCGTCGAATGGAATAAAACACAACTTTTACTCAGTATCAATTTGGATTATTCATCAAATATTAATCAAGCTATATCTACTCTTAATCAAATACAAAATGATACTAATCCTATTATTAATCAAATTAAATATACGCTATATGCAGGAAATATGCTTTTACTAAGAAACCTAACCGCATACGATACAATAGTTAAAAAATTTGATTTTAATAACATTGCTTATGAAAAAAGTCAAATAAATCTTTCTGAACTTAAAATTAGAATATTAAAGCATAAAGAAAAATCTGCTATTGTTGCAGGAATGCTTTCTACTATTATGCCTGGACTTGGTAAATTTTATGTTGGCAGAAAGGGCGAAGCAATGGCGGCTTTTTCTACTAACATTATTTTTGCAGGCATGGCGGCAGAAGCGTACTATCGTACTAAAAGTTTTAAAAGCCCGCAATTCATTATTTTCACAACACTCTTTTCATTTTTTTATAGTGGCAATATTATTGGAAGTATTTATAGTGCCAAAAAACAAAACAAATCAATAAAAAAACAAATCAACAATGAGATACTTGCAAATATGCATATCCCTATTGCTAATCTTTTTGATTAATAGCCTTTTTTCGCAATCAGACTCTATTAATATCCTAACCAATATTAATGCTGAAGTCCAAAAGGAGAATTACTACGCAGCAGCTATCCTTTATCAAAAATTAGATTTTATTACTACATCTTCATCTGAAAAACTATACGCTAAAGTAAAGGCAGCAGAATGTTTTAAAAAAATAGGATTATATGAAAATGGTATAGATGTGCTAAATAAAATAAATTTAAATGGCGAAAATGATAGTGTAATTTTTTGTGTCAAATTCCAATTATCTTTACTAAACTATTTATTCAATAATTTTATAACAGCAGAAGCCCATCTTAAAGAAATGAATCTTCTAATAAAGGACTCAACCTATTATTACAAAGGGTGCTTACTGCATGTTCTTATTTATAACGAGCAATATAAATGGAATGAAGCCAAAACATTAATGCACCAAGCAAATAAATTTTTTTACAGAAACAATTTAAAGCAAAGTATAGTTAATGCAACACAAATAGATTCTATATACAATACAAAGTATTTTCCACATCTAAAAAGCCCAAGTAAAGCTGCAACAATGTCTGCCTTTTTCCCGGGACTAGGACAATTTTATTCTAAAAATTATTTAGAAGGTTCGGTTTCATTTATTACTATTACAGGCATTGCAGGAGCTTCATTGTTTGGCATACTAAATCAATACTATTTTACATCTATTGTTGCCGGCAGTACATTAATCGCAAGGTTTTACCAAGGAGGAATTACAAGGGCAGAATTTCTGGCAAATCACTATAATTACTATAAAAGTAAAAATTTTAACTCTCTTCTAAAGCAATATTGTATTAATATTCTAAAATAAAAAAGGGAAGTATTAACTTCCCTTCCTATACATATATTATAAAAATTATTTTATTAATCTAACCAAACGATATACTTATCATTATTTTCATATTTTTTATAAAAATCCGGCTGAAACACAGCACCCCAAAAATCAACACAAGCCGTAACAGCTCCTACTACAGGGACGCAAGCATAAAGTGCCCACATATAGTTTTTTGCCGACTCACCTATTCCCATATAATAACGATGCATGCCAACTCCTCCACAAAAAAATGACCAAATTAGGTATCCTCCTCTTGTTTTTTCATGTTCAAACTCAAATTTTTTACTTTCTTTCATAAACAAAGATGAAAGCTCTTGTGAACTTATTTCGGTTGATTGTGCAACTACTTTTTCTAACTGGATATCAGAAATTTTAAACTTTGATGCGTTAGAAGCAAAAGTAACGCCTACTACTAATGCAATGGAGTAAAATAGTTTTTTCATAATTGTTAAATTTCTTGCAAATGTATAAAATTTACTTCTAAAATACTACCTTTGTTAAAAATATTTTATGTGGCATAAAATACTCATAGCATTATCCGTGCTATTATATAATAGCGGTCTTTTTGCTCAAAACAAATCTATTATTCAAGAAGAAAAAGCATTTTACAATCAATTTAAATTTAAGAATGAGCAACAATGGGATAGTCTAAGAATAACCTTACTTGGTATTACCAAATCTGGCGAGCAAAAAGCAAAGCCGGTTCAAACTTACTCAACATGCACTTTAACTAAACGTGTGTTTGGTTGGTTTCCTTATTGGCAAGGCACAACTTACACAAACTTTCAATGGAATTTGCTAAGTGATTTTTGTTATTTTGATTACACCATTAATCCTTCAACAGGAGGAAATTCTAATTCTTCTTTTGCATGGAGTACATCAAATGCTGTTACAACCGCAAAAACGAATGGTAATAAAATCCATATTTGTGCTTCTTTGTTTAGTGGGTTTAGCACCTTTTGGGCATCTTCCTCTGCAAAAACCACGTTTATCAATAATATTATCAATTTACTTAATGCTCGCGGCGGAAATGGTGTAAACATTGATTTTGAAGGCATGGCAGCAGCAGATAAAACATCGTTTACAAACTTTATTATCCAATTAAAAAATTCTTTAATTGCTGCCAATCCATCGTACGAAGTAAGCATTGCCTTGTATGCCGTAGATTGGAGCGGTGTATTTGATATTCCATCATTAACACCATACGTAGATGCTTTTATTATTATGGGTTACGATTATTACTATAGCGGTAGTGCACAAGCAGGCCCGGAAGCTCCTTTATATAATTTTCAAACTTCTTATAACTATACTTTATCAAAGTCTATTACTTACTATTTGAATAAAGGTGTGCCCAATGCAAAATTATTATTAGGCTTACCCTACTATGGCAGAGAATGGGAAACAACAAGCAACACAACTCCATCCAATACAACAGGCGCATTCACCTCATCGCGTACATTTGCTTATGTAAAAACAAACTCTACAGGATACTATACAACCGCAAATAAAAAATGGGAGCAAAATTGTTTTAATCCGTTTTATACTTTTCAAGTATCCGGAAACTGGCGTCAATGCTGGATAGATGATGCCTATAGTATGGGTAGAAAATTTGATATGGTTAATCAACGTGGTATTGGTGGTATTGGAATATGGGCGCTTGGCTACGATGACGGATACAATGATTATTGGCAAGATATTCAGGATAAATTTTCAACATGCCGTGTGTGGCAATGCACAGACAGTTTATTTGATATGGGAGGCCCTACACGAAATTATTATGACAATGAAAAATATACTTATACTATTTATGCGCCAAGCCCCACGCAAAAACTTTTATTACAATTTGCACCAACATTTTCTTTAGAAAGTAATTACGATAGCTTGTGGATATACAACGGTGCCTCTACTGCCGCACCTTTAATTGGCGCATATACCGGAGGCAGCAACCCCGGTTCTGTTCTTACGGCAACCAATGCGTTTACCATTCGTTTTAAATCAGATGGGGCGACAAACGCTATCGGGTTCAAAGCAACTTATCAATGTACAACAACTGCCATTAATGGTCCCACTACATCTGTATTATCTTCTGCACCATGGATAACGGCAACTTATACGGCTAATTTTAATGATATTGCAGGCAGCTCTCCTATTCAAAAAGCATTCTACAATGCAGCGTGTTTTAATGGCGCTACATGGACAGCCAACCCAAACAGAGGTTTTTGTTATGATGACTTTAATACGCTATCTGCTTTATGGACAATTAAAACAGGAACATGGAATGCAACAGGAAGTAACTTGGTGCAAACCGATGAGACATCTCCAGCAGCGGCAAACACTAACATTTATGAAGCATGCACACAAACACTTTCTAACAGATACGTTTATCATTTTAAAATAAAATTAGAAGGGAGTGGTACCAATCGGCGTGGCGGATTTCATTTTTTCTGTGATAATGCCGATAGCAGTAATCGCAATAACTCGTACTTTGTTTGGTTTCGATTAGACAGTCAAAAATTTCAACTGTATAAAGTCATTAATAATACTTTTAGTACACCGGTGGTAGATATTGCGCTAACCTTCACTGCTTCTACTTGGTATGATGTTAAAGTAATATTTGACAGGACTACCGGACAAATATGGACGTATTGGAATAACGTATTAATTTCTGCTTATACCGATGCGTCACCTCATACGGTCGGTAATTATATTTCGTTCAGAAGCGGTAATGCAAAAATGAGTATTGATAGTTTTAGAGTATATCGCTCACGCACAACAACCCCTACTGTTTTAGTAGGTACGGGTAATACTGATTTAATGTATCAAAACCCAAGCCCTGCACAGTACGCAGGTAAAATACTTTCCATTTGTCAAGACAATAACAATCTACTATCTAATATTGCCACACAAACTTTAAATATAGATTGGACGCCGCCAACAAACATCACTATTGCTAATGATGGACCGGCATCTGATATTAATATTGCTTGTACAAAAGATACGTTGAAAGCAAACTGGGGATTAAGTAATGATCCTAATTCTAATGTGGTAAAATATTGGTATTCCATAGGAACTAGTGTCGGTGCCACTAATGTATTAAACTGGACAAATAATTGGACAAGTAATTCCGTAAATGTTTATGTGCCATCGCTTACAAACGGACAGATGTATTACTTTAATATAAAATCTGAAAACGGAGCAGGCTTGCAAAGCCCCATTATTTCAACAAATGGACAACAAGTAGATACCAGCGCAAGTTGTATCGCTACGGGTATTAATATACTTAACCGCCCAATGGCGATAATATTTCCAAACCCCATGAACAGCGAGGTAATTTTTTATTTTAATAAACCATTAGTAAATGGCAGTATAACCATACAAGATGCTTTTGGAAAAACAGTAAGGACGATTAATAACATTAAAACCACATCTGTTACCATAAATAGAGAAATATTATCATCCGGTATATATTTTTATGTAATAGAAAAAGATAATGGTGAGGTATTACAAAAAGGCAAACTTATTGTAGAATAATATTTTTTGGACTTAGTAAAGATTGTAATTTTGAATCGTAAGTTCTTCTGTATTTCATTTCTAATAATTTCTATAATGTGATAGAATAGATTCTTAACTTTTTGCAAATCAGCATTTCCGACAAAAAGATTTTTATTGCCTAATAATTTGAATAGTGCATATATTTCACTCCATTCTCCTTTATTTTCTGTTATTTATGGAATATATTATGATAATGAAAATCTAAAAACTCTTTAGAAGGCAAAAATCTGTCTGGAAGAATAATATTCTGATTTTGAAATTTTAGGAAGAAATCTACAACTGCTTTTTCATCAGAGTATGTGTCAAAATATTTTGATACTAAAATTTTATAGTCTGGTGTTATCGTAATAAAGCCTTTGTCAAAAGCTTTATCGTGAATGGAATTTAAACAAACTCCATTGTATGGATTGGTCCTGTTCTGTTTGTCTATAGACCAAGGCACAATATGACTTGCTACTAAAAAGTCTGTGATTGATAAACCAGTTATACAGCATTTAATATTGTAAGATGATAAAATTGTGCTTCTAAAGAAATTTTGATTTACTCTTGTTTTTATAATTCTTTCTCTATCTTCCCCAGATTGAGGTTTCCTAAATAAGGACCTGACTTATAGTGAACAGTGCTATCTAACTGAATAAATTTTGCAGGATTATCTACTTTGCCAATAATTAATTTTGGGATACATTCACTGCCACTCCGAGGTGCCACATCTTTTTTGCATGAAAAACATAGCATTAGCAATGTACAAGCCAATATCCATAACTTAATATGTTTTTTCACACTCTTAACTTTTACACAAAAGTAAGTAATATTTTTTAGACTAATAATGATTGTTTATACCACTACTTGCCCTTCGATACTAAAAATTAAGACAGATTTGAGACGCTCTAATTCATCGTGCATTTTTGCTTTAAGCTCTGCCGCTTCTTCTGTCATTTTTGGAATCAAATTTTTGTAATACTCTATGCCTTCTAAAAGGTTGGTCTTAAAAGTAGAAAAATATTTTACTTGTTTTTCATTAAGAGAATCTATCTTTTTATCTACTTCTTTTTTTAGATAATCTACATACATTTGCAGTTCATTAACAAACATGTGTGGGCGATATAAGGAGTTTAATATGTTTAATCGCCCGTAAATATGCCCAACCATATCTTCTAATGAAGATATTTTTGAGAAGTATGCAAGATTAGGTCCCGGGCAAATAGTAACCGCTTCTAAATTATGCGGTTCTTTAATATTATTTTTAAGCAGTGCTGCCGCTGATAGTCCATCACATAAACAATCTTTTGCAAGAATTTCATCATACTCTCTTTTTGTTTTCTCGTCAGCAAGTCCGGATTCTGTTAATGTTTTTAATTTTTTATATTGGTATTCTCTTGAGGCAACACAAATTGGTTTTTCTGTAAATTCTGTATTAAAGGAAAGATGTTTTTTATAACAAGGACTTCCTGGTCTGTTTTTTAAAATACGTTCTTTTCTTTGTGCTTCTCCGGAGCTTTTTCTAAAATTATTAAACGGAACTCCAAGAGGAGATGCATCACTTAAAAAATAATCTTCCTTTTTGGCATTAGCAAGTTGGTTTAGCGTTTCTGCATCAACACTGGTAGCTTCAGGCACTAATAAAAACGGACTTCCCCACCCTGTTCCATCTAAGTTATAATATTCTTTAAGAAACTTATCTTCGTGGGCTGTACCTATGCCACCTTGCGCCGTAATGCGAATTTCAGTATTTTTTGGAAGTGTAGGTTTGTTTTGTTTTGTCAGTGCATCATTACACATTGCGATTAGTTCATTTACAAGCTCCTGTTTTTTAACTTTAAATTCTTCCAATATAGGTCCGAGTAAATACCCATCGGTAGGAAATGCGTGCCCTCCACAATTTAAGCCTGATTCAATACGAAACTCCGACACTATCAATCCTTTTTTTGCTAAAAATTTTCCCTGAATAATTGCAGAACGGTAATCACTAACTTTAAGAATAATCTTCTTTTTGATATAGCCATTTTTATCAGGAAAGAAATCCGGAAAGTTCTCAATAAAAGAAAATAAGCGTGGATTTAATCCCGCAGAAAACACAATAGATGAACTTAATGAGCTTTTTGCAAACCCACGAAACACAGATACCGCATCTGAATAATCAATAGGCAGTAATTGTCCATCTTTTGAATAATTTTGATTGTCTATTTTAGACATAATATTAACATCAATAGAGCCGGCAATAATTTGCTTACGAAGTTGCTGTTGTATTTGTTCTTTTGCATCTCCCTTTGCTTCTTTCATCTCAAGGTATAGTTTCTTTAAAGCAGAATTTTCAGGAAGAAGCTCGAAATATCGTACTATATCTCTGCCTTTTTCAAAGGGTTCTGCTATTAAATTTTCCATCTGCTTATTTACAATACGTTGTATTAAATTAAGATAAGCCGTTATGCGCTTTGCTCTGTGGTCCATATCATCTATTGGTATCGGAATATACTCCTCGCCCACTTGCTTGGCATGGAACTCACGCATTTGTTCTACTAAAGTATCTTGAATAATTGAAACTACCGAAGAAATACCAAATCTTGCAACCCTAATAGGAGTATCTATGGTAAAGGCTAATCCCATAACCGGTATATGGAATGTATGGTTAGAAATATTTGTCATAAATAGGATTCAGATTTATTTTGTACAAAATAACGATTAATATTTGTATTTAACCTATAATTTAATCTTAATTATGTATTTATTAATTTTTAACTGCGGTTAAAGACACTTTATTTAGGCATCTAACAATCATTTCAACAGCTTCATCTACGATTTCTTTTTTTGTTCTAAATGCCAAAATAGCAATGCGAATAACAAACCGCTTATCAATAATAGATGAACTTAGAAACACAGAGCCATCTGCATGAATTGCATTCATAAGCTGCTTATTTTTTTCATCGCAATCAAATTCAAAAGGATACCAAAAATAACTTACGGATAAATCCGGTTCAGGGCCAACACAAAAACCAAGTTCGCTCAACTTATTACGAAAGTATTGCACTAATAATAGTTTTTCTTCCAAGCAAGCAATAAAGGGTTCTATACCATGAGTTTGTAACGGCAACCACACACGCAGTCCCCTAAAATGTTTTGTAAGTTCAGGAGAAAGATTAGCAGGGCTTTTTATCATTTCTTCATTAGCACCATCTTGCATATAGTTGGCTGTGTAATAATTAGAATGTAAAACAGAGTCGCTATTTTTTACAAGCACAGCACCTACTCCATAAGGTAAAAACAATCCTTTGTGTGGATCTACAATTAATGAATCTGCCCTTTCAATACCTTTAAACATTTCTTTTTTAGATGTTAAGATAAAAAATCCACCATAAGCAGCATCTACATGAAACCATAATTTATATTGCTCTGCTATGTCTGCAATTTGATTTAATGGATCTATGGTGCCCGTATCAGTAGTGCCCGCAGTGGCTACTATTAAAAAAGGATTAAGCCCGCCATTGATGTCTTTTTTAATTAATTCTATCAGAGCAGTGGGTTTTATTCTGTGATGTTCATCTAAGGCAATGTATCTAATAATTATATCTTCTAAACCAATAATGCGTAATGCTTTTTGTGTAGAATGATGGACTTGTTCGCTTAAATATATAACGCTTTTTTTTACGGTCTCATTTTTAATTTTATATTTATCTCGTGCGGCAGCCAAAGCAATAAGGGTTGATATAGAGCCACCTGACGATAAGCAACCTACGGCATGTTGAGGAAAAGAAAAGACTTTTTTTAACCAATTAATTACTTCGTTTTCAATAGTTGCTGCACCGGGAGAAGCATAATGAACACTGGCAAACGGATTGGTAACCGCTGCAATAAAATCGGCAAGTGCTGCTGTAAATACACCTCCACCCGGAATATATCCTAAATGTTTTGAAGAAGCTGCATTAATACCATTGTCTACAACTTCTTTCTGATAAATTTGCAGAAGGTTTTGAAGAGATTCTTTTTTATTATTAATTGATAAGTCTCCCACGGGGTTTTCGTTAAACCCTCTTATGCCGGGTAATTTTGAAATAAATTGATTGGCATAATCTGCAACAGATTGTATCATTTCCATTCTTTTAGAAGCTGGAACATCTAACTCCTGGCTAATACTGTTTAGTTGATTTAGTTTATTAATAAGTTCTGTAGTATCCATTTAACTAAGATTTATTTTTTTTAATCGCTCTACATTTTTTTCCAAAGTAACTTTATATTCTTGTTTTAATGTATTTATTAGTTCTGATGTTTTTACAATATGGTTAATTCCTGTAACACCGTGCCCCGCAGACCACACATCTTTCCATGCTTTTGACGACTTATTGGTTGCTAATATTTCTGCATGTTCTTTTTGCTCCAAAATATTCGGATCATTTTTTTCGATAGTTTGTTTAATGAAGTTTGCATTCACGCCTGTAACATAATCTGTATAAACAATATCTTCAATCTGTGATTTAATAACTAATTGTTTGTATTCGTTGCTTGCCAAACTTTCTTCTGTGGCAATAAATTTAGTTCCCATATATGCAAAATCAGCGCCCATACTTTCTGCGGCTACAACATCGCCACCGGAAGCAATAGCACCTGCAAGTATAATTGCACCATTATATATACTTTTAATTTCTTTAATTAATGCAAATGGGTTGGCTGTTCCTGCATGTCCACCGGCACCTGCTGCTACGGTAACAATACCATCTACTCCGGATTCCGCTGCTTTTTCTGCGTGTCTTTTTTTTATCACATCATGAAATACCAGCCCGCCATAATCATGTATAGTATTAACCACATCTTTTACTGCGCCAAGCGACGTAATTACCAAAGGTACTTTGTATTTTTTACATAAATTTAAATCTGTTATTGCTCGTTGGTTTGTTTTGTTTACAATAATATTTACGCCAAAAGGAGCCGGCTTAATGCCTGTTGTTTCATGGTGTTTTTGAAGTTCAGTAGTAATTTCCATTAGCATCTGTTCAAAGGCTTCGGGCGTTCTACCATTAAGTGAGGGGAATGTTCCTGCTATACCATTTTTACAAGCTTCAATTACTAATTTTGTCCCTGAAACTAAAAACATAGGCGCAACAATTACAGGAAGTGCAAGTTGTGCTTTAAAATCATTAATAGTCATTTACGAAAAATAAAGAAGAATTATATAAGTATTTCTTTAATCCAATGGTGTTCTAGATGTAATGGCAATTCTATTCCATCCATTAATTGCTACAACCGCCATAATAACTGCTGCCATTTCTTTATCAGATAAATATTTTTTGGCGGTATTGTAAACTTCATCAGGAACGTGCCCTTTTGTTATTAATGTCATAGATTCTGTAAGTGCCAACACTGCTCTTTCTTTTTCGGTAAAAAGGGTTGTTTCTCTCCATGCATCAAGCAAGAATAAACGTTGGTCTGTTTCACCAATTTTCATGGCATCGCGTACATGCATGTTAATACAATAAGCGCATCCGTTAATTTGTGATGCTCTTGTTTTAATAAGTTCAAAAAGTTTCTTATCCAAGCCACTTTCTGCAAGATATTTTTCTAAACCAATCATTGCTTCATAGGCTTTTGGATCTGCTTTGGATAGTTTTATTCTTTCTTCCATTGTATTATTGTTTTGATTAATATTATAAGTTATAGTCTCCGGCGGCTTCTGGTTGATATATAATTTCCTCAACTTTGATTTTAGTTAATCCGGCAGGAACAAGCCATTCAATTTCATCATTTACTTTGTATCCAATAAGAGCTGTTGCTATTGGAGAAAAAATTGATATTTTATTTTCTTTGAAATTAGCCTGATTCGGATATACAATCTGAAACTGTGTTTGTGTGTTGTTATTTAAAAATCTTAGTTTAACAATTGAGTTCATAGTTACCACATTTGATGGTATGGCTTCAGGTTCAACTATTTTTGCAGAATCTAATTCTTCCATTAGTTTTTGTACATCGGTGCTGCTGATAGAGTTAAATTGCCTTGCATCATCAATACATTTTTTAATACGTGCATAATCTAGTCTATTTACAATTAATTTACTCATAGATACTGATTTTTACTCGGCAAAGATAAGGAATAAAGCGTGTAATTTCTTTTTTAAAGTTATTTTAACTTATTTGATAAGAGGCTATTAAGTCAATTCTCATTGCAGTATCCACATTACATAAAAGATAATTATAATAATCACTTTTTTCGATTTTATCTGTTTGGCGCACATTACCTTTTTCGTCAATATTAAAATATAGATAACCTATACCTGATACATAGTTGAATACGCATTCGGCTATTTCTTCATTTAAAATTTCAATAAGTATGGTTGGTTTAAATTGATTTAAATATTCTGAAAATCCTTCTAAAACCTGAGGCTCATTTTTTTCTACATCTATTTTTATTAAATCTATTGTTTGTATGGCGTTTTGCTTAATAAATGTATCTAATGTTATAGCATCGGTTTTAATAGATGATGAATGCCCGCTATAGTCTTCAATAATAATAGGCTCGTTTTGATTAGTAACAGCTTTTTCATAAGGCGTTATATCAAAGCCATTGGCCGTAATATTTTGACAAAGTATTTTAAAGAATAACGGATGTGGCTCAAAAGAATATACTTTAGATTTTGGGTTTATTGTTTTTGCTATTAATGAATAAATACCTGTATTAGCTCCAATATCTATAATTGTCTGTGCGTTTTCACAAAGTTTTATCCAAAGTTTTATAGATTCTTTTTCCCAACAATTCTGTAATCCTGTCCAAAAAATTTCATTTTCAATTTGAAAATTATGATGATGTAGTTTGAAGTGTTTTGTATTATCTATTTTTACCGTAAATATTCCTTTAAAATATAAATGTTTGAATATACTTTCTTTAGGCATCCAAAACATTTTAATAATAGAAAACAATTCTTTTTTAAAAGGTAAGTAAGTATATATTGTCTTCAATATTTTTTTCATTTGATATTTATGCTTGCCCATTTACTATAAAATCATAGCAAGTGTGGGTAGTAAGGTTAATCTTTAAGTTAAAATAGCAATTGCCGCCGTCACTTACCATAATGATACTTTCTTTCCAATACTTATCATGTTGATGTCCGCAAAAACAATTAATCCACACTTCTTTTTCTCCTTTAGAATTAATTATTGCAACATACTGCCTTTTGTATTGTTTCAAATCAATAAAAAAATCTTCTGCCTCATTAAATTGATATTGGGGGTATTTCTTTTTCTTTTCTTGAAGAATCACCCTTTGTGCAGCATTATATCCTTCAATATATTGTTTTAGGCACGTGTCTATTTGTATTAAATCTTCTGATGTTAAAGTAGTTGATGTTCCATTATTAAATATATAATAGAAGTCTTTAGTAAATGTAAAGGTTGTAATAACCGAACTGTCCATTGTGTTTTGCTTTTTATAATTATTCTTTTTTTGTCCATAACTCACTTGGCAGGCAACAAATAGCAAGCTATAAATAAAGAATTGTTTCATTATTAATCTTTGTTGTTTTTATTGACATACCGCTTAAAACTACAAAATAAAAAGTTCTGAATTGTATTAAACGGTGTTGTATGATTTTCTGTTATACATTGTAGTTTTTCAAACTCATCTTTGAATACTTCCGTTAATGTTTGTTCGGAATATTGTTGTATATCAAGTCCGCTACACTTCGTTGGTCCGTTTACAGAAAACGTGCCAAGAATTAAAAACCGATTCGCTGCTTTTTGTACTATGCTTGTGTATTGTGCAACTTGCTCTTTGTCAGTAAGAAAATGAAAGGTTGCCCTATCATGCCAAACATCAAAAGTGGTATTTGGTTTAAATGTTGTAATATCACTAACAATCCAATTTACTTTTTTAGCATCATCTCCTAAGCGACTCTGAGCTCTTTCCAATGCTTTTTCTGAAATATCCAAAACGGTTATATTTTTAAATCCACTTTGTAATAAAAAATCTACAAGCTTACTATCCCCGCCGCCAACATCAATAATATGCGCATCTTTTGTAAGGTTCAGTGATTGAATAAGCAACAAAGAAGTTGTTGGAATATCTTGTGTCCAACTTACCTGATGTGGCATTTTTGTATTATAAACTGTTTCCCAATGTTTTTTTCTATCTAAAGCATTCATTGTTTAGTCAAATAAATTTTTATCATAATAAAACACATGTGTCCCTTCTACCCGTGCCGGTGAAGTATATGGGTGTTCAACTATTTTATTGTGCGCCATAATATGCATTACCGCCCATCCTCGTGCTTTTAAATAATCTGAAACCATAGAACGGTGGCACCTCCACCACACTGCCTCAGAACACATGTATGCGGTTGGTTGTTGCAAAGCAATTTCTTCTAATTTCATTATGCCTTGTTCAAAACTTTCTGTCTCCATATAATCTGCGTACGCTCTAAAGGAATCATTGTGCCATCGGTTATTTTTAGAGTCTTTTTGTACTTTTCTTCTGCCTCCTAAGTCTTTCAGATGTATGTATTGTATTTTATTATCCCTTAATATATCTTCTAAATTTTCTTTGTTAAACTGTGGGAATTTCCTGGACCCCGGAAAGCTTCGTATATCTATTAAGTAGCTTATATTAAAAACCTGCAGTATCTTAATAAAATCATCTATGGTGTGTGTTGAGTGTCCAATTGTGTAAATAGTATGGTTTTTATCAGTTGTCACAACAACATATTTTGTGTGTTATTTTCTGTGCATAAATATCTTTATTACCATTATCATTATCAAATTTCTCGGATTTAACAATTACTTAACATTCAGTTGTTCTTTAGGTAACCTTGCGCCCATTACTTTGCACAAAAATTTTATTATGCAAAAAACTAACTTTCTACTGGCAGTGTCAATTCTCTTGATAAACCAAGGATTAACATTCGCTCAACTTTCTGATAAATTAAAAGATGGTTTAAAGTTCTATGTTAATGCCTCTGACAGTGCTTGTTTTATTAAACTTAATATGACAAGTCAAATTTGGGCACGCTATAACGAAAACAATCCAAATACCTTAATACAAGGAAGTTCTCAAAACAACACATCTGATTTAAGTATAAGACGTATGCGTTTTGTTTTAAGCGGACAGCCAACCGACCGTATTTCTTTTTTTATGCAATTTGGACAAAATAATTTTAACTACTTGAGTCCACGAAAAGCAGGTGCGTTTTTCCATGATATTACAATTGATTATGCTTTTATAAAAAAATATTTCTTATTGGGTTTTGGATTAAACGGTTGGAATGGTCCATCACGGTTTTCTAATATTTCTGTTACCAGTATTCTCGTACTTGACCCGCCAAATTATCAAGAAGTAACCAATGATACTTATGACCAATTTGTTCGCCGTTTAGGCATTTATGCCAAAGGAAAAATTGCAGGTTTAGATTATAGACTGTCTATTGGAAAACCTTTTGTAATACAAACAGCCTCAAATATTAATGCTATTAATTCTGATGCTTCGTTTTCTACACTGCCCCCTAATATGGTATATCAGGGTTATTTAATGTATCAATTTTTAGACAAGGAAAGTAATTTTTCTCCGGCCACCACAGGCACTTATCTTGGTTCAAAAAAAATATTTAATATCGGTGGTGGATTTTATTATCAAAAAAATGGTATGTTTCATCTTAACACATCTACTAATCCACTCATTACTCCTGACACAGTATATCAGGATATTGTGCTCTATGCTTTTGATATATTTTATGATGTACCTATTAATAAAGAAAAAGGGAACGCTTATAGCATTTATGCTTGTTATTCTAATTATAATTATGGTTCTAATTTCTTAAAAGTAACCGGACCAAATAATCCTGCAAGCTCATCAGGAACCAAAAACCCAACTAATTTTGACAAAGCTAATTATGGAAACGCTTTTCCATACTTAGGCACCGGTGAAATTTATTATTTACAAACCGGATATAAATTTAAAAATAATTTATTGAAGGAACAAGGAACGCTACAAATTTATGGCGATTGCCAATACGCCATGTATCGCGGCTTAAAAAATGAACCCATGTTAGTTTTTGATGCAGGCATTAATTGGTTAATAAAAGGACATAATGCAAAGTTCACGCTCAATTATCAAAACCGACCATACTTTGCCAAAAACAGCAGCGGTGATTTAAAAGAAAATGCTCGTAAAAGTTGTATTGTTTTACAATATCAATTGGCTTTTTAACTATAAATTAAAAAACATCCCAATCGGTTAAAGTCGCTAACCAATTATCAGCATTTAAACAATCATTACTTTGATAATTCAATTGCCTTACTAAAAGATTCAATGGTCGCGGATTAAATCGTTTCGGAATTTTAATAAAGCCATTTTTCTTTTTCCTTAAAAACCGTGTGTCAAGAAATGCCGTAAAAATCATTGCTGTATCTTTATTAAAAATATCCTTTGCATACGCACGCACAGAATGTAACAACTGTATCATATCTAATTCTGTTTTAAAAGCAAAATCCATTAACACAATTGCATCAGCACCCATTATTTCATCAAGTTTAAAAATACCGGAAGCTATTATTTCATTGTCTTTTTTTATAGAAATAATTTTATGTGTTGCTATTATTTTTTTATTGTACCTCCAGTCTAAATAATTAAAATCTCTTTGTAAATGAATAGCAGCAGATGAAGAAAATTGGTTATAGTACGTACTTATATCTTCTGTAACTTGTGTTGAAATCGTTAATTTTTCTATGGGTATTATTTTTGTCTTAGTACATTGAGCATAACTCTTTAAAAGGGCGCCGATAAAAAATCTGAGTAAAGGATTTTTAATTTTTGTTTTAATAAGTTTATCTGTATTTATTGGCAACAAATAGGTGTGATAAGCCGCAACAAATTGGTAATTATTATATTTTATAAAAGTATGAATGCTTTTTTTATTTGGAAATGTATAAGCAATATTAATATTATGATTAAGCATATCGTTATTGGCATATATGGCTAATTGTCTAAACAATCCTTGCCCTCGTTCTGAGGCACTCACGGCAACATCTTGCACCATTGCAAATATTTTTTCTTGCTTATCAATAACACCTTTGTATATCGGCACGTGGTAATATCCCACAATTTTATCTTGTTTATTGTATGCAGTATAAATTAATGCCTTATGCGTTGGAAGATTTTTATACTGCCATTGCCAATGCTCTTTTTGAAACACGGAAGCATTATGAGAGTCGCCTTCATTTAAAATAATCTGGATTTGCTCCAACAGTGCATCAATATTTTCAGACGCTTCAATCTTGCAAAACCTGTATGCTGATGCTTTTGACGTTTCCTTGTTGCTCATGTGCTTTTACTATATTAGTTACGGTTTCAAATTTAAATTTACTTAGCAATCGTTCAGTGTTATGATATGTTTTTTTTAGGTTTGCATAATGTGTCAGCATTGCTTTTCGTTCAAACTTAACACGTGGGTGCTGCGGGTCATACTCCCACGGGTGTATATAGAACATATTTGGTAAATTATTTTTTAGACGCTGTAACATGCCATTTGCAGTAAAGAGATAGGGAAATATTCTAAAATAAGCGCCTCCAACAGCCCAATTTTTTCTTAAAAAAGAAAATCGTGAAACCGGAAATTCAATCAGATTATTCTCGGTGATTTTAAAAATAGAATCGGGGCAGGTTGAAATACCGTAACGCCATGTTTTAATAGGAGATATGGAGCAATCTATTTTATAGCCTTCTTCAGCAAGAATATCCAGTGCCCACAAACTTTTAGATGTAATAGAAAAAAAAGGAGAACGGTGTGTTGTTACTTCCTTTCCTGTTATTTGCTCAATAATATTTTTTGTAAGACGTATTTCCTTTCTAAATTCATCTTTAGATTGATTGTAAACTTTTTCGTGAGAGTATCCGTGTGAACCTAATTCATGTCCGGCAGCAGCTATTTCTTTAATTAATTGGGGATAATTTTCTGCAATCCACCCCAGTGTAAAAAAAGTAGCTTTACTATTGTGTTTTTCAAGTAACTCCAAAACTTTATAGAATCCTCTTTCTATTCGTCGTTCATGCTCATTCCATTTTTCAAAGGGTAGTTCTATACCTTGATACCAGTCTTCAAAATCAATTGTAAAGCAATTATTCGCCATTTCTTTTTATTCTATTTTCTTAACAGAAAATATATCGTTTGACAAAATTGACATAACTTATTTAATTTTCCTAATTTAGTTTAGTATAGATAAAAGTTAGGTGAATAAACAATGTGTAACAATTATAGTTCTATTATTTTAATTTTACGTCTATGCTCTACCATTTTCCCGGATGTAACAAATGTTTTTAATAGCTTGTAGTTTCTAATCAAATTAATTCTTTGTTTAAGTGTCCAGTCTTTATTAAAATAGGTTGTACCGGTTGCAATTTCTGATTGAGAAACTGATTTTTTATTTCCGGTTATTACAGAGCGTATAGCTTTTATATACAATGCATGAGCATGTTCCATTACTTTTAAATGTAGCTCATTAAGTGTTTCGTTACCATTTAAATCTGTAAACTCAGTGGTTAAAATATTTCCTGTATCTATACCGGTATCAATCCACATAATTGTATTGCCGATTAAATGAAATTGCTTAGTTGCTATACACCAATTAGTACAATTTGGACCTCCTTTTATATATGGAGATAAGCCCGTATGTAAATTGAGTATTCCAATAGTGGGCTTTAATGCTAACATTTTTTCTTTAATCAATCTTGTACCCGAAACAATAATTAAATCCGGATTTATACTTTTTGAAAATTCAAGAGCGTCTTCAGAGTTTATATTTTCTACATCTAAGTTAGGAACCATAGGGTACTGTGAATACTTATTGTTGTAATGCGTTTTCATAGAACTCCACGCTTTTCCAATGGCAGATAAAAATATTTTTTCTATTATTTTTTCTATAATAAATTTTGGTGCTAATGATTTTTTGTGCGTTCTACTTTCTGTAATAATCCCGGATAATGGTATTATAGAATGTATTTTATTTGCAAGCGCTTTTTGATTTGGCTCATTCCCTATCCAAAGTAAAACTTTCATTTATATCCAATAATTTTTTTTATATTTTCTAATGTATTTGATATTCTTAATTTAGTTTTAAACCACGATTCGTTATACAATTCTATTCGCGGAATTTCAAATAAATCTTCTTTATAAGGATTAAATATATTTTGTTTAACGGCAAGTCCAAGTTTATATCCTGCTTTTTGCGCTAATATTTTTATCTGCTCGTTATAGCTACCAACGGGGTACGAAATTGTTATCGGAAAAAACCCAAGGTTTTGCTTTATTTTATTCCCCGATTGTAATAACTCGTTATTTATCTCATCTTCATTAGTCATTGTTCCTAGCATTGCGTGTGTTACTGTATGAGAGCCTATATAGTGTCCTGCATTTTTTAATTCCGTTAAATCTGTCCAATTCATCATTAATTTTGGCATTTTAACGTCTGTATAAGAATATTTTATTCTGTCTAAAACCAATCTTCTATCTCTATAAGATATTTTTTTTAATGCCGATTTTAATTTCCTTGCATAAAATATTCTATCATCTGTGGATAATAACTTTTTACGCCTAAGTTCAGTGGGTAAAAAGTCAAAATCTAAATCTATTTTTTGTTTGTTTGTATGTTGAAACAAATAGTCTAAAGTATGCGTCCATGTTAATGTATTATTATCTATGCAGTTTGTTACAACGTAAAAAGATGCTTTACATTTATATTTATCTAAAATAGGAGCGGCATATTCAATATTATCTTTATAGCCATCATCAAACATGATTGTAGCATATTTATTTACTGAATATAAATGGTTTGTAAATGCTATATCTTCCAACGGTACAACTTCATATTTATTTGAAATATATTTTATACACTTTTCAAACAGAGCAACATCCATTGGATCCCACAATATATCTCTTTTCGGATTTACTCTATGAAATAAAAAATTTCTTACCATTAATTTATAGGGGAAAATATATTTTATTTAATCAAAGAAAAGAAATATTTTTTCTCCTTCTTTGTGAATAATAGGCTCTAATTGATAGGCTAATTGTATATGTTCTTTGGTCAGCACTGCTTCCTTAGTTCCATTGGTTAATATGCTTGCATTTTTAAGTACTGTAATTTGGTCTCCAAATTTTGCAGCAAGATTTAAATCGTGTACCACGCCTATTACAATAATGTCATTATTTTTAAGCAGCCGTTGAATTTTATACATAAAATCAAATTGATAATGAACATCTAAAAATGTAAGTGGCTCATCTAAAATTAAATATCTGTAATTATCTTTGATGGGATACCAAATTTGTGAAAGAACCCTCGCAAAATGAACACGTTGTTTTTCACCACCACTCAATGTCATAAAATTTCTATCCGCCATACTCAAAACATCAAATAATTTCATTGCTTCCTTGCAAGCTATAATATCTTTTTCGGTTGGGTTAGCTGTAAAATGCGGATATCTACCCATCATTACCACTTCGGTAACAGTAAGCGGAAAGCTTAGTTCTATATTTTGTGAAAGTACCGAACGTATTTTTGCCATATTGGCAACAGATATTTTATTAATATTTTTTTCTCCATAAAAAATATCTCCTTGCTGTGGGTGTATTTGTCCACATATTGCTTTTATAAGTGTAGATTTTCCTGCACCATTTGGCCCGATAATTAAATTTAATTTACCCGGGCTAAATTCTACCGAAATATTATTTAGCAGTTTTTTCTTTTCTGAGCCAATATAATATGTTACGTTTTTTACTAAAAGCATTAGAAAAAATAATCTTTTTTACGTAATAGAATAATAAAAACAGGAACGCCCACTATTGATGTTATAATACCAATCGGTAACTCTGCCGGGCGAAGCAACATGCGTGCCATTAAATCTGCCATGCTTAATAATATACCTCCAAGTATTGCGCTATTACGAATAAGAAATTTATTATCAGAGCCATTTAACATGCGTAATAAATGTGGTACAATTAATCCAACAAAACTAATAATACCAACAAATGCAGTAGCGACAGCAATCAGTAGTACATTAATCAGTAGTACATTACGCTTCATTTGCTTGATATTAACACCAAGAAATTGCGCCTCATCTTCACCAAGCATCAAAGTATTAAGTTGCTTTGCATAACGCATTGCTGCTGTTATACAAACTATAGTAGATATTCCTACAATAATAACGGAATGCCAGTTTGCCCCGGAAAGCGTTCCTAAGCCCCAAAAAGTAATAGACCGAGCTTGAGGATCTCGTGCTATATAAGATAAAAATCCCACACCACTCATAAACAAAGCATTAATAGCAATACCTATTAATAAAAGGGCAACAATAGAACTTTTTCCTGATTGCTTTGAGCGTGACAATATTAATACTAAAAATGTAGAAAGAATTCCCCCCACACAAGCAGTAATAGGAAGTGTCCATTCTCCTGCATCAAATTTAAAAACAGCACCTAAAACAAAATATAAAGCAGCGCCAAATGCCGCCCCGCTAGAAGTTCCTACTAATCCGGGTTCTACAATAGGGTTTCTAAAAAGCGCTTGCATAAGCACGCCTCCCACAGCTAAACTTGCCCCTACTAAAACACAAAGTATTGCGCGTGGCAAACGGATATCCATAAATATCCGTTCATTTAAGGTCATATCGTTTTGTAAAGAAAAATATTTTTTTAATGCCGAAAATATTTCGTTTAAACTAACACTTACTGCTCCATAGCGAATAGATAATAAAGAAATAATAACAAGCAGTAATAGTAAAATAAAAAAAATACCTTTATAAGTTTTTTGTAGCTGCACCCTAATGAATTATTTTTTGAAGCATCAATGTATTTTCTCCTGTACGTGGTCCAAAATATACCAAATCATGTTCTTCTATTCTATATATACGATTGTTCTTTGCTGCTTTCGTACCTGCTATACCAGGCAATTCCTTTATTTTTTCATTTGTTCCAAGCCGATCGTAACCAAAATCTGTAAGAAGAATTACATCAGGATCTGCAGCAGCCACCACCTCTGCAGATAGTGGACTCATACCTCGCTTGCCATCTATTGCTATTTCTCCACCTGCCCACGCTATCATTTTTGCAGTAATACTGTTTTTTGTCATTACTAAATAAACATTGTTTGCTTGCCCAAAGTGAATAACAAGCACCTTAGTTTTATTTTGATATTGCTTTACGTGTTCTAGTGCATCATCTAAGTCTTTATCTAATTTCTTACAAAGTGAATCTGCTTGTCGCTCCTTATGAAAATACACTCCCATTTCTTTTATTAAAAGTTTAGTACTATCAATGGTTGTGCCTTTTATAAATGTTTTCATTGGAATTTTTAAATCCATAAGTTGCTTTATCACATGCTCCGGACCAATATTATTATCATGGAAAATAAGGGTAGGTTTTGCTGCTAAGACACCTTCCACACTTAAAGCACGATGGTAACCAACAGTTGGCAATTTTTTTATTTCCGGCGGATATGTGCTAGAAAGATCAACCGCTACAATATCTTGCTGTGCACCAAGCGCATAAATAATTTCACTATATTGCTTTGAAATACAAACAATACGTTCTTTGTGTTCTTGTTTTTGCTCTTCATTACTATAGCGGCCGCATGCTGTAAAAGCAATGGAAATAATAAGAATAAATTTCTTCATAATGATAAAATATAAAAGGGAGATGTATCATTGTCATCTCCCTTTATAATGATTAATTTAAAAGATATATTTAAAATTGATTCCTCCAAAATAGTTTATTTTATTTGGTGCAGGAATGTATGCATCAGGTAATTGATTAACAAATACCATATAAGCATACTGCGTGTTAGTCATATTAACTGCTCCCATAAAAAGATCTATGTCAAAGTGTTTCGCAATGACATAGCGAATGCCTAGTTTAGAATTTAATAAACCATAAGGGTGTGTTGTATTTAATCCATCTGATGTAAACGGCATAGCATCTCTATACATATAATTGACATTAGCATACACACCAATTTTTGTACTAACATCAATTCCTGCATTTGCAGTAATGGGAGCAACTCCTGCTACAGCATTTCCACTATAATCTGTAATTACAGCACTTTTTTTATCAGGACTTAATGTTTGATACGCATAGTTTGTATATTTAAAATTGGAATAGCAGAAGTTAGTAAATATTCTTATATCTTTTACAAACCCTTCTGATTTATATACAAGGTATTTTACCAAAGCTTCTACCCCTTTATCATCTTGTCCACCACGATTAGCAATATATGTATATGCTGTCCCCACCAAAGGAGGCGCTAATGGTACGGCAATAGAAGTCATTTTATTAGTAAACTGCGCGCTAAAAATAGCTACTTCATAATGTAATTTTTCTTTTAGTAAGTCCCCCTTTGTTCCTATTTCAATTTGTGTTCCTTTTTCCGGTACTAAGCCGCTATTAATTTGACCCGTTGTAGGAATAAAGAAAATAGAACTTGTGGGAGCTTTATATCCTGTAGAATAAGAGGCATATACAGATAGTTTTTTACTAAATATTTTATTTACGGCAAAATGGGGAGAAAACAAGTGGTCGTAGCCCTTAGAATATGTCGGGTTTTTAGTAGCACCGGTTACATATACTCTGTCATTTAATGTAATAAGCATGGTGCTTAGTCCTAAACCTGCTGTTACAGAAAGGTCTTTTGGCATCACTAATGTCCATTCAGAAAAAAGAGAAGATGTCTCACATCGTGTAAATTGATTACTTTTTACAGAACCGATGATATTATAAGTATAACTTGGCAGATTAGGTGCTGTCATACCGTATCCAACCGTTTGTGCAATTTGTTGTTGAATTTCTCCGCCTGTTATACCATTTAAGTGAAACTTTTCATTTAAATCAAAGTGCATATCAAATGTGGTACGTGCTCCATAATTTACAGCATTTTTATCTGTCCAGCCGCCAGCAGAGCTTGCATTGTTACTTGTTCCTGTACCAAATACAGAAAAAGAATGAGAAATATATTTATTAAACTTATAAGTATGCCCTACACCTGCCCTTACACTTACTACATTAGAATGAGCATTGTTTTTTATATATGCAGGGTTACCAGAATAGTTTAATGTATCCCATTGTCCTATTGTCAGTTCACCTTGTCTTTCATCGTAGCTATTACTATATCCAACATAGGTTGTAACAGATTGTTTATTATTAGGATGAAAATCTCCAATAACATTTACAAAATCTTTCTGTGATGCTGTATGTGCAATAAACCCATCTGATTGTTGTCGCCCATAATTTACTAAAAGAGATGAATTTTGTCCACCAATTTCTATACGGGTAGTAAGGCGGCGAAGCCCATAGCTTCCAAGCATCACATCTTGACCAACAGATATTTTTCCTTTTTCTGCTTTTTTTGTTTGAAGGTTCACAGCTCCGGCAACGGCTAAGCCATAAAGTGTTCCGGCAGGACCTTTTACTACTTCTACATTACCTATCGATCCAAAATCTATATCATCCATTACGGTGATGCCTTCTGCATCAGTAATAGGTATGCCGTTCAAATACATTTTTAATCCTTGTGAGTCAAAATTATTGCTGGCACCTCTAAAACCAACGCCATTGCCATAGCCGCGAATATTAATTTGCTGCCCTGCAGAAATAGTTCGCCTCTCCATAAACACGCCCGGGATATTTGCGTTAATCGCATCATCGAGGTATAGACTGGCACTACGTTTTAACTCGGTTTCATTCAACTTAACAATAGATGTAGGCTGACTTAATAAAGATTTATTGGGATTAGAGGTAGCAGTAACCTCTACTTCATTTAAATGCACTGCTTTTAAGCTATCTGTTTTTAATGAGTCTGCTGTTTGTGCCGACAGCACATAAGACATTACACCAAACAACATAATAGCTGTTGTTTTTATTGATATCATGTTTAGTATTTTAAAGTTAGGTATAAAAATATAAGTCAACTATAGTTGACAATATGTAGTATTATTTTAAACCAAACATTTTGGAGGCGGCACAAATACTTCATGATATACTGAAAAAATATTTTCAATAAAAAGTATGGATATGTTTTCCTGTAGATGCTCAAAAAATAGCATTATATGATTTTCAGAATAAGTATAAACCAGTAACAATAGCTTAAAAATTTTGCTTTGCCATTCACCCTTCGGTAGTTTTATATTTTCAATTAAATCCTTTATTCTATATAAAATATTTTCTTCTTCTATGTCATGAATAACAAGCACCCTAACTGAGTCTTTAAAAATAGTAAAAGATTTAAAATCATACATGTTTCCATTATAAGACAATTCATGGTCGTTTATCTTACTCTGTTTAAATGCTATTAGAGAAAGTGTTAACTCATGAAACTCTGCATCTGCTTTATTTATTGTTTCGAGTATTGCTTCCTGCACTTCACATTGATAAATTTTATAAAATAAAAATAATCCGCCTGCCTGTAAAAACAGAATGATTAACAAAATTATAACACTCGCTTTCTTCAAAATTGGCTGTAAGTTAATACTTTTTTATACAATAGAATATATTACTCTTATAAATAATAATTTTTTTCTACTTCCCAAGTAAAGGGGCGTATAAACGTTTTAAGTGTTTTAAGTTTTTTAATATTAAGTTTTCGCCATGAAATTTTTTGCGTATTATTGTTAATAGTTCCTGTTGATATTTTTACTTTACTAGTTAAGAAGTTATAACTGCGGTTTTCTGTTTCACCTGAGCCGCGATGTGTGTAATTATAATCCGCCCCAATAAGTACAAAGTCGTGTTCTTGATAACGAAATTTATAGAAATTATCAGACATTCCCCAGCTACCCACATTCATAAATATCTGAAAACTGATTTTTAAAATACCATTATTAATTAAAATATCTTGATAAGGATCTTCCATATTCGGATTGTCATGATTAAGAATAAAGGTATTACTTTGCTCAACTAACTGATATTGATTTGTTGCTGTATTGTAAAATAAAATAATTAAAATTCTTGGCTGTGTTAAAACAGTATCGGTATTATCAAGTTCTTTTTTAATTAATAAAACACTATCATTATGTTGTATAACTAAAGCCATATCTTTATGCTTATCATTATTCAGGTCTCCTTCCGCAGAATCAAGTAATGACCATCCTTTTGGAATAAAACTATCAATGCTTTTTCCTTGCTTATTAATATTGGGGTATGAGAAATCTTGCCCAATAGCAAAGCTGAATAGTTGTATAAATATAATTATTAAAAGGTGTTTCATAGCGTACGGATACTAATTATACTTACACAGCAATACAAATAGGAATCCATTTAAGCATGGTTAATTTACAATTAATTTAATAGTCTGCTTAAAATTATTTTGCAACAGAGTTATGAAATAGATGCCACTCGTTGCCTCAACACAATATGTGTTTTCAGAAATTGTTTTCAAAGCAAGTTCATGTCCGAAAATATCGCAACAAATAAGTTTGTAATTTTTTTCGGCAGTATTAATTTTAAATACTCCATTAGACGGATTGGGTGTTAGTGTAAATTTAGTGTGCTGTAATTCGTGTACATCGGCCGCTGTACTACAATTGCCATTATTTACCAGGAATTGGCTTTTTGCAGCGGGGTGTGTGCTTAAACCATATTTTGAGTTATTAATAATATCGTTTCCGTAAACAGTTAAATTACTAAGCAATCCCGTACTTGATATTTGTCTGTTTGGACATCCATCATGGTCCCAACTCCAAGCCAACCAACTTATTTTTTTAGACTCACAAAAATTTAATAGCGGTTTATAATTTAAATTATACTGGCACATACTTACATCATCTTGTTGGTTTGAAATTTCGCCTAAAACAAAAGGAATGTTTTGTGTAATAACATTATTAATTTTTGTTGCCATTTGTAAACTATCATTACCTGCATAGCTATACCAATATGCGTGCGCGCTAAATATAATATTGTGCTTAGGATCAAAAGTGATTAAATCTGCGGCGGTATTATTTGTAATAAAAACATCTGAATTTACTCCACAATCAGGAGCATCAATCATTAGTGGAAAATCAAAACCGGCTACACTTCTTAAATTTGTTATAATAGTTTGGTATGTTGATTTATATGTCGCAAGTGCTGTTGTAGGATTTGATGCCCAAGCCACTTGTAGCGCTTCATTGGCAATATTAATAATGATGCTTTGTTTATATTTGTTTAGAATAGAAAGTACAGAACTACTCGTCCACCAAGCGCTGCCACTTATTAAGCCAGAGGCATTACTTCCACAAGTAAAATCATGCAGTTCAAGAATTGTAATCATTTTGTTTTGAACGCACTTGCTAATGGCACTATCCAAAGCTACATAATTGGTATAAACATTTGCCCCGGGATTATTTGAGTACCAAACTAATCTAACAGCATTTGCGCCGGATTGCGCTATTTCGTTTATTTTTAAATCTGATAAAGTGTAGCCCCAATTATATGGTGCATAATTAATTCCTTTTATACGCAAAGTATCATTACAAGGACCTAAAATATACTTTCCGCTTGTGTGTATAAAATTAGTGCTTTGTGCTTGTATCGCAACCGTAATTATTACAAATAAAAAAAGTAGTATTTTCTTCATATATTTAAATTTAGTTTTTAATTAATATAATTAGTACCGATTTAATTCAACAACAGTAAAAAAATCAACTAAAATCTCCCTGTTATTTATTTGTTGGGGCAGAATATTTTCTCTATTGTATCCATATCTATCTTTCATGTTTTTTATCATAGTTTGTTGGTTGTAAGTTAATTATTTTAACTTTATCAAACAATGTTTAACTTATTAGGGGATAGCACACTGTTATAGGTAGTACGACGCATACAGCTATGTCTCGCTTTTCCAGTTTGTCAAAGTTTGAAAAATTGCGTCGAAGTGTCCGGCGGTTTCGTCATCCAAACGTTTTGCGGTACTTGATAGCGGAAAACCAATAACTTTTGTAGTTTGATGTTGAATTGCTAGGTCTGTCCCGTATTTGTCGGTATATATTACCCATTGAAAGTCTGCTTTTTCTTCGAAGTACTGTCCGAAACCCACACCGAACATGTTTATTAAATCGTCTTCGTTTAATTTTCCGGCTTGCAAGTCGGTTAGTGCAATTGGAAAATACTTGTCGAGAAATTTTGGTTCTGGAATGTCTAGGATTTTTTGTCCGGATTTCTTCTCTAGATAAGTTCTCAATTTTTTCAAATGAACCATGATCCATTCAAAGTCGTTTTGCTCGAGGTCTTTTATTATATGTTGTTCTCCAATACTCATGTTGTTTATCGGGTCTCATCCGCCTACCTATAACGGCGGGCGGCTTTGTGCCCGTTGCGCAGCAATGGCGCAAAGTTGTTGTTAGCGGACAGTCCCGAAGGGCTGTCCCTAACACAAAGCCGCCCGCCGTTGAGCGGGAAGCCCTGTCTGCTACAGGCAGGCCGAAGGGATTTCCGCTCAACGGTTTGCAAATTGGCGAGGGAGCGGACTTTTAGCACAAATGTTGAATAGAATTACTATCGTTCAACCTTGCACAATCTTTCATACGAAGCACTTCACCCGCTCTCTTGCCAATTTGTTTGTTGGCAGTAGCCGTTTTATTGTGGAATTTGTTCAACCAATATTTCGTTTTCAAGTTTGTCGTAATATATGCAGGTCATTTTATCTAAACGCACAATCCATTTTTCAATGCCTGACTCCGCACAATCATTGCAAAAAGTAGGATAATCTGTTTTTCCTTGTTGATGT
Organism: Bacteroidia bacterium; assembly: GCA_039811645.1. Taxonomy (GTDB): domain Bacteria; phylum Bacteroidota; class Bacteroidia; order B-17B0; family Aurantibacillaceae; genus BPGX01. The sequence continues at coordinate 607 of JBDHZB010000004.1, read as the reverse complement.
GTTTTCAAGTCAGTTTTAAATTGTTCCCTGTTACAAATTTCTGAAACCTGCAAGGCATCATACTTTGCAGGTGATGTGATTTTGTTATCGTTTACCCCGTAATAGTCGGTGTGTCCGTCTGCCACAAATGTTTCATACTTAGTTACACCTAATTTTTTGAGGTCTTGTATGTATGCAGGAAAGTCTGCACCTGATTTCACTTTACTGTGAGCTAATTTTATTTGTTCTATTGTAAACATTTATTTATAATTTTTCTCTAAATTTCTAAAACTGTTTATTCAAATTGTGATACTCAATTTTTGCCATATAAGGGAAGTAAGGCAAAATTTCAATCAGTTTTTTTGTCTTGATTTCATCAATATTTTTAAAAATCAAAATAGCATCTTTCTTTGAAACCGAAATAAAGAAACTCTCTAAAATGTTTTCTTCTTTCCATTGATTAACAAATTCCATTTCTTTTTTCGGCAATTCGGGATTGGATTTTATTGTTTCAATTCCGTTGTCCGAAAGTGTGATTAATACCAATATTCTGTTCATATAATTTTTCAGTTGTTTTATTTGTTATTACTGTTTTGGCGTGTCGTCTTATGGTTACTGCCAACGGTTT
>JBDHZB010000003.1:0-107508 GCA_039811645.1 Bacteroidia bacterium | reverse complement strand
CTATTGTTGGCATCCCATTTAAAATGTTGGAAGTAGAAGAATAATCTTTTATTACACATAACACAAAAGCAAGAGTACGAAATCTCTTGCTTTTTCTTTTTAAATAAAAAATGCAGCAATATAATTGGCAAATAATCCATCTGAAAGAAATAGACAGCACAAACACTTATGCTAAGTCAATTATTAAAACAACGCACCAACCAACAATTATTTATGCAGATAATCAAACACATGGACGCGGGCAAGCAAGTAATACTTGGTATAGCGAATCTTCAAAAAATATTTTGTGCTCCATTATATTGCCTATTCAGATAAGTGCAGAAAATATTTTTATTCTAAATTGTTGGATATCTCTGGTTTTAATAGATATCCTTATTGAAAGTGGAATTCAAGATGATAAAATTAAAGTGAAATGGCCAAACGATATTTTAGGTAATAATAATGGGCTAAAAAAAATAGCAGGCATACTTATTGAAAATATAGTGGAAAATAAAAATATTACTAAAACAATTATTGGAATGGGACTAAATGTTAATCAAACAGATTTCCAACAACTAAGTAAATCTGCCACATCATTAAAAAATCTTACTAATAAAGAATTTCTTATTAATAGTGTGATTGAAGTGTTAATTCATGCAATAGAAAAATATTTACCTATGCTGCAAATGAACTTATATTCATTAATTGATAAACAATACAAAAATAAATTAATCGGATGGAACGAGTATTTTATGTTTAGAGAATATGGAAATAGTTCAATCAATAAAGGAAAAATCATAAATATTCATCTTGATGGAAGAATAGATGTTTTATTATCCTCTAATGCATTAAAAACATATTCTAATAAAGAAATCCAGTTTTTAATTTAATTTTAAACCTATATTTATACCATGAAATTTATTGCTAACTATTTTTTATTAACTATAGTTGTCTTTTCTTTTAATACATCAGCGCAATTTGATGTTTTTTTAAAATACAAAAAACCACAATGTGGCGGAAAGCCAATAAAAGATACGGTAGAGTATTTTCCTTATGCCAATCAAAAATTAATTGTGATATATAATGGAGGAACAATAGACACGCTTCTTACGTCTCCAAAAGGTAAAATAAAGATTAAAAACAAACGAGGCGTGTATAATATATTTAAATCATGGAAATATTATCACTCTTTTCCTGCGGATTTTCCTGCAAGCTATTACGATTCACTTTGTATTAAGGAAGAATGGAACAAACCTGATTGGATAATAGTAGTTAGCTCAAGTAAAAAATATAAAATAACACCACTATTCCTAAAAGAATATTGCCCGGATAAACATCCATGTATTAGCAAAGAAAATAATATCCCAAAAATACAAGGGCGTCAAAAATAAGGACTAAAAATTGTTAAAATTTTAAGGAAACTTGTAAAACCATAAAAGTTTCCATAGTATTGCGCCCTGATTTAAAATAATGAGGTCACAAATTCTTGAATGTGCAAAGCAAATGTTTTTCAAAAGAGGTATAAAACCTGTTACATTAGATGATATCGCAAAGCATTTAAGGATTTCAAAAAAAACACTATATGTGTATTTCAAAAACAAAGATGAACTGGTAAATTCTTTATTTGTTAGCCATTTAGAGATTCATAGAGCAGCAGTTGAACGCGTTCATGAGCAGGCAAAAGACGTAATAGAGGAATTGCTGCATATTATGTACCACTCTTCGGAAATGGTTAATGAAATTAATCCCGGTCTATTTGATGATTTGCGAGCATATTATCCTAAAGCATGGAAATATTTTGAAAAATTCAAACAAGAATATATTTTAGAAAGATTAATACAATCGTTTGAAAAAGGACAAAAACAAGGATTAATAAGGAAAAATGTAAACTTGAAATTAGTCGCTTACATGAGGTTGCAACAAATTGATTTATTGATGCGTGCAGATTTTTTAAGAGAAATTAATACGACGGTTTTTGATACACATAAAGAAATTACAGAGTTTTTTATCTATGGTATTGCAACAGATAAAGGAATTGCTCTAATGAATAAATATATAAATGAGAAATCTAAAAAATAAATATATGAAAAAGACCTTTTCAATTCTTTTTTTTATAACGGTCTGGACAAGTTTTTATGCACAAAAAACAGATAATATAAGTAAAAAGTTTTCATTGCAGGAAGCCGTTAACTATGCATTAACACATAATATTAATAATCTGAGTGCAGAACTGGATTATAAAATATCCAAAGCCAGAAATCAGGAATATACGGGTATTGGCTTGCCACATGTTAGTGCTTCTTTTGATTTAAAAGATTATTTTGAACTACCAACATCATTAATTCCTGCTGTGTTTTTTGGAGGTAAACCGGGAACATATATGCCGGTTAAGTTTGGTACACAATATAATGCAACGGGAGGTATATCATTTAGTCAAATTATATTTAGTGGAGATTATTTGTCTGCTTTGCAAGCGTCAAGTAAATTGGTAGATCTCTCTAAAAAAAATATTCAGAGAACGAAAATAGAAACTATTACTAATGTTACAAAAGCTTATTACAATGCTTTAATTAATGTAGAACGATTAGCGTTGGTGAATGCTAATATTATTAAAGTAGAGTCTTTGTATAATAATACAAAGGAACTATATAAAAATGGTGTGGTTGAAAAATTAGATTTAGATAGAATACAAATTGCATACAATAATTTATTGACAGAAAAAGAAAAATTTATAAAATTAATTGGACTTACCCAAACACTTTTAAAATTTCAGATGAATTATGCTTTAACGGATTCTATAGCACTAACAGACTCTCTTGTAAAGTTTAAAGTATTAGTTACCGATATAAAAGAACTAAATCTTGCTCCTGAAAAAAGAATAGAATATCAAATGTTGAATGACCAAAAGAAATTAAATGAAATAGATTTAAATAGATATAAATTTCAATTTTTACCATCTATTATTGCTTACGGATCTTATTCAAAAAATGCACAAAGAGTAACATTTAATGTGTTTGATTTTTCATCTGAAAATAAATGGTTTAATATCGGAATACTTGGCGCTACATTGAATTGGGATTTATTTACTTCCGGGCAAAGATATTTTAGAATAAAGCAGGCAAAATACAATGTTATTAAAACACAATATGGTATAGAGCAGTTAAAGCAAGCTATTCAATTAGAATATCAATCTGCGTTGGTTATGTATCAAAATGCTTTATTATCACTTAAAACACAAGAAAATAATTTAGGATTAGCACAATCCGTATTTGATACTTCTGTGAAAAAATATGAACAAGGTGTTGGCTCAAACATAGAAGTTATTAATGCCGAAACATCTTTGAAAGAAGCACAGACTAATTATCTTAATGCATTGTTTGATGCGTTGTCATCTAAGGTAGATTTAGATAAGTCCCTTGGAAATATTCAATAATTAAATAAAATACACAAAAATGAAAAATAAAATTTTATTACTATCCTCTGTTTTGTTGGTTGCATGTTCCGGCAATAAAAACAATTCCTTAGCGGAACTACTAAAACAAGAAAGCGAATTGAAGGTTAAACTTTCCGAAGTTCAAACAAAAATAGCAGAATTGAAAAAAGATTCTGCTGAGGCTATTTATGTATCAGTAGAAAAACTACAACCCCGGATATTCAAATCTTATTTAAGTTTTCAGGGAAAAGTAGATGCGGAAGATAATATATCCATATCATCTCAAATGCCGGGAACTATAACAAAGATAAATGTAAAAGTAGGAGATGTTGTGCAAGAAGGTCAGGTGCTTGCGGAAACTGATTCAAGAGCTGTTCAGCAATCTATTCAGGCATTACAGAGTAATTTAGATTTTGTAAATCAATTGTATGAAAAACAAAAAAGCCTTTGGGAACAAAAAATTGGAACAGAAGTACAGTATTTACAAGTAAAAGCTCAAAAAGAAAATCTTGAAAAAACATTAGCTTCTTTACAAGAGCAAATTCGAATGACAAAAATTATTTCTCCAATTGCAGGAACCATAGATGCAGTTGATATAAAAGTAGGACAAATGGTAGCGCCTGGTATGCCTGCTATAAGAGTTATTAATTATAATAACTTAAAAGTAAAAGCAGATATTCCGGAGGCATATATTTCTAAAATAAATATTGGTAACCCTGTAAAAGTTATACTTCCTGAAATAAATGACTCTATTTTTTCAAAGATTTCGTACACATCAAAGAGTATTAATGTTGTGTCTAGAACTTTTACTGCTGAGGTTTATTTTGGCAACAACGCAAAACTGCATCCCAATCAAAATGCAATATTATATATCAACAACTATACTTCAGAAAGCCCTGTTATTATTGTGCCGATTAGTTATATTCAAACAGAACAAAATGGAAGTAAATATGTTTATGTTGTGGAAAATAACAGAGCAAAGAAAAAAGAAATTAAAACAGGCTACATTTATGAGGGTAATGTAGAAATACTATCAGGCTTAAGCGAAGGTACCTTGCTTATTAAATCTGCTGTTAATTTGAAAGACAACGATCCTGTAATTATTCAAAGTAACTCCGTTCTATAAATTAAAGTATATGGAAAAGAAATTTAAGGAATTTAAACTTAGCTCTTGGGCTATTGATAATCAAATTGCGGTATATATACTCACTGCTTTTATTGCGGTTGCAGGTATTATGGCATATATCTCATTGCCAAAAGAGAGTTTCCCGGATATTGTATTACCAAAATATATTATTACTACTGTATATGGTGGAAATAGCCCGGAAAATATTGAAAATACAATTACAAAGCCGCTTGAAAAAAAATTAAAATCTATACCCGGCATTAAAAAAATAAATAGTACTTCGTTGCAGGACGTATCATTAATTGTTGTTGAATTTAATTCTGATGTAAAGACCGATAAGGCAAGACAAGAAGTAAAAGATAAAGTTGATGAAGCACGAACAGACCTCCCGACAGATATTACAAAAGAGCCTTTTATTAAAGAAATTGCATTTTCTGATATGCCTATCATGTTCATTAACATTGCCGGCGATTATGAATTAATTAAACTAAAGAAATACGCAGACATGCTGAAAGATGAAATTGAAAGCATGAAAGAAATTACGGAAGTCAGAATGGTTGGTGCGCCTTCCAGAGAAATTCAAATAAACTTAGATATGTATAAAATTCAGGTTGCTAACCTATCAATAGGAGATATTGAACGGGCACTGCAATCAGAGAATTTGACAATATCTGCGGGCAATGTTCCTATTGGTACGCAAAAAAGAACCATTAATATTAAAAACGAATTTAAATCAGTAGATGAAATCAGAAACCTATTAGTGTCCTCTCAAAGTGGCGCAAAAATGTATTTAAAAGATATAGCGGTTGTTAAAGACACTATTGCCGAGATGGAGAGCTACGCAAAAAAGGACGGAAAGAATGTAATTACACTTCAAGTTATAAAAAGACCGGGAGAAAATTTAATTAATGCTTCTGATAAAATTTATGCAACAATAGAAAAACTGAAAATAAAAGATTTGCCAAAAGATGTAGATGTGTTTATTAATGGTGATCAATCTGAAAAAACAAAAATGACACTTGATGACTTGATTAACACCATCGTAATAGGGTTTTTATTAGTAACATTTATATTAATGTTCTTTATGGGTGTGAACAATGCCTTATTTGTTGCCTTATCTGTTCCATTATCTATGTTTATTGCATTTTTAATAATGCCATCGCTAGGGTTTAGCATGAATATGATTGTGCTGTTTGCGTTTTTATTAGCGCTTGGTATTGTTGTAGATGATGCTATTGTAGTAATAGAAAATACACACCGTATTTTTGATAATGGCAAAACACCAATTGTTACCGCGGCTAAAAAGGCAGCCGGCGAAGTCTTCTTGCCTGTATTTAGTGGAACGCTTACAACCATTGCACCATTTATTCCATTAGCGTTTTGGACAGGTATTATTGGTAAGTTTATGGTCTTTCTGCCCATTACACTAATCATCGCTTTATTTGCATCTTTATGTGTTGCATATATTATTAACCCTGTTTTTGCAGTGGATTTTATGAAGCCTCATCATGAGGAAAGAAAAAACTATGGAAAACTTAATCGTAATGCTTGGTTACAACTTGCTGTTTATTTTTTAATAGCAATATTTTCTTACGCAAAAGATAACAGAGTTCTTGGCAATATTGTTTTATTCATGGGATTTTTTATGGTGTTACACCGTTTATTTTTATACAAATTAATAGATAAGTGGCAAGAAAGCATTTGGCCTGCTATTAAAAATATTTACGGCAAACTATTAATATGGGCATTGAAAAGACCGGTAAAAATGATAATCTACACGATTGTATTATTTATTTTTACTCTTATTTTCTTTGCCATTAGAAAACCACCGGTTGTATTTTTCCCAAATGGAGATCCTAATAATATATATGTTTATATAGAGCTTCCAACAGGAACCGCTCCGGAATTTACGCAGAAAGTTACCGATCAAGTTTATCAAAAAGTAGATTCTGTACTTGGTAAAAAAAATCCCGTTGTTAAAGCAATTTTATCTAATGTAGCAATTGCGGTTACAGACCCACGAGATGATGATCAAAATTCATATCCAAATAAAGCAAAGATATCTGTCAATTTTGTTGAATTTAAATACAGAAAAGGTGTAAAAACATCTAAGTACTTAGATGCATTACAAAATATAAGATGGAGCATACCCGGGGCAAAAATCGTTGTGGCAAAAGAACAAATGGGACCTCCGGTGGCAAAGCCTATTGTTATTGAAATACAAGGAGATGATTTTAAAGAACTAAAATATTATTCAGAGTTGATTACAAAAAAGGTAAATGGATTGCACGATGACAATATTATCAGACTATCTTCAGATTTTATAGACAATAAACCGGAAATTATTTTAAATATAGATAGAGAAAAGGCTATTCGCGAAGGAATATCCACCGCACAGATTGCATTAGAAGCCAGAAAAGCAATATATGGATTAGATAAAACAACAAAACTAAAAGATATTGATGACGAGTATCCCATTCAAGTTCGTTACCTTGATAATCAAAGAAAAGATATAGAAGCTATCAGAAATTTAAAAATTACTTTTAGAGATATGAACATGGGTGGTATGCTCCGAACGCTTCCATTGTCTGATTTTGCTACAATTGAATATGTAAATACTTATGGCGGAATTAAACACAAAAATAATACAAGAATTATTACACTTTCTTCAGATGCCAAAGATCCTCAAAAAGTAAATCAAACCATTGCACAAATTACCAACATCTTAAAAACCATTAACCCGCCAAAAACTATTTCTATAAAAATTGGCGGTGAACAAGAAGACAGAGCAGAAACAGTTGGGTTTTTAAGCAAAGCATTAATGGCTTCTATAGGATTAATATTATTGGTGTTGGTTATACAATTTAACTCTGTCGGAAAAACAGTAATCATTATTTCTGAAATTATTTTGAGTATTATTGGTGTATTGTTAGGAACAGCTATTTTTAAAATGAATATGAGCATTGTAATGACCGGCGTAGGTATTTTTGCATTAGCAGGAATTGTTGTAAGAAACGGAATTTTATTAATAGAGTTTGCCGAACATACCAGACAGCATGGTACACGCTTGTTTGATGCCGCATATCAAGCAGGATTTACAAGAATGACTCCTGTTATTTTAACGGCAACTGCCGCTATATTAGGATTGATACCATTGGCAGTAGGGTTTAATATTGACTTTATAGGATTGTTTGAATCATTTAAGCCGGATATTTATTTTGGTGGAGATAATGTTGTGTTTTGGGGACCATTGAGTTGGACAATGATTTTTGGACTTGTATTCGGAACGTTCTTAACATTAGTATTAGTGCCCTGTATGTATTTAATATCTGAAAGGTTGAAAAGAAAAGCAGAAGTAATATTAAATTATCTACAACTGCCAAGCGGATTAAAATATGTTCCTTTCTTTATAGGGTTTTTAAGATTATATCTTAAAATAAAATCTATTAAGTTAGATTATGGAGATATAGATAGATAGCAAGAAGATGACCTAAACCAAAAGTTACAGTATTGATAGAAATTATTTCATTAATTTCAAAACGCGGTCAATATCCTCAGGGTAGTCAATACAATGACTGTCGTGGGTTGTTTCTATACATAATATTTTAAATCCGTTTTCAAGCCAACGTAGTTGTTCTAAAGATTCTTTTTTTTCCAACTCGCTTGGTTGCAATCTTGTAATAGATTCTAAAATATCTGTTCTATATGCATACATGCCCACATGTCTGTAATATTTATGGTGTTTGTGCCACTCGGTTATAGGAATGTTTTTAATATAGGGTATAATGGAGCGGCTGAAATACAAAGCATGGCTTGTATTGTCTAATACAATTTTTACTTCTCCTTCGCTACTTAGTATTTCATAGTCAGCACATTTAATCATTAAGGTTGCTATTTCGTGTTGTGGTAAAAAGGATTTTGTTAGTAGTTGAATTTGTTCTTCATGAATAAATGGCTCATCTCCCTGAATATTTACAACAACATCAAACTGTTCGTTTAAGTTTATATATGCTTCAAAGCAACGGTCTGTTCCACTATAGTGTTCTTCTTTTGTCATTACTGCTTGAGAGCCAAACGATAGGGCATGGTTGTATATCCGCTCATCATCGGTAGCAATAATTACTTTATCTAAGGCTTTGCTTTTAATACATTGTTCATAAACTCTCTGCAACATACTTTTTCCTGCAATATCTACAAGCGGCTTTCCCGGAAAGCGAGATGATTTGTAACGAGCAGGAATTATTCCTAAAAAACGCATTGTGTAAAGTGGAGGTTCCGAGCGGATTCGAACCGCTGTACAAGGTTTTGCAGACCTCTGCCTAGCCGCTCGGCCACGGAACCTTAATTTAGGGTGCAAATAAATGAATTTTTAATTTAATATCAAAATATCAATTAAGCAAAAAGATAAAAATCCTTTGTAAGGCTTATATATTCTGCCGTGTAAGTGTTATTGTGCTTGATAAATAGTTGCTTTGTTTGCGCTTGTTGTGGTAACGATTTTTGTATTTTATAACAAAAGATATAAGGTAATTCTTTTTTTGTGTCAGAAAACACCTCTAATGTGTCATGAATAAATAATTGATTGTCTTGTAAGAGTTGTTGAAATACCGATGCTTCATAAAATGGAATCAAAACATAAAATATACCACTATCTGAAAGTAATTTTTTTACACAAGTGATTAATTCCTTAAATCTTAATGTTTCATGATGACGGGTAATATTTTTATCGGCAGAATTGCTTCGTAAAGATTTTGAAAAATAAGGAGGGTTACAAATAACAATATCAAATAAGTTTTTTGAATGAGTTGTAAAGTTCTGTAAAGATTGATGAATAATTTGTATTCTTTCCGCATACTGCGAGGCATTTGTATTAACCTTTGCACATTCAGTGGCGTTGCTGCTGATATCTATTCCTATGACTTTTGCATGTTCTGATTTTTGTGCAATTATTAGTGTTAATAAACCTGTTCCACAACCAATATCTAAAAACAAACCATTGAGAGGGATATTTGCCCATACGCCTAAAATAACACTATCTGTATTTACTTTCATTACACTGTTGTCGCCTTGCCGAATAGAAAATCTTTTAAAAGCAAAAAAATCTTTCGGCATTTAATTTAGGTTTTCACGATGCGCAAAAATCTCTTTAACCACTACTTTTATAATAACATACAATGGAATAGCAATAATCATTAAAGAAATTCCACCAATACTACCGGCACTTATAATTACTAAAAATATTTCTAACGGATGGGCTTTTAATATGTTAGAGAAAATGTAAGGTTGAATTACAAAACCATCAATGAGATTAACTGAAACAAGTGTAATGATTGTTTTAACCATCGTGCTGAAGATTAAATCGTAAGAACCGTTAAGAATACAACCACTTACACCTAAAAATAAACCTATTGTTAATGTAATCAGCGGGCCTATATATGGAACTACATTTAATATCCCGGATAAAACACCAATAAGGAAAGCGTTGTGTACATTTAATATACTCAAAATAATAGAGTTTAACACACTAACAATTAGTATATCAATGGTAAGACCTCTAAAATATTTTCCTAACACTACCTTAATACGAGCAAGAATTTCATTGATATCATTCTCGTACTTTGATTCAGTAATTTGCGGAAAAATTTTTTCCATAATTAATTCGTCTCGCAATAGATTAAAAGCAATAAATACGATAATAAAAGTATCTACTAATACTTTTGCAAAATTACCAATAATACTATTAGACCATTGAGCTAAAGCACTTAGGTTGAGCCACTGATGTAGTGCATTTTGAATGTCTTGGATAACCTGTCCCTTTCCGCCAAAGCGATTCATTAGGTTTTCAATAAATGGGAACTGCTGTGTAATATCCATAAAAACATCATTAAAACTTAAATGCGCAAGTGAGTTAATCTGATATAAAATAATAGGGAATATTAAAAATAAGATTCCAAAGAAAATAACAGAAGGAAATAGTAGAGCAAGTAGGGCAGCTAAAATATTACTAAATTCATTTTTGATAAATTTTTGTAAATAATTTTTAATTTTATTTTTTAATGGCAATAACATCCAAAAGATGATAAGCCCAATTAATACATCCATTGCAACAGAACTGATATACTTCACTATAAGAAAAATTATAGCAACAAAGAAAGTCCATTTTAAAATTTTTGCTAAACTCATTTTATTACATTAAAAAAAACGGTAGATTTGCTCATAATATTACAAAAATATGTATTCAAAATAAAATATGTCGTATAATCGTTAGTATCTTGTAAGTTGTTTATGAAAATTAAAATCCGAAATATTACATATTGCCTAATACTCATAATTTTGACATATAGTTGTGTGGCGCAAAAAAAAACAATATCGCATAAGAAGAGCTACACCCCAATGTCAGAAGATTTGCTAGATGCCAAGTTTGTGTTTTTTCATAACACAGACTCCACTTCAGTATTGTTTTATATGCTTAACCCCGGTAACTTATTATTTACAAGACAAGATACCGGTATGCAGTTTTATGCAGTGCTTAGTATTCGTGTTTTCCTCTATAATCAGAAATCAAATGTATTTTCCGATTCTTCTTCAGATGTAATTTATATTAAACAAAATCAGCAGCAAGTATTTAATCAATTGATAGTGAAATCAAATAATGAAAACTATAATGTGAAGATTATTATTTCTGACCTTAATAGAAAACAGAAATTGTCTTATGTAACAGAGCTTAATATAAGCACTCCTTATACAAGACAAAATTTTTTAGTAACAAAAAACGATAGTTTGCTTTTCAAACCTTATGCCTCAGCAAAATCTAATATTAAAATATATCATAGAAAAATACCATCCACTCTGAATATAGATGTGTTTAAGTATAATCACACACCCGCTTTGCCCCCATTTTCTTCTGCCAATATTAATTTTGAGTACAATCCGGATTCTTCTTATCGTATAAAAAAAGATTCGATTAATAATTATTTTGCCTTAAAAGCACCCCTATCAGGGTTTTATCATATTAAAATAGATGAGAAGGAGGCGGATGGCTATACATTGTTTGGCATAGATTCTATTTTCCCGAATATTAGAGATGCGGCAGAAATGCTGTATGCAACAAGATATATTATGAATAAGTCGGAGTATGGGCAGTGTCTCAACAATACCAAGCAGTGTATTGATAATTTCTGGATTCAAATTGCAGGCAGCAAAGAACGAGCAAAAGAATTAATTAAAAACTATTATCAACGGGTAATTGATGCAAATAATTTATTTACATCATATAAATATGGTTGGCAAACGGACAGGGGAATGATTTATATTATTTTTGGACCACCCGATAATATCAATAAAACTGCTTATTCTGAAAAATGGACATATAATACAACAGGTCAGCCCAATGGTATCACCTTTAATTTTTTGAAAGCAAAAAACAATCTATTTGTTACCAACGATTTTATTTTGGAGCGATCTGATTATTATAAAGATTTATGGTATATTGCAGTAGAAAAAATAAGACAGGGAAGAATTTGTATTAAATAAGAATAATCAAACACTAATTATTTGCTATATATGTCGTATTTAAAAATTTCTATACTGGTCTTAATTCCACATATTATTTTTGCTCAAGACTCTATTAAGAATCTGCTAAAAGAAAAAGAAATTCATCTACTTAAACTAAAACCATTTGCGTTTACGACTAAAAACGAACAACAACGTATTGATTCTAATAAAGTGTTTTTATCTGAAATGAATAGCATATTGCAATATCAGGAATCTTTTAATTATCCTTTTGAGTATATAAAGTCCGATATTTCTATTTTGGAAGATAAAGATAAAACCTTTAGAATCATTACATGGAATTTGCCAAAAAACGATGGGACACACATTTACTTTGGTTTTATTCAGCGATGGCAAAAAGAAAAAGAAACAAAGGAATATCAATTATACCAATTAACAGATATTTCCCACACGGTTAAGGGCATTGAGACATTTGTAGGTAATCCTCAAAAATGGTTTGGAATGTTGTACTATCAAATTGTTGATTGCAAAAACTACTGGTTGTTATTGGGTTGGGATGGTAACGAGAAACTAATACAAAGAAAATTTATTGATGTACTGTATTTCAAACAAGATGGAACCCCTGTTTTTGGAAAAGATGTATTTAAAATCCCTAAAAAAAATCCAAGAAGGATCATGTTTCAGTATAGTACAGATATTACCATGTCTCTGAAATATGATGAAAAAAAAGGAAAAATTATCTTTCAACATCTTTCTCCACAGTCAGAAAGCCCTTATATGAAAGAGCAATATCAATTTTATGGTCCGGATGGTAGCGTTGATGCTTATACAAAAGACAAAAATCAATGGAAATTAGAAGAAGACATAGATGCAAGAAATAATGAAGACAACTACAATAAATCTAAAAAACCCGATCCAAAAAAACAACAAAATTTATATCAACCGAAGTAGATATACTTTAGTTTTAATCTAATAAATTCTTACATTTGTCTAAATTATAAATAAATAAACAAATAAAAGATATTAAAATCATAATAAATTATTTAAATTGGTCAAAAAAATTAAGATAATGAATCAAGTTGCAGAAATGCCGGAAGTAAAGAAAAATAAAAAGAAACAAGTAGAAGAGAAAGTAAAAAAGACTTCATCTTCCGGTAAGTCAGGTAAAACAATACCCGTTGCTAACGTTAGTGATAAAGAAGTTTACGCAGCGTTAAAAAACTTTTTTGGGTTTAACGCCTTTAAAGGTAATCAAGAATCAATTATTAAAAGTGTACTAAGCGGAGAAAATACATTTGTAATAATGCCCACAGGAGGTGGTAAATCTTTATGTTATCAGTTACCGGCAATTTTAAGTGAAGGAACTGCCGTAGTGGTATCGCCTCTTATTGCCTTAATGAAAAATCAAGTAGATGCTGTTCGTGGATTTAGTACAGAAGGAGGTATTGCACACTTTTTAAACTCTACTTTAAATAAAACAGAAGCTAAAAAAGTAAAGCAAGATGTATTACAGGGAAGGTGTAAGTTACTATATGTGGCTCCGGAAACTTTAAATAAAGAAGACAATATTTCTTTTTTCAAAGAATTTAAAGTATCGTTTGTTGCTATTGATGAAGCTCACTGTATTTCAGAATGGGGACACGATTTTAGACCGGAATATAGAAAAATTCGTCCCATTGTAGATAAATTAGGCGGACCTCCCATAATGGCACTTACGGCAACGGCAACACCTAAGGTGCAACAAGACATTCAAAAAAACTTAGGGATGACAGATGCCATTGTTTACAAAGCATCATTTAATAGACCAAATCTATATTATGAAATACGTCCAAAAATTAGTGCAACAAAACAGATTATTTCATTTATTAAGAAAAACCAAGGTAAATCAGGAATTATCTATTGCTTAAGTCGTAAAAAAACAGAAGAAATTGCAGAACATCTACAAATTAATGGTATTCGTGCAGCAGCTTACCATGCAGGAATGGAGGCAAAAGACAGAAGCAAAGTACAAGATAAATTTTTAAATGAAGAGATAGATGTAATTGTTGCAACAATTGCCTTTGGAATGGGAATAGACAAACCGGATATTCGTTTTGTCATTCACTACGATATCCCAAAATCATTAGAAGGATATTATCAAGAAACAGGACGTGCAGGACGTGATGGCGGAGAAGGAAATTGCATTGCATTTTATAGTTATTATGATATTCAGAAGTTAGAAAAATTCATGCGCGATAAGCCTATTAGTGAACAAGAAATAGCAAAGCAGATGCTGCAAGAAACAGCAGCTTTTGCAGAAACATCGTCTTGCCGCCGCCGTTACTTATTACACTACTTTGGTGAACCTTTTCAAGAAGAAAGATGTAATAGCATGTGTGATAATTGTCGTCATCCAAAAGAAAAATTTAATGCTCAAGACGATTTAGAAATAGCATTAGATGCAATTATTGAATCAAAAGAAAAACACAAAGCAAAAGATGTTGTAAATATTTTAGTGGCTAATTTAACTTCTACGGCAAAGTCTTATAAGCACAACCAATTAGATGCGTGGGGTAAAGGGCTTGATGATAATAAAGATGAAAAATTTTGGAATGCTATTGTCCGTCAGGCTATTGTTAATGGGTTTATTCAAAAAGAAATTGAAACTTATGGAGTATTAAAAATCAGTGAACAAGGACATAAGTTTTTAGATAAATCTTATGAAGTAATGTTTACTAAAGACCAAGATTTTAGCGAAGCAGAAAAAGATGATGATGATGTAACCATGTCTCAAAAAGCAGGGGCGGGGGCATTAGATGAAACGCTTTATCACATGCTAAAAGAAGAGGTAAGAAAAATTGCCAAACAACAAAACCTACCACCGTATGTAATTTTTCAAGAAACATCTCTTGAAGAAATGGCAACACAATATCCGATTACATCAGATGAACTATCTAAAATTGGTGGTGTAGGACAAGGAAAAGCTGCAAAGTTCGGAAAACCCATTATGGCACTAATTAAAAAGTATGTTGAAGAAAATGAAATTGAGCGCCCAACAGATATTGTCGTTAAAACATCTGCCGATAAAGCAAAACTTAAAGTATCAATCATTCAAAGTATAGATAGAAAAATTAATATAGAAGAAATTGCAAAGATTAAAAAAATTGATTTTGAAGAGTTATTAAATGAGTTAGAGTCTATTGTTTATTCCGGTACAAAAATTAATCTAGATTACTATTTAAATGATGTTGTAGATCCTGATAAATTAGAGGATATGATCCTTTACTTTAAAGAATCTGACACGGATAGTTTAGAGGAAGCATTAAAAGAATTTGGAAAAGAAGCCACCGATGAAGAAATAAGGTTAGCCAGAATTAAGTTTTTATCTGATTACGGAAATTAATTCGTATTAATTTAATAATCGTTTGTATAGTTGGATTGTATTTTCTAACCCATAGTATAAAGCATCAGAGATGAGCGCATGTCCAATGGAAACTTCTGATAAAAATGGGATATTTTGTTTAAAGTAACATAAGTTGTTTAAATTTAAATCATGACCTGCATTGACGCCTATTCCTAATTGATGAGCAAGTTCTGCACATTGTATATATGGTAAAATAATTTTATTATTTTCTAAATTATATAATGCAGCATACTTTTCTGTATATAATTCGATTCTATTAGTTGTAGTTTCTTTT
The DNA here is from genome assembly GCA_039811645.1 of Bacteroidia bacterium. Lineage (GTDB taxonomy): Bacteria > Bacteroidota > Bacteroidia > B-17B0 > Aurantibacillaceae > BPGX01. The sequence continues at coordinate 91,781 of JBDHZB010000003.1, read as the reverse complement.
GCGCCCTCAATCATTTTCTCATCAGGGTTAATAAATATAGAAACACGAATTCCTAAAGTCTGAAAATGTTGCACAATATCTTTTAAATAGTCTTTATGTTTTATGGTATCCCATCCATGGTCAGATGTTAGTTGCTTAGCACTATCCGGAACCAATGTTACTTGTGCCGGCTTAATTGTTTCTACAAGCGTGATGAATTTTTTTTCTTGCGGGTTCCCTTCTATATTTAATTCAACAGAGAGATGTTCTTTTAATTCATGTACATCTTGATATTTAATATGTCTTTCATCCGGGCGAGGGTGAACTGTAATGCCGTCTGCTCCAAACCGAACAATATCTAATGCACATTGTAACACATTAGGAATGTTAATTCCTCTTGAATTTCTGATTAACGCAATCTTATTGATATTAACACTAAGAGCGGTGTAATTAGTTTTTGAAGAATGCATTTAAGTTGGTGTTTATACAAATGGTATTGGTACTTCCTCCTGCTGCATATTTTGAAAAGGCATAAGCAATTCTAATTTTACTTACTTTAACTTCAAAACCAAGACAAAGCCCATTAGCAATACGTGCATCAGGTAATCGCATTTCTTGTGATTTTCTAAAATTATAGCCTATTCTTAAAAAGAGATTTTTTGAAAGAATTATTTCGTTAGAGATAATTAAATGCTTGGCTAATACTGTTCCAAATGATTTTTTATCATTAATCGTGATGCCGCCGCCTGTTAGTGTATTGTTCTGAATATCAAAAATAGGGCTTACATAGTCGGAGTGCCAATTTAGTAAATCATTATAAACTAATTGTAGTCGGAATGGCGCTTTTGGAAGTTTATAAGATACTGCTATTGCTGTATTTTGAGGCAATGTTTCTTTGTATCCTGCAAGATAATTTTTCCAAATAGTACCTACATTTGTAGCAACAACTGAAACTGTTAAGAATTTTTTTCTGTATGTGATGCCAAAATCCAGAGCATTACCAACAGCATAGGAGTGAATGTAGTAAGAATAAATAGTCTTTAAAGTAGCACCATAACTAAAACTGGTATCCTTAAATTGTGCGCTATATGAAATATTAAAAGAAACATCATTGGCATAAAAACTTGTCGTTTGTTCGTCATATTCATTATAGCCTTTGAATTTGCCATAGTTGAAATATTGTAACGCTCCTGTAAGTATAGCTTTGTTTTTTAATTGATAGGCATAAGCCAATGTTCCAAAGTTCATATCAGCTAAATATTTGTTGTAGTTAACAGATAACTGATTGTGTATATAAGGTGTAATATTCGCAGGATTTGAAAAAACAAGGTTTATGTCATTATCCTGAATACCAAGTGATGAACCTCCAAGTGCAACTGCTCTGGCAGGCATACAAACATCTAAAAATCGGAATGCCTTAATGCCAATACTATTTGTTTGGGCTATAATGCTTGAATACAAGCAACAAGCAAATATAAATATCTTTAACCTCATTCTTTTATTTTCAAAAACGTTATTTTTATTATTTTATTGTTTTTGTCTTTTGATATTTTCTATAAACATATCAAATAGATAGCTGCTGTCATGAGGTCCCGGTGCTGCTTCCGGATGATATTGTACGCTAAATACATTTTTTTGTTTTAGCTGAATGCCTTCAATGGTATTGTCATTTAAGTTTCTATGTGTTATAATAATATTAGGATGATTTTCAGCTTCTTTTTCTTTAACAGAAAATCCATGATTTTGTGAAGTAATCTCACATTTATTGGTTAGTAAATTTTTTACAGGATGGTTGAGTCCTCTATGCCCGTTATGCATTTTATACGTAGATAAGCCTGCTGCTTGTGATATTAGCTGATGACCTAAGCAGATACCGAATATCGGGATGTTTTTTTCTATTAATTGTTGAACTACTGCTATTTCTTTTTTCATTGTAGCAGGGTCGCCCGGTCCGTTAGAAAGCATAATGCCATCGGGCTTGAATGATAAAATATCATCAACAGTTGTGTTATATGGGAAAACTTTGAGTGTACAATTTCTTTGAGAGAGATGTCGTAAGATATTTTGTTTAATGCCATAATCTATAACAGCTACTTTATAAAGTGAAGTAGGGCATTGTATTTCGTAGCTTTGTTTTGTAGAAACCTTAGATGAAAGTTCTAATCCTTCCATATCGGGTGTTTTTTTTAGGACTTCTTTTAGTTGCGCTACATCTTGATGTTCGGAAGATATTACAACATTCATAGAACCTTTGTGCCTTATATGGCGAACAATGGCCCGTGTATCTACATCGCTGATGGCAACAATATTATTTTTTTCAAAGTATTCTTGTAACGAGGATTCCGCACCGGCACGACTATAGATATCACTGAATTTTTTACAAATCATACCGGAAATTTTGATGCTGTTACTTTCGCTTTCTGTATTTAATACCCCATAATTTCCAATATGAGCATTGGTCATAACTACAACTTGACCATAATAAGATGGATCTGTAAAAACTTCTTGATAACCCGTCATTCCTGTATTAAAACATATTTCCCCGGATGTTATTCCTTTTTTTCCTGCCGCATAGCCTTCAAAAATAGTTCCATCTTCTAATAAAATGAGCGCCTTTTCTTTTTTCTGATACTTTATATTCATAGTTTACTTAAGTTTGTTGATAATACCGGTTGTTGAATATCCTTCTAAAAGAGGAATAATTTCAATACTTCCACCATTTTTTTTCACAATATCAGCTCCTACAATTGTGCTTTCGGTGTAATCTCCGCCCTTTACTAAAATATTAGGCATAACTTTTTGAATTAGGGTTAATGGAGTTTCTTCTTCAAAAATTGCAACAAAATCTACACATAATAAAGATGCTAACACTTCAGCTCTTTTATTTTGTGTATGAATTGGACGATGACTTCCTTTATTTAATTTTTTCACAGAATCATCGGAATTAAGTCCTACTACTAAAATGTCTCCTAAGCTACGTGCTTTATTTAGGTAGTAAGTGTGTCCTGCATGCATAATATCAAAACACCCATTAGTGAAAATAATTTTTTTGCCAAAAAATTTTAAAGTATTAATTTGTCTTACAAGATCTTCGTGGGATACTATTTTTTTCTTAATAATGGTTTCAAAATCAGACATTGTTATTTTTTTTGTTGGTTAAATATAGGTAATAAAATAAATGAAAGTCCTCCTAAAATTAAAATTAAAATAAACTGACTTCCCCAAATAATCCATGGAAATGCTACGGCAGAAGACTTATCTACACTATAAAAAAGCAATAATTCTGTGAGTAAAAAATGGTAGGCACCAATTCCGCCCGGGGTTACTATTACACCAATTGTACCAAACAAAAATAAAACCAGAATAGAATACACGCCAAGATTTTCCGTGCTTTTCATAGAGAGTGAACAAAAATACATAGATAAAAAATACAAAATCCAAATTGTAAAACTTAAAATCCAAAAACCTATGGGGCGTTTTATTTTATGTATATTAAGCAGTGGTTGAGATAAGTTTTTTACTATTTTAATGAATTTACCAAACCATCCCGCTCCTGCTTTTTTTCTATTAATAAATAACAAGATACTTATTAAAATTACCCCTAATATTCCTAATAGTAATATGTTTTGCATATTCACTTTTCCGGATAGTGGCGTTAGAATATATTTGTTTAATAAATTTTTTAGGTCATTGTATTTTGTAAAAATAACAGTTAAAAATAATATAAACATAATAAATAAATCTACAACTCTTTCGGCTATCACTGTTCCCAAACTTGTATCTATTGGTATTTTATTGTATTTATTTACAACAGCACAGCGTGTTAATTCTCCCATTCTTGGTAATCCATAATTTGCTAAATACCCAATTAGCACAGATGCGGTTCCATTAAATAAACCAACCGAATGATTATAATTTTCTAATAAATAATTCCACCTATATGCTCTTGCAAAATGGCTCAAAAGACTAATTACTAAAGATACGGTAATCCAAAAAAAATTGACATTAGAAAACGAGTTATAAATTTCTTCTTTACTTACAGCAGTTCTTTTTAAAGATAAGTAAACGAGTAGTCCGCCAATAATTAGTAAAACAATATATTGTATGGCAGATTTTATTTTTTTATTCACGTTACTTCAAGAGTTTATTAGTTTTTGTGTCAGGAAAAATAATTTTTGGTTTATAAACTATAGCATCTTTTTTATCCATCCATGTATAAGAAATAACAATAACAATATCTCCGATATTAAATTTTAGAGCTGCAGGTCCGTTAAGACAAATAGTACCGCTGCCTCTTTCACCCTTTATAACGTAAGTGATAATTCTTTCTCCGTTTCGTTTGTTTAATACATGTACTTGTTCGTTTTCCATTAAATCAGCAGCATCCATTAGATCTTCATCAATCGTAATGCTTCCAATATAATCAAGTTCTGCTTGCGTAACACTAGCACAGTGTATTTTAGATTTCATTAGTTTTATTTGCATAACTTAAAAAAGTAGTGCAAAAGTGGTGAAAAAATATGAATTAGTGTAGGAAAAAATCATGCTATTTCAAAAGCAGTCAAATCACTGCTAATTATTATTTAGAGTATAAAAAAGCAAGATAGAAGATGCTGATTTTTGGTGCTAAATTTTGCTTAATTCATTAAAAACTTTGTTATTTGCACTAAAAAAATGGAAACAACAATGCCTTTGAAAAAAACATCGCTTTACAAAAAACATATTGAAGCTAATGCCAAAATAGTACCTTTTGCAGGTTACGAGATGCCGGTAACTTACATGGGGCTTAATCAAGAGCATTTAGCAGTAAGAAACAGTGCCGGTATGTTTGATGTTTCTCACATGGGCGAATTTATTTTAGAAGGAGACAAAGCATTGGATTTAATACAAAGTATCACATCAAACGATGCATCTGTGTTAGTGAGAGGTAAAGCACAGTATTCGTGCTTACCAAATGATAAAGGAGGTATTGTAGATGACTTAATAATATACTGCTTGGACAAAAATAAATATCTATTAGTAGTAAATGCTTCTAATATGCAAAAAGATTGGAACTGGATTTCTAAGCACAATTCTTATGGTGTTAAAATGACGGATATTTCAGAACAAACATCTTTGATTGCTGTTCAAGGACCAAATGCTACAGCTATTGTACAAAAGTTAACAAACACAAAATTATCCGATATTCCTTATTATCATTTTGCAATAGGTGAAGTATGTGGCGTACAAGATGTTATTATTTCTAATACAGGATACACCGGTGCAGGAGGATTAGAATTGTATGTTCCAAATATGGCCGCAGAAAAAATATGGAATGAGCTTGCAAAATTAAATGTTGTGCCTTGTGGCTTAGGTGCGCGTGATACATTAAGATTAGAAATGGGATTTTGCTTGTACGGCAATGATATTAATGATACAACATCTCCTTTAGAAGCGGGATTAGGCTGGATAACTAAATTTAATAAAGATTTTACATCAAAAGATATTTTCCTTACTCAGAAAGAAAAAGGCGTAACAAAAAAACTTATTGGATTTGAAATGATAGAGCGTGGTATCCCTCGCCAACACTATCCTATAGCCGATGCATCAGGGAATATTATAGGAGAAGTTACATCAGGAACACAGTCTCCGTCTTTAAATAAAGGAATAGGATTGGGTTATGTAAAAACAGAATTCTCAAAAATAGATTCAGAGATATTTATTATCATTCGTGAAAAACCCATTAAAGCAAAGGTTGTGAAATTACCTTTCTATAAAAAATAGCATGCCGACAATAGATATAGTGGTGTCCCCCGCTGAATTTCCTTATTACGAATGTAAGAATCATATCGTAGTAGTGATTGATATTTTTCGTGCAACTTCTTCTATTGTTACTGCATTTGCAAATGGTGCGCAATCTATGATTCCTGTAAAGAGCATTGAGGAAGCACATACCTACAAACAAAAAGGCTATTTAGTTGCGGGAGAAAGAAATGGCATTCCTATAGAAGGCTTTGATTTTGGCAATAGCCCTTTGGATTTTACAAAAGAGAAAGTGCTTGATAAAAACATTGTTATTACTACAACTAATGGCACACAAGCCATGGAGATGGCTAAACAAAAAGGTAATGAGGTTATTGTAGGATCGTTCTTAAATATTAATGCAGTAATAAAATACTTAGTACAATCAAATAAAAATGTAACACTATTCTGTGCAGGATGGAAAAATAAATTTAACTTAGAAGACTATGTGTGTGCAGGAATGTTAGCACATCATTTATACACAGAACATCACTTTGAATTAAATTCTGATGCTGCTTTACTTGGTTATTTAGTATTTGATAGGTCTAAAAAGAAACTAAAGGAATTCCTAAATATGTCTTCGCATAAAAAAAGACTGGAAAATTCAGACTTAGATAAAGATATTGATTTTTGCTTACAACAGAGCATTTGTAATGTAGTGCCTGTACTTAAAAAAGATGCCCTTGTATTGCTATGAAAGAAAAAACACTCTTGAAAGTATTTGTAAAACCAAATGCAAGAAAAAGAGCTTACAAATGGTTGGATGCAGAGATATTGAAAATTGACATAGATGCACCTCCTGAAAATAACAAGGCTAATAATGCACTTATAGAATACTTTTCTGAATTGTTGGATATTCCACAAAGTGATATTGAAATAAAAGGAGGCGGTGCTTCCAAGCATAAATTTATACTAATTAACATAAGTTTAGATACAATCAAAAATAAATTAGTTTAAAATAGTATAATAAGATATTAATATCTTATTTACATTTGTGCAAAAAATATGTTATTGTATTCTATCAGTGTATTTTTTCACATTTTATTAGTTACCATTTGGATAGGCGGACAATTATTCCTGCCGCTTGTGCTAATACCGGCGCTAAAAAATAACAGTACAAAAAAAGAAATGCTTATCTCAACAGGACTTATATTTTCTAAGGTTGGAAAAATATCACTAATTCTTTTACTTGCTACGGGCATACTCAATCTATATTTTAGAGGTATAGATATGGATACTTTATTACACTCTCGTTATGGGCAAATCTTTTTAATTAAATTATTTATATTTACCATTATGGTTAGCTTTGTGTACTGGCATGAAAAATATATTTTAAAAAGAGTGGGGAATGAGATACCGGAAGAAGAATATGGTAAATACCGTAAAGTAGCTTCTATATCGGGGCGCATTACAATATTACTTTCATTACTAATGGTGTGGCTGGGCATAATGTTGGCAAAAGGATTGTAATATGTTATCTAAGCAATCACAATATACATTAAGAGCATTGACGCATTTGTCATCTGTAGAAGGATGTGTTGAAATTAAAACGATAGCAGAAATTGAAAAGATTCCTGCGCCATTTTTGGCAAAATTATTTCAGGATTTGGCTCGTAAAAAAATTATTTCTTCAAAAAAAGGAAAAAATGGTGGGTTTTATCTGACAGAGAAACAAAAGTTAAGGAGTGTGCTGGATGTTATTATGTTTTTTGAAGACAAAGAAAAGTTTAATGCCTGTGGTATGGGGTTTAATAAATGCTCTGAAAAAAATCCATGCTCTTTACATCATATTTATAAGCCTTATAGAGATAATTTAAAGCGATATTTTCAAAATATCAAAATAAAGCAACTAAAAAAGAGAGTATTGTAAAACTACTTTTTACTATTAAAAAAATCAATAGTTTTCCTAACACTCTTTTTCTGAAGTAAAGCCTTTTTTATTTTTTCATAATTTTTTTCTTGAGTGTTTTGCATGATAATCCGTACACCTCGATCAATCAGCTTTTTGTTAGTAAGTTGCATATCTATCATTTTATTCCCCTTTACTCGTCCTAATTGAATCATAACTGAGGTAGATATCATATTTAAAACTAACTTTTGTGCTGTGCCCGCTTTCATTCTTGTAGAGCCTGTTACAAATTCAGGACCTACAATTACTTCAATCGGATAATCTGCATAACCGCTTATTTCGCTTTTAGGGTTGCAGGAAATAGAACCCGTGATAATTTTATTTTTTTTGCACATTGTTAAAGCACCAATAACATATGCAGCGCCTCCTGAAGCAGAGATACCAATCACAACGTCTTTTTGATTAATTTTCTGTTTCTTTAAATCTTTCCATCCTTGGTCGTAATTATCTTCAGCGAACTCTACTGCTTTTGTTATAGCGCGATGACCTCCTGCAATAATTCCAATCACTCGCCCGTATTCTATGCCATAAGTAGGCGGACATTCCGAAGCATCTACAATACCCAATCTTCCACTGGTACCTGCGCCTACATAAAATAATCTTCCGCCTTTTTTCATTTTCTCAGAAATAATTTTAATTAATTTTGAGATTTGTGGAATGGCTTTTTTTACAGCTTTAGCAACCCGTTGATCTTCTCGGTTAATGTTTGATAGCAATGTTCCTATATCCATTTTTTCTAAATGCTGATATATAGAATCTTGTTCGGTTATTTTTTTTGCCATAGGTTTATTTCAGATATTTTTTAATAAGAATATAAATGGTAAGAAGTCCTATTAATGATAGCAATAGGTAGGTAAAGAACTGAACTTTATTTGGAATGATATTCCTTTGTTTGGCAAAAGAATTAGGGATATCCTGAGGTTTTATTTCAGAAAAATTTTTACGAATTAAATGTAGCTCTTCATCGTAAGTAATGAGATGTGTTGCGATAAAAAAATCTTCATTGTCGTTAATAATTTTTTTTCGACTAAATCCACACCATTCAACTAAAAATGTATTAATTTGTTTTTGATAGGCATAAATGAGCCATTCTTCACCGAGGTTAAGTGGAATGGCGCATTCATCATTTTCCGGAAAAAGAACTTTTATCTGCCAAAATGCTTGTCCTTTATATAAATGGTCTATATCAAAAATTACAACCGTATAGTTATTTTGATGCAAGACAATGTTTTTAATTTTTCCAATAAATATAATGTCATTTTTGTTAACTGCATCAACAGACCACTTTGTGATGGGGCATTGGCACGCACTGCTAATTTGTATGCTTAATAAAAGTATGTAAAAAAAATATTTCATTTTAATTACTAAAACGATAATACCAATCTATTGCATTTTCTTTTAAGAAAGATTTTGATTTTTTAATTAAAGTATGCATTTCAGTATCATCTTCAACAAATGGAATATTTTTTCTGTAATCAGTAAGAATTTCTTCAATAAATTCTGATGATTTTTTTGGTCTTCTAAATTCTAATGCTTGTGCTGCCGTCAGAAATTCTATGGCTAAAATATCTTCTATATTATGCAGTATTTCTAAGCATTTATTGGCTGCGTTTGCTCCCATGCTCACATAATCTTCTTGTCCGTTAGAAGAAACAATGCTATCTGCAGATGCAGGAGAACATAAAATTTTATTTCTATTGACAATGGAAGCTGCTGTATATTGCGGAATCATAAATCCTGAATTAATTCCCGGTTTTTTTACTAAAAAGGAAGGGAGATTTCTTAACCCTGAAATTAATTGATAGGTTCTTCTTTCTGAAATTCCACCAAGTTGATTCAGTGCCAGGCACAGTGTGTCAAGAGCGTTAGAAAGAATTTGCCCGTGAAAATTGCCACCGGATAAAATTTTATTTTCTTCCGAAAATATTAATGGATTGTCGGTAACGGAATTAATTTCTGTTTCAAAAATATTTTTGACAAACTGAATAATATCATACGATGCGCCATGCACTTGAGGAATACATCTGAATGAATACGGATCTTGAACAGCTTTATTTTCAGAAGAAGAAAATAAATAGCTTCCCGATAAAATTTGATTAATTTGTTTTGACACAAATAATTGACCTTGATGCGATCTTACTTGTCCAATTAAATGATTAAAAGGTTCTTGTCTGCAATTAAAAGCTTCTAAGCTAATAGCAGCTGTAATATTTGCTATGTTGAATAAAGGAATTGCATTAAGTAATATATACACACCAAGTCCACTCATGTATTGCGTGCCATTTAATAATGCAAGCCCTTCTTTTGGATGTAATACTAATTTTTGCCACCGTAAAGTTTTGTACACATCTTCGGTTTTTAATCGTTCATTCTTGTAGTACACTTCTCCTTTGCCAATGAGTGGAAGGGATAGGTGTGCCAACGGAGATAAATCCCCTGATGCTCCTAAAGAGCCTTGCTGATAAATAATTGGAGAAATTTCATTATTAAATAGCTCTACTAACCGATTTACTGTATCTAATGAAACGCCACTATTGCCATAAATTAAATTCTGTATTTTTAGTAATAATATTAGTGGAATAATATCTTGCTGTAATTCATTGCCTACACCACACGCATGGCTTTGTATAAGATTTTCCTGCAATTGTGTCATGGATTTTGCGTCTATTTTGATATTACATAATGAGCCAAATCCTGTATTAATTCCATAAATTGGATGTTCGCTTTCTAAAATTTTTTGATTTAAATAATGAAATCCTTTTTGAATGTTATGTTGAGCATTCTCAGATATGGTTATTTTCAAGGACTTATTGAAAAAGTATTTAAGTAAAGAATTTACTTCTAATTTTTGTGTTGGACAAAGAACTATTTGCATCAGTTAGTTTTAGGCAAAGAAACGAAATGAATTATTTATTGCAAAAACTAACTTTGTGTTATATTATACTTTTAATCCTATAATAGTAATATCATCAATTTGCTCGCTGGATCCCTTCCAGTTATTGAAAAAAGATAATAGTTTCTCTTTTTGCTCGGTAAGTGGATACTGGTGAAGAGAAGTGAGTAGCTCTTTAAACTTTAGTGTACCTAATTTTTTATCTTTTAATCCACCAAATTGATCTGCAAATCCATCGGTGTGTAAATACAGGGTATCGTTTTTATCAATTTGTACTATTTCACAAGAAAAGGGCTCTAATTTATAAAAATTGCCAATTGGCTGCTTATTTGGTTTCAATTCTTTTAAGATATTATTCTGAATAATGTATAAAGATCTGTTTGCTCCTGAATACTGAATTTCTCTTGTCTGTTTATTTATACGAATTAAACAAATATCCATGCCGTCTTTTATTTCAGCATTGTTTTTGGTAAGTTTTTCAATTACAACTTCTCGAACTCTATCTAATAATTTGTTAGTATCTTCAATGTGTTCTTCTATTAGACATTTTGTAAGAGCATTGCTGCAAATTACACTAACCATAGCACCCGGAACGCCGTGTCCTGTACAATCGGCAACTGCCACGTATATTTGATTCTTAAATTCTTCTATCCAATAAAAATCTCCGGCTATAATATCTTTTGGAGAATATAATACGAAACTCTCCGGTAAACTTCTATACCAAAATGACTCATTAGGTAATATGGCATCTTGAATTCTTTTTGCATAATTTATACTGTCAAGAATGTCTTTGTTTTTATCCTCTACTATTTTCTTTTGATTACTAATAATTTTATTTTTTTCTTGACTTTTCTTAAAGCTAAGATATATAATAAAGGCAATACACAATATTAATAGTCCTATTCCGGAAATAAAATAAGTGATTATTTTTTGTTTCTTTTTTTCTTGTCTTGCAAAGATGTCTTTTTTTTCTTGCTCTGCTTTTTGAGTAGCGCTTTTTTTGTCATATTCGTATTTTAACACAGTAGATATTTGTTCCTTAATATTCTCGGTATTAGTAATAGAATCTCTTAATTGGATGTAATTATAAAAATAATGTAAAGCCTTTTTATCATCATTTTTCTTTTTATACGTTTCAAAACATAAATAGTAAAAATCTCTTAGTGATGATGGATTTTGTAATGTATAAATATGCTTATTAATTTCATTAATTGTTTGTTCTGCTTTTGCAATATTATTGGTGTTATTGTATAGTGTCAATAAATATGTTTGATTAGCAACAATTCCATCTTTTAAGTTTAATTTTTGATTAAGATCTAAAGCTTGATTGATATATTTCATGCCTTCAGCATAGTTTTTTTGATCTAGATAAGTAGAGCCAATATTCCCAAGTATATCGGCTATTTGTGCTTCTTGATTGTATTTTAAATATTCTTTTAGTGCCATATTGTAATATGAAATTGCTAATGGAAAATTTTTTGTATCTGCATGAATATTGCCAAGGTTACAATATATCATTGCTATTTCTAATTCTTTATTAGGCATGTATTTTTTAATACTAAGTGATTTATGAAAATATATTAATGCAGATTTATAATCTTTTTGATTATAATAAATAATCCCTAAATTAAGTAATATGCCGGCCATCAAGTCCTTATTTTTAATACCCTCAGCTATGCTTAAAGCATTTAATAGATATGAAACAGACTCTTTATACATGGATTTCTGGGCATAAATATTTGAAATATTCCCATTTAAGTTAATAATCCAAGTAGAGTCTTTGTGTGTTTTTGCAATTTCAAGAGCAATAAGATAACAATTGAGAGCTTTACTAAGTTGATTAGCGACCTTATATGTTAACCCTAAAGAATTAAATATTTTTACACATTCTATTTGCCCGTATGGAGGATATATTTTTTCAAATAATTTATAAGCTTTTATATTACAATCTAAAGATGCATGGAAATTATACGCAATCCTATATAATATCCCTAGTTGATAATAAGAACAAGCACTTAATAATTCATTATTAATGTGTAGTGCTTTTGCAAGAGCTAAATTAGATAGTACAATAGAAGAATCTATATTAGATTTTCGTATTTCCCAAGCTAATGTATTTAAGGATTTAATAACTATTGTATCAGAATGAGATGTATTAATTAGATGTAATACAGAATCTAATTTTGAATCTTGACCATTACAAATAGAAAGCCTAAATAGTAAAATAGAAATAATAATAACTCTTAAATATAAAATAAATGGTTTATACATTTTTTTGTATGGTGCAATATCCGTGTAAATTTGCAAAAAATATTAAATATACTTTGATAGTTTATTATAATGATTAAATTTTATTAGTAGTATAACACAATTGTAAATTGAATTGAAATTGAGTAATTTTGCCCACATGAAAGTAGATATTTTAGCGATTGGCGCACACCCTGATGATATTGAAATTTCTTGTGGAGGCACTATTCTTAAACACATTGATTTAGGATATGATGTCGGTATTATAGATTTAACTGCAGGAGAGTTAGGAACACGGGGTAGTGGCGAATTAAGATTAAAAGAAGCGCAGGCTGCAGCAAAAGTATTAGGAGTATCTTTTCGGGAGAATCTTTTTATGCAAGATGGATTTTTTACAAATGATCAACAACATCAGTTAAAAATTATTGAAAAAATCCGTTGTTATCAACCGAAAATAGTATTGGCAAATGCGCCATCAGATAGACATCCTGACCACGGACGTGCGGCACAGTTGGTAAAAGAAGCTTGTTTTTTAAGCGGACTATCAAAAATTAAAACCCAACTAAATAATTTAGAACAGCCGCTATGGAGACCAACAGCTCTTTATCATTATATTCAAGATTATGATTTGAAAGCAGATTTTGTAGTAGATATTTCAAAGTATTTTGCAAAAAAAATAGAGGCATTACATTGTTTTGCTTCACAATTTTACGATCCACAATCTAATGAGCCCGAAACACCGATTAGCTCTAAAGATTTCTTTCAAATAATAGAAAGTAAAGCCAAGGTATTTGCTCGATATATTGGCACTAACCATGCAGAGGGCTTTATTACCAACAGATATCCGGGAGTAGATAATTTGATGGAACTAATGTAGATTTAGTAAAATAATCAAGATATTTACTAAGTTAGATGCAAAAAAGGTTACAACTATCCATTTTGCCGGTGCTTGGGAAATGCAAGATACTAAATTGGACATAGTAAATGCCAAGCCAAGAGACAGCATCCACACATGATTGTTTTCTAATGCAAACATAGCCATTGCTCCACCAACTACACTGCATATAAGTAAAGACATTGACATTACTCCATAATATGCCGAATCTGTAAATTTTACCAACTTATCCATCATAATAATTAATTTTAGCTCACAAATATAGTGATAAAAAATATATTTATTAATAATTTATAGCATAAATAGAAAAAATAATAATTACTCAAAGCATTTGTTGTAATTAAAATAAGGAGAATATGAAATATCATTTTTTTATTTGTAAGAATATATAATTTTGCTACGCTTACTATGAAATGATAACTTGGGCAAGTAGTAATTACGACCGGTAAAGCCCATTGGTTTGAGCGTTATTTATAACATGCTTCCTTTGAAAGAAAATAAAACTAAAAATTAGCTACCTTGCTGCAAAAATTTTTATGCAGGAAATTATTTCGGTAATAGAACAAGCGTGGGATAATAAAGAACTACTTAAAGATACCAAAACCAAGCAATATATAAACCAAGCAATAGATTACCTTAATAATGGTAAAATACGTGTAGCAGAGCCGTCCAACAATAACGAATGGAGGGTTAACGAATGGGTGAAAAAAACTATCTTATTATATTTTCAAATTCAAGAAAACAAAAAAATACTTTCAGGAGATATTTCTTTTTATGATAAAATTCCTATAAAAAATAATTATGAAGATATTTCTGTACGTGCAGTTCCGACTGCTATTGCCAGATATGGTGCTTATGTAGCAAAGGGAGTTATTTTAATGCCATCTTATGTAAACATTGGTGCTTATGTAGATAGCGGAACTATGGTAGATACATGGGCTACAGTAGGCAGTTGTGCGCAAATAGGGAAAAATGTGCATTTAAGTGGTGGGGTAGGCATAGGTGGTGTTTTAGAGCCTCCACAAGCTTCACCGGTAATTATAGAGGATGGTGCATTTATTGGTTCTCGTTGCATTATTGTAGAAGGCGTACGCGTGGGCAAAGAAGCCGTACTAGGAGCGAATGTGGTCATCACGCAATCTACTAAAATTATTGATGTATCAATGGATAAAGCTATTGAATATAAGGGGTATGTACCGGAAAGAAGCGTGGTAATTCCCGGTAGTTATACAAAAAAATTTCCGGCAGGAGAGTTTCAAGTATCTTGTGCGCTTATCATTGGCAAAAGAAAAGAAAGCACAGACCTAAAAACATCATTAAACCAAACACTGCGAGATTTTAATGTATCTGTTTGATGAATAAGATATTAATCATACAAACTGCATTTATTGGAGATGCTATCTTATCTACCTCTGTGGCAGAAGAACTGCATGAAGTTTTTCCAAATGCATCTATAACATTGCTTATAAGAAAGGGTAACGAAAGTTTATTTGATGAACATCCTTTCATAAGAGTGTGGACACATAACAAAGCTGATAAATACAACTCTTTATTTTCATTACTAAAAAAGATTAGGAACGAAAAGTTTGATGCCGTCATTAATTTACATCGTTATTCATCTTCTGCGATGCTTACCGTTTTATCAGGAGCAAATATAAAAGTTGGATTTCAATCGATATTTTCTTTTTTTATGAATTATAGTGTTAAGCATGCTTTCAATCAGGGTGTTCATGAAATTAATCGCTATCATTCATTAACCAAATACATCACACAGCAAGATAAAATTTTTCTGCCAAAACTATATCCACAGCCAAAGCATTTTGAAAAGGTAAAAGAGTTTGTGAAAAACGAATATGTGTGTCTTTTCCCGTCCTCCGTTTGGGCTACAAAGCAACTTCCACCACATAAATGGGTAGAATTAATCAATAGATTTTCAGATAAGACCGTTATTTATTTATGTGGTGCATCGGCAGATAAAAATTTATGCGAATATATTCTTCAACAATCCAAAAAAGAAAATATTAAAAATATTGCGGGACAATTATCATTAATAGAAACGGCTGCACTAATGGCTACTGCTAAAAGATGCTATGTAAATGATAGTGCTCCTTTACATATAGCATCTGCATTAAATACTCCTATTACGGCATTTTTTTGCAGTACTGTTACAAACTTTGGATTTTACCCTTTATCTGCTGATTCACAGGTATTGGAGGTTGAAAACTTATCATGCAGACCATGCGGCGTTCATGGACACAAAGAATGTCCAAAAAAGTATTTTGAATGCGGCTTAAAAATAAATATCAATGAAGCAAAGCTATAAAGTTAATCTTTTTCTATATTTCAGCGTATATCTTTTGATTTTTTCTTGTTCCCCTACCAGATTTGTAAAACCAATAGAGAAGCAACAACAAGCAGTTGGATTTAGCTTTGGGGGACCTTTGATTAATTTTTCTAATACCTATATTCCTATTCCTTTAAGCAGCTTATCTTATGCATATGGATTAACAGATAAAATTACAACCTATGCAGGACTGCATACCACATCGCTTTTATTTGGTAACTTACAAACAGATATAGGTGCACTATTTCTTCTTTATTCAAAAGATAGAAATAAGTTTGGAATAACTGCCAATCTTGCTTTACAACAAGTGTATAATATAAGAAATCGAATAGGGTTTAGAGTGTGGCCATCTACTGATATTAATGTTTATTATCATATTAAAGAAAAGCCACACTATATTTATGCGGGTTTAAATTCATGGTTTGAATTTTCTAAATATCGTGCTAATCAAGAAATACAACCAATAAATATATTACCCAACATGCATTTGGGTTTTGTATGGAATAGAGCAAAATTTATTCATCAAGTTGAACTCAAATATCTTGGTATTGGCATTCCTAATCAACCAAATGTAGTTACATATCTCGGAATTAGTGGACATGGTGCATTAGGTGTATATTACAATGTGTCATTTAAGTTTTAGTTATGAAAAAAACACTTCCTCTTATCGCTGTAATTCTTGCTTTTAGTGCCTGCCTAAAATTAGACAGTCAGTTGTTTAATAATAAAAAAATATCGGAGTATAAATTTGATGCTTATACCGGTCAGCAAGACTTTATCTTAGATGCTACTTATACAATTCCGCCTCAGTACATTACACTTTTAACGCTTTCATCACAAATTCCAGGTGTAGAATCTCAAAGTACTAACATAAAGGCAGTATATATAGGGGATATTACAAAAATAGCAACTGATACAGTAATATTATATTGTCATGGTAATAAGTGGAATATGGATTTTTATTGGCAACGCGCCAAATTATTGGCAAATGTAAACGGTAAAAATACTTATGGCGTAATGATGATGGATTATAGAGGGTTTGGATTAAGCGATGGTAAGCCAAGCGAAGACGGAATGTATGCAGACGTAGATGCTTGTATGCAATGGTTAAAAAGCAAGGGGTTAACCAACAATAGATTAATTATATATGGATTTAGTTTAGGAAGTGCGCCCGCTACAAAACTCACGGCTGAACCACGATCACTAATACCTTCTAAGTTAATTCTTGAAGCCCCTTTTGCAAGCTCTGCTATTATGGTGCAAGATGGAACACAATTAAATATGCCCGCTGATTATTTTACCGACTTAAAAATTAATAATGCTGATTTAATCAAAAAAGTTAATCAACCATTTTATTGGATGCATGGACTGAATGATAATTTTTTGAACTATAAAACACATGGACAAGCTATTTACGATAATTATAGCGGAATATATAAAACCAAATATTTAATATCAGGTGCCGATCATGGAGAAATTCCTTTTAAGATGGGTTTTGTACTTTATCTGAATGCCTTAGGAAATTTTATCAGAAAGTAATAGAGACAAGGTTGCAAAAAGTTAAGCGCTCTATATGGTAAATAAAATGAAAAAAAAATCCTATATTTGCAGAAATATGTCAAGCAGATTAATCATCATTTTAAGCATTCTAATACCCGAAATTTATTTTTCACAAAGTGCTTTAGATATGATTCAAACAGGACAAGATTTGAATGTTTTATATCGCAATGAACAATCTTTTCATGCATTTTTAGGCACACGCGGGTGGGGTTTTGGTTATCGTAGAGGGAAACATATTACGGGAACACTTAAAGGTATTTTTGAAATAGAAGGCGCTTATATGAAACACCCAAAAGAAGTAAGGCTTTCCGGCACCGCTGATGTTAATAAGAACTTTGTTTATGGTAAACTTAATACCATTATGATGCTAAGATGTGGTGTAGGTTCTCAAAACACTATTTTTAAAAAAGCAGATAAAAAAGCAGTAGAAATACGCTTAACTTATTTAATAGAAGGAAACTTATCGTTTGCTAAACCTTACTATATCCAAATACCCGGAGAGGGCGGAATACATTCGTATCAATATGTAAAATATGATCCTGATAAATATACAATAGATAGTATTATAGGCAGAGGTCCTTTCCTTGATGGTTTTGATCAGATAAAAATATATCCGGGCATTACAGGGAAACTAATTACAAGCATTGAATACGCTTCATTATCTTATAAAATCAGAGCAATAGAATTAGGATTGGTTGCAGATTTCTTCCCTAAGGCATTACCGATTATGGCAAGGAACCCTGCAGAACATCTTATTGTTACACTGAATTTAGGAATAGTATTTGGAAAACGATGGTTTTAGTATATGGAACAGGATATTGATAACAAACCAAAATATAAAAAGCCGGAGTGGCTTAAAGTAAAACTGCCCATCGGAGAGAATTACTTAAAGGTAAGGGAAATTGTAGATAAACATAAATTACATACCATTTGTCAAAGCGGCAATTGTCCAAACATGGGTGAGTGTTGGGGAGCGGGAACGGCTACCTTTATGATACTTGGCAATGTATGTACGCGTTCATGCGGATTTTGTGCTGTTGCCACAGGCAGACCATTACCCGTAGATTGGGATGAACCAATGCGTGTAGCAAACTCTGTTAGGTTAATGAATATAAAACACTGTGTTGTTACTTCTGTAGATAGAGATGATTTAAAAGACGGCGGCTCTATTATTTGGGCGGAAACAATTAAAGCCATCAGAGAAACTTCGCCGCAAACAAAATTTGAATGTTTAATTCCTGATTTTCAAGGAAAATGGGAAAATATTAAAAGAATAGTAGATGCTAAGCCGGATCTTGTGTCTCACAACATGGAAACAGTAAAAAGATTAACAAGTCAGGTAAGAATACAAGCTAAGTACGATAGGAGCCTGCAAGTCCTAAGAATGTTGAAAGATACGGGTATGCGAACTAAATCAGGCATAATGGTTGGGCTTGGAGAAACAAACGAAGAAGTGTATGCAACAATCGATGATTTACATAATGCACTTGTTGATGTTGTTACTATTGGACAATACTTACAGCCAACAGCCAAGCATCTGCCGGTTGCAAGATTTGTACACCCTGACGAATTCAAAGCATTTAAAGAATATGCAATTAATAAAGGGTTTAGGCATGTGGAAAGCGGTGCATTGGTTAGGTCTTCTTATCATGCTGAAAAACATGTTGAATAATTAAAATATAAAACAATGAAACAAATAATTTTTATTTTTGGGATAATAAGTATTACTACGATAGTACACGCTCAAGATATGATATTTAAAAAAAATGGTGAGGTGTTAGAAGGAAAAATATTTGAAATAAATGAAACAAGCGTTAAATACAAAAAGAAAACTAACTTAGACGGGCCTACTTATACAATAGATAAATCTAATATCATTAAAATAAGATATGAGAATGGGGTATCAGAAAATATTTCATCTGATAACAAAGAAAATACCAACACATCGGGAACTACTAAAACACAATCTCAGGATAAAGATTCTGCGGTTATAGCAAGTAGAAAAAATTACTTAGGTATGGACGCTTTTCAATATGTAAACACATCAATAGGAATAGCTTATCAGCGTTTTTTGGGTAAGTATATGAATTGGTCTGTTAATATACCTATAACTATTGGTTTTGCATACATGGGAAACAATAACTTGGCAACGGAACCTACAGATTACTTAATTTATCAAAGAGGTAAGATATTTGCTACAGGTATAGATTTATATTACTTCCCTACAGGTCAAGGTAGATTGAAATATTTTGTTGGACCATACTTTGAATGGGGTATATTTAAGTATCAACTTACGGATTATGTTTATAATAATTATAATATGGCTTATTATCCACAAGCCGGCCCGGTACGCTCTGATGGACAGCATATAGCAGGAGGTATTACTAATGGATTTTATTATCAATTAAATAATCGATTTTTAATATCATCTTCATTAGGGCTTGGTCTAAAAAAAGATGAAACTTATTCTTCAAACGATAAAGTTGTAACGCATGTAAAGTTTAATGTAATGTTTGGATTTAGATTTAATTGTAAAAAAATTAATTAATAATTATAAAAAGAAAAGTTATGAGAAAATGTAAAGTTACTATTATTGCTATTGGTTTAGTAATTGGAGTTATTACATCTGCAAGAGCGCAATCATTTAATAAAGGCTCATTAGTAGCAAATCTGAACACGGGATTGGAAATCTTTAATACTGAATATAAATACCAACTTAAAAATACTAACTTAGATACAATTATTAAAGACCGAGCAGGGAACACTAACTACTATTTTGGCATGGAATATGGCGTTGTAAAGTGGTTAGGTTTAGGATTAAAGGTAAAGGTAAATAATTACGTTACAGGCAAAGATAAGGTAACAGGATATACACCCACAGCACATTCTTTTGAAGTTGCTTTTACCGTACGGGCACACTTAATTAGAACCAAGCATTTCGATTTTCCAATAGGGCTTTCTATTGGAGGGTCATCTCTTACATACGATAATAATGTTCCTAATAATGGTATTACTGTTTATGGTACAGGCTCTTATGTAGATTTTCATATTCAGCCAATGCTATATTTCGGACGTTTTGGGATTAATATGTATCTTGGAACATCAGGTGTAAATTATTCTAACATGACCACTAGTAGTTCTAATGTCAATAAGGTAGCGTTGTTAAATTGGAAAGGCACAGGTGGTTTTGTTATAGGTGTAGGCTTACAATACATATTTATTAATTAATCTTTTAGGAGTATTTTTTAGAATATTTAGTACTTTGTTCTCCTATGTATTAATTAGACATTTTAGCATCCACATTCTCCATAGAATGTCTTTGTAATCATTTTACCATTTCTATCTGTAAGCTTTATTATTCCTGTTTCTAAAGCAGATTCTTCTCCACGGATTTCAAGCTTGGCTTCAATAGTTAGTTCATAATTAATATTTTTATATTGTGCTTTTATATTTAATGAGTCAATTGTTTTAAAATCAGTTTGTGTAAATTTTGTCAGAATGCCGTTTATTTTTAAAAATGCTATTTTAGTAGGATCACTGATGTAAATGTATTTGCCTTTATGAAATTCAGTTGAATCGTTAGAAAAGTAACACGGGCAACTAATAATTTCAGGCGGTACTGTTGAAAATGTATCAATAGTTAATACTTGCTCATCATTGGGCATCGCGCTACTTGATGGAGAGTCAGCATTGTTTTGATTGCAAGCCGAAAAAGTTAATAAGCCTATTATTAGAGCTTGCACAAAGTATTGTTTATTCAATATCATATTTTTTTAGACAAATATATGCAGTATTTTTTTTAATGATAAGTATTAAAGCTATTGAAGAATGTAGCCTCGACAGGAATCGAACCTGTATCAAAAGTTTAGGAAACTTCTATTCTATCCATTGAACTACGAGGCCAAAAAATACTTGTGCAAGTTTAGTAAAATTCTGAATAAAATACTGTATTATGTTACTTTACAGAAATAACTTTAAATTCAACACGCCTATTCATCTGTCTTCCTTCTTCGGTGTCGTTAGTGGCAACCGGCTGTTCTTCGCCATATCCTTTGTAGGTTAGCCGAACTGCACTAATACCCTTTGAAATTAAGTATTCTACAACAGATTTAGCTCTTGCATGTGAAAGTTTTTTATTATATTCATCAGACCCTTTGCTGTCTGTATGACCGGATATTTCTACCTTTATATTAGGATTTTTATTTAGTAATTCAACCACTCTGTCTAACTCAGGGAAAGATTCTTGTCGTAATGTGGCTTTGTCAAAGTCAAAGAAAATATTTTTAAGAATAACTTTTGCGCCTTCTTTGATTTTTGTCAGCTCTATTTTTAAGTAGTATTCTTTATACCCCGAAGTATCAGCAACATTAAAGTTTTCTGAATGAAAGATGTATCCATCTGCAATGACATTAAAGCCATAGTTTTTTCCACCCGGTAACGATACTAAAAAATTGCCGCTTGATTTATTAGAATTATATTCGCCAACCACACTGTTTTTCTGATTATCAATTACTGTAATTTCTGCACCAATAGGTTGTTTTGTCTCGGCATCTATTACAATACCTTTTACTAAAGTTAGTTTTGGTTCATTTTTCTTTTTGGTGACTTTTGTAAATAAGACTTCATAAATATCTTTGTCTTTATCTTTATTACCGGAAGATGCATAATAGCCCTTTTTACCATTAGCTTCTACTACTAAAAACACATCATCGCCTGCGGTATTTATTGGTGATTCTAAGTTAACAGGCGTTGTCCATTGTCCGTTTTCCATTGTAGAAACAAAAATATCATATCCTCCAAGCCCTTTATGTCCTTTAGATGAAAAATACATTGTCTTACCATCGGGGTGAATATAAACGGCTTCTTCATCATCAGAAGTGTTAATAAGTTCGCCTAAGTTAACAGGAGTACTCCATTTTCCGTCTTTTTGGAGTGTAGAAACCCAAATATCACGTCCTCCTTGTCCTCCTTTTCTGTTAGAAACAAAATATAATGTTTTACCATCCGGTGCAAAACTTGCAGAAGACTCGTGATATTCTGTATTAATAGGAAATCCTAATGATATAGGCTCTGTCCACTCTGTGCCTTTTAGAAAACTTTCATAGATTTCACCGTTGCCATTGTCATCAAAATAGATGAGTAGTTTTTGTCCGTCATTAGAAACAGCAATGCTTGAAACATTTCTAAAAGGGTTATTAATTTTTTCTGGAAGGGCTTCTGCTTGTTTCCATTCATGTTTTTCATCTGCTTTCGTGGAAAAATAAATTTTCTCTTTTGATTCTTTGTTTTTCTTTATTTCTTTTTCAGTAAATGGTCTTCTGGAAGTAAAAAACATTTGCAAGCCATCAGCGCTAATCACCGGTGCATATTCTTCAAATGAAGTATTAATGGTGTGTCCTAATTTTTTTATTTCTATTTTTACTGAATCTGAAAATTTAGTTTTTTCATGTGGCTTTTGAGCAAGACACAATGTGAAAAAATAGAATAAGCAGTATGTAGAGCAAATAATTATATTTTTCATAAAAGATATAATTAAATTCTGGATTTGCTGGCTCCTGGTCCAAATGGACTTGGTAATACATATCTTAAAAATACTTCTACAGCTCCTTTCCCTTTGCTTACTGTTTTTAACTGAGAGATGTTTACATCGTAACTTGCACCTATTGCCCATGCATCATATTCAAAAATAAAGTTTGTAGTAACAGCATCGCTGTTTCTGTAAATGCTTCCAATGCTAAATGAAGATCCTTTTTTTAATCCTGTATAATGAGATTGATCTTGTAACAAATATTTAATATAACCTCCGGCCAACACTTCTATTCCGGGACCTTGCATTTGCGTTACCAATAATGGAACAATGGCAAAGTTTGTATTTTTAATTCCTATTTCTGCATTGGCAAAAAGAACATATTTAATATACATTTTATCAGAACTGTTTTTTAAGAATGTGGATGCGGGTTGATTTACGTGTAACGCAGAAAACCCTGCATTAATTCTTAGGTTATCATTTCCTCTCATATATTTTTCATTTTTTGTATAACTATACACGATGCCCGTTCCGGCATCTATTACAAAGGTATTTAAGGAACCTAAATTTTCATTACTGGCAGCGGCTGGGTTATATTGTCCTATACTATAATCATATTGTGCACCCCATTGTGCGTTTCCCATATTAATACTCCTTTGAATAAACCCACCATATAGTCCCAATCCGAGTTTGTGCCCCTTCTGTAAATTCAGATGATATGCAAGATTAACCTTAACGTCATTTGTTTTAAATTGTAAATCGCCTGTGTTATCATTATAAAAACTAATACCTCCGGCTAAAAAATGTCCTTTAGGACTTTTTTTAAGCCTTCCGTCAATAGAAAATCCAAATGTATTATATGGAACAGCAACACTTTTCCATTGGTTTCTATATATGGCGTTTGCGGACATTACGTAGTTACAACCGCTCATTGCAGGATTTAAGGCAAGTGGAAAATATTGCACTTGTGTAAAGTGAGCATCTTGCCCATGAGTTTTTAGCATCATTGCTATCATCATAACGATAATAATAAAAAGAGGTTTTTTCATATTGAGTTGTTTTAATATTTTCATAGATAAGTTATTTTATGAGTGTAATATTTCCTTTTTTATCAATTGTAGAGCCATCATATTTTGTGCCCTTTATGTAATAAACAAAAGTAGCCTGGTTTAGTTTCTGACCTCTATACATACCATCCCAACATTCGTTCTTGTCAGTGCTTTCAAAAACTTTTTCTCCCCATCTGTCATAAATTACAAAAAGAAAATCTTGTACAATACAACGGGTTCCATATACACATAGCTTATCATTATTTCCATCATCGTTAGGACTGAATACATTTGGGATAAATAAATCTCCACAATTAGCATCTACAATTACTTTTATACAAGCACTGTCAGAGCATCCATTGGTGGCAGTACCCCATACACAATAATCAGTTGTAATGGTATTAGAAGCAACAGGGTTACTAATATTTGGATTATTTAATCCGGCAGCAGGAGTCCACGAATAAGTATTTGCGCCACTTGCGTTCAAAGAAACATTGTCGCCAATTGCAATTGTGGCAGTAAGAGGCGTTGCTGTTACTGTTGGTGTTGTATTAACAGAAATATTAACAAGCGCAGTGCCGGAACATACTCCACTAATACCTGTTACCGTATATGTTGTATTAACTGAAGGTGTAACGATAATTGAAGAAGAATTATCACCCGTACTCCATGTATAGCTCGTTGCTCCGGATGCAGTTAGTGTTGTTGTGTGACCAGAACACAAAGCCGATAATCCGCTAATATTTATTGGTAAAGATAGATTGCTGCCCACATTAATAGTTCCTGTTGCTAAACAACCATTAGCAGTGTTTGTAACTGTGTATGAATAAATACCGGATTGATTAATCGTAATAGTTCCTGTTCCTAACCCCGATACTATTCCTAAGCCATTCCATGCATAAGTTACAGGAGAATCTGTCGTAAATGCAATAACTTGTGCACTATTTGTAACACATGTAATGGAGTTGGACACAGAACTGTTTACAGAAGGGGCATTAGTATTTGTGCTAATGGTAACAAATGTTGTGGTTGAACATCCATTCGAAAGATTGGTAACAATTACGCTATAAGAGCCTCCGGTAGTAAATGTAGCTGTTGCGCTATTGGAGCCTGTACTAATTCCTGAAGAAGGCATCCATGAGTAGGATACATTTGTTAAAGTACCGGTACTCACTGAAATAGTAGGGTTGCTGTTTGAACAAGTAATAGTATTTGAAGAAGAAGAAAGCGTTAATATAGGTGCATTGGCATCAGGAAGCACAGTAGATGTTGCTTGAGCAGTACAACCGTTAGCAGCAGTCGCTACAACCGTGTATATACCCGGCGTATTTATAGAAATGGTAGCAGTGTTAGCGCCACTTATAATGCCTGCCCCCGACCAAGAATATGAAGAAGCAGAACTTGATGCTGAAATTTGTGCAGTTGGCGTAGTGCAAGATAATGTTTGGCTGAGCGGACTAACACCTACAGAAGGAGCATTAGTATCCGTGCTCACACTTACAGCACTTGAAGATGAACATCCATTTATGTTATTAGAAACTGTAACTGTATAATTACCTCCCTGATTAACACTAATTGTTGGAGTTCCATTGCCCGAAATAATTCCACTACCGTTCCATGTATAACTATAGGAACCTCCACCTGCATTTGTGTAAATATTAACGGATGGAGAAGAGCATGTTATAGTACCTGTAATATTGGTTGTTAATGAGGGTGCTGTTACATCAACGGATACACTATTAGTAATTGTTGAGGAACATCCGTTGACTGTATTGGTTACAACTACAGTATAAGTACCGGAAGCATTTACGGATATACTTGCAGTTCCATTTCCGCTTACAATACCGGGTCCATTCCATGTATAACTGACAGGAGACGATGTAGTGCTTGCAACAACTTGTACAGTACTATTATTACAATTAATAGTACCTGTATTGCTTACACTGACACTTGGCACGCTTGAATTGGCAAACACCTGAACGGTAGAGGAATTCGTGCATCCATTGAGTGGATTGGTTACATTTAAGGTGTAGATGCTTGGTGCACAAGCAGAAGTTGTTAATGAACTTGCACTGCCACAAACTCCACCAAGCCAATTTACAGTAACTGTTGATGGATTAGCGCTTCCATTAAGTGTAACAGATGGACTAGCACAAGTCAATGTTTGATTAGAGCCTGCATTAACTATCGGAGAGGTAGTATTTGAGGAAACGGTAACAATTGTTTGAGAGATGCATCCGTTTGTTGTATTAGTTACATTGAGTGTATAGCTTCCTGCAGCATTAACAATAACGGAAGACGATGAAGCTCCGCTAACAATACCGCTACCTGTCCATGAGTATGAAACAGGAGTAGTGGTTGATGCACCTATAATTTGTAGTGTAGAATTGGAACAGGTAATGCTTCCGGAAAACGAGGCAGATACGTTAGGTTGGATAGTGTTATTGATAACCGTAACTGTTGTTAGTGTAGGGCACCCTGCCAGCCCTGCTACTGTTACCGTATATGTTCCACTTTGATTAACCACTGCCGTAGCTGAGTTAGCACCACTAATAATTCCTGTTCCTGTCCATGTATAATTAGCAGGAGATGTAGTTGTGGTAGCAATTACTTGTGTGGTAGCATTGGAACATGTAATAGTTCCGGACGCGGTTGTTGTAACACTTGGTCCATTATTTACAATTACAGAAGTGGTTGTTGTGCCGGCGCATCCTGCGGCATTTGTTACAGACAAGGTATAAGTCCCTGCTTGGGCTGAAGAAATACTTCCGATTGTTGAATTTTGTGTTGTAGAAGAATAAGAAGACGGTCCTGTCCATGTATAAGAAGTTAGCCCATTTGGAAGTGCCGATAATGAAAGAGTATTCCCTGCACATAAAGGAGAATTGGTAGATGCGGTTGGTGTTGGAGAAGCATTTACTGTAACAGTAATTACTGAACTTGTACTGCATCCTGCAGATGTTCCTGCTATTGTATAATTACCGGCATTTGTTAAGGAAATATTTGCAATAGTGGTGTTAGATGAGTTAGAAGTAAAACCGGCAGGTCCATTCCATGTATAAGAAGAAGCTCCGCTTACAGAGAGCGTTAATGTATTACCCGAGCAAATAGGATTAGGAGATGCGCTAATAGTTAAAGATGGAGCAGGGTTTACAGTAACTGTAATTGGGGTTCTTGTAGCACTTACGCAAGACAAATTACTTTGTGATTGAACCTCTATATAATAAGTAGTTGTAAGCGTCGGAGAAACAGATAACGGTGTGGCACCCACACTAGAACCTCCGGAGGCTGCCGTAAAAATATTGTAATTGTACCCGCTAACTGTGTTTGTAACCGCAATGGTTGCAGATTGCCCGGCGCAGATTGGGTTAGGCGTGGCAGTTAGGGTAGGGGCGATGCTTATATTGCAATTTAAGCAATGCACAGTGGTTGTAGGTGTAAGAACATTAACCACCGGTGTAAATACTGATTCTGATGCAAGGTTGTATGTAGAAGTTGCAATAGCTTGAAAGGTTATGTTGTAAGCGGCTGTAGCAGGATTGATAGACGTGTTAGTGCACCCTGTTACAGATACGCCAATATCTCCTGATGAGTTAGTTCGAACAACATTATAATTAAACCCGGTAGCTTGCTGGTCTGTGTTTACAAAGAAATATCCCTGATCAGAAGCAACAAGACCTCCTTCCGGCATAATTGAGGAAAGTCCGATGGGGGCGTATGCTTTTCCTAACATAATGGCACCTGTTGAGCTATTCATTTTGATAATAGCAGAGTTAAGGGTAGGAATTAATCCTGAAATCCTCCATCCTATAAAAGAATAATTTCCATCAGAATTTTCCATTATACTTCTAATCACGTATTGATTAACCGGAAAAGCACTACCATTAATTCTTCTGCCAAATAATTGTGTTGCAGTAACTCCGGTGCCTTGTAATCTTGCAGTAAAAGCATGAATATCATCGTACCCGCCAAGTAAAATATTACCTGATGATAGCGTGATAGCTCCATAAATTTCTTGAGAGGTTGTATTGCCGCTTCCAAATCTATTTATAAAAATATTACCTCCGGTAGCTTTATCTACTTTTGCTATAAAGGCATCAGAAGGGTAATCACCATTAGTCATTGTTTGGCTACCATCTGCTGATTTTCCAACTAAAACATAACCATCAGAGGTTTCTGCACAATCATTAAAATAACTTTCATCGGGTAGCGGTGTGGAAATAGTCCATACACGACTCCATTGCAGAGTTCCTACAGAGTTTGTTTTTATAGCAAAAAAACTGGTGGTATCAACGGTAGAAGCACTTACACCGTCCCAAAAATAATCTACCCCTCCTACAGCTAAAAACCCACCATCAGAAGTTTCTATTACAGCATTAAAAGATTCATTAGATGTTTTGCTACTATTAATATTAGGCAGTTGGTACCTCTTAGCCCACAGTAAGTTGCCACTATTATCTACTTTTACTAAAATAGCTCCACCACTGGAAGATTGTCCACAAGTTATAAACCCTCCTGTACTTACATTTTTTAAATCTGTAAAAGATGTTGCAATACCACCTGTGTAAGATTTTGCCCATAACATAGTGCCTGTATTGTCAAGTTTTACAATATTTCCAAAATATGGAATAAAAGAAGCGTTGGTACCTGCAAATACATATTCGTTAGCAGGGGTAACAACCATTCCTCCGGCAATATCAAACGATGCTACATCGTACGATATTCTGAAAGTAGATTGAGGAAGAACTTGAAATACAACTAAAAATACAAGAGAAAGAATAAATAATGCTTGCTTCATAAAAATAATTTAGGGACAATTTTACAAAATTTATTTAACAAAATTTATATTTTTTTATTAAAACAATATCTTGTGTACATTTGCGGCAAAATGGGGCATTAGCTCAGCTTGGCTAGAGCGCTACAATGGCATTGTAGAGGTCATCGGTTCGAGTCCGATATGCTCCACAAGATGGATTTGTATTTGTCAGAATATAAAATGTAAACAAAGTAAGGCATATGAAAAAAGAAAGCCCCATCTAGTTAAGGGGCTTTAGTAGCGGGGGAAGGAATCGAACCTCCGTCCGCCGGCGGCGGATATGAGCCCATTATTTTGGTAAATCTTTTATAAACGCTCTGCCAATACCACTTTTGAACCATTTTTCTTTTTTCAAAGCATCTTTTTTTAGTAGAAATTCCTCACTGTAAATCAGCCTCCACGGTCTGAACTTTATTGTCCATCCCTTTTTTGACAAGGCGTTATGAGCCAATAATCTTTGGTTTAAATTTGCAGTATATCCTGTATAATACTTATTGTATTTGTCAGAATATAAAATGTAAACAAAGTAAGGCATATGAAAAAAGAAAGCCCCATCTAGTTAAGGGGCTTTAGTAGCGGGGGAAGGAATCGAACCTCCGACCTTCGGGTTATGAGCCCGACGAGCTACCTCTGCTCTACCCCGCGATCAATGAAGCCGCAAATATAGGATATTTATTTTCTATTATGCAAATAAAATTTGGATACTCCATAAATATAAGTATTTAAACCATCGTTAAGTATTGAAAGATTGGTATATTTATGCTCAAAAAAATAATGAAAAAATATAGTATAATTTTACTTTTACTTTCTTCTTTTCTGTTTTCTCAAAACGAGTATGTACAATATAAATCTAAAGCAAACACGCTTTATTGGAAAAACAGAAAGCCGTATGAAGGATATTGGCAACAAGATGTGCATTATAATATTCATGCTGTTCTAAATGATTCTACAGACATTATTACCGGAGAAGAAGAAATAATTTATTGGAATAATTCACCTGGTGAGTTATCGGAAATATTTTTTCATTTATATAATAACGCACAATGTAAAAATTCATATTTATCAGATTTGTACAAAAACAACAAAGCACCTTTAAAGTATGGTAAATATAGGGAGAAAAACTTAGGTATAGAAATTATTGATATATCAATACAAGGTCAAGGTACTTCTAAATATGAAATAGACAATACGATTATGAAACTGGTACTTGATAAAAAATTGAAACAAAATGATTCTATTGTTATTAAAGTAAAGTTTAAAACCTATTTTGATAAAGAGGCAATTCGTAATAGAATGAAACTTTTTAATGCCTTTGGATATAAGCACTACGATGTGGTACATTGGTATCCGCGCGTATCTGTATATGATAAAAAAATGCGTTGGGACACACAACAGCACATGGATCACGAATTTTATGGTGATTTTGGTTCTTATCATGTTGAATTTTCGTTTCCTAATAATTATATTGTAGATGGAACGGGTATTTTGTTGAACGAAGATGAGGTGATGCCAAAAACATTAAGACAACAGTTGGATATATCTAACTTTTTAAAGAAACCATTTAATTCAGCACCCTCTGAAATAGTTAAAAAAAATAACACCTATAAAACATGGAAGTTCAGTGCAATCAATGTGCATGATGTTGCATACACCGCCGATCCTACATACAGAATAGGAGAAAAAACAATTAATGGTATTCGCTGTATTGCTTTAGTACAAGAACCACACGCTGTTGGATGGTATAATGCAGCAGATTATATGACAAAAATAATAGAAACAAACACTCAAAATATTGGGCGGTATTATTATCCAAAAATGATATGTGCAGATGCACAAGATGGTATGGAGTATCCGATGCTTACATTAGATGGTGGCTTTGATCCATATTATCGCACTTTATTTATTCATGAAATGACTCACAACTGGTTTTTTGGTATGGTAGGAAGTAATGAAACATACAGAGCATTTTTAGATGAAGGATTTACGCAATTTTATACTGCAGACACTTACCAATTTATTGACGGGCCTTTTGTTCCGGAGCAAGTGCCTACAAATTTTTATGAAAAATCTTTTTTTGACCAGACAAAAGAAATAGACGCATCTGTTTATAACCCATATTACTATTATGTTGTGATGCAAAAGAAAGATATGCCGCTGAATACACATAGTGATGATTTTAATGGCGCACTTAGGCACGATGGTGGTTATGGACTTGTTTATTACAAAACAGCAACTATGTTGAAAAACTTAGAATATGTTTTGGGTAGAAAACTATTTGATGAATCTATGAAGCATTATTTTGAAAAATGGAAGTTTTGCCATCCATACCCGGAAGATTTCAGAGAGTCTATTATTGAATACACTCAAACAGATTTAAATTGGTTCTTTGACCAATGGCTTGAAACAACTAAAACAATTGATTATAAAATCTCTAAAATTAAACGAATAAAAAAAACAGAATCTTATCAAATTACATTTAAAAGAAAGGGTGAAATGCAAATGCCGCTTGACTTTGTTGTAATTGATAAACAAGACTCTGCGCATTATTTTCATATTCCCAATACATGGTTTGAAAAAAACACAAGCGCTACAAAATTACCAAGGTGGATAGGATGGGGAAATAAACTAAAACCAACATATACCGCAACGGTTAATATTCATTCTAAAATTAAACAAGTTGTAATAGATCCTACATATAGGCTTGCCGATGCAGATTGGACAAATAATATCAAACCAATAAAATTAGATGTAAAATTTGACTCAAAAACAAACCAGCAACTTAATTGGAAAAGTTATGATATGCGATTGGGTCCAAATATATGGTATAATGGATACGATGGACTTAAATTTGGGCTAACACTTAGTGGAAATTATTTAAAAATAAAACATCAGTTTGATGTTACACTTTGGTTTAATTCCGGATTTTTACAAAACTATTTAGATACAAGTGTAGGTAAAGCCTCTCACTACAACCTATCGGCTTTATTAAATTACAAAACAGCTATCAATAAAATTTTTAATAACTCAAATGTCTATTTACAAGGAAAATTATTAGACGGATTAAAGTCAGGATTGGCAGGTGTAGAGCATTATTCATATAACAGAAAAACAAGATATTATATTTATTACAAAGCAATGTGGCGTGATCAAAATCGTGATTTGGTATATTTGCTTTTGCCAAATGAATGGACAAATAAAACACTTAATGGCGCATTTCATTTTGGTATAGAAAAGAATTACAACTACAATTCAGGGTTTGGACAAATCATGCTTGATATAAGAGCCTCTGCATTTTCTAATACAACAGATTACAGTTATGCTCAGGTGCAACACATTAATACACAGAAAATATCTAAGTTGAATTTTAGAACAAGATTATTTGCACAGTATGGCATTGCAAACGCAGCCCCTTATGAATCTATGTTGTATGTAGCGGGTGCAAATCCAGAAACGATGATGGACAACAAATATGTTCGGTCTATGGGTATTATTCCACCGGATTGGGCAAAATATGGCGCTGTTACCAATCATTTTAGTTATGGTGGCGGCTTAAACCTACGTGGATATAATGGTTATGTATTGCCAACGCTGAACAAAGACGGCTCTATTCAATACAATTACAAAGGACTTACCGGCTTTTCTGCTAATGCAGAATTAGAATTCGGACAATTATTTTCTTTCTTAAAAATAAAAAAATTGGGGAACGCAGTAAAAATAGAGCCATACTTGTTTGGTGATGTCGGAACAATTAATATTAATAAACCAAATACAGCACTGAAATTTTACGATGCACTTGTTGATGCAGGTGCAGGCGTTGCACTTACAATTAATAAGTGGGGACCTATCACACAAGTAAAACCATTAACGATTCGCTTTGATTCACCTATGTTTATTAATAGATTGCCATATAATGAAACAACATATTTTCAATTTAGATGGTTACTTACCATCAATAAATCTTTTTAGCCAATACAATTTTTTTTAATCAGCATCGTTATTTATCAGAAAATTTACAATATGAAGCATCCCTTTTTCTTTTCTATTATACTTTTGTTTTCATTTTATACGTATTCTCAAGTAAAATTAAATACCAATATTACTTTTCAAAAAAATAATCCTATTCAGGTTATTACGATTGATGAAAGTAACACACTCTTTCCTGTTCAAATTATTGGTGCATTCTATAACTCTGATATGAATAATATGCCGATGCTGGCATCTAACTATCAAACAAACACAACCGAAGGTACAACTTATGAACTCCAAGAAATTCAGACAATCCCTTTAAATGAAACGCAAAAAAATACTGTAAATAAATATTTTTCCAAATACATAGAAAATTCTTTTAAAATTACTGCAAGCAATTCTCAAAGCGGGAACACTCTATATTGGAGGGCACTTATTGTTCCCTTTAAAAAAGATAACTCCGGGAATATTTATTATTTAAGTCAGTATAAGATAGTGTGGAATAAACATTTATCAGAAAAAGCCCGTACACTTTCAATACAAGCGTTTACTAATCAATCTGTTTTGAGTTCAGGGAATTGGTATAAAATAGGAATAAAGAACACAGGTCTTTATAAAATTGACAAAACATTTTTACAGAATATGGGTATTAATGTATCACAAATAGATCCAAGGAATATTCGTATATATGGAAACGGAGGACAAATGCTTCCAAAGAAAAACAATATATTCAGATACGACGATTTACAAGAAAATGCTATTTATGTGAGTGGACAAAGCGATGGTGTATTTGACAATACTGACTATATTTTGTTTTATGGAAAGGGTAGTGATGAGTGGAAAACGCAAGCACCAACTACAGCATCATGTTTAAATTATTACCATAATTATCACGATTGTTCGGATTCAGCATTTTATTTTTTAAACTTTGATATAGGAACCGGAAAAAGAATTGCAGATGTGTCGGTTTCGGCTCCGCCTACGTACACCACTAATACATACGATTACTATAATTATCACGAATTAGAGGCAGTTAATTTTTTGAAAAGCGGACCGGATTTTTATGGGGAATATTTTGATATACAGAACTCATATACTTTTCCTTTTGCAGATAATTACTTTGTTGTAGGTGATACAATTAAAGCCTTTATGTCTATTGCTGCGCGAGGTGATGTTGTTACTAATTTTAATTGGGTTTTTAACGGCACTTCTAATTCATTTACAGCAGCAGCAGTTACTACATCTAATTATTTAGCCGATTATGCCTCTGTAGCAAGCCAATGTAAAACCTCTATTAATAATAATGCCAATGTTATTTCTTTTACAATTAACAAACTAACGTCAGGAACCATTGCTTGGTTGGATAAAATTGTTTTTAATGCCAGAAGATACTTAATATATACAGGCAATACTTTTGAATTTAGAGACAGAAGAACAATAGCACCCGGAGGCGTTGCAACATTTTCTATAGCTACAAATACAAATAATTTAAGAGTATGGGATATTACAGATATTACCAACCCATATAATCAAGTGTATAACCAGTACTCGGGGTTTATTACTTTTAATGCAGCAACCGACTCTTTGCATAAATACACTGCCTTTACAGATAACAACACATTAACCCCCGTTTTTGTAAAAAAAGTAGATAACCAAAACTTACATGCTGTTAATCAGGCAGATTTTGTGCTTGTAGTTCATCCGAAGTTTAAGCAGCAAGCATTGGATTTGGCACAGTTTCATAATCAGGTTGAAGGCTATACGTATGCCGTTGTTACCACCGAAGAAGTTTACAATGAATTTTCTAGTGGAAATGTAGATGCTACTGCATTAAGAGATTTTGTGCGAATGTTATACAATAGAAATGCGCCGAGTTCACGTCCAAGATATTTTTTGCTTTTTGGTGATGGTTCTTATTTGAATAAAGATAGAACGGTTAATAATTCCGCCTACATTCCCGTTTATGAAACAGGAAACTCAGTATCTCCAACGCTTTCTACTGTTACAGATGATTTTTATGGTTGGTTAGACCCCAACGAAGGCGATGATTGGTCAATGGCTTTGGTAGATGTTGGTGTTGGCAGATTTACGGTAAAAAACACCGCAGAAGCAACCAACGTGGTTAATAAAGTGAAAGCATACTACAAAATTAATACAATGTTTACGCCATCTAATAATTTAGATTGTTGTAATAATACCAATGTATATCCGCAAGGAGATTGGAGAACATGGCTTACATTCTTTGCTGATGATAAAGATTCACAACTGCACATGCAGCAGGCTGATAGTTTGTCAAGATTTATAGAACTATTACATCCTGAATATGATATTAATAAAATATATGCCGATGCATATCAGGAAATATCTGTGCCGGGCGGACAGAGATACCCCGATGCTTCTGCAGCATTGGACAAAGCATTTGAAAAAGGCTCTTTGGTAATTAATTATACCGGACACGGAAATGAAGTGGGGCTTGGACACGAAGCGTACTTAACATTATCGCAAATTAATTCATATAAGAACCTTGGCAATATGCCCTTGTTTGTTACCGCTACATGCGAATTTACACGCTTTGATGACCCCGATAGAGTATCTGCCGGGGAGCAGTGCTTCCTTCAAGCTAATGGTTGTGCCATAGCATTATTTACTACTGTGAGATTGGCTTATGCTTCCACCAATTTTTATCTGTCAAGATTTTTATTCCAAGAATTAGTAGATACATTACCGGGCGGAACATTTTATGCACTTGGTGATATTGTCAAAAAAACAAAGCAATTAGCAAACATCGGATTTTATTTTTTGAATTTTCACTTGATAGGAGATCCTGCTTTAACCTTGTCTTACCCTAGAAATAAAATTTTTATTACAGCAATTAATAATCACACACTTACATCTATTCCGCAAGATACAATGAAAGCTTTGGCAAAATATACCATCAAAGGATTTGTTGCAGACAAATTTGGTAATAAACTAACAAACTTCAATGGCGTTGTTTATCCTACAGTTTTTGATAAAACACAAAAGTTAACTTGCCTTGGCAATGATGCGGAATCATTAATAGGCGTGCCACCGCATCCATTTAGTTATTACTCTCAAAGAAATGTTCTGTTTAGAGGAAAAGCACAAGTTATTAATGGCGATTTTAGTTTTACGTTTATTGTTCCGAAGGATATTAATTATAGCATAGATACCTCAAAAATATCTTTATATGCACACAACGGCGTAAATGATGCTATTGGCTATACACATAAGTTTTATGTGGGCGGTTCTGCTTCTAATGCTGTAATAGACAATCAATCTCCGACAGTGTCGTTATATCTTAACGATAAAAAATTTGTATATGGAGGAACAACCAACGAAAACCCTACACTATATGCAGAAATAGCAGATTCATCAGGAATTAATACAACAGGAACCAGTATTGGACATGATGTGGTTGCCACATTGGATAATACCAAACAATTTAATCTTAATGATTATTTTGAATACGATTTAAATAGTTATCAAAAAGGAAAAGTAAAATATCCATTCTATTCACTGCCTGTAGGTACGCATCAATTACAATTAAAGGTGTGGGATATTCAAAATAATTCCGCTACCAACACCACTGAATTTATAGTTGCACAAAGTGCTGAATTAGCATTGAATCATGTTCTGAATTATCCAAATCCATTTTCTACAAGAACAAAATTTATGTTTGAACACAATGCCAGTTGTGAACAATTAAATATTATCATACAGATATTTACAATAAGCGGAAAAATTGTAAAAACAATTCATCAATCAGTATTTAATAGTGGCTATCGTTATGATGGCATTGATTGGGATGGACGTGATGATTATGGTGATAAACTGGCAAAAGGAGTTTACATATACAAAGTAAGCATCACTGATGTAAACAATAAGAAGGCAGAAAAAATTGAAAAGTTAGTTATCTTGAATTAAGCTAATACAAAAAAATCAGGAGTACAAAAGTGAGTGTCCTTACCAAAACTTGTTGAAAAGCAATATTTAAAAAATATTTTTGATAGCGACACAGTTTGGCGTTTCACCGAAATAATTTTGTAACAGAAATTAAAAAAATATCGGTATGACAAACACAACGCTTAAACAAGAAATTCTGAGCACCATAGCTTTAGTTTGTGGTTGTTCAGAAGGCAGCAAATTAGACAGCACTCTATTTGAAATTGCAGACGAAGAACTTACTTTCCTTTCCGAATACTTTCACGTTACAAAGACACAAGCGCTTTTAATCTCTGTCATTTTTACTTTAAATTATAAAGGGCAAAAAGTTGGTTTAGATGATTTGAATTCGTATTTTAATTGTAACCCAATGAAACTTCTGGAATACAGCGATGACTTTGTAGAGTTGTATGAAAAACGGTTGATACGCAAAAACAACAAAATGTTTAGACGTAGGCGCATAAAACTTAGAGGTGCGGACGAAGAATTTTGTATAAATGAAATTGTTTCAGATAAAATTTTGAAAAGTGAACCTATCCCAGAGGTTATAGCTGATGCAGTAAAATATGAGGATATTTTTGATTTACTTGCAAGTCTTTATGAATTGAGCGAACAACGAGAAAATGATGAAATTACAACAAGCGAATTATTTGAACAAACGAAAGATATCTTAAATGAAAACGATTGTTTCCCATTAATAGAAAAAATAAAATTTTTAGGAATTTCAATAGAAGAAAAGTATTTATTTTTATATGTTGTATGGAAATTTCTTGCAGGCGATAAAAACTTATTTATTGAATTAATATTTAAACAGATTTACGATAAACCGGTAAAAAGATTGACTCAAACCCAAAGGTTTTTAAAAAAAGAAAACACCTTGGTTAAAGAAGATTGGTTAGAAATAGAAGAAGATGTTCTTTTTAA
This sequence comes from Bacteroidia bacterium, assembly GCA_039811645.1. Lineage (GTDB taxonomy): Bacteria > Bacteroidota > Bacteroidia > B-17B0 > Aurantibacillaceae > BPGX01. Next base: position 53,928 of record JBDHZB010000003.1, on the reverse strand, counting down.
TGACGCTACAACGAAACCTACAGCAAAGACATTAGACTTATTAACCGAGTGTGATATAAAATTATACAATAAGAACTTGGATAAAAAGAAAAAAGAAAATATAATTTTACCTGACGGTGTGCCATTTCGTAAACTAATTTACAGCGATGATGAAGCACATCAATTAGATTTATTAAAAACCCTTTTGTTGGAAGAAAATTTTAAAAACACACAAGAACGTTTAGCAGAAAGAGCATTACCAAAAGGCGTAACGGCCTTATTGTACGGTGCGCCGGGTACCGGTAAAACAGAAAGTGTTTTGCAAATTGCTAAGGCAACAAATCGTGAAATAATGAAAGTGGATATTAGTGCTTCTCGTTCTGCGTGGTTTGGCGAAAGCGAAAAAATAATCAAACAAATTTTCAAGGATTATAAATCGTATGCTAAAGACCTGACAACAACCCCTATTCTGTTTTTTAACGAAGCCGATGCCATTATTATTAAACGAAAAGAGGCAAATTTTTCAAATGTGAGTGATACCGAAAATAGAATTCAAAACATCTTATTGGAAGAAATCGAAAACTTTGACGGAATTTTAATTGCCACTACAAACTTGGTAAATAATATGGATACCGCTTTTGAAAGACGATTCCTTTTTAAAATTGAATTTAAAAAACCAAACGTTGCTGCTAAAACTAAAATTTGGAAATCTAAAATGCCTCATTTATCAAATGAAGATTGTGAATTACTGGCTTCACAATTTGATTTTTCGGGTGGACAAATTGATAATATTGTGCGCAAAAATGAAATCAATGAGATTATTTATGGCAACAAAGTTAATATGCAATCACTTCTTGAATTTTGTAAAGAAGAAACACTAAGTAATTCTTTTTCAAAAACACCAATTGGATTTAAAGGATAACAAGCAATGAATACCTTTACTGCCATAGATTTTGAAACTGCTCAAGGAAAGCGTTGGAGTATTTGTCAAGTTGGGTTGGTGCGTGTAGAAAATGGAATTATTACAGAGCAATTATCAATTTTGGTTCAACCTCCGAATAACTATTACTGGAATAATTTCATTGATATTCACGGAATTTCTTCGGAACAAACATTATGTGCACCAACTTTTGATAAAATTTGGCATCAAATGGAGCCTTTTATTAAGGACCAAAATGTAGTGGCTCATAATGGCTTTGGATTTGATTTTCCGGTTTTAGAACAGACCTTAAACTTTTACGGTTTAACTGCACCGAACTATGAGAAACACTGCACTTACAAGCTTTACAAGAAAAACTTAGCAGCCCTTTGCCAAGAGCACAATATTTTGTTAAACCACCACGATGCTTTAAGTGATGCGAGAGCCTGTGCTGAATTATTTTTAATATATTTACAAGGTAAATAAAATAGGATATGGAAAACACTGAAAAACAATTAAAAAATTTGTTTGAGATATCTAAAAAAATTAGTGTCCCTGCTTATCAAAGGGCTTATGCATGGGAAGAAAAGCAACTAAAGCAATTTATTGATGACTTGCTTGAAATGAAAGACAAAGATTATTATTACGGACACTTTATTTTAGAACAAAAACAAGAACAAGAACAAGAGTTTGAAGTCATTGATGGGCAACAGAGACTTACTACTTTCATTTTGTTTTTGATGGTTTGTGATTTATTTACTAAAGAACAACACACTGAGTATATCAATAAATTTGAAACGGTAGTTTATGACCAGGGAGTGCTAAAAGAAATTCAAGATCAATTAAAAAATAAAGATAACGATTGGGAATTATCTGATTTTGAAATTAAAGAAGAAAATCAGACACTCTCTATAAAACGGATTTTGTTTGCTCTGAATTTCTTTAAAAAGGCTTTAAAAGAACAATTGCAAGCACAAGCAAAAGAAATAGGAGATTATGTAAACACATTGTTGAATGCCCATATTTCAACTCATATAACTTTTGACAAAGCCGTAGCTGTTCAGGTTTTTGAATTACAAAATACGAGAGGAATTAGCCTTAGTTTAATAGAGAAGGTAAAAGCAAAATTAATGAAAGCTGTTTACTTACAAGACAGTAATAGCGAGGAAACAATAAAGAAAATCCAAGATAATTTTGCAGAAATTTATAAGCTTGAAGAACAAACCAGTGAATCTTCTTTTCGTGGAGATTTGCCACTTGAAGAAATCCTTAATTATCATTTAAGAGTTATGGATGATGGCTCTAAATTAACACCAAAAAAGCAAAATGATTTCAGGCAACCAAGTACCAACAATAGGGAGGAATCTATTTTAGAATATTTAGATGCAAAAATAAAAGAATCTAAATGTGCGATTTGCTATATAGTAAACTTAGTCGAGAGTTTTAAACAAACGGTTAAATTTTTAAGCAGTGATTTAAAAGAACTAGATGGCAAAAATAAATTAATCGGTGATGTTATAATCCTTAATAAAACCTACAGTATTCAATTGTTTATTTTAATCTATCACAAATTTAAAAATAATGCTTCTAAGTTTTTTGCAGATGAAAAAACTTTAAAGTTATGGGAACGTTTGTTATTTACGAGTGATTTTCATTGGGAATACTATGGTAGGGTTAACAGAGATGATTATGAGCGATTATATACTGAAATCGCTAAAGAAAAAGAAATAAATAAGGTAAAATGCATTATTTGCAAGTTTGTAGAAGAGGGTTTTCGAAAAGATCTTTTTAAAGATAATAATCTACAAAAAACTGTTTCAAAATTTGTAGCCGATGAAAAGGATAAAATTCTGACTAAAGCCTATCACTTTTTTATTGATAAAATGGTCTATATTCTATACAAATATGAAATAGACCAAAAGGCAAATTTGGAACAACTCCGGAAAATAATGAAAGATGGACGCTCTATTGAACATATTTTACCACAAGAATGGCAATGGGAGTGGATTGGCGAAAACCCACAAAACGGCATTACGGATAAAGGGCAAAAATTCAGCAAATCCATTGACACTGTGATTAATGGATTAGGAAATTTATTATTGGTTACACCAAATGAAAACTCTAGAGAAAATAATAGTCATCCTAAGGATAAAGAATACAAATCATGTTCAGGCGGGTCTTATCAAAAGCACATTGACTCAAAAAACGATTGGTCTGCATCTGGTGAGTGGAAAAAGAAAATAGAAGAAAGAGGAGAGAAAATATACGAATTCATGCTTGATTATTTCCAATTACAGAAACAAAGTAACAATGCATAAACGAGGCTACATATCAAGATACTTACTCATTCTAAAAAAAATAAAAAAAGTAACAACATGAGCAACATTATATTTTACGAAACACCACAGGGTAAGGTGTCGGTTTCGGTTCGCTTTGAAGATGAAACATTTTGGCTTACACAAAAAGCAATGGCGGAACTATTTGGTGTGGAAAGTCATACGATTACGTACCACCTAAAAGAAATTTACAAAACGGGCGAATTGGAAGAAACGGCAACTACTCGAAAAATTCGAGTAGTTCAAAAAGAAGGTAACAGAGAGGTAACCCGTGAGTTAGATTTTTACAACCTCGATGCCATAATTGCCGTTGGTTATCGTGTCAATAGTAAACAAGCTACTCAGTTTCGTATTTGGGCTACACAAACGCTCAAAGAGTTTATTATCAAAGGTTTTATTTTGGATGATGAACGATTGAAACAAGGTAAAAATTTCGGCAAAGATTATTTTGACGAGTTATTGGCTCGTATTCGGGATATTCGTGCTTCCGAAAAACGGTTTTACCAAAAAATTCGTGATTTGTTTATGCTGAGTGAAGATTACGACAAAACCGATAAAAAAACCGAACTGTTTTTTGCTGAAGTACAAAACAAATTGCTCTTTGCTGTAAGCAAGCATACCGCAGCGGAAATTATAGTGCAACGAGCCAAAGCCGAAGTACTAAACATGGGCTTGACTTCTTGGAAAGGTAGCAGGGTACGCAAAGAGGATGTAATTATTGCTAAAAATTATTTATCCGAAGATGAAATAGATACACTGAATCGTATAGTAACATTGTTTTTAGACACAGCCGAACTTCGGATAAAAGAGCAAATACCGTTAAGTACCGATTTTTGGAAACAAGAGGCAGACAGCATTATTCAGTTTAGCCGAAAACCACTTTTGCTGAACAAAGGAAATGTAAGCCACGAACAAGCGAAAGATTTTGCCGAAAAAGAATATTTTGTTTTTGACAACGAACGCAAAAAAGCGGAAGCCTTGCAAGCAGATTTGGAAGACCAAAAAGCCATTGAAGAATTATTGAAAAAAACAAAAAAGAAATAAATAACGTTAATATCATCATGTCCAAACGAGGCTACATATCAAGATACTTGCTTATTCTAAAAAAGTTGAAAGTAAAACCGTATTCAACTTATGAGGAATTACAGAGCTATATTGAAAGTCAGCTTGACTACCTCCAAATGCAAGACGATAATTTGAATATTGGTTTTTCAAAGCGAACACTTCAACGTGATATTAAGGAAATCAGAAACGTTTTTGGAATTGATATTGAGTATTCAAAAATAAATAAAGGTTATTTCATCAGTCAAAATGAAACTGAAAATATGAATTTTCAAAGAATGATGGAAGCCTTTGATATGTTCAATTCATTAAACCTTGCACAAGACCTAACACCGTTTATTCATTTAGAAAAACGCAGGCCACAAGGAACAGAAAACTTATACGGTTTGCTTCACGCCATTAAAAACAAACTAAAAATCAAATTTACTTATCAGAAATTTTGGGAAGAAGAATTAAGCCAGCGTTTAGTAGAGCCTTATGCGTTGAAAGAATTTAAAAATCGTTGGTATGTATTGGCAAAAGATAGTAGAGACAATAATATCAAAAGTTTTGCACTTGACCGTTTGACAAACCTTGAAATCACAACACAACATTACCAATATCCCGACAATTACAGCATTGAACAAAGTTATCGTTATTGCTTTGGCATTATCAGCCCAAATGACGAAGAGCCGCAAGAAATCATTCTATCGTTTGATCCGTTTCAAGGAAAGTACATCAAAACTTTGCCCTTACACGAAACACAACAGGTTTTAGTGGATAGCGACGAAGAAACGAGAATTAAACTCAAACTTTATTTGACACACGACTTGGTTATGGAGTTGCTTTCTTTTGGCGACAATATGAAGGTAATTGAACCAAAATCCTTGGCAGACCAAATTAAACAAGCACATAAAAACGCATACAAACAGTATTGACTAAAATACAAAGTCAAACATTTTTTCTTTTATTTGCACAATGTTTATGCGATTATTCTTTGTTTTGTTCTTATGTTCATTTCTCTTTATAAATGCACAGGTGCCGACATATACGGTTGTAAACCAACAACAAATTATTTGTGGTAATGAGCAGTTTGGTGAGTACATTAAATTAATTCAGAATAAAAAAGTTGGAGTTGTTGCAAATGCATCATCTGTAATAAATCAAACGCATCTTGTTGATACGCTTATTAAGCAGGGAATTAATATTGTAAAGATTTTTTCACCGGAACATGGTTTTAGAGGAATGGCAGATGCCGGTGTTAAGGTTACGGATTCTATAGATTCTAAAACCGGTATTCCAATCATTTCGTTGTATGGTAAACATAAAATACCAACAGCTACCGCTTTACAAAATGTTGATGTGTTGCTGTTTGATTTGCAAGATGTTGGTGTGCGTTTCTATACCTACATTTCCACGCTTTACTATGTTATTAAATCTTGTGCCGTATATCAGAAGCCGTTAATTGTTTTGGACAGACCTAATCCAAATGGATTTTATATTGACGGACCTATTTTAGATACTAACTATCGCTCATTTTTGGGAATTATCCCCATTCCTATTGTTTATGGAATGACTGTAGGAGAACTTGCCGCAATGATGAATAACGAAGCGCAATATAAGCCATGCAAAGAACAATGCAAGTTAACCATCATCACGCTAAAAAATTATCATCACAATATGATGGTAAAGATTAACTCAAAACCTTCTCCAAATTTACCTAATTGGCAATCTGTTATATTATATCCTTCTTTGGGTTTGTTCGAAGGCACAATAGTCAGTGTTGGGCGGGGCACAGATAAACCCTTTCAGGTATTGGGGCATCCAAAGTATCCTCATAATAAATTTTGCTTTACACCAACAGCCAATGTCATAAATAAAAACCCTAAATACAAAGATACTCTGTGTTGCGGAATTGATTTAAGCAATAATGACTATTTGTATCATCATCCAAAAAAAATAGAACTATCATGGTTGATAGACTTTTACAAACAACTGCCCAATAAAAAATTCTTTGATAGAAATTTCAACTATCATGCAGGCAATGCTAAACTAAAAGAAGATATAATAAAAGGCTTAAATGAAAAAGACATTAGAGTTAAATGGAAAAAAGATATTCAGAAATTTAAAGTCATCAGAAAAAAATATTTACTTTACCCTGATTTTGAATAAGTTTTTGTTTCCATTAAAAAATTAAAATCCTATATTGCGGCGCAACAATGAAAAAAATACTATTATATACTCTAATACTTTATTTTGGCTGTAGTTACTGTCTTTTTGCCCAGAACGCAGATATAGACTATCCAACAATAAAAGATACAGTAAAACAAGTAATAAAAAATAGCAAAAACAATACAGACCTATGTGACAATGAAGATGATGAGGAGGAGGATAAAGCACACGAATTTATTTCTAATCTTTATGGAGACTTTGACACCACTGTCGTGCATCAATACAAGTTTAAGGAAATATTTAAAGAGACCGATTCTATTAAGGTTTCTTTTAAGAATGATAAATTTGTAATACCTTTTAATGGAATTATTACCAGCAAATATGGGTGGAGAAAATACAGGCCACATTACGGCACAGATATTGACTTGGAAAAAGGAGATACCGTAAGATGCGCTTTTGATGGAGTAGTACGTTATGCCAGTAAAAAAGTATATGGATACGGGCAAGTTGTAATTATTCGCCACCGAAATGGATTAGAAACAATTTATGCACATCTCTCAAAAATATTAGTAAGTAATAATGATACTATTTATGCAGGAGAAGTTCTTGGGCTTGGAGGGAATACCGGACGTTCTCATGGCGCACATTTACATTTTGAAACAAGATGCTTGGGTTTGCCAATTAACCCTGAAGACTTAATAGACTTTCATCAACAAGCATTAAAATCTGATTACTTTATACTTACAAAAAAAGATGCAGAAGAAACCTATAACTTAAGGTCTAAGAAATATCACAAATACATAAAAGGAAAAGGAGGAATATATATTGTAAGAAAGGGAGATACGCTAAGTAAAATATCAAGAAAAACCGGTGTGCCCATTGCAAGAATATTAAAGAGAAATAAACTTAAAAAAAACGCCATTCTTAAAGCAGGTAAAAAGCTTTATCTATAAAACCTATAACTATGAGCACACTTGAAAAAAAAGCCCCTGAAGTTTCCAATTTAGCACAAAATATAATTGGCTCGGAAATTATTAAACTAAATGCTGAAGTAAATGAACTAATAAAAAAAGGTATTAAAATATACAACCTTACTATTGGAGATTTTGATGCCAATATATTTCCAATTCCGGAAGGATTGAAGAAGCAAATTATCAGTGCTTATGAAAACAATCAAACAAATTATCCACCCGCAGATGGTATTTTGGATTTGAGAAAATCTGTGTCTAAATTATTAAAAAGAAAATTAAATTTAGATTACAATGAGCAGGAAATTTTAATCTCAGGTGGTGCAAGACCTATTATTTACAGTATATACAGAACAATAATAAATCCGGGAGAAAAAGTTATTTTTGCAGTGCCTTCATGGAATAACAATCACTATACATACTTAGTGGGCGCACAACCCATTGTAATAGAAACTTTGCCGGAACAAAACTTTATGCCGCTGGCACAAGACATTAAGCCACACATTCAAGAAGCGGCTATGATTGCTGTATGTTCTCCTCAAAACCCAACAGGGACAATATTTAAAAAACAACAACTCGCAGAAATTGTAGATATAGTGCTTACAGAAAATAAAAGAAGAAGTATTGAGGGCTTAAAACCGTTGTATGTAATGTACGACCAAGTTTACTGGGAATTAGTATATAATAATTTTGAACACTACAATCCTGTTTCTATTAATCCTGAAATGAAAAAATATACCATATTTGTAGATGGTGTTTCAAAATCTTTGAGTGCAACAGGCGTAAGAGTGGGGTGGGGCTTTGGACCGGCAAATGTAATATCTAAAATGAAATCTATTCTTACACACATTGGAGCATGGGCACCTAAGCCCGAACAAGTTGCAACAGCAAAATTTATGGATAACGAATCTCTTTACGACGAGTTTGTTACACATCAAAAAAATGAGTTATATCAACGCTTAAAAATGTTTTATACAGGCATAAAAGAGTTGCATGCAAAACATTATCCAATAGATGTAATAGAGCCACAAGCTGCACTGTATCTTACCGTAAAAATATCTCTTAAAAACAGAAAAACAAAAGATGGTAAACATTTTGCTTCTACCGCTGATGTTACAAAATATATTTTGGAAGAAGGTAATATCGCTGTTGTTCCGTTCTATGCTTTTGGCAGCAATACAGATTCCGATTGGTATAGATTTTCTGTTGGCACTTGCTCTACACAAGATATTCCACAGATATTAAAAAAATTAGAACATATTTTGGAAAATGCAAAATACTAAATGGCTTTACTGAACATTGGTTTTTCTGAATTAGCCGTTTGACTATTTTTATCTAATGCATAGCACACATTTCTGATAAGCAGCTTCCCTGTTTCCGTTGCAGTGATTTTATTTTTTTCTACAATTACTAAATTATCTTTTATAATTTCATTCCATTGTGTATTATTTTGCATTAACATCACAATTACATCGTTGTCGTTACTCCACGAGGTTTCAAAATAACATAGTAAATTAAGAATGTGTTTTTTAATTTGCTGTTCAGTTTCTGTAAGAATATGTCCTTTAAAAATGGGAATGTCGTTATTAACGGCTTCTTGATATTCTTCTACTTCTTTTAGATTTTGCACATACATATTGTTCGAGTCACTAATAGAAGAGCACCCGAGAGAGATTAAAAATTTTGAATTTTGAGTAGTATAGCCCATAAAATTTCTATGTAATGTTTTGTTTTTCCTTGCAAGAAATAAATCATCATTTGGTAAGGCAAAATGATCCATGCCAATATCTTGGTAGCCATTTTGAATAAATTTTTCTATTCCCATTAGATATAATTCTATTTTTTCAGAAGTTGGCGGTAAGTCCGCTTCTGTAAACTTTCGTTGTGCAGCTTTTATCCAAGGTACGTGGGCATAACTATAAAAAGCAATTCTATCAGGAGTTAGTTCGTTTATTTTATCAATAGTATTTGAAAGGCCTGTTTTAGTCTGAAATGGAAGTCCATATATAATATCGTAGTTCACAGATTTATAACCAATCTTGCGTGCATAATCGGTTAGTCTTTTTACTTCTGAAAAATCTTGTGTTCGGTTAATGGCTATTTGTACTTTTTTATCAAAGTCTTGAACACCAATGCTTGCACGATTAAATCCAAGGCTTTTTAAAACTTCCAAATGCTCATTCTTAGAAAAATGAGGATGAATTTCTACACTGCCTTGAAAATTATCAGCGACAATATTTTCGTTAAACAAATTAGTAATAAGACAGGATAGATTTTGTGGTAAAAAAAACGTAGGAGTGCCCCCGCCAAGGTGAATTTCACGAATGGTTACTTGCCCTAATATTTTTTTATAGAACTGCCACTCTCGCAGTAGAGAATCAATATAAGGTGTTTCAACCTGATGATTTTTAGTTATTCGTTTATTACATCCGCAATAAGTGCAGAGTTGTTCGCAAAAAGGCAAATGTATATATATGCTAATACCTTCTTTTCTGATTGCCTCTATTTGATTATTAAGATTAACTTTCCAGTCATTTACGGTAATATTGTTTTTCCACATAGGCAGTGGAGGATAGCTTGTATAACGTGGTGCAGAGATGTTATACTTAGAAATTAAATAACTTAAGTCCATTATTTTTTTTGCAAAGATACTGAGTAAATGTTACTTGATAACTTTTAAACTTAAATCTAAACTATTAATTTGATGTGTTAATGCGCCAACAGAAATATAATCTACACCACAATTAGCGTACTTGGCTATAGTATGTTCATTAATACCTCCCGAAGATTCTATTTCTGTTTGTCCATTAATTAAGTTAACAGCTTTTTTTGTTGTTTCAATGTCAAAATTATCTAACATAATACGATGAATATTAGCAGAAAGCACTTCTTTCACTTCTGCTATATTTCTGGTTTCAACTTCTATTTTTAAGTTAAGGTTGTTTTGCTGAAGGAAGTTTTTTGTTGATTTAACAGCATTAGTAATACTTCCCGCTGCATCAATATGATTATCTTTTATTAAAATCATATCATAAAGCCCCCATCTATGGTTAGCACCGCCTCCAATATGAACTGCCCATTTTTCAAAAAATCGAAAGAGCGGAGTTGTTTTTCTTGTATCTGTTACTTTTGCTTTTGTACCAACACACAATGATTGTAAATATTTTGTTTTCGTAGCAATACCGCTCATTCTTTGCATAATATTCAAAATAAGTCGCTCGTATGTAAGTAGTCTTTGGGCATTACCTTCAATATAAAATACAATATCGCCCTTTTTAATAGGCGCACCATCATTAATCAATATGTTTAATTTGACTTCAGGATAAATTATGTTCATTATGCGCTCTGTGGCTTCTACTCCGGCTATTATTCCTGTTTCTTTTGCCAACAAATGCATCTTGCAGAGTTGTGATTTTGGAATTGTAGATAGAGAAGTGAAATCGCCATTACCAACATCTTCTTTTAGCGCATCCTTAATAAAATTTTCTAAAGAAAAATGAGTACAATACTCATCAAAAAAATTACTCATAGTACTCAATTCTTATCTGAACAATCAATGATTTTTTGATTAAGAATGAAATTTTATACTTACTGCTTCCTGCATCGGCAATTCCGTATATAAATTGCGCATTAGCATTTAGCATGGTGTTTTGAATTAATGAAAAATTCTTTAAGTTATTTTTTTCAAAAAAATAGTTTAGGTTAGCTTGGCATTGTTCTTTGCTGAGTAAATCTTCTTTATCGGCGATTTTAATAACTACTTTTTCATCTAAATACTTGTAAATTTCCTGGTAAGTGCCATGTTTAAGATGAGTGGCAATATCATCGCCAACATCTGCAAAAAACACAGTTATTAATGCTAATATGGATATAAATACTTTCATTTGGCTGCAAAATTACATAATATTGTGGAATGATTAGAATTCAATTTATTGTTATAGATAAATGCCCTAATAATTCTATTAATGAAATGATAGAAGAGTATAGTAAACGACTTAAACATTACTGTGTTTTTGAATTATTAACAATTAGCGTGCCAAAAACTGTTAGACAAAAGTCTATACAAGAACAAAAAGATGAAGAAGAAAAACTTATAAAGCGGTACTTAAAGGACAATGATTGCCTGATTTTACTTGATGAAACAGGAAAAGAATTTACCTCTGTCAACTTTTCAAAATGGATAGAAAAACAAGGACTTAGCCATAGTAAATTAAGTTTTTTGATTGGGGGACCTTATGGCGTGTCTGATAATGTAAAAGCAATGGCTAACAGCACCATGGCATTGTCTCAGATGACCTTTTCGCATGAAATGGTTAGGGTAATTTTTTTAGAACAATTATACAGGGCGTTTACTATTATTAACAATCAGAAATATCATCATTAAAAATAATATAAAACACTATTTTATGTGTTAAAAATTATTCATAATTTTGCAGAAAATTTTAATATGGATACAAAAACATCAGATACAACCAATAAGCCAAAAGTTGGTGATTGGTTACCTCTAAATGGAACGGATTATGTGGAATTTTATGTGGGTAATGCCAAGCAGGCTGCTTATTATTATCAAACAGCATTTGGGTTTCAGCCACTTGCCTATAGCGGATTAGAAACGGGGAATAGGGAGTTCACATCGTATGTTTTGGAACAAGGGAAGGTGCGCTTAATTTTAACAACACCAATGAACTCTAAAAGTGCAATTAATCAACATATTGTAAAACACGGTGATGGTGTAAAAACAATTGCTTTTTGGGTAGATGATTCTGAAAAATCATTCAATGAAACTGTAAAAAGAGGCGCAAAACCTTTTATGAAGCCAACTAAGCATGAAGATGAAAACGGACATGCTGTTTTAAGCGGTATTCATACTTATGGAGACACCATTCATCTTTTTGTAGAAAGAAAAAATTATAAAGGCATTTTTCTTCCCGGGTTTAAAAAGTGGGAAACAGATTATAAGCCAAAATCAATCGGGTTTCAATATGTGGATCACATGGTTGGCAATGTAAGCTGGGGTGAAATGAACACTTGGGTAAAATTTTACGAAGAGGTGCTTGGGTTTTATAACCTCTTAACTTTTGATGACAAAGATATTTCAACAGAATATTCTGCTTTAATGAGTAAAGTAATGTCTAATGGCAATGGATATATAAAATTTCCTATCAATGAGCCCGCAGAAGGCAAGAAAAAATCTCAGATAGAAGAATACATTGACTTTTATGAAGGGCAAGGGTGTCAACACGTAGCATTAGCAACAAATAATATCATTGAAACAGTTACAGAAATGCGTAAAAGAGGAGTAGAGTTTTTACATACTCCCGATGCTTATTATGATACAGTATTAAATAGAGTGGGTAAAATAGATGAAGATATTAATGTCTTAAAAAATTTAAGAATATTAATAGATAAAGATGAGGATGGTTATTTACTACAAATATTTACAAAACCTGTAGAAGACAGACCTACTTTATTCTATGAAATCATTCAAAGAAAAGGTGCAAAATCTTTTGGAAAAGGAAACTTTCAGGCACTTTTTGAAAGTATAGAAAGAGAGCAAGCAAAGAGAGGTAATTTGTAGAAAGACTACATTTATTTATTTATTTATTTATTTATTTGCACGAAAAAATCATATGGGATTATTAAAAGAATTTAAATCGTTTGCCATGCGAGGCAACGTGTTAGATCTTGCAATTGGTGTTGTAATTGGAGGTGCATTTGGTAAAATAGTTTCATCTTTAGTAGATGATATTATTACCCCTGCCGTATTATCTCCGGCACTTAAAGCAGCCAATTTAACCAACTTAGCAGACTTAACAATACCGGGTACTGCCATAAAGTATGGTAATTTTTTATCTACCATTATTTCGTTCATCCTTATTGCATTTGCTTTATTTATGGTTGTTAAGGCAGCTAATAGATTTAATAAAAAGGAAGCAGCGGCGGCTCCTCCTCCTGCACCTTCTAAAGAAGAGGTGCTTCTTACAGAGATAAGAGATATCTTAAAGAATAAGAATTAATCAGTTAATTATTTATAGTAAAAAATTTATGAAGAAAATATTTTCTATAGCATTGTTTTTTTATGTGTGCAATACATTCTCTCAAAATGGAGCAGATACAGTGAAACATTGGACAAGGTCAGGGTTTTTTGGTTTAAACTTTAGTCAAACGGCATTAAATAACTGGCAAGGTGGAGGGCAAGACAACGTTGCATTTAATACTATTTTTAATTTTCAAGCTACTTATAAAAAAAACAAATTCAACTGGGATAATAAGATAGATGCGCAATACGGTTTAATGAAACCGGGGACTAACAAGTTGTACCGTAAAAATATTGACCAGATTTTTGCCATGTCAAGAATTAACGTAGATGCTTTTGCAAAACATTTTTATTATGCCACGCAAGCGGATATTCGCACACAGTGGGCACCGGGATATAATTATGTAGGAGATTCTATTGCAGGTAAAGCCATTTCTGATATATTTTCTCCGGCGTTTATCCAGTTGGCACTAGGGTTAGATTACAAACCTAAAGATTATTTTTCTGTATTTTTATCTCCCTTAGCCGGAAGAATTATTATTGTTGAAAGGCAATACTTAGCAGATATAGGCGCATTTGGAGCAACTAAGGCAAAGTTAGATGCTAATGGAAATATTATTGCAGGAACAGGAAAAAATATTACTTACGGATTTGGAGGAAGATTGGTTTTAAAGTTTAAAAAAGACATATTCAAAAATGTAAATCTAGATTCGTATTTAGACATCTTTTCAAACTATTTAGATAATCCTCAAAATATGGTTGTTGTATTTAACAATCTAATAACATTTAAGATTAATAAATTTTTTACTGCTAATGTTATTTGTCAAATGTATTATGATGACAGAAGCAAAACCATTTATGATTGGAATAAAGATGGCAAGTTTGACAATCCAAAAGATATTAACGGACCTCGCTTACAGATGATAACTACGCTGGGTATAGGCTTCGGATATAAGTTTTAACTTATAGCAATTCAACTCGGATAATATGCACGGGGCAGTTTTTCGCTGCTAGTTGATTAGATTCAAGTTCATCTGCGTGAATAAAAACAGAATAAATACCTTTTTTTTCTTTACCACCTAACAGAACTGATTTTCCATCTTTTTTGGACATACGCCATCGCTGTGGAGCAGCTTCCACACAAGCATTACAGCCAATACATTTAGCTCTGAATTGAATAACACGTATTTTACTCATGTTCCGAAACCCACTTGTATAATTTATCAGATGAGCGTATTTTCTCGGCTACTTTCATGGAAAAAACATCACCTTTTTTTACTTCCGATACAGCTTGGTCATCTATTCTTAATTCTTCTACTTTTGCTTGAATAAACCCTGTTACAGGTCCTGTAATAATAACTTCATCGCCAACTTTTAGAGAATGAGTTTCTATTTCAAATTCTCCTACTTTTATTTTATCAAAATACTTTTTACCACGCCCTAAGTAGATTTTCTTTTTTGTAGCCACAGAACCATACTCTTTATTCCATTCTCCCATTTGACGGCCAAGATAGTATCCATCCCAAAACCCCCTGTTAAAGACTGTCGCTAATTGTTCTTTCCACATTTGAACTTTCTCTTTAGAATATGTATTTGCACTAATGCTATCTATTGCTTCTCTGTAACATTTTGTGGTTGTATAAACATAATCGGCAGACCTGCCTCTTCCTTCGATTTTCAATACACTGATTCCTGCATCAACCACCTTATCTAAAAAATCAATTGTACATAAATCTTTGGCAGACATAATGTATTCGTTATCTATTTCTAATTCAAAACCCTCTTCTTTATCTGTAACAATATAGCTTCTGCGACAATTTTGAATGCATGCTCCCCGGTTAGCAGATGCATTGTGAGTGTGTAAACTTAGATAGCATTTACCGGAAACTGCCATGCACAATGCTCCATGCCCAAATATTTCAATACGCACTAAATTACCGGAGGGTCCCGTGATATTTCTGCGGTTAATTTCTCTTACAATATCAGAAACCTGCATTAGGCTTAGCTCACGAGACATAACCATTACATCGGCATACACAGCGTAAAACTCTACTGTATCAATATTAGTGATATTACTTTGTGTAGAAATATGTACGGGCATATTAATTTTTCTGCAATAATTCATTACGGCATGGTCAGATGCAATAATGGCATCAATACCGGCAGATTTTGCTGCATCAACAATGTCGCGCATCAAACGTAAATCGTGGTCGTAGATAATTGTATTAAGTGTAATGTAGGTTTTAATACTATTTTCTTTTGCTATTTTAGCTATTTCTACTAAATCTTCTATTGTAAAATTAATGGTAGAGCGCGCCCGCATATTGAGCTGCTCAATACCAAAATAAACAGAGTTGCAGCCACCTTTAATAGCACTCATTAAAGATTCAAAACTACCGGCAGGCGACATTAATTCTATTTTATTGGGTTGGCTCATAATAATTTGTAGCGGACAAAGATACGACAAGATTTTGATTTGACTTTGTATCTGTGAGTTAAATAGATTTTATTGTTTGATAAATAATGTAACAATTAAATCCATGAAATTTCTTTTATCTTGGAATTATTTTTCAATTCATTTATGATAGCAGTAATATCGGCATTGGCGTTATTTAGATGTATCTGAAAAACAAATTCTGTATCATTTTTTTCAAAAGTAAAAGTTTGAATTTTTAGAGTATCATTATTGAGTAATGTTTTGAGAAATTCAGTGTCATTTAGATTAATATCTGTAACTATTCGTAATAGTTTCTGTTTGTATTTTTTATCATAGAGATATTCTAAAGGCTTTAATGCCCATAAAATAATAAGTGCGGCAAGTGTGGTGATGCCTGCTGCAAAATACATTCCACCGCCCGTTGCAAGTCCGATAGCTGCTACCGTCCACAGTCCTGCGGCAGTTGTTAATCCATGTACGGTTCCTTGTTTTAAAAATAAAATTGTTCCTGCTCCAATAAAACCTATTCCGCTAATAACTTGTGCGGCTATTCTGGAAGGGTCAAGCGTAACGTCTTTTGTTCCTAAAATGTCAGAAAATCCAAATGCAGAAACCATCATTACCAAACAAGCACCAACACATACCATCATGTGTGTTCTTAATCCGGCGGCTAATTCTTTCCTTTCTCTTTCTATTCCTATAAGTGCACCAAATAATGCCGCTAAGGATAGTCGTATTATTATTTCTGTATAGCTTATCATTTTGTTGGTATTTCTTTTACTAATTCTTTTATCAGTAAACTCAATTTTGGTTCTTGGGCTTGTGCTACTTTTAAAACTTCTTCGTGAGATACATTTTCTACTTGCCCATCAATACCAAGGTCTGTAATAATACTAATCCCAAATACTTGCATTCCTCCGTGTTTGGCAACAATTACCTCCGGCACAGTACTCATACCCACAGCATCTGCACCCATTCGCCAAAAACATTTGTATTCGGCAGGGGTTTCAAAACAAGGACCTGTTACAGCTAAATATACACCTTCTTTTACTCGGATATTATTTTTGTTGGCGATATTTTTTGCTGTTTCAATTAATTTTTTGGAATAAGGTTCGCACATATCTAAAAAGCGAGGACCTAGTGCGTCTTCATTTTTGCCGATAAGCGGATTGCTTGGCATAAAATTAATTTGATCTTTAATAATCATTAATTCGCCTAATTGGAAATCCGGATTCATACCACCCGCGGCATTGCTGACAATAAGTGTATGAATACCTAAGGCTTTCATGACACGTACAGGGAATGTGATTTGTTTCATGTCATAACCTTCATAATAATGAAACCTGCCTTGCATAGCCAACACGGGTTTGCCCGATAAATAACCAAACAACAACTGTCCTTTATGCCCATGCACTGTAGATTGAGGAAAATTTGGTATTTCAGAATACGGGATAATATACTTACTATCTATTTCAGTAGCTAAATTTCCAAGACCGGAACCAAGAATAATGCCGATTTCAGGATGAAAGTTATTTGTTTTATCTTGAAGATAACGACTTGTTTGCTGAATAAGTTGCAACATAATCTAATATAGTTTGGTTAAAATTTGAAGAATAGTTATCAAAAGAAGTTTTGATAGGTGCTACAAATATAGGTAAATGTCTGAAGTGTTCCGATGATTTATTAAAAACATGATGTAGCCGCATAGCATCTTTCTCTGTGGTAATAAGTAGTGTTGGTGTTTGTTTTTCCTGCCACGCTTTGTAAACAGATTTAATAATTTCTATGTCATTTTCTGAAAATGAATGATGATCGGGATATTCTAAATGATAGGTGTATAAAGCGTATTCTTTAATATAATTAACTAATGGTGAGGCATTGGCAATACCTGTAAATATGATGCAGTTGTAGTGTGTAAGTTCTTTTTCTATAATTAAAGTATGTTGTGGATTTTGCAAACTATAAAGTGGCAGATATTCAATTTGACTAAAAAATACAGATTGAGATGGCTTGAGCTGAAGGCTGGTAATATAGTGCTTGATGTTATCTGACGAAAGATTATCCGGAGTCTTGGTAACAATAACGGCATTGGCTCGTTTTGCAGAATCTTTAATATCTCTTAAAGTGCCCATAGGAAAAAGTTTGTTTTTACTGTAAGGATTTGTAAATTCAGTAAGTAATAGGTTTATGTTACAAGAAATTCTTCTGTGTTGTAGAGCATCATCTAAGATAATGATTTGTGTTTCCGGAAAATTTTTCAAAATATATTGTACGCCCGCAACACGATTAGCATGAACAACAACTGGTACATCGGGGTGATGATACTTATACATTAAAGGTTCATCTCCCACTTCTTCAAATGTATTTGTATTGTTGACCAATAATAGTTGGGAGGTTTTTCTTTTATAGCCTCTGCTAAGTATTGCTACTTTATAATGAGGCTTTAGTAAGCTTGTAAGATAGTCGGTTAGTGGAGATTTACCGGTGCCGCCAAAACTTAAATTTCCGACACAGATAGTTGTTACAGAATCAAAATGCTTTGAAAAAAAAACATCATATAATAAATGCCGTATATACAAAACAACATACAAGCATGCGCTAAACGGATATAGCATAAAGCGAAAAGAGCTGTGTTGTATGCGATGTGAAAAGGTCATCAATGAATTATCTTAGTTGATATTTTCTATAATATAGTTGCAAACTTTTTCAATAAGATGTGCTCTGTCTTTTCCTAAAACATTATGTTTGTGCGTTGGATATACAAAGTAATCTAATTGAGTACTTGTGTCTATTGCTTTTTTTAGAAGCAACATGCTGTGTTGCCACACCACAACATCATCTTCGGCACCATGAATAACCAATAATTTTCCTTTTAGGTTTTGGATATTATTCAATACGCTTGTGTTTTTATAACCATCAGGATTATTTTTCGGAGAATCCATATAACGTTCTGTGTACATTATTTCGTAATAATTCCAGTCTATTACAGGTCCGCCGGCAACCGCTGCTTTGAATACATTTGGATATTTAGTCATTAGAGAAGTAGTCATAAAACCACCAAAGCTCCATCCAAATACAGCAAGCTTGTTTGCATCTACATACTTTAAGGATTTAAGATAATCTACGCCGATTAATTGGTCTTTCATTTCAACTTCACCTAATTTTTTGAATGTTGCTTGTTCAAAAGCCTTGCCCCTAAAAGGAGTTCCATGTCCATCTATGGTAAAAATAATAAATCCTTTTTGTGCCATGTAATGATACCACACTTCTCCACCCATCATCCACGAGTTGGTTACTAATTGTAAATGAGGTCCGTTATATAAGTAAACCAACACCGGATATTTTTTTGTGCTGTCAAAATCAGCAGGTTTAAATATTCGTCCGTATAATGTGCTGCCATCAAAAGATTTTAATTGTACTGCTTGCCACGAAGCTGTAATATAGTTATTCAGAGGATTGCTCGCCTCAAATAATAAATAAGAAGATTTTTTAGTTAGGTCCGTAACAAAATATTTTCTTGGCACATCGCAAGCAGTGTAAGCATCTACAATGTAATCAGAAATTTTATCTATGACAGCAGCATGAAAGCCTTTTTCTTTGGAAATTCTTTCTCTTTTTCCTGATGCAATATCTACGGTATAAATATCTTGGTCTATCGGAGATTGTTCGGTGGAATGAATCAATAATTTTTTACCGCTTTTATCAAACCCAACAACATCTTTCACTTCCCAATTTCCTTTGGTTAATTGCTTTATTAACTTTCCATTAATATCATATAAATACAAGTGGTTAAACCCATCTCGGTTGCTTTGCCAAATAAACTGTTGTGCATTATTTTTTAGGAATAATGCAGGATGTAAAGGCTCGGTATATTTATCGTCTTTTTCTTCAAACAATGTCTTTACAAACGAACCATCGGCAGTATTGTACATATTAAGTTGCATATAATTTTGGTCTCGATTTACAACAGCAATCAGTAAATATTTATCATCAGGAGTAAATGCGAGGTTAGTAAGATATTGTTCGGGGTCTCCTTCCGTTTTAATATAGATGGTATTTTTAGTGGAGAGATTGAAGATGCCCACGCTTACTCTTTGCGATGCTTGCCCTGCCATTGGATACTTTATATTTTCTGAAACAGCAGGGTATTCTGTCCAATTAATAATAGGGTAGTCCTTTACTTGAGAATGGTCAATTTTATAAAAAGCCACTAATTGATTATTGTTACTGAAAAAAGAACCTTGATTAATACCAAACTCATTGCGAGATGCCGGATACCCATACGTCAAATTAATATTTCCATCTTTTGAAATTTGAATATTTTGTTTTTGATAATGCACATATAGGTTGTAATTTTGTGTATAAGTCCAAGTATTTTTATTGGTGGATATTACAAGATCTTCCAGTGTATAGTTAGGGTATTCAGCGGTATCGGCTTGTAGAGTGTTTTTATTGATATCCATTATATAATACTTATTCTTCACAAGAAAGGAAAAGGCAAAAGAATTCTTGTCATTCCAACTTAAAGCAGGAAAATCAGATAAAGTATCTGTGGTTAAACCTTTGAGTTTACTATTAATTTGTGAGAGAGAAATTTTTTGTAAAATACTGTTGCTTTTACAATTAAATACAAGTAGGTTGTTTGATAGCGAGTAAGCTAATGTTGTAGGGTTTACAAAGTGTATATTATTAATGCGTTGAGGTGCAAGGGTAGTGCGACCTTTTAATACAGCATCTTTAATAGTGAGGCTTTGTTTTTGTTGTGCAGAAACTCCCAAAATAACACAAGCCAATGGCAAGGTAAAATAGCTCCAGTTCATAACGATAAAAGTTTTGGCTGTTAAGATACTAAAATTTAGCCCTTAGAATAAACAGAATTATTTTGTTTAGTTATAATTGCTATAAGACTTATTGCTAAATATTATCAACTCATTTCTTCCATATTACTTGTATTTTACAAGTGGTTTTTATATTGATTTTTGAGCAAAGGTAATAAACTATTTGGTTTTAATATGTAAAAATGTATAAATTTGCGTACTTTACAACTTGACAAACCCGCACCTGCTTACTTACATTTACGCCCATATTAACCAATAAAATTTATGTTTATGAAAAAGTTAGAAGATTTTTTGAAAGCAAACAGAAATGAGGAGATTAATCAAATATTAATGAGATCTCTCACTGGAGGAATTGTTAACGGTGGTACAGGAGGATGCACTAGTGTAACGCAAGGAGGGGTCAAACCATCTCCAGCATGTAGCACGAGTGGTTGTGTTACTTACGAAAGCGACAAAGACTCTTATAGAGATGATAGCTCTTATATTGGTACTGAATATTTTGGACTTTCAGATTGTTATTAGTAAATATGTGGTTTAAACTTATAAGTAGGGAATTTTTCTGTTTTATTTCAGAATATATACTGAGAGAAAGGTTCCCTCTTATATTATTATATCTTAATCTTTTTCCTTCAATTAATACTTTTGCACAGAAGTCTGAGCATGTTACCACTTGTGTTAATACCCTTGCGCAAAAATCTGATCATATTAAAAACCAGTTTTTGGCAGGATATTTTAGCAATGTCTATCTAAGTTGCGAGTATTTAATGAAAGATGATACAACAAGGGCAATTAATATAATTGAAAAACAATTGCAAGCTGCCAAGGAAAAAGATATCTATTTTAGATTAGATTATGAGTATTACAATTACTTATGTACCATAAAGAATATTACTCCAAAATATCAAATGAAAGAAATGCCTTTAGATGATAAAGTTTTATATCAGATAGATAGCTTATATCAAGTAGATCAACATTTAAGAAGTAAAAGGAAACGGTATGAGTATAATGATGTACTTGAAAAAAATATAAAAATGATAGATGTATATAATTTTAAGAAACTAAAAAAAATATTTCCTAATTTACTTCCTAAGCCATACCAACTTCCTTATAATGGTGATTACAACTCTTACGCCACAAAATTATTACTATTATTACTACACATGGCCTATGTTGATGAAATTAAAGACGAAGTAGTAAACTATGTAATTAAAAACATAGATAGTGCCCGTTTAGATCCTAAACAATGTTTAAGAATTTTAGAACAAAGGTATTTAATGGGAGATGATTTGAAGGTTATACAACTTGGATATGATACAATCAAAGATCCTAATTTTTACACAAGAAAAATAGAAAAAAAAGAGATTGAAGTAATCAATAAAAACAGAGAGAGTTTTTACCTGCCAAACATAGAGTTGTGTTTTACTTATTTGTGTTATAAAAGCAAGCAGAATAGTAATATAAGATTATTATTCTTTTTAGAAGGCACGGATACGTATTTTTATAAGCACAAATATTTATACGAGCGTTTAAAAGAAAAGTATAGTGTTTTTATTTGTAAATAGAAGAGCAAATCACTATGCTATTAATCATCTCACGTCATAATGATCTTTCAACACAAGATGTGATAAATTGGCTGCTTTATTATGGAGCGAAAGTATGTGTCTTAAATGAGGTTAATTATATTGAGGACATTGTAATAGAAATTAAAGATACATATTTAAAATTTTTATTAAAAACAAGCAAGAAGGAATATATAGATCTTACAGAGGTAAAAGGGGTTTGGTTTCGAAGAGGAGAGATTTTGTTTAGTAGAAGATATAAGGTAGAAGTCATAAATAATAAAAAAACATCTCAATATAAAGATCATATAATTAATTTCTGTAAGGAAGAGGTAGAGGGGATAAAGGAATTTATATATCAATATTTATATGATACTTGCCAATGTTTGGGGAGACCTCATACAAATAGATTAAATAAACTTTTTCTATTGCATGTCGCAAAAAAAATCGGTGTAAGCATTCCTGATACATATGTTACATCTAATATTGATTTAGACAAAAAAGTCCTTCATCATTATAATTTTATTAAGCCAATTCAAGAAGGAATTTTCTATTTTATAGATAAAACCAAAGAGGATCTAAAAATGCTTAATAAAAGAGTACAAGCCAAACTAATCCCTTATTCATATTCGTTTCCAACTCTTTTCCAGAATGAAATAAAGAAACAATTTGAGATTAGGAGTTTTTATTTAAACAAACACTTCTATTCTATAGCTATTTTTTCTCAAAGGCACAAGAAGTCAATATATGATTTTAGAGATTATAGTTTTGACGATGAAAACTATATGAGACCATTTAAATTACCTAATATTCTTGAAAAGAAATTGTCAGAAATTATGAATTATATTAAGCTAAATACAGGTAGTATAGATTTAATATATTCTAATACCGGAGAGTATTATTTTTTAGAGGTTAACCCCGTGGGACAATTTGGATTTGTTAGTACCTATGGTGGGTATGATTTAGAAAAAAAAATAGCAAAAATATTATTAAGTTATGAAAAAAGAAAAAATTAAATTACCATTATGTATAAAAAATAACCTAACAATTAGAAAATTAAATAATAAAATTATTGATAATGAGTTTTTGCACGTTAGGGGGGTAACATCAAATAAACATAAATCTTATTTTTTTATTATAAACAAATTTTATAAATCCTCAATACGGTTGTTTTGAATTTTTATTTAGTTTTTAGTATATGATAAATTATAAAAATTATTATTTAATATCTTCTAATATATTCCTTACTAAAGGATACAAGAGGAGTTTGATTGTTAATTTTATTAAGAATACAGTAGAATATATTCCAAATGATATGTATAATATTGTTATGAAATATCATGGAAAGAAAAAAATAGAAGATATACTCATGTTGCATGATAACTATAAAATACAGGTGAAAGAGTATTTTAATTTTTTAATAAATAAAAACTATATTCAATTATTTGCAAGCAAAACACTAATACAGAATTTTCTAAAAAAATATAATCTTTTTGATATTCCATATAGGATATCTAACGTTGTTATTGAGATTAATAATTGGAAAAATACCTATATTATTAGAAAACTGCTATTACTTAATATTGAACATTATACAATAGTGATAAAAGATTCATTTTTTCTAAAAAGTAATCTATCTAAGATTTTATCTCTTTTTTATGATAGCAATGTTAAATCAATAGAACTGCACATAAACACTAAAGATAAGATATTAAGTAGAGAGTTAAGAACTGCATTTAATAAGCAATTACGCTTATATAATATATATTTATATAATCAAGATGTAGATGAAGAAATCTTAATAAATAAGCATCATTGTTGTCTTCTTACTAAAACAAAAACACAATTAGATGTTCGATTTTGTGGCATAGTCCATCCTAAATATTTCTCTTTATCTATGAGTCATTACACCGAGTCTCTTCATTATAATACATGTCTGAACCGTAAGATAGCCGTAGATGCAGAAGGAAATATAAAGAACTGTCCGTCTATGCCTTTTTCTTATGGAAACATAAAAGACATCAATATAGAAGATGTTATTAAGAAAAAATCATTTCAAAAATACTGGAATATAAAAAAAGATGATATCGCGGTGTGTAAAGATTGTGAATTTCGTTATATTTGTACTGATTGCCGCGCTTATTTGGAAAATCCAAAAGACCTATACAGTAAACCTCTAAAATGTGGCTATAATCCTTATACAAACAAGTGGGAAGAATGGAGTAAAAATCCGCTCAAACAAAAAGCAATAAAATACTATGATATGCAAGAAATTCTTCCAAAAGAATAGTTTTTACAAAAGCATAATTAATGACCTCTAAACCCTTTCCATTTTATCATCAACCGGATGTCATGGCTTGTGGTGCTACATGCTTGCGTATGGTTACCAAGCATTATGTAGTACTTAATTCTTTTGTATCAATAAATTTTTGTTACACATATAGAAATATGACAGATAGAATTATTTTTTCTTTAATTCATATAGTTTTTTCTCTAAGTTTTGTAATTGAAGATCTTTATCTGTAAGTAGATTCTTATACATACTGATTAGCTCGTCTTTTGATTTTATAAGCTCTCGTACCACTTCATTATCATTAAAAGTTCCGTTATTCATATATCCCTGAGGGCTATTAAAAATATGTATATTTTGTTTCTCGCTAAAAAATTCTGCTATTGTAATACTAAAAAAATTAATAATTTTCTTTACGATTTTAGGTGTAAAATTTAACTTACCCTGCTCTAACTGACTGTATGCCTGTTGAGATATTCCAATTTCTTGAGCAACAATCTCTTGTTTCATCTGGTTTTTAACGCGATATTCTTTTAATTTATTGCTTAGATAGATATTCATTTCTTCCATATTACTTGTATTTTACAAGTGGTTTTTATATTGATTTTTGAGCAAAGGTAATAAACTATTTGGTTTTAATATGTAAAAATGTATAAATTTGCGTACTTTACAACTTGACAAACCCGCACCTGCTTACTTACATTTACGCCCATATTAACCAATAAAATTTATGTTTATGAAAAAGTTAGAGAAACTAAGTAAGTTCAAAAATTATGGAGAATTTAAAATGAATAAAGGTAGTATGACAACTTTAATAGGAGGTAAATACGACTCATATTCATCATATGGTGCACACGCAGGACAGAGCGATTGTTATGGACCATCGACTTATCCAGTTGTTGCAGGTATCCAATATATGGACACTACTTATCTTTGGGAGGATGGTAGCTCTACAACAGGGAATTATATAAAATCTTTATAAAAATAGTGAAATTCATATAAAGTAAAAAAAGGAGGAATATAAACTTGCACATTCCTCCTTTGTTTTTTTGTAAATAGATGATTTTAATTTTATCAGAAAATAAATGTCAATCTACGAACGATGTTATTGAATATCTAAGACAATTAGGTGCGAATTACATAAGAATTAATGATAATGAGAAAGTCAAATTAATAATGGTAGAGCTAACTAATAATAGTAAGCGATTTGTAATAAATTATAATGGTAAGGATATCTGCTCGGATTCTATTGGCAGTGTATGGATAAGAAGAGGTTTTTTTAACTTAGATATAGATTTGCACTTCATAGATAGTATCCCTTTTATATATCGTAAACAACTTAATAATCATTTAAAGATGGAGCATACAGATGTGCTTAGGTTAATATCATATATTTTAGAAAACAAATATTGCATTGGTAGTTTTGAAGGTAATACACTAACTAAGATGAAGATATTAAATGCTGCTTTAAAAGCAGGGCTCAAAATTCCTAGTACATTTATTACTGACAATAAAATGGCATTAGAGAGTTTTTCGCACAAAATACACATGATAACAAAAACTATTTCTACTAATTTTTTTATTACCAATCAATCGATGTGGGGGCACTGTTATACTACATTTATAAAAGAATCAGAATTTTTTAATTTCCCTAATAAATTTTATTTATCACTATTTCAAGAATTTATTAAAAAAGAATATGAAATAAAAGCATGTTATATAAAGAATCAGATTTATGCTGTTGCAATTTTAAACAAAAAACAGCACGTTGATATCAGAATGCTTAATGATAATAGTATAATCCCATATGAACTATCATTAGATATAAGGAAAAAAATAATAAAAATGATGAGATATTTGAACCTCAATTTTGGGACTATAGATATGGTGCAACAAGCTAATAATTGTAATTTTTTGGAAGTTAATCCTGTTGGACAATTTGGTTTTTTTTCAAATTGGTGCAACGTCAATATAGAAAAAAAAATAGCAACGTCCTTATATGAAGAAGATAAGCAATATATTAAAAATAAAAAACTATCAAAATAAATATCCATTGTGTTTTCAGTATTTATACGAAGCAAAATATTTGACAAACAAATCTAACTTATTAATATCGGTCTCTATTGTTAATGATATGCAGTATTTAATAAAAAGGTCTTATAAAAAGATATAAATGATAAAGCGAATTAAAACAAAGTTAATAGGAAACTGTGTGTTAGTAAAAGGAATCAAAAGATCTGCCATATATCATCTATTTAATTGTAAAATTTTTCTTATCCCGAATGAGCTATATTTTCTTTTCAAAGAAGAATTCTACATAGATGAAATAAGTAAGAAATATCTAAAATTATTCAAGCATTTGGAGAGGCACGATTTATTTTATCACTGCTATGGTCTCAATAATTTTAATAATTTTAAGATAATTAATCCAAAATATTCGAGTGCTTCTGGTTTCTATTCCGCATACATACAGTTTCCCTCTATAAATAGATTGCAAAAAATTATAGAAAAGTTAGATAATGAAAATTGCAAATACTATAAAATATTAATAGAGAATTATTATGAAATAGAACTATTAACAGACATAATGATGTTATTTAATGATTCACTAGCTAATAGTATAGAGTTATCCATAGTTTATGATAAGAATTATCATGTGAAAAAATATGAAAAATTAATGGATAATTTTGCACGATTACATATCATACACATGTATAAATCTCCAGTAAATAAAATAGATAAGTTTGAATTAAATGGAAATATTCAGTTTATTAATCAAATGACTTATGAGTTTCAAGAAGATGATTATATAGGAGCAAGTAATAGCTTTAATGTTAACTATTATTTATATGCAGAATCATTAAAATATAATAATTATTTTAACCGTAAAATTTTTATTGACATGGGCGGCAACATAAAAAGAACTTTTTCTGAAACTATATCTTTTGGCAATATCTTTAATATTAATTTAAAGAACATATATACAAATCAAAGTTTCAAAAAATACTGGAATATAAAAAAAGACGATGTCGCGATGTGCAAAGATTGTGAGTTTAGGTATGCTTGTGTGGACCATAGAATACCTATAAAAGTAAAAAATAAAACATGGTATTTTAAAGATAAATGTAATTATTCTCCATATACTTTCATTTTTAAAAAATAGTTTATATGAAAATCTTTTTTATCACATTCCTATTTATTTTCTTTAATTATTTAGTTATTGCTCAAACAAAAAAAATATGGACGGGCGAGGATAGTATTACTATTATTGATCCGCCGGAGGAGGAAAAACTTATTAAAAAGGGCGAATATTCAAAAGCACTAAATATGTGCTTGCAAAAAAGAGCATTAAATCCGAATGATTTAGAGTTAAAATTTATGATAGCAGAAATTTATGATATACTACAGATGCCGGATTCGGTTTACTATACTCTAAAACCTATTTGGAATGAACCTACTGTGCAGTATAAAATATTGTTTAGTAGAACATTGTATAACCTTTGGTTTAGTGGAAAGTATGATAGTATATTGCATGACCTCTCGGCTCGTTTTTACACCAAGCATATTCTAAAAAAATATCATCCTATCGTAGAAGATATAATAAAAATGGGTATACGGGACCAGTATCATAGATTATTGCCTAATGCCCAGACCAATGATTCACTTCTCAAGATACTCAGGCGGAATGATTCTGTGAATACTAATGTATTGCAAAAGATAATTCAACATTATAGCTTACCTAAGAAACAAGAAATATCACCTGAGTTATACAATATAGTTATGCTCATATTAAATCATACAAGTAATTTAAAATTAAAAGAAAAAGTATTACCTATTATTAAAAATAGATGTTTAAATGATGATAAGGATGATTGTGTAGAATATGCAATGATATATGATAAGTACACTATGTTAAAATATCATTACCAATACTACGGCACACAATTCTGTTATGATAAACAAAATAATGCTTATGATTATTGCCCTATTTTTGAGATAGATAATTTAAATAAAAGAAGATCAGCAATTAAATTATATCCGATTATTATAAATCATAAAAAACAATGAGATTTTTTATATTTTTATTATGTATTACAAGTAGTTTGTTTTGTCAAAAATTAAATATACCATATTTAAAAACAACTTTAATAGATTCGCTACAGCTTGACATTAAGCCATCAGATATAAAAGATAATTTTAAATGTGTTGATGGTAATAATTTATTTGCGACTAATCATAATAATTCAAAATATTTTGTTCTCATTATTAATATATCTAAAAGTGGTATTTTAGATATTCAATGTAGTGTTGGCAAAAGCATCAAGGTTTATAAACTCAAAAGAGATAGCAATAACTATTGTGCACAATCAAATAATGCAAAACAAATTGCTATAAATACAAAAATTAAGGTTAATAATGATGATAGAATTTATTGTGTTTGCCCTTTAACACATCAGACATTTAAAATTAAGCTAAGCCCTATTCATGTCATTAAGATTCCTTTTATTGATGAAAATAGAAAAAGTATTATTGCAAACATAACCTATTATAAAAATATTTATGGCTCAGAATCCGGGGGCATTAATCTTTCAAATAAAAAAATCATAGATGCAAGTAATTTAGAATTAATAGGTTCTGACATAAGTAATGTCCAATTTATTGCAATAACTAAAAAAGATTGCTTTCCATACTATTCTTATAATTTAATTTATCATAGACCGGAAGAAGATACTATTGTTATAAAAAAAATGGCTATAGATTCACTGTATCCAATAATAGGATATTTATTTGATAACAATAACGATATGCTGTTAATATCATCTATGCTTACAGAATCAATGTTGGGGGAGTTGTTTAAAAAATTAAAGAAATTAACTTTTTCTATAGTAGTGAATAATAACTCCATTATTTCCTGTAAAAGAGGTGTGAGTATATTTAATCATTATAAATTAGCTTTTCCAAGTCAATGCAAAGAATTAATTCGTATAAACAAGTCACCATTAGATCATCATTTTTATATTAAAATACTTTCTAAATAAACATGGCTATTTCTTTTCCATTTTATCATCAGCCAGATGCTATGGCTTGTGGTGCTACATGCTTGCGTATGGTTGCCAAGTACTATGGAAAAGCAATATCACTGCCCTTTTTATTACAATTAAGCGGTACTACACGTGAGGGAGCTAATATGCAGGGTATCAGCGAAGCTGCCGAAAAAATTGGATTTAGAACACTGGGCATAAAAGTGCCTTTTCAAAAATTAATAAAAGATGCCCCCTTGCCTTGTATTGCTCATTGGAACCAAAACCACTTTATTGTTATTTACAGAATAAAAAAAAATAAAATCCATATTGCAGACCCATCACATGGCTTGCTGACCTATACAAAAGAAGAATTTCTGAAATATTGGGCAGCAGACGGAAAGGACGAAGGCATATTATTATTATTAGAACCTACACTAGAATTTTATAAAAAAGAAGAAGATCTACATTTAGATACAGCAGCTAAAAAGCAGTCATTCTCTTTTTTACTTTCATATCTGTTCAAGTATAGGCAAGCAATTGTACAACTTTTTATCGGACTTGGAGCAGGGAGTATCCTACAACTTATATTCCCATTTTTAACACAAAGTATTGTAGATATTGGTGTTCAAAATAAAGACATACATTTTATCTATTTGATTCTTTTAGCGCAATTAATGGTATTTTTTGGACGTATAAGTATTGAAGTTATTCGTAGTTATATATTAATGCACATCAGCAGCCGTATTAATATTTCATTAGTTAGCGACTTTTTTATTAAACTGATGAAGTTGCCAATTAAATACTTTGATACTAAAATGACAGGGGATATTATGCAAAGAATAAATGATAATTATCGTATAGAAAATTTCTTAACTGGTTCATCTCTTAGTACTTTATTTTCTCTTTTTAATTTTGTTATATTCAGTGCTGTATTAGCATGGTATAGTTTTAAAATATTTTTTGTATTCGTACTTGGGTCTATATTCTATTTTTTATGGATTATATTTTTTTTAAAACGACGAGCAGAGCTAGATTTTAAACGTTTTCAACAAAGTAGTCGTACACAAAGTAAGATTATAGAATTAATTAATGGTATGCAAGAAATTAAATTACATAACGCAGAAAGACAAAAACGTTGGCAATGGGAAAGTTTACAAGCCAAACTTTTTCAAATTAACTTAAAGGGACTTTCATTAACCACCGCACAAAATTCGGGATCAGCATTAATTAATGAATTAAAAAATATTTTTATTACTGTGCTTTCTGCTAAATTGGTATTAGAAGGGCAGCTTACACTAGGTATGATGCTTTCGGTCAGCTATATTATTGGGCAATTAAATGCTCCTGTTATGGAAATTGTTGCCTTTATACAACATTGGCAAGATGCAAAACTAAGTTTGGAACGTTTGGGAGAAATACACAATAAAGAAGATGAAGAAAATGTAAATACCGAAAAAATAAAGGAAATAATACAACAAGAAAGTTTTTATATCAATCATTTATCATTTAAATATGAAGGAATAGGTAATGATTATGTTTTGCACGATTTAGATGTAACTATCCCTAAAGGGAAAATAACTGCTATAGTAGGTGCAAGCGGCAGTGGAAAAACTACCTTAATGAAATTGCTCTTAAAATTTTATGAACCAATAGCAGGAGAAATAAAGTTAGGCAATACTAACCTAAGTAATATTTCATCTTCATTATGGAGAAGTAAATGTGGCGTAGTAATGCAGGAGGGATATATTTTTAATGATACCATTGCTAACAATATTGCCGTAGGGGTTGAACATATTGATAAAGAACGACTAAAATATGCCGTAACCATGTCTAATATTAAATCATTTATAGAAGATTTACCCTTAGGATATAATACTAAAATAGGAATGGAAGGTATTGGCATAAGTACCGGACAAAAACAGAGAATATTAATAGCCCGTGCTATTTATAAAAACCCTGAACACCTATTTTTTGATGAAGCTACTAGTTCGTTAGATGCCAATAATGAGAAAATTATTATGGAAAATATGAATACATTCTTTGCGGGAAAAACAGTGTTGATTATTGCACATCGGTTAAGCACCGTGAAAAATGCCAATCAGATTATAGTATTAGAGAAAGGTAAAATTATTGAGCAAGGGACTCACCATAAGCTGACAGAATTAAAAGGAGTTTATTATCACCTTGTAAAGAATCAATTAGAACTTGGTAATTAACCTTATACAAGAAAGTAATAAACATAAATTCCAATTAATGAAACTAAAATGAAACAAGAAGAAAAAGAAATAATATTAAGAAGCGAAGATGTTACTGAAATACTTTCTTCTATCCCGAATTGGACTTTAAGGTGGGGTATTAGTGTTATATTTATTCTGCTTATTTTAGGAGTGTTACTATCTTTTTTTATTAAATATCCAGATGTATTAACCGCAGAAATTACCATTACTACCACCAACCCTCCTGTTATTTTGGTTGCAAAAACTTCTGGAAAATTAACTGTTCTATTAAGAAAAGATAAACAAGATGTTAAACAGGGTGAAGTTATTGCAGTTATTGAAAATACAGCAAACTATAAAGATGTGTTGTTTTTAGAAGAACAGATTAAAAAAGCAATACAATCAGTTAATATAGAAGACAGCCTATTACAAATAGAAATTAATAATAAATCTCATGTTTCAAATAATACTCAATTAGCAATTAATGTAGGAGAACTCACACCACAGTATTTACAAGTATTAAAAACAATAAAGGACTTTAATTTATATCAACAAATCAATCCTGTAGCAAAGCAAATTGTATTATTAAAAAAAGATTTAGCCGATTATCAATTTTTACTTTCAAAATATAAGCGGCAACAAATAATAAATGATGAGCAGTTAAAATTATACGAAATTGACTATATTCGTGATAAAAAATTATTTGAAGAAAAAGCTATTTCGGCAAGAGAATATGAAAATAAAAGAAAAGAATACTTAAATGCACTTAATAGCAATGAGCAGATTAAAATTACAATATCTAATGTTTTAATTCAAATTAACAATACAGAAAAGAATATTTTGCAATTACAAATACAAGATTATCAGGAATGGAATAAATTAAAAACTGAGTTATTGCAATCCTCTAAAAATTTACTTTCAGAAATTAATAAGTGGAAGCAATTATATCTAATTCAGAGCCCAGTTACCGGCAAAATCTCTTTTTTTAATATTTGGGTAGTGAATCAGAATATTAAATCGGGTGATGAATTATTTGCAATTATTCCTCATCAGAAACAAGAATATATTGGCAAATGTATTCTACCTATTACTAACTCTGGTAAGCTGGCATTACATCAAAAAGTAAATATCAAATTAGATAACTATCCTTATCAGGAGGTTGGCACTTTACAAGGTACTGTTAATAATATCTCAGAGGTTCCAAATAAAGATCATTATATGATAGATGTAAAATTACCTGATAAACTAATAACTTCTTATAATAAACCTATAATATATAAAGAGCAAATGAAGGGTAAGGCAGAAATTATTACTATTTATTATTCTATATCAGATAGAATATTTTTCAACTTTAAAAAGCTATTAAATAGAAATAGCAAACTTTAATACTGTTAATTTAAAATTTTATAGACGAAAGTTGAAAATTGATAAGAAAAAAGTGAAACTGAATTGTTCATCTCTATATTTCTTCTTGCAGAGAAGGTATAGTTTATTGAATAAACTCTAAAAAATATATATTACTTTACTCTCACGCCGTCTTTGTATTCCATTACCGTAGATGGTGTTCCTGATTTTTCAAAGTAGTACCACTTACCATTCGGTACGCTTTGCATTTTAGCAGATTTCCCATCTTGAATAATTTTATAATTACTAATTACATGTACTTTTCCATCGGGGTAGTAAGCTATACATTCTCCGGATAGTTTCCCCTTATCAAATCGTTGTTCTTTCATTATCACTCCTATTTCATAATAATATTTCCACTTTCCTTGTTGATGTCCTTTTCTGTATTTCCCTTCGCTTTCTACAAAGCCGCCTTTAAGATAATAAGAGATGTATGCGCCATGCCGAATATCGTTTACATAAGTTATTATTTCTTTTTGCCCTCCTTTTTCGTACCAATACAACCATTTACCATCTTTACCACCTTTGTTGTTGTAAATACCTTCGTAATTTGGTTGCCCATTGCTATACCAGCCTTTCCACACACCTACTGTAATGCCTTGGTTAAAGTTTCCTTCATCTTTTGCTTGTCCATTTTGCCACCATGATTTCCACAGACCTTGTTCCTTGCCGTTATCATAATCGCCTTCTTGTAATTTTATTCCGTTTTCAAAGTAAGTAGTCCAATGTCCATGTTTAATATTTTGATTATAGTGCCCGACTCTCCACAATTCACCTGTTTTATAGTAAAACTTCCACTCGCCATTTTTTTTATCATTATCAAAAAGCCCTGTTGATTCTGTTTTT
This sequence comes from Bacteroidia bacterium, assembly GCA_039811645.1. Classification (GTDB taxonomy): domain Bacteria; phylum Bacteroidota; class Bacteroidia; order B-17B0; family Aurantibacillaceae; genus BPGX01. Next base: position 19,862 of record JBDHZB010000003.1, on the reverse strand, counting down.
CCGTTTGTATAATAGTATGTCCATAAAGAATCTCTTTTATTGTTTTTTAAATAGCCAATCATTTCAGGGTTACCATCTTCATAGTAAAATTTCCATAGACCGTTTTTATTATTTTTTTCAAAATTCCCTTCGCTTTTTAGGTTATGATTTGCATAATAAGAAGAGTAGTAGCCATTTAATATACCATTTTCGTAATTAGCTTCATAGTCTAATTCTCCATTAGGATGAAAGAATCGCCAAACACCATTTTGATAACCGTTTTTATATTCCCCCATTGCTTTGATTATCCCCCTTGGATAGGTGGCTGTAATTTTTCCGTTACCATTTTTAATAAGCGCATTTCCTTTCTCATCATATAGTTCTAAAAGTTTTGGAATACTATCTTCATACACTCTTAAAAATTTCATTTTACCGGTATCAAAAAATTCTTTCCACTCTTTACAAGGTTTCCCGTTGCAATATTGTTCCGTTGCTATTAATATACCATCTTTATTGAAAATTTTTACTTCACCATTTTTCTGATTGTCTTCAAAAGTGCCTTCTGATTGTACCTTCTTATTATCATGATAGTAAACCCACTTTCCTGTTTTTTTTCCTTTTGTAAATTGTTCTGTGCTTTCAATATTCCCTGATTCGTAATAGGTTGTCCATGTACTATCCGGTATATCATTAAAAAACTTAGCAACACGAGCTTTGTTGCCATTTCTGTAATAGTAGGTGTTTATTCCGTTTTTTACACCATTTTTATAATACTCTATAGCTTTTGGTGTGCCATTGTCATAATAAAATTTCCAAACACTGTCCGGCTTACCCATTGTGTAAGAGCCATTTACGGATAATTGTCCATTTTTATAGTATTCATAATACTTACCATGCAGCATGTTTTTATACGTGTGTGTTTCTGTTTTGAGTTGCTTTTCTTCAATGTCATAATATTCTTTTTGTACCTGTGCAGCTATACAATAGGGTATTAGCACAATGCTAAGAACAAAATAGCGTCTAAAGAAATATAAAAACATAATATTTGGAGTTTATGCTACAAATGTAATTTAAATCTATGCTTATTACCAACACTTACTACTAAAAAACATCATAATGTTGAAAAAAAACAAAGAATGTAAATAATTTGCACTCTCAACATAGTATCGTTAATTATTACATTTGTCCAAAACTTTAGCCCATGATTCGTATATTTATTGCTGTTCTTTTAGTATTCTTTTTTATTTCCGGATTTTCTCAAAAAGATGCTTTTAGCTCTGATACCACTAAGTTCCTCAAAGAGATAGAAAATTATTTTTACACCAATACAGGGAATAAAAAAGAAGCAGAAGGTTTTTTAGATGATTTTACAAAACGATGGAAAAGTAATCAAATAGCAGGATTCTACAAGTGGAATATTATTGATGTTAGTAATTTATTGGCACAGAAAAAACTAAAACCCTATCCATATTTTGTTAACTATTACGATATTGTGTATGATGTAATTGGCAGCGGTGTTTCTAAAGAAGTTTTTGATAATTTTTATGCTGCATTTCTTAAAGCATTAAATAATCGTGCCATTAAAAATATTCAGGATATTTTAGAAATGGGCAAAGACCTTTATAAAGACAATACCTTTTATGCAGCCGGTGCATTTGTCTATAAACTACAGGATAATAATTTTACTGTAGATTTTGACAGCGTTCCCAGGTTAAAGTTTCATAACAATTCTATTATTGGAAAAAACAAACAGAATGATTCTATTACTATTGCTCAAACATCAGGGTTCTATTATCCAAATGTAAAAAAGATAATTGGGAAAACAGGAAAAGTCAGTTGGGCAAAAACAGGCTTATCGGAAGATGTGCATGCAGAATTAAAAAGATATAATATTGATTGTAAAACGGGTGGCTACACTTCAGATTCCGCAATTTTTCACGGTAAACAATATTTTGAAAAACCACAATTGGGAAAAATTACCGATAAAATCATTACAGAAAAAGGAGAAGATACTTATCCTCGCTTTGATTCTTATTCTAAGCGATTAATTGTAAAGGATATTTACCCCGGAGTAGATTATGACGGTGGATTTGGTATGCGTGGTGATAAATTTGTAGGAACGGGAAATGCTACTAATCCGGCAAAAATTATTTTAAAAAGAAAAAACTATCGCTTTATAGAAATTTGTTCCAACTCATTTGCCATGAACAAAGAACGCATTATGGCTTATGGCGCAGAGATGAAAATATTTTTACAGAAAGACAGTGTTTATCACCCTTACATTGGATTTAACTATAACATAGCTGAAAAAAAAGCAATCTTTTTAAGAGGTGAAAAAGGCATTGAAAAAACTCCATTTACCAATACATATCATAAAATAGACATGTTTTTTGAGCAAATGATATGGAATACAAACGACTCACTTATTCACTTTAATTTCTTACCTACCAATGTTCAAGGGGAAGCCTATTTTGAATCAGAAAACTTTTATTCTCAAGACAGAACCGATGCCTTAAAAGAAGGTGGTTTTAATATTGTTGGAAAAATTTATGAGTATTATAATATGAATAACAAACTGCCCTTTACTGTTGTAGATTTATGTCATCATGTTAACATGCTTCAAAACGATTTGCGACCAATTATTATGAAAGTAGCAAGCTATAATCTTATTTCCTATAACCCTGCCACAGATATAATTCTTGTAAAAGAAAAATTAGTTGATTATGTACAATATGCCAAACACACAAAGGATTACGATAGATTAACCATTCATTCTGTAAACCCCGGTAATGACAATGCAAATTTAAATTTATTAAATAATGATTTAAGAATATATGGAGTAAAAATTATTTTATTAAGTGATACCCAAAAGGTATTTGTATTCCCAAAAAATAAAATGGTGATTCTGAAAAAGAACAGAAATATGGAATTTTCAGGGGTTGTAGCTTCAGGAAAGTTTGAATTTCATGGAAAGGATTTTTTATTTGATTACGATGCCTTTAAAGTAAACATGAAAACAATAGATAGTATTAAAATTTATGTAGAAACAGGAGATGCTGATGATAATGGGCATAAAAAATTCAGACAGGTACAAACAAAAATTGAAGATGCCACCGGAGAATTAAGAATAGATGCTCCAAAAAACAAATCAGGGTGGGGCAAAGCACCCGCATTTCCGATATTTCAATCATTCAAAGAAAGTTATGCATATTACGATTCAAAAAAGATTTTTAAAGGTGTGTACAACCGCAATGATTTCTACTTTAAATTAGAACCATTTACAATAGACAGCTTAGACAACTTCAGTAATGACAGATTAAAATTTGATGGCACATTTTCTTCAGCAGGGATATTTCCTGTATTTAAAGAAACATTGACATTACAAAAAGATTATTCTTTAGGTTTTATTAGAAAAACACCGGATGAAGGATATGATACTTACGGAAAAATAGGAAACTATAAAAATGAGATTAGATTAAGCAACAAAGGATTAAGAGGAACGGGAGATTTAAAATTCTCCACTTCTGTTTCAAAGTCAGACGACTTTATATTTTTCCCGGATTCTACAAATGCCATAGCACAAACATTTGATGTAGCAGAACAAGATAATCCTTTTGAATGCCCAAAGGCACACGGAGATACAGTAAATATTCATTTTTTACCTAAAGCAAAATTATTGCAAGTGCGTACTATTAAAAAACCTATTATAGCATATAAAGAACAGGTTCAGTTTACAGGTAGAATGGATTTAACTGACAACCAACTAACCGGTAATGGAAAAGTTGATTTTGAAAAATTAGCAAGCATTACAGCTCAAAAAATGCTGTTTATCAGAAGAAAATTTTTCTCAGACACATGTAATTTCTACTTAAAGGCAGTGCAAGAAGAGGGATTTTCATTTTCAACAGTAGATATGAATGCTAAAATAGATTTTGATCAAAGAGTAGGAGAATTTATTACAAATGGAAAAGGCTCTTATGTTCGTTTTGATAAAAATCAATACATAGCTTATATGGATAGATTTAAGTGGTATATGGATAATGAAGATATTGAACTGGGAGATGAAAATCAAAAAATCAATACAGATACAGGAAACGATTTAGATTTAGAAGGACCGGAGTTTATTAGCATTCATCCAAAGCAAGATTCATTAAGATTCTTAGCTCCTGCCGCAAAATTTAATATTAAAAAGTATATTATTAATTGTATTAACGTTCCATTTATAAAAACAGCCGATGCAAAAATATTTCCGAAAGACGGAAAAGTAACTATATATAAATTTGCAGTAATGGATACATTGAAAGATGCAACCCTAATGTGCAATACCGTTACTAAATATCATAACTTAAAAAAAGTTACGGCAAATATCTTTTCGAGGCGGGATTATTTAGCAAAAGGAGAATATACGTATGTTGATGAAAGTGAAAAACAATATCCGATATTTTTTAATACCGTGCGACCTGATACATCAGGAGAGACTAAGGCAGATGGTATAATAGGAGAAAAGGATAACTTTAAGTTTAATGACTTCTTTACGTTTGCAGGAAATGTAAGAATGTCGGCAAATAATCAGTTTTTAGATTTTAATGGTGGAACAAAAATTGAACATCCATGTGGTACAATTAAGAAAGCGTATCTGAAATTTAAAGGCGAGATTGACCCAATGTCTATTCAGATACCTGTGCCTGAAAACTCTACGGATATGTTTGGAAACCCTGTTGTTAATGCTATTATGTATTCTAATGATACAACGGCAGTATATAGCGGATTCCTTTCTCCAAAATATAGAAAGAATGATAAAATTATTGTTTCATCTTTTGGATATCTTACTTTTGATAAAGACATCGGAGAGTATCAAATATCATCAAAAGAAAAACTTACAGAGTTTAACTTACCCGGTAATTATTTATCATTGAATGTAAATACTTGTGAAGTGTATGGCGAGGGAAAAATGGATATGGCACTGGACTTAGGGCAGGTAAAAACACAGCCGGTTGGCTTTGCCAAACATTTTACCAAACAAGATTCTATTTATATTGAAAGTATGTTGCTGGTTGATTTCTTTTTTGATAAAAGCTTATTAAAAGCAATGGTTAAAGATATTGAGGTATATCTTAATACTTTAACAGCCACAAGCTTTGACGGAGCAAAATATGTAAAAGGATTAGGAGAAATTCTTGGAAAAGAAAAAGCAGATAAGGTAATAGCCGATTTGAGTTTATATGGTAATATTAAAAGATTTCCTGATGCACTTGAAAAAACATTTTTCTTTAATGATGTGAAATTTAAGTATGACGCAAAGAAGCGCGTATTTTCCAGTGTTGGAAAAATAGGATTGGCAAATATATTGTCTTATGAAATATATAGGCAGATGCCCGGAGTAATCAGAATTGAAAAAATGAAAAGCGGAGGAGATAAATTAATTATTTACCTTGAGCCGGATCCTACTACATGGTATTATTTTGAATATTTCAAGGGTGTAATGAAAGCTGTGTCTTCCAATAAAGAATTTAATAATACAATTAAAGAAATGAAATCTAAAAATCGGAAACAAGATATAGACAAAGGACCTTCTTTCCAATATACAATAGGCAATGAAACAACAGTGAAGTTATTTAAACGTAAAATGGAACAAGAACAACAGTCTTCGGAAGAAGATAAATAAATAACAATGACACACATGAACTACCATAAAATAAATCAAGAAGATATTGTTTTTTTTCAATCTGTAGTTGGTAAAGATGCTGTTTTAACCGATAAAAATACAACACAACCTTATGCTCATGATGAAACAGAAGACTTGATTTTTTATCCGGAAGTTGTAGTATTTCCATCGGATGCTCTTCAGGTTTCAAAAATTTTATCATATTGTCATCAACATATAATTTCCGTTACCCCAAGAGGAGCAGGCACAGGGTTAAGTGGTGGTGCGCTTCCTATTTATGGTGGACTTATCATAAGCACAAAACGATTAAATAAAATTTTAAAGATAGATATTGATAATTTTCAGGCAATGATTGAGCCAGGAGTTATTAATTATGATTTGCAAAAGGCACTTGAACCAGATGGATTTTTTTACCCTCCGGATCCTGCCAGTTGGGGAAGTTGTTCTATCGGAGGAAACGTTGCTCATTGCAGTGGCGGACCAAAAGCAGTGAAGTATGGTACAACAAGAGATTATATTCTTAATTTAGAAGTAGTGTTGCCAAATGGAGAGATTATTTGGACAGGTGCCAATACACTGAAATATTCTACAGGCTACAATTTAACGCATTTGTTTATAGGCAGTGAAGGTACGCTTGGATTTGTAACAAAAATTGTTGTGAAAATAGTTCCAAAACCAAAATTTAATACTTTGTTTTTAATCTCATTTAAATCTGCAATAGAAGCGTGTAAAGCAGTAAATAATATATTAACAGTCGGTATTTTACCAAGTGCATTAGAATTTATGGAACGAGATGCCATAGAATGGAGCATACGATATAACAACATTACAAGTATTAAAATAAATAATTCCACCAATGCTATATTATTGGTAGAAATGGAAGATAATAATCAAGAAGCATTATGGACACAAGCAGAGAAGCTAAATAAAATTTTTGAACAATATGATTTGTCTGAAGAAATATTAATGGCAGAAACAGAGGAGGAAAAAGCTGAGTTATGGAAAATTAGAAGGAAAGCAGGAGAAGCGGTAAAGTCCAATTCTATTTATAAGGAAGAAGATACTGTTGTGCCACGTGCTTACTTACCGGACTTATTGTTTGCAGTAAAAAATATTGGAAAAAAATATGGGTTTACCTCTGTGTGTTATGGGCATGCCGGTGATGGTAACCTACATGTTAATATCATTAAAGGTACGATGTCAGATGATGCATGGGAAAAAGATTTGCCTAATGGTATTATAGAAATATTTAAAAAGTGCAAAGAATTGGGCGGTACTATCAGCGGAGAACATGGTATTGGCTGGGTACAAAAAAAATATCTTCCTATTATTTTTCAAGCTGCGCATTTTAAACTATTTGAAGGAATAAAACATACCTTTGATGCTCATAATATTATGAATCCCGGAAAAATATTTTCTATTAAATGAGTAAATTTAAAATATATTGGCTGAATAATTCTCTGTTTTTTCTTGCCCAAATATTTGGTTGGGGAATTTATGCTTTAATTAATTTTCTTTTTTATAGAATCGGTAATGATGTAACAAATGAAGTTACTTATTTTTATATTTTATGGTTTTTGATGTCAGTAATTATTTCCGGTTTAAATCGCATAGTTATTAAAAGATATGCAATTACACAGATTTCATTGCTGAAACAAACCATTTACATGTTTGTTTCTGCTTTTATTCAATCGTTAATATTCTTTTTTATTCTCAGAGAAATAGGTTTGTTATTAAATGTAATTTTAGAAAATAATGTCCATGCTGCATTTTTGGATTTTTCAGGTGTAGCAAACTTTTTTGTAATTTTTTTGGTATGGAATTTAGCATATTTGGGAATAGAGTATGTATTTAACTATAAAAAAGCAGAAATAACGGAACTTAAGTTAGATGCAGCTAATAAAGAAGTGGAGTTAAATATCTTAAAATCACAATTAAATCCACATTTTTTATTTAATGCGCTTAATAGTATCAGAGCATTAATAGATGAGAATCCAATGAAATCAAGAGAAGCAATTACTAAACTTTCTAATATATTACGAAATATTTTAGCAGCACAAAAAAATAGAGAAATAACTTTTGATGAGGAAATAGGTATTGTAAAGGATTACCTGTCTCTTGAAAAAATAAGATATGAGGAACGTTTAGATTTTAATTTTGATATTGATGAAAAAACGTTGCGATTTCAAATTCCACCATTGATGGTACAAACACTGGTTGAAAATTGTATTAAGCACGGGATTGCAAAATTACCAAAAGGAGGTAAAATTAATATTTATTCCAGATTATCAGGACCTTTATTTTTTATATCTATTACTAATACAGGAAAAATAAGTACAAGTGATATCGTAGGTAATGGAATAGGAATAAAAAATACATTAGATAGATTGGAACTACTATATGGCAATAATGCGCACTTTAGTTTAGTACAAAACACACCGGACACCGTAAAGGCAGAGATTATTATTAAAATGGAAGAAGATGGTAAAACGGATTTTAAGAAAGGTGAGAAGCAATAAGCATTAAAGCAACATCATCATGAAATTTCACAGATTGATGATTTATTCTTTTTGGCCATTCTAACAGACTTTGTGCAATTTTTGGTAGGTTATCAGATGTATTTCTTTTAAGGAAACGTCCCATGTCTTGAATATCAACATCTAAATCTGATAGTAATTCACTTAATCCATCTGTATATAACATTAATAGAAAATTATTTTTATAATCAATCATTGAAACATCAATATCTCCTAAGTCTTCAATAATACCAAGCAGTGTTGTGCCTTTTGTAAGATATTGCACTTCTTTTTTATCTTTAATAAGGATTGGAGGATTGTGCCCGGCATTGATACAGACAATCTGTTTTGATAAAGTATTTACTTTCCCTATAAACAAAGAAATGAATTTTTCTCCTTTAGCACTTTCAATAATTCTTCTGTTGAGTTGATAAACAATGTCTTTTAAGTTATGAGTAAATACAACAATGCTGTGTAGCGCGGCTTGCAAATTACTCATTAATAACGCTGCTGCCATGCCTTTTCCGGATACATCAGCAATACAAAAAATATATTCATGATTATTAATTTGTATTAAATCATAATAATCGCCGCCAACTTTAGAGTGTGGAATATATTTTGCAAAAATTTTTATAGAATTATTATAAGGTAGATTAGATGGAAAAAGAAGTGTTTGAATGTTTTTTGCTAATTCTATTTCTTTATTTAACTCTGCTTGTTCGATAGATTTTTTATGTAACCGTTTATTTTCAATTGCAACAACAATAATATTCGTGAGTGTTTGTATAAATGGCAAATGTCTTATAACAGGGCTCATGCCAATACTTTCTTTATTTACATCACCAAGTAAAACATAAGCTAAGGCTGTTTTTTTATGATAAATAGGAACAACAACATCAAATTGCTTACTAAAATGACCTTTCCAATAGGTTAGTGTGTCTATTTCCGTTATTTCAAGTAGTTCTTCTTCAAAAACTATTTTTTGATTTTTTTTTAACCCAAAATGTAATAAACAATTCCACGTTTCTTCAGACCTTACAAATAAGCAAAGTTTTGGAATATTTAGTTTTGTTGTTAAAAAGTCTTCATACAAATCAATAATTTGCTGAACTGATAAATTATTATTGATTGCCTTTGTAAGTTGAAGAAGAGCATTGAGTTTTAAATCTTTTATTTCTTTGTGCGATAACATTATTTATTGAGTAAGAATACGTTTGTATTTTTCTTTGTGTCTAATATTGTTTCTACATGATTTTCGTATGTTGTTGAAAGATTAAGCCCGACAAAATCGGGGTGAACGGGGAATAAATGATGACTCCTATTAACCAATACTAATACTTTTATAGATTTTACAGACACCTTAATAAATGGACGCATAGCATAAAATAAAGTTTTACCGCTGTTCAATACATCATCTACAATTAATATATTTTTATTTTTAGATAGTTTTAAAATCTGATTATCAATAAGTATTTCTGTTTCTTGAGGATTATGTTTGTTGATTTTTATATCAGACAATGTAATGTTAATCTTGCTGCTTTTTTGAACTTCTTTTACAAGGTTTTTTGATAGGTTGTATCCTTGTCCGCTTATTCCAAAAACGTAAAGTTCTTTTTCTTGATAGTAATATTCAGCTAATTCATTGGCAAGTCGCTCTATTTTCATAGAAATTTGCTCTGCATTGAGTAATAAGGTTTTATCAAGCATATATATTATTGTTTTCCGATTTGTTGAATTAGTTTAGCAATCTCTTGTTGAACGGTTTTGTTTGGTGAAACGAGAGGTAATCTTAAATGGTCAGAGCAAATATTAAGTTTCTTTAGAGTATATTTTATTCCGCCTGGGTTGCCGTCTGCAAAAAGTTGATCGGTAAGCGCAACTAATGAGTAATGTAATTTTTTTGCATTAGAAAAATCTCCTTTTAAAGCGAGTCTTACCATTTCAGAAAATCTTTTTGGATAAGCGTTGGCTACTACAGATATCACTCCATCTGCACCGCAAGCAATTAACGGAAGGGTTAAGTTATCATCTCCGCTTATAACTAAAAAGTTTTTTGGCTTATGCATAATCACTTTCATAATTTGCTCTATACTGCCCGAGGCTTCTTTTATAGCAATAATATTTTTGCAATCGTTAGCTATTCTGATAGTTGTTTGCCATTGTATATTAGAAGATGTTCTGCCGGGTACGTTATATAAAATAATTGGGTGTTTAATGTGTTGTGAAAGATATTTGTAATGTTGGTAAATCCCTTCTTGAGAAGGCTTGTTGTAATATGGAGAAACAGAAAGAATAGCAGATACGTCTTTTAAATTGTAAGATTTATAATCTTCAACAACCTGAGTGGTATTATTGCCACCAATACCTAAAACAAGTGGCAATCTTCCATTATTTTCTTTACTAACAATGTTGAGCACTGTTTTCTTTTCATCTTTGCTTAATGTTACGCTTTCTCCTGTTGTACCAAGCACAACAATATATTCTGCTTTTCCATTAATTAAATGTCTAACTAATTTTTTTAGTCCGATTTCATCTATGTTTCCTTTGCTATTAAATGGTGTAACAATTGCTACCCCTGTGCCTTTTAATGTGTTTATATTCATCTTTTATTTTTTGCCCAATTATAATTACTCTGTAATAATTTTGGTAGTATATATTGTACTTTCATTTTTTATTTTTACTAAATACACACCTTTGTTCCATTGTTCAATAGGAATAATTAGCTCACCCGAAAACACATTTTGATAAACCATTTTACCACTAATATCAAAAATTTGTACTAGATTTTCTAAATTAAAATCCATGCACTTAACATGTAGGTTTTTATTTGTAGGATTAGGAAACACTGCAAAACTAAGTTCATGCTTGTTATTAATGCTTTGTACGGCTAAAGCTAAACCATTATACATTGTTTGTGCATCTATGGCAGAATTAATAATATCTTGCAAACTGTCACCGGCGATAATGGCAAATGCCACTCTGATTGTTTGCCCGGGAGCAATGGTGTAAGGTCCGCTGGACATAACTTGACAAACATCATTTCCTGCAACACCTTGCCCTGCTGTTAATTTAGAAGTAGAAAGGGTTGTGTATTTTTTTACTTTATCATAACCTGATGTAAGATCCACGCCACCGCCGCCTCCACTGATGTTATCTATGGCATAAAAATTTGGCGGAGCAGAGTTTGTGAGCAGTTTTACACCTCCATACAATGGCGGATTGGTAGTTCTGTAAGAATAACCCATCTTTGTTCCGGAGTGATACGCTGCCTTATTGCTGCTATATGTAGAAGCATCAATGTCAAAGTCTGCAAAAATTCCGGCGAAAAAATTATTGAGCGTTGCAGATGAATTGTTTTTTATAACGTAATCCCAAATGATATATTTATTATGCGGAATATTTGTCCAAGCGAAAGTTCTTTGTTCTATTTCTAGTCCCATCATAGATGATGATAAACTATCGCTAAATTTGGCATAAGTATCCATATTGCTGAAAGTACTTGGCATGTATTGAAAGATAGTAGCATTAGGCTTAAATTCATTATCTGTGCCACCGGAAGAGTTCCTCACGCAGTTAGATACGCTTGTTGTAGATACGCCTACCATCAGCCCCGCTTCATATAGAAGGTTGTCGTTATTGTACGCAAAGCCAATACCTTGTACTTGATTAGCCTGATTGTATCCAATCATACCTTTGCTGGTGGCAGTAGAGAACACATCGTTAATGGTAATATTTAAATAATCGGCATTCATATAAACATAGAAAAATTTTGTCCAAGAATGTGTGCCGTCAGAAATATTAACCTTAAATGTTACTTGTGTGTTAGATGCAAAATTAAAATTTACTTTAAATGTAAAGGGCGACAAGGAATGATTAACGGTAGCCATAGTTGCTAAGCTACCCACACTAAAAGTATTGGTAAGCGGAGATATTTGAAATGTTGGAGAAAGGCAGGTTAAAGTAGCAGTAACATTTGTTGTGGGAGCTAAATAATTAATAAAATCACCACTGATACGTAGTGTGTCGCCATTATTAAATAATTGATTGTTGTGATCTGTTACACTAATATTACTATAATCTATAGCAGGAGCAGCAGGGTCCGTAAGCGCTCTATAAAGATTTAATCTGCCTGTGCCAAGCTTATTGATATAAGATACATTGCCCGAAATAGCATAAATATTATCAGCGGTTTGCTTTAACCTTTGAAGTATTTGTAAAGCATTATAGGCAGGAAAATAAGAACGGATAAAAGTTGCTCCACCAGCCACACATGGAGATGCCATAGAGGTTCCGCTAGATACAAGATAAGAGTTTCCATTCCATGTTGAAAGAATATTTTCGCCCGGAGCACTGATGCCTACATAATAACCATAATTTGAAAAGCTACTTTTGGTATCTGTATTATCTGTGCTTGCTACCGCTAACACATTGTTGTATGCCGCGGGGTAAAAAAGTTGGTCAGCACCATTATTTCCACAAGCAGCAACCACCAAAGCGTCATAGTTATATGTTGCATAGTTAATAATATCCTGTCCGTATTGCCCACCGCCTTGTCCTCCCCAAGAGCAGTTAATTACTTTGCACCCATGTTCGGCTGCATATTTAATACCATCATAAGCTGCAATAAGATTGCCCGAAGCATCTGCAATTTTTATCATTACAAATTTACACTTAAAACTCCCGCTGGAAATACCAATACCGTTATCTGTTGCGCCTCCTGCGATTCCGCTTACATGTACGCCATGTGCGTTGCCTTGCCATGTTGGGTCATTATCATTCATTCCAACATCCCAACCTTGAAAGTTATCAATATAACCATCACCATCATTATCAATGCCATCAATGGGGTCATTATAGTTGTGTTTGATATTACTTTGTAAATCAGAATGCGTTAATTCGGTTCCGGTATCTGTTATTCCTGTTACATAATTAGTATCTCCTTTATGAATGTTCCATGCATTGTATGCCTGAATGTTGGTTAAAGCGTATTGCGAACTATTCATAGGGTCGTTAGGTGTGTATAATAATTGCGGAATATAATGAGGCTCTGCATAAGTAAACACGCCTGTTGATGCTAATGCTTTGATTGCTTTATCTATTGAGCCGGCAGAAGTGTAGTGTATTTCATAAATTAAAGATAAATCTACCATAGGGTAACCGTACTTATTAAATTTTTGTTCAGGTGGTTTTTGTCCATGGAATTTTTTTACACACTTATCTACTTGTAAAAGTTGGAATAAAGAAGTAAGTGAAGGTACATTGATAGATGTCTCATTGCAATATGGACGGTATTGTTCTTTTACTTTTAAGATTAATGTATTTGGTAAAAACTGAGCATTACTTTGTGCAGCTAAAAAGATAGATGACGTACTCAGTATAAATATTAGATTTAGTTTTTTCATAAAATAATTTCGGGAAAAATACGGAATTTTCCTATAACACAAGTGTTAATATAATAATGAAAGTAAGTTAAGATAATTTTGTATTTATAAGAAAAATAGAGTTATAGATGTTTATTTGGTGGTAACTCTGCTATTATTTAATCTAAATTGAAAGGACTTATCTTAAGTTAAGCATTTCTGAATATTTCGGAAGTGGCCAATGTTCGTCTGCTACAATAAGTTCTAATTTATCGGCATGATATCTTATAGTATCAAAATAAGAGCGCACTTTATCGCAATATTCAAATGTTCTTTTTTCAATATCTTCAATGGCATTAGCTTTTTTTCTGGCTTCGGTCATATCTAAGGCTGCTTTTCTTAAAATATTCACTCTTTCAGAAATTTCTTTAATGATTTCAATGTGTGGTTCTGATAACATATTAAAAGACACATCTTCTTTTTCATTTATGCCGGCAATTACAGTTTCCGCTGCTATTTGTTTCATTCCAGTAACTATTTGTATTAGCTCTTGTTGATATTTTAAGGCAGCAGGAATGATGGTGTTATGAACCATTTCCGCCATAATTCTTGATTCTATTTGTACCTTTTTAATATAAGTTTCTAACTGAATTTCATGTCTTGCTTCTACTTCTCGGTGTTTTAGTACATTGGTTTCTTCAAATAGTTTAATATATTCTTTTTGATGATATACTTTTAGCGCTTCCGGAGTGGTTGCAAAGTTGTTTAATCCTCTCTTCTTTGCTTCCTTTTTCCATTCATCACCATAGCCATTTCCTTCAAAGCGTATTTTTTTAGAAGCAACAATGTATTTTTTAATAACTTGTAAAATAGCCTCATCTTTGTCAATACCTTTATCAATCAGCTTATCCGTTTCTTCTTTAAATTCGGTTAGTTGCTTGGTAACAATTGTGTTAAGTATCATCATGGCATTACCGCAGTTAGCCGAAGAGCCAACGGCTCTAAATTCAAACTTGTTCCCTGTAAATGCAAATGGAGATGTTCTGTTTCTGTCAGTATTATCTAATAGTATTTCCGGAATTTTTCCAATACCAAGTTTAATGGCTGTTTTTTCTTCAGGGCTCATTTTTCCTGAAGGAACATGTTTTTCCAATTCATCTAATACATCAGAGAGGTATTTTCCTATAAACACAGAAACAATGGCAGGAGGTGCTTCATTGGCTCCTAAGCGATAGTCATTGCTAGCCGAAGCAATGCCCGCTCTTAGCAAATCTGCATAGTCGTTAACTGCTTTGATAACATTTACAAAAAATGTCAAGAATTGTAAGTTGTTTTTTGGTGTTTTTCCGGGGCTTAATAGGTTTTTCCCTGTATTGGTAGCCATGCTCCAGTTGTTGTGCTTTCCGCTACCATTTACACCGGCAAATGGTTTTTCATGAAACAGAACCCTAAATCCGTGCCTGATAGCTACTTTTTCCATAATATCCATCAATAATATGTTATGATCTACAGCTACACTGACTTCTTCAAAAATAGGGGCACATTCAAACTGAGCGGGCGCAACTTCATTATGTCTTGTTTTTACAGGAATTCCAAGTAAGTGAGATTCATACTCAAAATCTTTCATAAACTCAACTACTCTTTCCGGAATAGAACCCCAATAATGGTCATCTAACTGCTGCCCTTTGGCAGGTGCATGCCCAAATAAACTTCTTCCCGATTGCTGAATATCAAAGCGGGCATGATAATAAGCGGTATCTATTAGAAAATATTCTTGTTCCCACCCAAGCGTTGCAATAACCTTTGTTACATTTTTATCAAAATACTGGCAAACTGCCGTTGCTATTTTATCTAAAGCGTGTATTGAGCGAAGCAGCGGCGTTTTGTAATCCAAGGTCTCTCCTGTGTACGAAACAAATATAGATGGAATACATAATGTTTTATCTATAATAAAAGCCGGAGAAGATGAATCCCATGCAGAGTATCCTCTTGCTTCAAAAGTATTTCTGATGCCACCACTTGGAAAAGAAGAAGCGTCAGGTTCTTGTTGTACTAATTGATTGCCATTAAATTTTTCAATCACTCTGCCATCTTCCATCCATTCAAAAAATCCATCGTGTTTTTCGGCAGTTTCTCCATTGAGGGGCTGAAACCAATGTGTATAATGTGTTACGCCCTTGCTTATAGCCCATGCCTTCATTGCTTCTGCTACTTCTGATGCTACTTTTCTATCAATAATCCCACCTCTTTCAATAGACTCTTTTATTTTTGAAAAAGCATCCTCTGATAGATATTTTCGCATTTGTTCGTGCGTAAAAACATTGGTTGCAAAATACTCACTAACCTGTCCTTTAACTTCTTTATATAAAGGTTTTTTACTTAATATCTCTTTAAAAGCAATGATTCTTTTATTCATTTTTGAAAATTTTGCACAAATATATGTAAAAAATAGGGGGTACGTGTTGATTTTTTATAGTTTTTATCAACAATGTATATTTTTTTACGGGGGGTATGTCTAAAAAGCAGGTGTTTTTTATATCAAATACTGTAAAGTATGAATTAAGTAAAAAAATAAAAAATTAATCGCTATCATTGCGGCGTTTAAAAAATGAAACTTATGTCTAAAATTAAAGTTAAAAATCCTGTAGTAGAGTTAGATGGAGATGAGATGACCAGAATAATCTGGAAAATGATTAAAGATAAGCTAATATTACCTTATCTTGATTTAGATATTAAATACTACGATTTAGGTATTGAGCATAGAGATGCGACCGATGATAAAGTAACGGAAGAATCTGCTAATGCCATTAAACAATATCAAGTAGGTATTAAATGTGCAACGATTACCCCTGATGAAGCACGGGTAAAAGAGTTTAACTTAAAGCAAATGTGGAAATCTCCGAACGGAACCATTCGTAATATATTAGATGGAACTGTATTCAGAGAGCCTATTGTTATTAAAAACATACCAAGATTAATAACAACATGGAATAGACCCATTATTGTAGGACGTCATGCTTTTGGCGACCAGTACAGGGCAACAGATTTTGTTGTTCCCGGTAAAGGGAAACTAACAATGAAGTTTGAAGGTGAAGACGGAACCGTAATGGAATACGAGGTATTTAAATTTAAAGGTGGTGGCGTGGCAATGGGTATGTATAACACAGAAGAATCTATCAGAGGGTTTGCTAACGCTTGTTTTAATATGGCATTACAAAAGAAATGGCCATTATATTTATCATCAAAAAATACGATTTTGAAAAAATATGATGGTAGATTTAAAGATATTTTCCAAGAGATATATGATAAAGAATATAAAGCTAAGTTTCAGGAAGTGGGCATTACTTATGAACATCGCTTAATAGACGATATGGTAGCATCTGCATTAAAATGGGACGGTGGATTTATATGGGCTTGTAAAAACTACGATGGAGACGTGCAATCAGACCAAGTAGCACAAGGTTTTGGTTCTTTAGGGTTAATGACCTCTGTGCTTATTACACCCGATGGAAAAATAATGGAGGCGGAGGCAGCGCACGGTACTGTAACAAGGCATTATCGAGACCATCAAGCAGGCAAACCAACATCTACTAATCCTATTGCATCTATTTTTGCATGGACAAGAGGGTTGGCTTTCAGGGGCAAATTAGATAATAATAAGGATTTAATTGCTTTTTGTGAAACACTTGAAAAGTCGTGCATAGAAACAGTAGAAGCAGGCAAAATGACTAAAGATCTTGCTGTTTGCATTCATGGTAACAAAGTGAGTCATGGGGCACATTATCTTTATACAGAAGAATTTATGAACGAAATAGATAAAACACTTCAAAAAAACTTAAAAGTAGTTTTAGCTTAAAAAAATTAAATTTTAAAAATCAAATGATGAAAATTACAGAAATTCAAGAATTAATAAAATTCGTTTCTAAAAGCAATGTAAGCGAAGTAGAGTTAGAAATGAAAGATTTTAAAATCATTATTAAAACAGGAAAGGCAGGACAAACAGCACAACCTGTGCTAATTCAGGGACCCGCAGCAACAGTTCCGCAAGTAATAACACCGGTAGCAATTGCTCAGCCGGAAGTTGTAAAACATGACGCAGAAGGAACAAAAACTGAAACGTCAAAAGCAACCAATGGAGGTGATGAAAATAAAAACTACCATGTTGTAAAATCACCAATGATAGGAACATTTTATAGATCACCCGGTCCTGATAAACCACCATTTATAAATGTGGGTGATAATATAGATGCAGGACAAGCAGTATGTATTATTGAAGCTATGAAGCTATTTAATGAAATAGAATGCGATGTAAAAGGTAAAATTGTAAAAGTATTGGTTGAGAACGCTACACCCGTGGAGTACGACCAACCATTATTCTTAGTTGATACCAACGCCTAAAAAAAAAATATGTTTAAAAAAATATTAATTGCCAATCGTGGTGAGATTGCACTTAGAATCATCAGAACTTGCCGCGAAATGGGTATTAAAACGGTAGCAGTGTATTCTACTGCCGATAAAGATTCTTTACACGTAAAATTTGCTGATGAAGCCATTTGTATTGGTCCTCCAACATCTAAAGACAGTTACCTTAACATAGCAAACATCATAGCAGCAGCAGAGATTACTAACGCAGATGCCATTCATCCCAGATATGGTTTTTTAAGTGAAAATGCGCGTTTTTCAGAAATTTGCCAATTAAACAAAATAAAATTTATCGGACCATCCCCTGATATGATTACATCTATGGGAGATAAAAACAATGCAAAAGCCACTGCCAAAAACGCAGGAGCACCTGTGGTACCGGGTTCTGATGGGTTGATAGAAAATGTAGAACATGCTAAAACTGTAGCTAAAGATATTGGCTATCCTGTTATATTAAAAGCTACAGCCGGCGGCGGAGGAAAGGGTATGCGTGTAGTGTGGGAGGAAGCAGAATTAGAAAAAGCCTTTGATACTGCAACTACCGAAGCACAAGCGGCTTTTGGTAACGGAGCAGTGTATATGGAAAAATTTATTGAAGAGCCAAGACATATTGAAATACAAATAGTGGGTGACCAATATGGCAAAGTATGTCATTTAAGTGAACGCGATTGCTCTATTCAAAGAAGACACCAAAAATTAGTAGAAGAAACGCCCTCACCCTTTATGACACCCGAATTGAGAGAGAAAATGGGGGAAGCAGCAATTAGCATTGCGTCAGCAATTAAATATGAAGGTGTAGAAACCATAGAATTTTTAGTAGATAAACATCGTAATTTCTATTTTATGGAAATGAATACCCGTATTCAAGTAGAACATCCTATTACAGAAGAAGTAATTGATTATGACTTAATACAAGAACAAATACTTGTAGCAGCAGGCGTTCCTATTTCAGGTAAAAATTACTATCCGCAATTACATGCAATAGAGTGTAGAATTAATGCAGAAGATCCAATGAATGATTTCAGACCTTCTCCCGGTAAAATTACAACGCTGCATACTCCGGGCGGGCACGGTGTAAGAGTAGATTCTCATATTTATAGCGGATACGTTATTCCTCCTTATTATGATAGCATGGTTGGTAAATTAATTACAGTTGCTCAAACACGGGAAGAAGCCATTGCAAAAATGCACAGAGCATTAAGTGAATATGTGATAGAAGGGATAAAAACAACTATTCCTTTTCATCTTAAACTTATGCAAAACGAAGATTTTAAGAAAGGTAATTATAATACTAAGTACCTTGAAACTTGGGATTTCAAGCACACCAAATAAGATAATCCTTACTTATATTTTTCAGAAGAAACACTCCAAAAAATATGGGAGATTGTTGTGTTGTGTAATAAAAATACAACAACATTTTCAATAAGTCATAAATTTCAATTAAATTTGCCAAAAACTTTCTTATGCAGGATATTTTTGATAAACTAAGGAAAAATATGGGGCCACTTGGCATGTACTCATCCAAAGCACACGGCTATTTTACATTCCCAAAATTAGAAGGAGAAATTGGACCTTATATGGTGTTTAGAGGAAAAAAACTTTTAAATTGGAGTTTAAATAATTATTTAGGTTTAGCCAATCATCCTGAGGTAAGAAAGACAGATGCAGAAGCGTCAGCCAAATATGGATTAGCTTTACCTATGGGTGCCAGAATGATGAGTGGTAACTCTATTTATCACGAACAATTAGAAAAAGAATTATCCGCATTTGTTTTTAAAGAAGAAACGATTTTGTGCAATTTTGGCTATCAAGCAATGGTGTCTGCAATAGATGCTTTAGTAGATAGGAGAGATGTAATAGTTTATGATTCCGAATCTCATGCTTGCATTATTGATGGTGTGCGGCTACACATGGGTAAAA
>JBDHZB010000002.1:0-112463 GCA_039811645.1 Bacteroidia bacterium | reverse complement strand
CGGTATCGTAAGAAATATATGAGCACAACTGTTTTTTTACAACATAAGTAGTGGTAACGCTTGGTGAGGCTGTAGGATTAGGGCAAGTACTACAACTTAATGCCGTTGTAGGAAACCATGTGTATTGAGAACTATCTGCTATGTTATTACCGATAACTACCGCCGTATTTTTGCACACAACAGTATCTCTTATGCAACGCACCTCACCGCTGTAATAACCTCTATCGTACAAGGAAAGGTCATCTATGTAGTAGTAGGAAAGCTTGGTATTATCGTTCATACCAGCTGAACAATAAGGAAAATTTACATGATTGTATGTGTCATAGCAGGTAAAACTAGAATCATTGGCTTGTATGGAATAAGAAGTTGTACTTCTCCCTCTAAAATTACCAATTACAATATAATTTTCAGTACCATTACTTATAAAACAGCCCTTTAGCTCCATCCAGTTTAAAGTATCATTTAATTGTGGGTTTCCTGTACTAAAATCAATTTGTTGAGGATAATTCTTAGGATAGTAATATGGGATAGAATCGTGGTCACTTGGTATTAAAATTTTTTTTGGTTCTTTATTAACAAAATAAGCTTGTATCTGATTACTCACTATTTGACAGCCATTAGCTAAACTCACATACATTGTAAATTCATAAACATGCCGGTTAAATAAGGTGTTTGCTAAATATCCATAAACTATTTCACGCCCAGCATACTCCGGGCAATACCCACAATTAGCAATAAATAAAATTAATCCTATATAATTATACCCGTTTTTTGGAAATTGAAAGCCCATTACATTTTTAGGTGTGCAGACAGATGTTGAAGCAGACGTAATAGACACCATACAAGGGGTGTATTGGGGAGAAAATGCTGAATAAAAATCCGGCGTAGGAGCAACTGTATTCCAATGTGTGCAGCAAGCAAATGCGCCTCCACTAATACTATAATTTATAGTTCTCGGCACACAAACAGTGTCTTCAAAACTTGGGTTTACTATTAAGTTGGTTTGGGCAAAAGAAAAAGAAAAAAGATATATTCCTATTGTGATAATTACAATAGGAATATATTGAAATATATTTTTTATTTTGAGCATAAATTATTTTTCTAAAATAATTTTTCCCGTTTTTAGCAAGCAATCTTTCTTATATACTTTATATACATACAGTCCGTTTGTCAGATTATGAAACCAAATTACTCGTGGGCTTTTCATTAAATCTTCTCTTAAAACAACCTTACCGCTCACATCCTCTATTTCTATAACGGCCTCTATGTCATTACTGCTAACTGTTATAAAATCTGACGTAGGATTTGGAAACACCAAAATATCAACATTGTTTACAACGGTTACATTATCTTTTGGTTTAGATGTCCTGGCAGGAAAGGCAACTAAGTTTACTTCGCAACCATTGTAAAACACCGTGGTATCAAAAGCAACCAACAATGCTCTTGCCTGATATACTGCCAGTCCATCTGTAAATGGACATAAACCGGCAATAACTTGTAATTTTTGTACATCGTTAGCAGATAAAGTTCCCGCAGAAGTATATTGATAATACAATTGATAAAACTGCATGGCAACCGAATCGGGTTTATCTGCCGGTGCTGCACTTTGAATTTTACTATTGGCAGCCAATAACGAAGCTGTGTCTTGCAAGGTTCTGTATCTGGTTATTAAACTATCTGCACCAATCCACTGTTCGTTGGCACCTAATTTTTGTACAGCCGCAAATGTATTGCCATTAACCGCAGCAGGGTTTATTTTATTGGTTCTTAAAAATTGATAAATACCTCTGCGTGCCACCGGCAAGTGCGTGCCTAAATATATTTGGTTATTAATAACCTTGGGTATACCGGGGCTTATACGCAATGTGGGCAAATTGGTACAAGAAGCTATTGTATTGCCTAAATTGTTAGAAAGCGGTATAAAAGGTGTTGAAGGAGAGGAGAAAGGATCTATTCCATTCAAAATGGGTTGATAATGGTTACCGAATGGCAAGGGGTCATAAAAAATAAAAGAACCGGTACTGAAATTACTGCTGTAAGTATCTGCATTAGAAAAGTAGCCGAATGTGTTGCCCGCCGGTTGGTTGGTTGCTACTACTGTATAAGCTACGTCTGCCACATAGCCATAGTGAGCAATATGTATGCCTAAAAGAGATGGTGAGGCAGGGTTAGGAGAAAAATTATTTGCCCAAATATTAGAAGGGCAATTGCCCTGCACTTTAAGGCACACACCTACATCGTGTATGGTATTACCGCAAAAGGTATTGTTTTGTCCAATATTATTAAAGACGCCAAAGCTATTCCATTCATTAGCTGCGGAAGGAATACAACTGATGTCATTATTTTCTACAAAGGAAGCATTAACATTATCAAACCATATAGGAGCATTGTATATTTTTCCAATGGTAGAAGGAGGAACAATACTAAGGTTGTTAGAAGAAACATTAATGGTATTTTGATTAATGGCATACACAGAGGCATTGTGCTTTCCATTAAAGGTATTTCCTGCAACGGTATATTGAACAAGTGGGCTAATAGCAGATTCCGCAAGATATACATTACAAACAAAGGCACCCTTCACAATTCCCGGAGGTGTACTATAGTTACTTGTATTATTGTTTACTTTCATCTGTATAGATTTGTTTTCCCAACAATATACATCAATAAAACAGTTCTGAAAATCATTATTCTGAACAAGGTGCGTGTTTGTTACAGAGCCTCCCCACAAAATAGCTTCTATACCATGACCGCAAGATAAAAACTGATTTTTTTGAATTGTAAATGCTCCATTGTTAGTGTTTACAATACCTACATCGCACTTAGTAAAGGTATTAGAATAACCTATCGTTAAAGGTGTTCCGGATAATAAAACAGACCTATTCGCATAAATACCTCCTGTGAGATTCGCATTATCTAAAGCAGGGTTATAACTGATATATTGAAATTTAGAATTAATAATTTCTACTTTAGTATTATTTTCAGCATGAATGCCTAATTTCATATTATCAAAGAAGTTAGTTTTAGTATTGCTAAAACTAAATTGTCCGATTGTAATTTGATTATTGAGCGGGAAACGAACAACGTTACTTAAATGAATACCGACCTGTCCACGTAAAGAAGATGGTACCCCTAACACAGCAGATCCTAATAAATTTGCAGTAGGATATGAATAATAATTAACAGGATTGTAAGCAGGAATCCCACTCCACGTCCATAACCCACTACCAAAAGTATAAGGAGTTGGCAATTGTCTGGAAGTAAAGATAGCATCTGTAACCTGATATTGTATTAATCGTGCATTATTAATATTAATACCGGTAAGATTTTTATTAAAAATAACATTATCAACAATTAAGCCTTTGTGTGTGATAGAAGGGGGTGGTAAAAGTGGCACCGGGCTGATAAAAACAGCACTCACAGCATCTTCTATTACACTATTACGAATGGTCAATTTATCAAATGACCAAATACCAAACCAATTTTTATCACAAGCGTGCCAATAAGAATTTAAAATATTAACGGGTGCGTTAATATTCTGTGATAACATAGCCGCTTCTGTATAAAAAATTTCTGTATTATTAAAGGTTATAGGAGTTTGAACAAGTATGGTGCCACTAAATACATAGTTTCCTGAGATAATACCGGTTATAGGCACGACAATATTTACGTTACTATACACACCACCCGATGACATAGAAGACCATGAAATACTATTTGGAGGCAATGGAAACATAAAAGGAATTAAAGTACAATTCGCTACAGTAATAGCTCCTTTCGGTATATTAGGACAACACACCTCTGTAGTAACCGTAATAGCTGCTGAATAAATACAAGTACCATTTACTGTACCGAAAACTGTATAGATAGAGGTGCCGTATGGTGGTGTTACAACAATAGAACTAGTTGCTTGTCCGGATGGCTGCCACGTGTATGAATTGGCTCCGGTGGCAGTTAAAGTAAAGGAGTTTCCCACACATACTGTTCCGGTAGGTGCACTTGTAATACTAATATTATTTTGCGCAATACCCGTATCATCAAATTTAACAACAAAACCATCTGAAGCGCCATTAAAACTATTAAGCGTTGCTATATTAGTACTTGACTTTGTTTCTCCTGCCATATAAATATTACTGCAATTGATTGTTATAGCATTTCCATAATCATCAGCTGTTCCTCCATAATAAGTTCCCCAGTTCCTGCTTGTTCCAAGCGTGTTTATATTGGCTAAAAAAGCATCTGTATTTCCTGATAAATTAGATTGATAGGCCCCTGTACTACTAATATTATTAGGTGATTGTGTAAAGCCACAAAAGTATAGGCTATTATTGTCAAAAGCTATGTCTTTGATAAAATCAGAAGCATTCCCTCCATAATAAGAACCCCATATTCTATTCCCCGTATTATCAAACTTCACAAGCAATCCATCATAAGCTCCACCATTGGTGGACTGCCATGCCGTTGACGTAATTAATGCGTTTGGAGAAACGGCTTGTGTGTGTCCTCCTAAGTAAATATCACCAATGGAAGGATCGGTTGTAATAGCATAAAAATCATCATACGAAGACTTTATACCATAATAAGTTCCCCATTGTCTTGTACCGGCAGAATTAAATTTAGCCACAAAAGCATCTCTTTCTGTGGCAGCAGTATAAGAACGTGTTGCCTGAAATGCTCCTGTAGTAGAGATGCCACTATCAGACGAGGTGTGTCCGCATAGATAAATATTACCGCTATTATCAGTGATGCAGGAATGGGCAATATCTTCTCCACTTATGTCATTTTGGTTAATAATTGGGCCTCCATAATAAGTTCCCCAAATAACATTGAGATTATTAGCATCTAATTTAACTAAAAAAGCATCTGTATTTCCTCCAAAAGCAGTTTGATGTGCTCCTATTGTAGCTATGCCACTTGAAGACTGTGTTTGCCCACAGACATAAATATTATTTGATATTTTATCTTCACAAATACCATTACCCTGATCATATTGAGCACCACCATAATATCTACCTTTAATTAAACTTCCATTACTTTGATCTAAGCTAACAATAAACGCATCTCCACCGCCTCCCTGGTATGTACCACTAAATGCAGGTAGAGCACCAGAAGTTATTCCAGTAGCATACACTTTATTATTGTAATATATAAGTGAGTATGCACTTTCATTAGCGCCACTGCTTCCAATATACGTTCCCCATTGTTTTGTGCCAGCAGAATTAAATTTAGCCACAAAACCATCTTGATTACCATTATATGTTGTTTGAAAAGCACCTGCTGTTGCAATATTATTAGTGGATAAAGTATAACCACAATGATAAATATTGCCGCTATTGTCTTTTGTCATGTCATATATACCATCGTTTTGGCTATCTCCAAAATAAGAACCCCATAGTCTTGTCAATGGGTCTATAATAATATCTTGTGAATAATTAATGGGAGAAAGAATTTTAATTTCAACATTTCCCCCCTGTTTTATAATCCATTGTGCTGCCAATGTATCTGTTCCCTGAAATACTATTGGTTTGCTTTCTGTAATATCTCCAAGCGGTGTTGTGATTTTTAAATTACCAAGGCTATCTAAACTCAGGGAGGCTCCATTTATCTTTAATTTTATATTTTTATAGTTACCGCCCGGATGAACTATAAAATCATATTTTAGATTGTCGTTTTGAGAATAATATTTTATATCTATGTTATTATAAACATTCTTTAGTATTACTTTCTCATATTTTTTTACATTAGTAATATAATTGTTTTCTATGATATAGTTATAAAAATATGAGCTTCCTGATTCCTTATTAATCTGAAAGTTATTATTTATCCCCTGCCAATTCACATCTACACGATAAATACTAATGGTTTTAGGAACTATATTAGCAGGTAGTTCTTTGTTATCATTATCAGGGTAACGTATAGTATCAAATGTGATAACATTATATAATTGATAGGAAATACCGTTGTTTCTAATAAAAGAATTACCATAGCTATTAGTAAAAGAAAATAAAACATCTGGTCTGCTTAATCCATTTTGATTTTTTATTTGCCCTTTATTTTCAAGATACCCGGTGTCTCCCAGCATATTCATCTCAAACAGACTTAAAACCACAATGAATGTGTTTATACACCATCGCTTAAATGCCTTGCTATTTAAGGGTTGTAGGAGCATCAGGCGCTGTATCGCTGATTTACTTGTGTGTGTGTGTGTGTGTGTGTGTGTGTGTAACACTTGTTACATCACTTAAAGTACCTCTGAATTGTTTTTGTGTTTTCATAGGTTTTAATTTTATTTTACAAAGGTAGTTAAAAAAAGTGAAAAAGAAAAAAATATTCAATACACTCTAAATTTATCTACTTAGTAACATATAAAGTAGTTAAAAATATAAAGAGTGGTATTAGGAAACAAGTATTAATATGGCCGAATAAAAAGATAGCTATTTATCCTATATTATATACATTATTAAATCACTCTATTTTTTTTCATATCTTTGCAAGAAATCACAACTAATGTCGTTAAGAACTTGGATAGTTTTATTGTTTTTTTTACTTACTTCAACTATTGCTAAGCCGGCGCAATTAACTTATTCCCTTAATATACATCATGCTTTGTGTGCTTGTAATGGCTCCGTGGCTATTACTATTACTTCGGGAACTGCCCCTTACAGTTATAATTGGGTATCTATGCCTACTTATACAAACAGCGGTATTACGGGGTTGTGCCCGGGTACTTATACTTGCTTTGTAATGGATGCCGTTGCTGATACTGTTACTATTTTTATCACCATAAATGATAAACGTTTTAAAGACACCATCAGAGCAAAGGATGGCTGTAATAACAAAGCTTCTGCTGCTATCAATTTATATGGAGGTAAAACACCTTATACCTATACCGTTCTACCCATCAATATCAGCAATACTCTCACGCTTACTAATTTATCTACAGGGCATTATACACTAACCGCAAAAGACAGCACGGGATGTGCTCTATCTGATACATTTAGTGTAAACAACTATTCTGCCGTATCTAATTTCACAACGTCTATTAAAACAGGTAGCATTGGCTCCGTGGTTAGTACTGAAAATTTAAGTCTTTATGCTTCTAATTACTTTTGGGATTTTGGAAATAGTACCACCTCTGCTTTATTTAATCCTTCTGTAACATATTCTGTTGCCGGAATTTATACGGTTTCTCTGGTTGCTAATTTTGCAACATGTTATGATACTTCTTACAAAGTAATAATTATTACTGATAATTTAAGCATAACTATTCCAAATGTATTTACACCAAACTATGATGGTATAAATGATTTATTTACGATACACTCGGAGGGAGCGCTAACCATGCATTTAGAAATCCGTAATCGTTATGGTGTATTATTATTTGTAAATGACGGAACAGGCGTGCAATGGGACGGACGTTCTTTATCCGGAGAAAATATTCCTGAAGGCACGTATTTTTATATATTGGAAGTTACCGATGTATTAAACAATATAAAGAAGTATAATGGCTACGTCACTTTACTGCGTTAATACTAAAACTCCTCACAGCTTTATATTCAAATCAAGTAGATTATTCTTCTAGTTGGCCTCTTATTTTTACAGATAAATCAGGTGTTTGATTATTTAGCTTTATTTGACAAGAAAGTCGTGAAGTGGGGAACACTTCCGGTAATGTATCCAGCATTGCCCACTCTTCTTCAGATGGAATAGGTAATAAGTTATAATTTTTCAGAACCTCAACATGGCATGTTGCACATAATGCTATACCTCCGCAAGTAGCTAATATATTATATTCATTAGCTTTTAAAAACTCCATTAAATTAAGCCCTAAATCAAGCGGTGCATTTAATTGTTTTGTGGTGTTGTCTCTATCAACAACAGTGATATTCACAGTGTCCATATAGTATTCAATTAAAAGTCAAACTTACCTTTATGATCTTCTATATTGGCTTTTTCTTTTAATGCATTATACACTTCATATTCGGAACGCGTTGTCATAAGTTGGGAGTTTTGCTTTTGAATATCTTTAATATCAGACATTGGACCCTTCTCTATTTTCTCAGAGGTTTTAACCACTACAAATACGCCGTTTTCACCTTTTGTCGGAGCTGAAACTTTATTTAGGGGTAATGCATAACTTGTTCCGATAAGTGCATCTTCTCTGCCAATACCAAATACATTAAATGCAGTAAAGGTTAGGTTATCTTGCTTTTGTGTTGTTACTTTTACATTTGCTGCAATGGTTGTTATATCATTTGAATTTTGCGCTTTAAATTCCTGAATAAATTGTTCTGCTTTTTTATCTCTGATAACTTTTGCAATTATCTCTTCTTTTACTTCATCGAGCGGCAGAGTGCCTTTATTTCTAATACCCACCAACTTGGCAACGATGTATTTATTTTTAAATTCAAAAACATTAGAAATATCGCCCTTAGAGGCATTATACACCCATCTGGATAATTCTTTTGTATTTTCTAATCCGGGCAAGCATTGTCTCCTTCTTTAATATTTTCAATAATGCGTTTACTAAGTTTTAAATCTTCTACGCCTTTATCAAATTTTTCGGCAGTATTATAGTTTGCTGCAAAAGAAGTAGCCTGAGAATAGTATTTATTGGTTGTTTCTGTGCTTGGTGCAATTTGGCGAATGATTTGAGCGATTTTATAACTATAGTGTTTAGCTTTCGAAACATCTACTACTTCAATAATATGATAGCCAAATTGTGTTTCCACAACACTAATATCATCTTTTTTTCCAAGCAATCCTGCCATCTTAAATGGCTCTACAAATCCGGTGGTTTCATTAAACCATCCATAATCTCCGCCTTTATCAATAGAGCCCGGATCGTCAGAATAGGTTTTTACAAGCGTGTCAAAAGAAACTTTTTTCTCTTTTATTAGTGTTAATAAACTATCGGCTTCTTTCTTTGCTATCTCTTTTGTTCTTGGTTTGTTAGTTCTAACATTGTTTAACCCTACCAAAATATGTCTTACTTTAGCAGAATCAGCAACTTCTTTTTTACTAATCAATTTGTATATTTTAAATATAGCCCCTTCATTGTATGGTCCATACACTTTGCCATCGGGTGCATTAAAAATAGTACTATCAGGAACAATAATGTTTGATTTGGAAAAATTATTAATTAGTATCGCTCCGCCCTCATTGTTATCTGCAATAAAGGAAGAATCTTCTTTTGCCGGAATATTCTGAAATTTCTCAGCCACTTCTTTCATTTCCTTTTCAATCGTTTTTACATCTTCTTCAGTAGGGATGGCATCAAAACTTACATACTCTATCTTGCGTGTTGTAATGGCATTGTAAAACTCATAAGCATGTTCTTTATAGTATTTTTCAAGGTCGTTATTATTATACTTAATTACCGTATCAGGAATAGCATCATAACGTTTTAAAGCAAAAGTTACGTTCATTTGTGTATTCATTTCTTTATTAATCTGCTCTGCCCAAAACTTTGGTGTGTATAAAGATTTTTTAATGAGGTTAGAATATTTCTCTGCTCTACGATAATCGGTAAGTGATTTTTCCATACTTTTCCAAAAACGTTCTTGATCGGGATTCATTTGATTTACCCACATTTGTAATTTACGTACATCTAAGGAGCCATCAGGGTTAGCAAAGCCTTCATATATCTTTCCTGTTTTTTGGTCGGTTAGTTGTTGTAAAATCATTTGATGAGGTTCTACCAGCATTAAATAGTATAATTCTTCGTCTCCCATTATAACACCTGCTTTATCGTATTGAGGTTTAATTACTTTATCGTTTATTAATTGATTCCATACATTTTCCACAATACTCTTTTTCATATTATCATCTATAGTGGCATTTGGGTTCATTTGCATTACACTATTAATCTGTTGATTAATCAGGTTTTGAAATTCCATATAGTCAATTTTCTTGCCATCTATTTCTCCTACCACTCTGTCTTCAGATGTAAATAAAGATTTCCCCGACCCCAATAAACTCTCTAATATAAAGATTAAAAGTGCTAAGCCCACTAAACCAACTAATAAACCAGTACGCTTTCTGATACTTTCTAAAATACTCATACAAATTTTTATTTAAGGCGGCGAATATAGGTATTTTTTTGATTAAAAAAAGTATATTAGATGGCAATTTTTATTCCTTTCATTTAAATTCTTTTTTGATTAAGTTTGTGCGAAAATTTAGTTTTATGTTTAGAAAAGATGAATTTGCAAAATACTCGTTGAAGCACAAAGGAATAAGTAGTTTAACCATGCACAATTTTCAGTCTAGATACATACGGTCTATGACGCCCTATATTATTGAAGAACGTCAATTAAACGTTGCACAAATGGACGTGTTTTCAAGATTGATGATGGATAGGATTATATTTTTAGGAACAGGTATAGATGACCAAGTTGCCAATATTGTAGAAGCACAATTATTATTCTTAGAATCAGTAGATGCGAAAAAAGATATTACCATATATGTTAATAGTCCCGGTGGCTCTGTGTATGCGGGGCTTGGCATTTACGACACCATGCAAATTGTAAAGCCCGATATCGTAACTGTTTGTACGGGTATTGCTGCAAGCATGGGCGCTGTACTACAATGTGCCGGTGCAAAAGGCAAACGTTCTGCATTAAAGCACGCAAGAGTAATGATACACCAACCATTAGGCGGCGCTGAAGGACAAGCATCAGACATTGAAATTACAGCAAAAGAAATTCAAAAACTAAAAAAAGAATTATACGATATCATTGCGCATCACTCGGGACAATCTTATGATAAAGTATGGAAAGATGCGGACAGAGATTATTGGATGACTGCAGAAGAGTCAAAAGAATATGGAATGATAGACGAAGTATTACTTGCTAAAAAAGGAACTTAATCTATCAATGTATCAAGGAGTTAAAAAAATAGTATATCCCTTGCTATTACAGGGATTATTGCTTGTTGCTTGCAATACAGAATATAAAAAAAATAAAAAAGATTGTTTGTATAATGTAAACAACAATTGTCTTGATAAAAAAGATATAGTTGAAATTTCCGAGAATTTATCGCCACAAGACAGTGCTGTAATTGTTTCAAAGTATGTTGATGATTGGCTTTTTCAAAATGAATTATATAACGAAGCTAAAGACAATACTTTAGTAAATGAGGAAGAATTGGATAAAAGAATAAATGAATTAAAAAGACAATATTATAATTCACAATATATCAACCAATATGTAAAAGAAAATTTGGATACCGCTTTTTCTAACAAAGAAATTTTAGATTATTACAATCTACATAAAGAGCAATTCAAGCTGTCAAGCAATATTATTAAACTATTTTATGTAAAACTCACCGATAATGAAAAAGACATTGCTGAGTTTAAGAAGAATCTAAAAAATATTGCGCATGGAAAAAACACCCTCAACACTTTTGTAGCCGCCAAAGCTTCAGGATATTTTATAAATGACAGTTTGTGGCTTAAATGGGAAGATGTTATAAAAGAAATTCCGACTATTAAAAATTATTCGGGAGCCTACTTTACACCGGGAAAAATCATTGAATGGAAAGATGGCAAATACTATTACTACCTGCGAATTATAGATTTTAAAGTGAAAGATGAATACTCTCCTGTGGTGTACAAAAAGAATAAAATAAAAACCATCCTTACTGAACAAAGAAAGCAAACATTAGTTAATACCCTCCGAATAAAAATACTAGAGAAAGTAAAAAACCAAATAAAATAAACCAACGCCCGAATTACGGTTGATCTGCTCTTAGCACTACATCTGCAACATTACACGATTGTATGCATAAAGCACTCATATTTGGGCTAAGTTTGATGGTTCCGGCAAAGGAAGAATTTTTTGCAATAAAACAAGAGCCCGCTGTTGTAGACTGAACTTTAACCACATCTTTGCAAGTACTATCCATAATAGTAACTTGAACGGAATTAGTTAAAGCTTTGATTTTACCGGTAATTACACTATTATCGGCTACTAATAAGAGCCCGCCATCCATCACAATGTTACCTGCTACATTAGCATTTGAAACAACACAAGCCATACCTTGTGCAACTGTTATTTTCGGTACATTGCCTGTAACCAGCACGCCTCTTATAGAGCTATCCGGCTTTACTTGGTCTGCAATAAAACCGTCAACAGAGCTGTCATAAATTGGTGAGAAACTTACAAAGTCTCCTGCTTTTAATGATGGATCAAAGTGCCCGTCTATTACAGAGCCAATTGCAATTTTACCTTCTTCGCCGCTATCTAGCGAAGTAACTACTATTACATAGCTTGATGACGGCCTTCCCATACCTGCTCCGTCCTTCATATGTCCTTTTGCCATAATTTAATTTTTTTAGTTTATATTTGCAATCTTACATAATAATTTTCTTTAAAAAAAATTCATGCTAAAAAAAATATTAATCGGCGCTTTGTTATTCTTTTGGCATATTAATTTCTTTTTGGCACAAACCTCTGTGAAGGACTCCGTACAAGAGATAATAGACAACACACCATTCGATAAAAAACTCAAGACATACAATCGTATCATATTCGATTTATATGATAGATCAGATATTGGTAACGGATTAATGCTTTCTACCGAGGCATTAGACTTTTCAAAAAAGAATCATTTAGATACCTCAGATGCTTTTTTTGATATATTAATGACCCACGCTTTTATTCTTTATGCAAAAAAAGGAGATTTGCCTTCAGCTTTAAAGCTTTTAATATATGGCGAAGTGAAAGCCTTACAAGTAAAAAAGAAAAAAGTACAATGCTTGATTTTAGCTAGAATAGCAGATATTTATAGGATACAGAAAATGTATAAAGAGGCAAAGAGCACTATAAATGAAGCCATACAAATAGCTAAAGAACTAGAAACAAAAAAAACACTACTAGGGCTCTTATTCACTATGGGGCGAATTCAATACGATCAAAATCAATTACAGGAAGCCATTAATTATTTTCTTCAGGCATTAAAAATTGCCGAACTTACAAAAGATTCTGCCAACATGATGAATGCCCTAAATAATATTGCCGTACTTTATAACGACCAAGGAGAATTAGATAAGGCATTACAAATACACCACCAGGTACTTAGTTTTTATAAAGTATCATCTGAAGATAAAGCTGCTTCGTATTACAATATAGCTTTAATTTATCAAGGTAAAAAAAAATATTCAATAGCACTACAATACTTAGACTCTGCAAGTATTATTATTAAGAATTTGAAAGAAAAAGTATCTTATGAGCTTTTATTAGAGATACATGATGCTTATTATGAAATATTTCAAGCCACAAAAGATTATAATAAGGCATTGACATACCGCAACAGGTATTTTTCTATAAAAGACTCTTTGTTAAATGATGATAGAAACAAACAAATAGCTGAAATGAATTCTAAATACCAGGTTGAAAAAAGAGAAATAGAGAATAAACGACTAAAATTAGAAAAAAGGCAACAGTGGTATGTAATTATTTCTTCTGCGGTGCTATTGTTACTATTAGGAATAGGTACTTTTTTTGTATTTAGGGCTTATAGTATTAAAAAGAAAAATGCATTAATGTTAGAACGGAAAAATCAAGTTATTGAAATTCAAAGAAAACAATTAGAAGATCAAAATAAAAACATTACAGACAGTATCCATTACGCCTCACGTATTCAGAAAGTATTACTTGTCCCGGATAACTATATCAATAAGTATCTCTCTAAGTCTGTTAAAGAATATTTTGTGCTTTATCTACCAAAAGACATTGTAAGCGGAGACTTTTATTGGGCTGCACAAAAAGAAAACTACTTTTATATTGCCGTATGCGATTGTACAGGGCACGGCGTTCCCGGCGCATTTATGAGTTTGTTAAATAGTAATTTTTTAAACGAAGCCATCATTGAAAAAAACATCTTAGAACCGGGTAGAATTTTTGATTACGCTAAAACTAAACTTGAAGATTCTTTACATGGTGAAAAAGACGGTATGGATGCTACATTAGTACGCTTTAACTTAAATAACCCTCTTGATATACAATATGCAGCGGCCATGCACCAACCAATACTTATTCGTAATAACGAAATAATAAAATGTAACTTTAATAAAATGCCTATTGGAACCAGTGATTACAAAGAAACCTTTAACTCATTTAAGCTAGAAGTGCAGCAAGGAGACTCTTTATTCATATTCTCAGACGGATATGCCGACCAATTCGGAGGCATTAAGAATAAAAAACTTCAAAAGTCTAATTTCTACAAATATCTAATAGAAACAAACGGCACAAATGCCGACTTACAGAAAAAAGAATTAGAAAAACGTTTCCTGGATTGGAAAAATATTCAAGAACAAACCGATGATGTGTGTCTAATCGGATTAAAATTCTAAATTTTTAATTTATAACAATTTGATGTTAATATTTTTATGTCCTCATTTCTAAGGACTTAAATACGGTTGTTAAAATAAAAAACAAATTGTTGAAAACTAACTGCCCTACCTATATGAAATTTAAAATTTAATGTGGTTTCTTTGCGATTGGAATTTTAATAGACAAAACTAAATAATTATGACACAAACTATTTTATCAGAACAACCAATGAAAACTAAAACTTACAGCTATCAAGAGGTTTTTGCAGCTTCAAAAAAGTATTTTAATGGCGATGAGCTTGCCGCCAATACATGGATTAGTAAGTATGCCCTGAAAGATTCAGACAATAACTATTATGAATTAACTCCCGAAGCAATGCATAAAAGAATGGCAAAGGAGTTTGCTAAAATAGAAAAACGATATCAAGAAAACTTTCCAAAAGAAAAACAAAAACTATTAAGCGGATATGCAAAAAAGGGATTACATTTAGATGAAGAAACCATCTATGGGTATTTTAAACATTTTAAATATATTGTTCCTCAAGGTTCTGTTATGGCAGCATTAGGGAATCCCTTTATGATTGCTTCTTTATCTAACTGCGTAGTACTTCCCGAGATATATGACTCTTATGGCGGTGTATTTTTTACCGATCAACAATTAGCACAACTGTTTAAAAGACGTTGCGGTGTTGGTATAGACATCAGTACACTCAGACCATCAGGCTCTACTGTATCCAACGCAGCAGGAACAACATCCGGAGCAGTCTCCTTTATGGAAAGATTTTCCTATACCACACGCGAAGTTGCACAAAACGGAAGAAGAGGTGCCTTAATGATTACTATGGATATTGCTCACCCTGACGTGCAAGATTTCATTACCGTAAAACAAGATTTGAAAAAAGTAACAGGTGCTAATATCTCCGTGCGCTTATCAGACGAATTTATGACTGCTGTTGCAGAAGATAAAGAATATACTTTAAGATGGCCTATTGATTCTGATACCCCACAATATACTAAAACCGTTAAAGCAAAAGAACTATGGAACGTTATAATTAAATGCGCACACAACACCGCAGAACCGGGGCTAATTTTTTGGGACAGACAACATAAGTATTCTACATCTTCTGTTTATCCCGGGTACAAAAATACATCTACCAATCCGTGCTCAGAAATAGCCATGCAAGGTGGTGATAGCTGTCGCCTAATGGCTGTAAACCTTTATACATTTGTTGAACACCCATTTACACCACAAGCAAAATTCAATTTCAAAAAATTTGAACAGACCATTTATGATGCACAAAGATTAATGGATGATTTAGTTGATTTGGAGTTAGAAGCTATTGAAAAAATATTAGATAAAGTAAACTCAGATACAGAACCCGATTTTATTAAAGATGTAGAAATAAGAACTTGGCAACTACTATATAATAGTGGGAAAAAAGGAAGAAGAACAGGTCTTGGGTTTACTGCAATGGCAGATGCCTTGGCTGCACTTAACCTAAAATTTGATAGCAAAGAAGCTATTGATGTTGCCGAACAAATAATGAAAGCAAAATGTAAAGCAGAATTTGAAAGCAGCATTGATATGGCAATAGAACGCGGAGCATTTGAAGGCTTTGATGAAAAATATGAAAACCAATCTGAGTTTGTATCTATGATGAAATATGAGCTTCCTGAAACAACAGAAAGAATGATGCAGCACGGCAGAAGAAATATTTCTATCAGCACAGTAGCGCCAACAGGCACACTTAGTATCTTAACACAAACATCTTCAGGAATAGAACCGGTATTTCTATTAAGTTATAAAAGAAGAAAAAAAGTTAATCCATCAGATAAGAATGCAAGAATTGATTTTACCGACGCACTTGGCGATTCTTGGCAAGAATTTAATGTGTATCATCCAAAATTAAAAACATGGATGGATGCTAATGACACAGAAGATATTTCAAAAAGCCCATATTATGGCTCTACAGCTCCGGAAATAGACTGGTTAAAAAGGATAGAACTACAATCGGTTATTCAAAAATATGTTACACATAGTATTAGTTCTACTATTAACCTACCTGCAGATGTTACAGTAGAAAAAGTTGGAGAAATATATTTAGAAGCATGGAAAGGTGGATTAAAAGGCATTACAGTTTACAGAGATGGTTCTCGCGCCGGCGTTTTAGTTGCAGATACAGATAATAAGAAAAAAGATGCCCAAAAATCAGACTATCTAAAAAGACCGCGAATATTAGATGCAGAAGTTGTAAGATTTCAAAACCAAAATGAAAAATGGATTGCCGTTGTAGGATTATTAAACGGTACACCATACGAAATATTCACAGGTAAAGCAGAAGACGCATTTAGTTTACCTGCTTATGTTAATAAAGGTTGGATTATCAAAACCCTTAATGAAGATGATGACTCCAAACGCTACGACTTCCAATATATGGATAAAGACAATTACAAAGTAACCATTGAAGGATTATCCCGATCATTTGATAAAGAGTATTGGAACTACGCCAAATTAATCTCCGGCATTTTACGTCAAAACACACCTCTGCCACAGGTAGTAAAACTAATAGAAACATTAAACTTCTACGATGACAATATTAATAGTTGGAAATACGGTATTGCCAGAGGATTAAAGAAATTTATACCTGATGGAACCATTGCCGACAAGAAATGTGCATCGTGCGGAGATCCGGAAGGAGTAATTTACGAAGAAGGATGTTTAAAATGTAAAAGCTGCGGAAGTACAAAGTGCGGATAATATTTATTGCCAAAATTCAATCTTACCATGATATTAGAAGATTGTAAAAAGTGTAACCTTTGTGAGGTCTTCCGTAATTGTGAAGACAATAATAAAGACGAATTTAGCCGACTTAAGGAAATTTTCTTACTAAAAAAGAAAAGTTCTATTGTAAAAGCCGGCTTCCCCGTAGATGGATTTTATATACTAAAAAGCGGTTTTGTGAAAGTTCTGAAAAGTGGTTATAATGAAAAAAAACAGATTATCAGATTATGTAAACCCGGTGATGTAATAGGACATAGAGCGTTAAACAGAGATTATTATCCGATAGACGCAGTGGCACTCACAGATGTCCATGTATGCTTTTTTGATATTAACGTCTTTCATGAGATTTTATTAAAAAATCCACAACTTGCTTACTATCTTCTTACATTTCTTGCCGATGAACTATACGAATCTGAAAAAAAAGCCAGAAACTATGCTATGATGAATGTGCGAGAATCTATTATCAGTGCTTTACTTTATATTGATGCTGAATTTAAAAATATAAAAGGGATACCGGTGCTCTCTCGCTTAGAAATAGCCGAAATAGCTGCTACTACAAAAGAACAAGCCTCTAAATACCTAAATGAACTAAATGAAGATAAGCTCATAAAAATAAAAGGAAAAAAAATCAGTATTCTTCAAAAAGATAAATTGGAAAAAAGTATAGAACAATACGCGTAAAGAGCTATATTTAAACATTAATATTTCCTGAATTTTTTTATTTCACAAAATGATTTTAATCATTTTATTTATTGTTTTTATACTGGAATTTTGCTTTCAAATATTAATAATTCATGAAATCAACAGTAAATAAAAAAACAAGTCTCTCTTGTGCGCATTGTCCTAAAAGAGAATTATCTCTTTTTCAAGGACTTGATACACAAGAGTTGGATTTATTAAACAGCAACCGAATAACCGTAGATTTTAAAAAAGGAGAAACTATTTATAAAGAAAATTGCAAACCCACAGGATTATACTGCCTGAATAAAGGTAAAGTAAAATTAGTAAAATATTCTAATAAAGGAAATGAGGTAATTACTGCACTAAAACGTCCTGTTGATTTTTTAGATTTAGAAACATTAGTTTCCGGGAAGAATTATAACCACACATCTGTTGCATTAGAAGATTCTTCTGTTTGTATTATTGATGAAAGCCATTTTAATAAAGTACTGATGAATAATATTAATTTTGCTAAAAAATTACTTCAAAATTTAGCCAATACTGTTTTTGATAACAATGACCGTTTTGTAAATACCACTCAAAAACAAATTAGAGCAAGAATAGCAGAAGTGTTGTTAAAATTAAAAGAATTTTATGGCGTGTCTTCTGATGGATATCTGAATGTTGCTCTAAAAAGATCTGATATTGCTGCATTATCAAGTATGACAACGGCTAATGTTATCAGAACAATCAGTGCATTTGAAAAAGAAAAATTAATTTCTTGTGATAAAAAGAAGATTAAGATTCTTAATGCTGATAAACTGCATGAAATTTCAAGTTAAATATTACGTTTAAACCTATCCGAGGTTCCTGCATCTAACGAAGCAACCATTTAAATTTATTTTATGAAAAAAGTTAGTTTGCTATCATTAGTAATAGCTGTTGTTAGTACTTTCATCTCATGTAAAAAAGACGGACCACAAGGACCACAAGGCGCACAAGGAGCATCCGGACCATCTTTATCCGGGAGCTTGGTCGGATATATGGACTTATACGATTCGTATGGCTATATGCAGAAATCAGACAGTGTTGTGATCTCTGTTGTAGGAAAATCTAATACTGCCATATCAGATTCAACAGGGCGCTTTACAATAACTAATCTAACAACCGGCATTTACGAAATAGACTTTAATAAAACAAATTATCAGTCTACCAAACTTCCATCTGTGAACTTTATTGGAGGCGGTACCCAATATATGGGTCAATCTGGCGCAAAAATACAGATGACAAAAATCCCCACGTTTTCTCTTTCTACCGCAGCAATAGCTACTACCACCAGTTCTGTAACATATACAATCAGTGCATCTACAACCGACACCAAGCCAAGGAAAATCATTGTGTTTTGTGGCACACATAGTAGTGTTTCTTCATCTCCTTTAAATTATCTAACTACAACAATTAATAATATTGCAATTGGTAATATCTCTTGTACAGGCACAATACCTCTCAATACTATTTATGATTTAGGCTTTGTATCAGGGCAAACAGCATACTTTATAGCGTATCCCATATCAGTTGCAAATAATGCCTCTACATATTTAGATGTTTCAACATGGAAAACCATATATAATAATATTAATGTAAACGGTGCTACACCAACATTCTCAATATTAGTACCTTAATGATCAGAGAAAGTTTAAAAATAAAAAACCCTTCCAAATGGAAGGGTTTTTTTGTTTCGTGCTTTAACGCAGGAATTATTTTCCTTTGTTAACAGAGCCTGCTAATTCAGTACCGGCTTTGAATTTCACTACTTTCTTAGCTGCGATTTTAATTTCTTTTCCTGTTTGAGGGTTACGTCCTGTACGAGCAGCACGTTTTGCTACTGAAAAAGAACCAAATCCTACTAATCCGATTCTGTCTCCTTTTTTAAGTGCTTTGCCAATTGATTCAACTGTAGCATCTAATGCTCTTGCAGCATCTGCCTTAGTTAATTTTGCACCTGATGCGATTGCATCGATTAATTCTGCTTTGTTCATAGTTTTACTTTTTTTGGTTAATAATACTGCAAATATACACACTCTTTATTGAATTGTCAAGGGTTTAAGCGCACAAATCCGCTATTTTGTTGATAAATTGTGTATTTTGTTGATAAGTACGCCCTAAACCCCCCGAAAATAGGGAGGTTTTGACTGCATAAACATAAGTTTTTCAGAAATTTAGGGGGTGTTCACTAATAGGGTTATTCTAAATACAGATATAGCAAGCTTTTGAAAATATTCAAATTATCATTTTTTACCCTCTTATATATTTCGCAAATTGGCGCAAAATTTTTGACCATGTCCTCTTCTACAAAATACATCTTTGTTACCGGCGGCGTTACATCATCGCTTGGCAAAGGAATTATATCATCATCTCTCGCTAAACTTCTGCAAGCAAGAGGATTCTCTGTAACCATACAAAAATTAGATCCTTATATTAATGTTGATCCGGGAACACTAAACCCCTATGAACATGGTGAATGTTATGTTACAGACGATGGTGCTGAAACAGATTTAGACCTCGGGCATTACGAACGATTTTTAAATACTCCTACCTCTCAGGCAAACAATGTTACCACAGGAAAAATATATCAAACTGTAATTGAAAAAGAACGCAAGGGAGAATATTTGGGGAAAACCGTGCAAGTTATACCACACATTACAGATGAAATAAAAAGAAGAATTAAAGTATTAGGGCAAAAAAATCAATTTCAATTTATTATTACAGAAATTGGCGGTACTGTTGGAGATATAGAATCTACGCCATACATAGAATCTGTAAGACAAATGAAATGGGAGCTTGGAAATAATTGCATAGTTATTCATCTTACCTTATTACCATATTTATCCTCTACAGGAGAACTTAAAACAAAGCCAACACAACACTCCGTTAAGATGCTTTTGGAACATGGTGTACAGCCCGATATCATTGTATGTAGAGCAGAACATCCTATTAACGAAGATATCAGAAAAAAAGTTGCTCTATTTTGCAATGTTGAAAAAAGTGCTGTAATAGAATCTAAAGATGCAAAATCAATTTATGAGGTTCCTATTTTAATGGAAAAAGAAAAATTAGATGAAGTTGTATTAAGAAAATTACAAGTTCAATCGGATAAGAAGCCTGATTTGAAAAACTGGTCTGAGTTTTTAGATATATTGTATCACACCAAGCAGCAAATAGATATTGCCTTAGTAGGAAAATATGTAGAGTTGAAAGACTCATACAAATCAATAGCTGAGGCGTTTATTCATGCAGGTGTCAGAAATCATTGCAAAGTAAACTTACATTGGATTCATAGTGAAAAAATTAATAAGGATAATGTAAAAGAATTACTTGGCAATGTAAAAGGTATTTTAGTAGCCCCGGGTTTTGGCAGCAGAGGTATAGAAGGTAAAATTACAGCTATTCAGTTTGCACGAGAAAATAAAATTCCGTTTTTAGGGATTTGCTTAGGCATGCAGTGTGCTGTTATTGAGTTCGCAAGAAATATTTTAGGTTATGCCGATGCAAACAGCAGAGAGATGAACCCCGCAACCACACACCCTGTTATTGATATTTTAGAAAATCAAAAAAATATATCATACATGGGTGGCACAATGCGCTTAGGTGCATATCCGTGTGAAATAAAAAGCGGAACGTTGGCTCAAAATATTTATCAGCAAAAAATAATAAATGAACGACATCGTCACAGATACGAATTCAATAATGAGTATATAGATGTTTTTTCAAAAAACGGGATGATACTTTCCGGCATTAATCCGGATAAAGGCTTGGTGGAAATTGTAGAGTTAAAAGATCATCCATTTTTTATTGGTGTACAATTTCATCCGGAATATAAAAGTACAGTGGAAAATCCTCACCCTTTATTTGTACATTTTGTAGATGCTGCCATAAAAAAAGCTTAATGAAAGATATTGAACTATGCGGCAGAACAGGAAAGCCACACGGACTCAAGGGGCACGTGGCATTACATATACATAAAAATTTAAACTGGAATAAACTCAGAGCATTTTTTTTGCAAAGCAAAAATGATATTTTACCTTATTTAATAGAAGATATTTTTGAAACCCCAAAACATGTTGTGGTAAAATTTCAAGATATCAATAGTGTTGATGCTGCAAAAAAACTATCTAACACAGATGTTTATATTGAGAAAAAGTTTATTGATGAAGACGAATTAAATTATGACGAGTTTACCGTTACAGATATTCTAAAAAATAAAAAAATAGGTAGTGTTACAAAAGTGTTGAATGAAAAAACAGGACAGTGGATAGTGGTGGTTGGTAAAAATAAAAAGGAAATACTTTTACCCTTTCATCAAGATTTAATAGATAAGATAGACAAGCATAATAAAACAATTTATTACAAAGCGCCGGACGGAATTTATTAAATCACTATTTTCTAAATAAAAAATATTACTTTCGCAGTTTATTTAACTTTAATTTATGTTACGAACACACACTTGCGGCGAATTAAGAAATTCAGATATTAATAAAACTATTACCCTTTGTGGATGGGTGCAAAAACGTAGAGATTTAGGCAACCTTACTTTTATTGACTTACGTGACAGATACGGCATTACACAATTAACTTTTGGAAGCGACATCAATGCTGAATTG
This sequence comes from Bacteroidia bacterium, assembly GCA_039811645.1. GTDB lineage: Bacteria > Bacteroidota > Bacteroidia > B-17B0 > Aurantibacillaceae > BPGX01. Next base: position 90,028 of record JBDHZB010000002.1, on the reverse strand, counting down.
TTAGAACAATCCAGGAACCTTAACAGAGAATTTGTAATTAAAGTTACGGGGATTGTAAAAGAACGAGAAAATAAAAACACACAACTGGCAACCGGAGAAATTGAAATTATTGTGCAAAAATTAGAAATTCTAAACCCTGCCATTCTTCCACCATTTACTATAGAAGACGAAACAGACGGAGGAGAAGAATTGAGAATGAAATACCGATATTTAGATTTGAGAAGGAATCCATTAAAAAATAATATTGTATTAAGACATCGTGTAGCATTAGAAACAAGAAAGTATATGGATTCTCAGAATTTTCTTGAAATAGAAACGCCGTTTTTAATTAAATCTACTCCGGAAGGAGCGCGTGATTTTGTAGTGCCAAGCCGAATGCATCAAGGAGAGTTTTATGCTCTGCCACAAAGTCCGCAAACTTTTAAGCAGATTTTAATGGTAGCCGGTTATGACCGTTATTTTCAAATAGTACGCTGTTTTAGAGATGAAGATTTACGAGCAGACAGACAACCGGAATTTACACAAATAGATTGTGAAATGAGTTTTATAGAGCGACAAGATATTCTTGATACTTTTGAAGGATTAATACGTCATTTATTTAAAACAGTTAAGAACATCAGCTTACCGGAATTTCAAATTATGCCCTATGATGATGCTATGGATTTTTATGGCTCAGATAAACCTGATTTAAGATTTGATTTAAAATTTACACATTTAAATAATACATTAAAAAATAAAGGATTCAAAGTTTTTGATACTTCCGAATTAGTTGTCGGCTTTGTTGTAAAAGGGAAAGTCGATATTACCAGAAAACAATTAGATGCATGGACAGAATTTGTAAAAGACCCGAAAATAGGCGCATCAGGAATGGTTTATGTAAAGTACAATACAGAAAATGATATCAAATCGTCAGTAGATAAATTTTTTACACAAGAGCAACTAAAAGAGACGTTAAAAAATTGTCACGCTAATGCCGGTGACTTACTTGTAATACTTGCCGGTGAAAAAAACAAAACACTTAAAGCATTAGGACAACTGCGACTTCATGTTGCAAAAGAATTAAACTTGGTTCCTGAAGATACTTTTGCATGTTTGTGGGTGGTAGATTTTCCTTTGTTTGAATATGACCATGCAGAAAATCGTTGGGTAAGCATGCATCATCCTTTCACATCACCCAACTCTGAGCTAAGCGGCGATATTTCCTTAGTAAAAGCCAATGCTTATGATATGGTAATAAACGGTGTAGAAGTTGGTGGTGGCAGTATCAGAATTCATAATAAAGAAACACAAAAACAAATATTTAAATTACTTGGATTTAACGAAGATGAAGCAATGCGTCAGTTTGGATTTTTAATCAATGCGTTTGAATATGGCGCTCCTCCACACGGTGGTATTGCCTTTGGGTTTGACCGCCTATGCGCAATTATGACCAACACCGACAGCATCAGAGATGTAATTGCTTTTCCAAAAAACAATGCCGGCAAAGACACAATGATAGATGCTCCGTCTTACATAAACACTAAACAGTTAGATGAGTTAAATCTCACTATTAAGTAGGCTCACAGAATTAAATGTTTTCATATAAAGATATTTTAAAAATTGTCTATCCCCTTATTATTAGTGGCTTTGGTCAAAGCATTGTGTATGTTACCGACACTTTTTATTTAGGAAGAATCAGTGATGTTGCATTAGCCGCTTCTGCCATAGCAGGACTTTTTTATGCATCGCTTTCAATGATTGGATTTGGAATATCATCCGGCATGCAAATTTTAATTGCCCAATCTTTTGGCGAAGGCAACTTAGATGAAACTAAAAAAACAACCATTCAAGGGCAAGTACTCCAACTTTCAGCCTGTTTTATTTTCATGATGTTGTATTATTCTTTTAATGAACAATTTGTTTCATTACTAATTAGCAATACAGCCGTTAAAACAGCAACATTAACCTTTTTAGATGCCCGAATGCTTGGGTTGCTGCCCATGTATTTATTTTATGGGTTTCGCTCTTACTTTTTAGGCATTGGAAGAACCGTTGTTATTTCGATAAGTACAATAATAATGGCTGTAGCAAATTTTATATTAAATTATTTTTTCATTTATGGCAGTGGATTTGTTAAACCACTAGGAATGGTTGGTGCGGCCTATGCATCATCAGTATCAGAAGGTATTAGTTTTGCTATTATTTTAATATTCTACATAATAGTATGTAAAAATGATAAGAGTTTTTTCATACAAATTGACAAATTCCATATAAAAAGAATTCTAAATATTTCGTATCCGCTAATTATTCAACACTTTATATCTGTTTTCTCGTGGTTTATGTTCTTTGTATTTGTAGAAAAAATAGGGCAAAAGGCACTAGCCATATCTAATGTAATCAGAAGCGTATATGTTTTATTAATGGCTCCATTGCTTGCATTTTCTCACTCCACAGTAACAATAGTCGGACAAATATTCGGTGCAAAACATTTTCAAAATATTACGCAAGCAGTATATCGTGTTATTTTTTTATCTGCATTATTTACTCTGCCATTTTCATTATGGGCATTTTTATTCCCCGAATCTTTGCTAAGTATTTTTACTAATCAGAATGATATTATAATGGAAGGTGTGCCTGTTCTGAAAATAGTCAGCTTTGCACTAATGTGCTTTGCCACTACTATTCCATTACTCAGTGCATTAGCAGGAATAGGACAAACTCTGAAAACACTTTATATTGAAATCGCTACTTTAATTTTTTATACTTTAGCTAATATATTCTTTGTATTTGTATGGAAACTGCAACTATCATTGGTTTGGTGCAATGAGTTTGTTTATTTTATTTGCATTGGCGGAATGTCCTTCTTCTTTTTAAGAAAAATACTAAATAAATATACTTATTCTAATAAAAGTATTACCGTATAATATCTTAGCTGTCGTTTAAATTGTGGAAAGTGTAAAACTAAATGTTGTGCCCACATCCACTTCACTTTTCACATCTATGGTTTGTTTATGTGCTTCTATAATGTGCTTTACAATAGCAAGTCCTAAGCCTGTTCCGCCTTGTTCTCTACTCCTTCCCTTATCTACACGGTAGAATCGTTCAAAAATTCTTTGCAGATGATTAGATGAAATACCTATACCATTATCATTAATTGATATAATTATTTGATTTTGATAAGGTGTCAGTTCTATAATTGTAGTGCCACCCTCTTTGCCATATTTAATAGAATTAGAAACAAGATTAATCAACACCTGTCTGATTCTGTATTTATCAGCAAATACAAAATATAAAGGATATTTTTTCTTAAATACTAATTTTATATTTTTTTTCTGTGCTTGTAATTCCATTTGTTCGAATATTTCCTTACACAACACTACAATATCAAACTTTTCAATATCTAAATGCAAAGCCCCACTTTCTAATTGTGAGATGGTTTCTAAGTCATCAATAATATTAATCATACGCTCAATATTTTTATCTGCTTTTTTTAGATATTCTAATAAGATATGTTTTTCTTCCCAAGCGCCATCAAGCAAAGTAGAAAGATATCCCTGAACATTAAATACAGGTGTTTTTAATTCATGAGACAAATTTCCTAAATATTCTTTTCTATAACTATCTGCCTTTTTAAAATGCTCTTGTTCTTTTAGTCGCTCATCTTTTATTTTTCTAATTTGTTTTAGTACCTTTTCGTATTCACTTTTTTCTTCCAGAATATTTTCGGGCTGTATATCTTTTTGTGTTATCAATATTTCAAGTTCAGTTTCTATCCCGACAAGCATTTTGTCAAAATAAGGTTTAATAATAAAGTACAATAAAATAAATATACCCGTTACATTAACTATAAACACAACCAAAAGTATTTCTACATTAAATGTAGTGTACCATGCGTATTGCCAAACGCCAACTAAGAAAGTAATTAGCAATGCTATTAAAAAAGACAAAAGGGCATAGCCTTTAAATATATTTGTTTTCATTGAGGCTTACAATCATCTGAATACCTGAAAAAATCCTTTTATTTTTTTTGGTACGATTCCCTTTATTCTTATTTCATTAACAGTACATGTATAGAAATAAGTTCCATCCGTACATCGTTGATTTGTCATTTTTATAATACCATCCCACTTAAAGTACGGGTCTGTTGTTTCAAATAATAGTTGCCCCCAACGGTTAAAAATTTTCAAATCTATATCTTTAACGTATTTTACTTTAATAGCTTTAAAGAAATCGTTAATACCATCTCCATTAAACGTTACGACGTTTGGCAAGTCGAATTCCGGGCAATTGTCTATGCACCATTCATTAACTGAACTTATCACGCTCTTATTGTAACTTGAATCAACAGCAAGAATCGCAAAACACCCGGCAATAGAAGTATTGTTGTCGTATGTAAATATTGTATCATTTAAATTAGAAATTGAATCTAATAAAGTATAAGTGTCATCAATAGTTGGTTTATAATAAATATAATACTTAATAACATCATCTGCACAATAGTGCCGTGGATTATTCCATTTCAATGCAACTTGATTATTATTACAATCTCCTATTGCCGTAACTGTCGGAGAACAGGGCGGTGTTTTATCAATGGGCTTATCACAAACCTCTTGAGAAAAATTATACAATGGTCTTGGTAAAGTTAAATCGCTATACTGTCCTATAGTTTCAACTTTATAGCAATACGTATGTTTATTAACTAACCCACTATCTTTATAGTAATTACTATTTACTGTTGCAATTAGTGTATAGGTAGAAGATGTTGATGGGTCTTTTTTATAGATATTATGCTTGTAGTTAGACCACGGAACACTGTAATTCCATTGCAATTCTAACTTTCTATCATTAGAAATTGTTTTTAAAAAAACAGAGGTTGCTGCTTGCGAATTACCTATTAATGTTCCATTAGAATAAAAATCTAACCTATATTGATATTGATTGTTTTGCGTATTTAGTCCGCTTGCAGTATAAGTCATTAATATCGGAATAGCCGAAAACGAAGGGTAAGACAATGTGTTCACTTGTATATACGCTCCTAATGGATAGCTTTTTTGATATAGTTTTATATCATAAGGGGGCGGATGTAAAACAGTATCTAATCCGGTTGCTCCCGACTGTGGTGCCATCCAGCGCACATAGACAGAACCGGTGGATACACTAGTGCTCTGCACGTCAACATTAAGAATAATTGGAATATCATTTTTAAGTTGCTGACATACACTTGTACTAGCTAAACTTGTTGCTCCATCTGTATGGACAGCTACAACAACATAGCTATAATTAATCCCATGAGTTAAGCCCAGCCCACCGTTATTATCCGTAAAAGTATTAGCAGAAGCATTAATGGTTCTGCCAATATAAACATACCCCCAAGAACTTGGCACATCGGTTTCACAATAAGATGGAATGAATGAAGCACAAGAATCTTTACGATATATTTTATAAAAACTTACAGGGGTTTTTGGGTTACTATGACAAACTGTATGTACCCATGTCAGTTGTATAGATGTTCCTAATGCTGTAGCCGTAAGCCCTGTAGGAGGTGGAGGGAGTACCCTAATTTTAAATGTTTGATAAGATGTAAGATTATTACTAGAAATACAATCTCCACTAGATGAGGAATTGTCGGTTGCACGAATTGTAATTTGATAAGGAGATACACTAATATGGTTGCAAATGGTATTCCATGAAAAATTGCCTATCACAGTTCCTGTAGAAGGGGATGCGGAAAAATTAGCCGTAGAGGTTGAAACAGAAAATGGTGCGCCAAAAGCTTCTAAAAAAATAGCATTATTGTCGGCATCGGTTGCTATAATGGTTTTAGTAACAACACCTCCGGCAACAACACATGTATCACTAAGCGGTTTAATAACCGGAGGATTATTTAAACATGCCCCTACTACTATCTGTATATCCGATAGTACATATCCTATTTTCCGCCACTCGCCATCTGTAAGTTTTCTCCATTCATAAATTTTAAATGCTATGTTATATTCTCCTTGTAATACCGGAGAACACCATGTAATAGTTCCCGTAGAAGGATCCATATTAAAAGTTCCCGATGGACCAATTTGATTAGGATACATATATCCCGGGATTGGTACACCTATTGCTCCGGTTATAGGATTAATTCCCCTACATTCCGTTAATTCATAAGAAAGAGAGTCTCCGTCCGGATCAAATGCTCCCGGATTATAAACATAACACTTTCCTATACATGCAAAGTCTCTTGGCGAAATTTTTAATTGTGGTGAGTTATCAATATATGTGCTATTAAAAAAATCTGATATATCTAACCATGTTTCTATATAAAAGAGCTGATTACCGGAATTTGGTATATTAAGCACAGAATAATTTCTGTTAGGATCTGCCATTTTAGCCAAATATTTACCGGGTCCGGGATATGTATGTGTAACTGTATATGTATTTACTTTAAATCCGGGACAAATTAGTTCTCCACAAGGCACGGTTCCACAATCACAACCTCCAATAGGCCCATTATTGCGGGCAACAACGGAACTTTTACCATCTCCAAAATACAGTGTATCATAGCATCTGTCTGCAATATTTGGTCCATCATTCATATATACCGTAATAGTAAATAAGTACGTATATCTATTTGCAGGATCTAAAGGATTTCCAATATACTGATATGTTATTTGCCCTCCTCTGTTATGGGTAGAATACGCAAAAAAGGTACCCAACAAAAAGCATAGGGCAAGAGTAAATCGCATTATTTTTTAGACAAAAATAGGAAATTAAAAGGTAAAAAGTCCAAGATTATTTTTTAAAGATATGTTAATAATATATTTTTACTATATTGGCAACCGTTATATTTGTTTTTAAGATAGATGAAAAAAAACATAAAACATATTGCAATAGCGGGAAATATCGGTTCCGGGAAAACAACGCTTACCAATTTGTTAGCAAAGCACTATAAGTGGTCTCCTCATTATGAAGACGCTGATGACAATCCATATTTGAATGACTTTTATGAAGACATGCAACGTTGGGCGTTTAATTTGCAAGTATATTTTCTAAATACAAGATTTAATCAAGTTTTACAAATCAGGAAGGGGAATAAAGCCGTAGTACAAGATAGAACGATTTATGAAGATGCTTTTATTTTTGCGCCAAATCTTTATTCTATGGGCTTAATGTCTAAACGAGATTATGAAAATTATTTATCTTTGTTTCAGTTGATGGACGGGCTTATAGAACCACCGGATTTAATTATTTATCTCAAAGCATCTGTGCCTACTCTTGTAAAACAAATACAAAAAAGAGGCAGAGAATATGAAAATAGTATCCGATTAGATTACTTAAAAAGATTAAATGAAAGATATGACAACTGGTCTTCTTCCTACAATACCGGAAAACTAATTACCTTTGATATTGACGAATACAACTTCTTGGAAAAAAAAGAAGATTTTTCTAAGATTGTAAAACGTATCGATTCAGAATTAAGCGGGCTTTTTTAATTAATATTAATTGAACACAAATAAATCACATACAGATCCAAACGATTTTTTTAGAGAAAAATACAATGATTCTATCGACAGATTAGTCAATAATCAATGTTCTGTTATAGAAGCATACGATGGCGTTATTAATAATGATACTATTTCCATGCTTGAATCAAGGATTGAAGAAAAAATACATGAGTACAAATTGCCAAAAAATATTATTAAGAAAACTTTCTTTATTTGTGTTGAACTTCTTCAAAATTTATTTTTACACGGTGCTCAAGATGAGCATAGATTAAAGCATAACTTTTTTATTTTAGCTAAAAAAGATAATGGGTTATTAATTACTTCAGCTAACTTAATTGAAAACAAACATGTAGAAAAAATCAGAAATATTTTTGAAACAATTAATTCATTCAAAACCTACGATGAACTAAAACAATATTATATGGACAGATTAGACCATAATGATATAAGCGAAAAAGGAGGGGCTGGACTTGGCTTTATAACAATAGGCATGAAAAGCCAACCACCACTAGTTCATCAATTTGAAAAAATCAATGATAGATTTTCTTACTTCCAATTGAATGTGAAGATCCTGATTAATGAATAACAACAACTTCTCTGTTCTTTTTTTGTCTTCGTGGTATCCTTCAAAGGCATATATTTCTCATGGCATTTTTGTTAAAAACCTTGCCAAAGCACTTTCCGAATATTGTAAGGTGATTGTAATTTATGTTTCGTCATCGTCAAATGTAAAACAAACAGAAACAGAAAACATTGTTCAGCAAAATTTATATGAATATAAAGTTACTTTTCAAAAATCAAAAATTCCAATTCTAAAAAGCTTTATTCATTTTTTCTATTATATTTATTACTATTCCAAATTAACTTCTATTGTAAAAAAAGAACACACAAATATTCAGGCTATCCAAATTAATATCATCTATCCTATGTCTATTTTTTTATTTTTTATAAAAAGAAAATTATTCATAAAGCATTATACCATTTTTGAACAATGGACAGGATATTTACCTTTGGACAATGCATATAAAGGTGTTTTTAGAAAAGTCATTACTAAAATGGTTGCTAAAAAGTCTGCCAGAATTTTTAGCCTATGTAAAGAGCAGCAAGATGCCATGATTACAAGAGGCATTAAAGGCACTTACGAAGTCATAGGTAATGTTGTAGATACAACTATATTTGATATGCAGAAAAAGGAAGAAAATAACTCCATAAAAACTTTTATCCACGTGTCCACATTAGATAATCGGCAAAAAAATATTTTTGGGATGCTTGATGTATTCAAAGAAATAGAAAATGCAGGTTATAATTTTTCTTTAAAAATAATTGGAGGAAAAGATATTGATTTAGTAATGGCAAAAAGTTATGCATCTAATTTAAAATTAAGGAATGTTATATTTGAAGGGCTTATTCCTCAACAAGACTTAAAAAATTACTATCAAGCGGCCGATGCGTTAGTAATGTTTAGCAACTACGAAACATTTTGTGTTGCTATTTACGAATCTTTAGCTTGCGGTACGCCTGTTATTACAACCGATGTAGCCAACTTAGGAGAAGTGATAGACAAAGATATGGGCATTGTAATTTCTATAAACAATAAACTAAAGTTAAAAGAATCTATTATTGCCATAATTAAAAATGAAAAGTTATTTAATTCTCAAACAATGCGTAGTTTTGTAGAAAAAAATTATTCGTCACAAATTATCGGAAAAAAATTATTTAATTACTATAACAACCTAATAAACCATGAATCATAAAGAAGAACACTTTGAAGGCTCAGAAATGCTATCAGACATTGTAATAGGCATGAGCGACGGCTTAACCGTTCCTTTTGCCTTAGCTGCCGGCGTTAGTCAGGCTGTAGATTCCAACATGGTAATTGTTGCCGCAGTAGTTGCAGAAATTGTTGCCGGTTCCATTGCAATGGGATTAGGGGGCTATTTGGCAGGGCAAACTGAAAGAGAGCATTATTTTAATGAACTGAAAAGAGAATATAAGGAGGTTGATGAACTGCCAGACAGAGAGAAACAAGAAATTAAAGACATTCTTGCAGAATATAATATTTCTGAGGACACGCAAAATGTATTAGTAAATGAACTTGCTAAAGATAAAGATAAGTGGGTGCAGTTTATGATGAAATTTGAATTAGAACTATCAGAACCAAATATTAATCGTGCAAGAAAAAGTGCCATGAATATTGGTATTAGTTATATTATTGGCGGACTTATTCCTTTACTGCCTTATATTTTTACTAAAACACCAAATGATGGTTTTATTTACTCTGTTGTATTAACCATTATTGCGCTGTTTACATTTGGTTATTTCAAAAGTAAAGTAACAGGACAAAATAAAATAAAAGGAGCTTTTAAAACAATGGCAGTAGGATTATTAGCTGCATTTGCCGCTTACTTTATTGCAAAGTTGTTTTAATTTATTCTTCGTAAAAAACTTTGATTACCGCACTATCTTTTAAGAAATCTATTTTTAGAACTTCGTATCTGTGAATATTATATCCTAAACGATGTTTCAAATCTTGTAAAAATGCTTCGTGATTTTCAGGCTTAATCATTTCAATATTATCGTATGTAACCACCTTTGCAGCCTCTCTTTTTATAATAATTCCGGATTCTAATAAATAAATAATAAAGATAATAATTGCATTAAACACAAGTAATTCTTCCCAACCACCTTTTGCCACAGCGCAAATCATACCTATGGCAATAACAATAAATAAGTAAGTAATATTTTTTATTGAAATATCTTCTGACCTATAGCGAATAATACCGAATACTGCAAATAAGCCGAAGGCTGCTCCCATCGAGAGCTCTACTTTATTAAGTAAGTAAGTAATTAAAAATATGATAAGATTAAAGGAAACAAAAGTCAGATAGTACTCACGATTTTTATAATTTTTGTAATACACAAAAATAATTAGCGAGAATAATGTAACAAGGTCTATACCAAGCCGAATAAAAAACTTGGCTGATAGTTTATTAAATAGTTTGCTTGGTTCTGTTACTGTAATCATATCTGTTGCATCTTGTACTGCCTGCAAAAAGTGAATTGCCATAGTTTAATTTTTAATTTGATTGATTTTATTAAATAGTGAAATATTTGGTTTAAAGTTATTTTTCTTTACATCATTATATAACAACGCTATGCCTAAACAATACTTGCTGCTTCCGCCTTCACGAATTTTGAATCTTCTTAATACTCTTATAAAGTCAGTAATTTCAGACACCTTGTTTCTTTTCACTTCTGCAATTACAACATTTGGAAATTGTTGGCTTTTACCTTTTACCTTATAGGTTAAATTTAAATCTAAAGTAATCCTTTCATTAAGTTTATTACTTACCAAGGTTATTCTATCGTATTGTACATTTAGTGTAGGAACAAGCATGTCAACATTAAGATTAGAGTTTTCTGATAAAAATATTTTACACTGGTTATTTAGTATTGGGTTAATATCATTAACTTTCATTCTTGTTTTAATTGTACGCTCTTTATTATTTTTGAATTTTACTTCAAAGAATGTGAGCCCATTACTATTAACATATTTTCTATATCGTATTTTATATCTATTCAATCGCTGCCCATGATGTTTATGATATAAATTCAATGTTGCATCATCAAAGTATAATGAGTCGTATTGGTGTTTTTTTATGGAGTTAATCTCTAATACTTTATATTGATTTTTACAGCTTTCTAAAATAGAGGGTAGATAAATAGCCGGAAAAACAAATTTTGAATCCACTCTATCCATTAAAGAAATAGTATCCATTTCTTTTAATGAAATAGGCATTAATTCCTGAATGGCTTCATCAATAGTTATTTGCTTATTCATCGGCAGTTGGTTTTGCTCCGGTTTGATAAGTGTAAATATGAGTTTCATGTAAATTACCCAATCCATCAAAAATCTTTTTTTCTATTTTTAATCCTTTCTTATCATATTTGTACAACTCTTTTTTTACCAACTGATTCGCCGCATCATAGGTTAATTCTTCTGTTTTTTCTTCAAAAGCATTATAGACAAATATTTTTTTCTTTATCAATTTGTTGCCTTCGTAATGTTGTTCTTCTATAACCTTATTGTTTTTATCATACTTGGATATTACTTTCTTTTTTATGGTGCCATCTTTGTTATATTTTACTTCTTCAATAGGATTACCATTATTATTATATATTACATAACCATCTTTGTATGTTGTGGCACCTTCTGTAACAGTTTCTGTTTCTTTTTTTATTGAAAATTTTCTAATTGTCTTTTTACCCTGAGCTGTTGCAAAAACAGAAAGACAAACAAGCGCAATAAGAAGTCTATACATATTTTTCATTAATTAGCAATTATAAACTCACCTACATCTACGGTCTGCTTACTTTGAGTTATTTCAATATCTTTAATTAGCACTTGTTTTGGTGCTTTTGGGTTAAATGGAGGTCCTTTATAGGTAATAGTATCTGTTGTATATACATATACATGATATTTTCCCTTAGTTAAATATTTAAATATAAAATTTCCATTATAATCTGTTTTTGTATCATCACCATAACTAATTTCATTACCAAAAATAACATATACTTTCACTTCTGCACCAGGGTAAACATCGCTAAAAGTACCATACGTTGTATTATATTTTCTTAATGTTACTTTTCCTGTAATGTAAGAGTTTCCGCCTTTTCCGGGAGGTTTCTTACATGAGTATAAAAAAACACCCACAATAAATAAATAAATAAAATGTCTCATTATTTTAGAATAATTTTTTGGGTTGATATTAAGTTTTTATCTGAATATACTTTTACAAAATAACTACCCTTTTGTAAAAAAGATATGTCAATAGAAAATGTGTTTGAATGATATACCTGTTCTGCTACTTTATTACCAATAATATCAAAGATTTCTATTTGATTGAAAGTACTTATAATATTATTTTTTACTTGAATATTCAAATAATTTTCTACCGGGTTAGGCCACAATTTTAATTCTATTGATTTATTGTTTTGATAATCTACTATAGCTGTTAATGTACCATTTGAAAATATTTTTTGAGCATAAATATCACGATCTGTTCCATTTCTTTTATCCTGCCATGCAAAAATACTCCCTCCGGATCCATCGGGTATATTTTTTGGTTGTGATTGCGTCCCTATTGCGTTACATACTACTTGTGACCACGCAATGCTGCCGGTAGATGTTATTTTTGAAGAGTTTATATTCCACTCGCCTGCACTAGAATCTTGAAAAGTAATAATACCTCCCCCTGTACCATCAGGAACAATATTAGGATTGATTTGGTCATACACAGCATTGGAAACAACTATGCCATTTGTAGCCCACGCTACCGTTCCTCCTATATTTACTTTTTGAGCATATATGTCTGTATAAATTCCACCATTTCTACTATCTTTCCATGTAATAATAACAGAATTTAATCCTACGTTTTTCATATCTATTGCACTTTGATTCTCAGGCGCATTACATACAACTATACCATTTGTTGTCCACTGTGCTACACCACTACTATTTACTCTTTGCGCATATACATCGTAATCTATTCCGTTTCTGTTATCTTGCCAAACAATATAAGCCCCACCCGAACCATCGGGTTCTATTTTTGGGTTATTTTGTGTGCCACTTGTGCTACAAATATATACCCCGTTAACTGCCCATGCAACTACACCCGTACTAGAAATTCTTTGAGCATAAATATCATAATCAACTGTGTTTCTTTTATCTTGCCACACTATAATAGCCCCCCCCGTGCCATCAGTATCTATTCTTGCATTGATTTGATCGTATGCTGCATTACATATATTAACACCCCCTGATGTCCACTGAATAATACCTGTGCTATTAACCTTTTGCGCTTTAATATCCCAATTTCCGGCAGATGAATCTCTCCATATAACAATAGCACCACCCGAACCATCTGCTATTACTCTTGCATCTTTCTGAGCATAGATATTAGATGTGATTGGTATACCGTTTGTTGCCCATAGTGGATTCCCCATAGAATCTACTTTTTGAATATAAATATCTGCGTTGCCATTCCTATAATCTGTCCATACTATTAACACACCTCCGGTCCCACTTTCTGTTGTAGCAATGCTGTTCTGGTTGGCTGTATGTGTACAAACAGCCACTCCATTTTGCGTCCACTTTGCATACCCACTCGCATCTAATCTCTGAACAAAAATATCAGCAACAGTTTGTGTTGCATCAGCTCTATAATCTTCCCAAGCTATTATAGCACCTCCTTTTGTATCCATAGCCATTTTAGGATTTTGCTGATCGTATGGCTGCACACACACGCTGGTATTAACAGCTACATTATTATTCCATTGCGCATTGATATTTAGCAAAAACAAATTCATCAATATACTTAAATATATTATTTTCATCTTATTTGTTTTTTGTGTTAAAAGTAATCATTTTTATTTTATTTTTTATTAACAGTTACCAAGGCAGTTTGTAGCTTAAATCTATACCATAAATAAATAAATCATAATTATAAGAATTTAAACTATGATAAGCGCTTTGAAGTACAAAATAGAATTTCCCTTTTAATGAGGGGGCAAGTGCTGTTTCATAGCCGCAATAAAATCTATTTCTTGTTAGAAAAATAGGTGTACGTGAAATAGTGTACATAATTTCATTTGCTGCAAAAATATTACTTTTAGATGATAAATTAATTTGAAACCCTACACGCTCCCTGACATCTGTTCTATAATAGGGTTTGTACCCATTATCATCCCAAAAATCAGTTACAAATAAATGAGTTGCATGTTGTATTATAACTCTATTTGTCAGTTCAAAATATTTATTAATCGGGTATTTATATGAAGCATTAACATAATACTGATGAATATTTCTATAATAACCGGCATTCGTACGAGTAGGGTTAAATGCATAATGAAGTGAAAATTTAAAATTAGAATTAATTTTATATCCTATTCCAAAATCAAAATAATACGAGTTAGGAACTAAAAAATTACCTGTTTGTCTCCATCGCCACATTGCTCTGTAAAATATTTTTTTATTTATTTTTCCATCGCCAATTAATGATACCCAAAAGCCCGCATCATGAACTCTACGGTATTGAGCGTATCCAAAATTAACGGCTACAACATAAATACAGATAACAATAATAATTTTTCTTATACTCATATACGCCTATTTTTTCCTTAGTCCTGCTCTCATTCTAGCATATTTTAAGGAAATTTCTATAGCAGAATAATTTTTTGTTGTTGTTAATTTAAACATATTGGCAAAGTCATAAGTAAGACCTACTTCAAAATCTTTATGCTGAATAAAAAATGCGGGCGCAATAGCATCATTGTGTCTATAAAATACTCCAAATAAAAAATTTGATTCTGCACGGTATTCTGTAATTTTAGCATCTTGTTGATATTTGTATTTCAACAAAATACTCCCTGCTATTTGAGAAGAGGGTCCTTGTAACATATATATAGCATTGGCTTGCATACCTAATTTAGTGTCTTCAAAATCTTTTATTATTCCTGCATTAAAAATTAATTTTTTATACAGTTGCTCTGCAGAAACCGCCGTATATTGTAGTAATGGTTGTGTAGGGTGAATAAATGCTGCACCAAAGGTAATTCTGGTTTGATTTGTTGCATTAAATAAACTTTGAGCATTGGAATACTCATACTGCATACCTATGCCCACATCTAAATTTGAAAATGAAACATTGGAAAATCCTTCATGAGCATTCATGCTCGGATCATACTTTTTACCATCATATTGGTTAGGCCATTGAATAGAACTTAAATTGGCTCCATGTTGAATATATGCTAACTGTATTCCTGCAGATATTTTATTGTTTTGATTAATTGGTACAATGCCTGATAAACAAAAATTTATTTCTGTTTTACCAAACCTTGAATCCCCTGCTCTATCTGAATAAAAGTATCCACCCAATCCTAATGTACCATTCTTACTTTTTTTTCTTTGATTTTGTATTGGTGCATCAAATGAAGCAAGCATTGTAACAAAGGGGGCTCCCATGGCGGGCCACTGATTTCTGTAATTAACCGACGCTCTATAATATCCGTTGAACAACCCTGTATTTGCAGGATTAATTAATAGGGGCACGGCATTTATTTGTGAAAAATGAATGTCTTGAGCAGAACTAAAAGTTACACTTAAATATATCAGCGCTATTACAATTTTATTTTTCATTTTTATCTTACAACTGTAATATTTCCTGATTTATTAATACTTTCTCCGATTATGCTGGTGCCTGTTAGTATATAAGCATATACTCCTGATTGTACATATTCTCCATTATACTTTCCGTCCCATCCCTTTTTAATATCATTAGTTTCAAAAACTTGTTGCCCCCACCTATCATATATAACAAAATGAATGTTATTAACATATCCATAAATATAGTAGATATCGTTATTATTATCTCCATTTGGCGAAAAGCCTGTTGGTACATATAGTTCCGGACATTCGCCATCAACAATTATACTCATGGTTTTTGTATCTGCACATCTATTCATAGGATCTGTAGACGTTGTAACAGTATATTGTGTAGTAATATTAGGGTTTGCAATCGGGCTTGCACAATTATTGCAACTTAATGCGTAAGATGGTGTCCAGGTATAGTTAACGCCACCAACAGCATTAATCTGCACTGTAGAGGGTGTGCAAATAGTCGGAGTCGTTGGAACTACAAGCGATGGTCGTGAATATACTTTCACATTAAATGAAGAAGATCCATTTAAACAACCACCGGATATACTAACCGAATAGGTTGTGTTGATTGTTGGCGAAGCAATGGGAGAAGAACAGTTACTACAACTTAATCCGGCGGAAGGTGTCCATAAAATACTTCCCGAGCCTGCTACTTGTAATTGTATATCTTCCCCCTTACAAATATATGGGGCAGATGCCGTAATACTTGGTGTTGCATTTGCAGGAACAAAAATAGCCACAATACTATCAGTTGTGGTTAAATTAATATTAATAGAATCGCTGGTAGTATTTGGCGTTGGTGTATGATGAACCAAAGCCCAATGGTCAAAACAATAGCCAGCATTGGCTTGTGCTTTCAGTATTATATTAAGATTGCCCGGATAATTTCCTGTCCATACAAAGGAAGTTAAGTGCAAAGAATTAAAATTTACCGTACCTGCATTAATAGGAGATACATTTACTTTTATTTTAAATGGTCCTGTTGTGTTATAGCAGGAAGAAAATCCATTAACAACAGAATCACACCTTTGTAAGATAAAATTTCTTAATGCCTGATAGTTATTATACCAAGCAGCGTAAGTACCTCCCCACCGAGTTATCTGCCCATTCATTTCGGGCGATATTGTATTAATCATACTATCTAATATTGTAACCATTCTTGTGCAACTTAGTCCGGAATTTAACAGGTCAAAATAACGCATTACATAATACTGCTTAAAATTTGGATTTTGTAACAGTGCATTTAAGATTGGCACATGCCCTTGCCCTCCCGGATCCGCTAAGGTTTGCGGGTCACAAGGATCTGCATTAGCATTACTATTTGGTATACCTGTATAATTAACATAGTGACGAAAAGTAGCGTCGTTATCCCACAAAGCGTAACGCCATTTCTTTTTTTGTGATTGGGCATTTAATCCTCTCCACCAAATGGTATTCCAATTAAGCCAATCAGATGTAACTGCCATAGAATTCAGTATTACATAATCAGCCAAACTTTTTACATCATATAAACTATCTACATAATTGTAGTTTGCCGCTATTGTCATATTATTAGATAAGATAAAGTTTTTTAAATTATTCCAATCCGTTATGGCTTGTGCACCTCCATATTCTGCCCACGTACTTCCCCATGTTTTTAGCATTTGCAAGGAATCTTTACTAATATTATAATAATAATCCATAAAATCAGAGTCATCTACTTTTTCTCGAATCTCATAAACTCCCCAATATTGTCCATTAACATACAGCACGCAAGGTGACCATGTTCTTTCATCTAAGTGTAAATGTGCCTTTTGCGATAGTGTATGGCAATAAGCATCTCGGATGTGAGCGGCATCTAACAATGCAGGGTCTCCCCATGCATAAGGGTTTCCTGCAGCCGGACATTCAAATGGATAATTATCATTAGCAGCAGCCTTTAAAATAATCTTTTGAAATTCTTTCCTGCTTTTAGTTGGAAATAACTTATTTTTTACTGCATAGTTATATCCGTAATCATCATAATCAACAAAGTCAATTCCTCTTTGAGGGTAACTCCACGAATCGTTACCGTGCTTATTAGCAGTACCATAAGCTTCTGTCTTAAAGATTTTACTTGTATTAAAATACTCCAATCCTGTTTCCGGCTTGATACCACTATTCCCCCCCATTAAAGAATTAACTTGATCTCCAAAAATAGAAACTACCGCAACAGTATGACTTACATTAATAAAGTAGGTGTTGCTTTCTACAAAGCTTGGTAAATTATTTGGGTTAGAACTAAATGCTCTTGCCCTAAGTACTGTAGTAGTAGAAATATTTATTGGTGCTGCGTATAAAGAAGATGCAGATGTTGGTGTGCTTCCATTTGTAGTATAGTAAACCGTATAGCCGGTAGGAACTGTTATTCCTACATTAATAGCTGATGGATAAAATCCGGGTGTAAAACTCATAACCGGTCTTGGACAATACTGATATGCCGTTGCTGTGTTATTACTGGCGTTAGGTGTAGGCGCCGAAAACACAGCCCATGTTGAATTACCATCTGTTTTTCTTCCGTATGAATGTCCTGCTTGTGTGGGCACTAATGTTTTTACATCTACTGTTGTAAGTGCCGGTGAAGTTAAAATAATAACCTCCGGTTTAGTTTGTGTCAGTGAAAAGTTAGTGTGTAAATTTGCACCTGTATTTATATTGTTCCCCGATGCCCATATTCTTAAAAATCCATTAGCAGGAATACTTACGCCGGCACCAAATTGCCACTTTTTAGGTGTAGAAACTTTATCAGATAAATAATATCCTGATAGATTAATAGTAGATGCAGTTGTATTATATAATTCTATCCAATCTTCATAATTACCAAAGTTATCAGCAAATGAAGTAAGGTTAGAACACTGGTATTCATTAATAACTATTTGTGATTTTGAAAAAAGGTAAGTTAAAAGTAATACTACTATCAGTAATATTTTTCTTCTCATATTCATGTCTTTTATTGTGCCAAAAGATAAAGAATTTATTCTAATTGAATAGCAATTATTTGGATTTTTCTTTCTGCCGCAGCATAAGGGCTGTAAACGGAATTTCGTTTGTCTTTTAGATTATCACTTACCTTACTAAAAGGCAGCTCTCCTATATCTTCATCTTTCATAATTATCTTGCCTTTTGTATCATCGGTAACATTATTAATAAACTGCATAAAATATCCATTCTTATATTGATAAAAAAAGTTTCTTAAACTACTGATTCTTCTTTTTGCCAAATTTACATTGTAATCTGTACTTGCTAATGGGCTACAATATCCCTTCATGATAATTTTTACAGTTTGTTTTTCTTTCATTAAATCTTCTAAATAAGCCGTGAATTTTTCAAGGTTATTAAATCCCGCTTCTACACTGTCTTCAAAGAATCCTTGGACTAAATTAATTGCTCTTTCTTTATCATCTCCTTTGAGACCTTTAGAGTATTCAGTAATGTATTCATTAAGCATTTTAAGGTACAAATCGCATGTAGTTTTGTAGTTCTTGTCCGTTGTAATATTTTTTGTTTTAGGGTCAGGTTCATCGTTATGAAAATATAACGTAAGTGGTACAAGCAGTTTCATTTTATTAAATGTTTGCAGAATCGTATCTTTTTGAGATGGTAATTTTGGTACACTATCTTTATCTGCTAATGAATCGTGTGTAAAATAATAGTAGATATCATTACAACAATTAGGTGATTTTTCAAAATAAGAACCGTTCCTATTAGATGAGAGAAATGCTGTTTTTCTATTTTTTGAGATATTAAAATAAACATCATTATAAGATGTACTAATGGGATAGCCAATGTTTTGGGGCATTGCAAAGGCGTTTTTATTAGAATACGATTGAAAAATATCAAATCCACCAAATCCTTTTGGATGGTTAGAGCTGAAATAAAGAATATTTTTTTTTGCATCAAAACATGGAGTTATTTCATCGTACGTTGTATTAATGTTTTTACCCGCATTAATAGGTTTTTCAAATTCTAATTGATTGTCAAAAAAAGCATACCACACATCTATTCCACCTTCACCATTTGGCCTGTTAGAACTAAAAAATAATACATTTTTATTTTGCCATTTTGTTGCAAAGGGGTGTGTAGTAGTGTAACGTGGGTGATTAATTTCAGGCGGAAGCAACTCCGGGGACGTCCAGTGGTTGTTAATATATTTAGAGTAATAAATTTTACACTCAAATTCTGAAGCATTAATGGGCGCACATCTTGTAAAGAAAATAAATTCCTTGTATCTGCATAAATTTGCATTATGCACATCTTGCTGATTAAAAAATAATGGAAGAGCTGATGGCTTTTTTAAAGAGTCATGTTGATATAAAGAAACATACATCATGCTCCACGCACTATCGTTTTTTTGTTTTCGTAAAGAAGAAAAATAAAACAATGAATCGTACATAAACGGCGCATATTCACTTAATACAGTATTAATGATAGTATCTGCGTGTATAATTTTAATTGGTAATGGTTGTTGCATTGATATTAAAGCATCTTCGCAACCAACAATATGTTCTTTAGCAAGTACAGCCATTTTTTTATACTCGCTGTTATTTTTCACATTCTTATATTTCTTATGAAATTTTTCCAAGTATTTGATTGCCTCTTTATACTCTCCTTTATTTTTAAGGAGTAACCCCAAATAAAAAATAACATCGGGATATTCTTTCGGATGTTCGCTATAAACTTTTTTATACCAATAATAAGATAGGTCTAATTGATAGTTTAAACGCGCTGCATTTGCTAACTTATATTGATATTCGGTATTAAAAGAATCTCGCAGAAGTAAAGAATGATAGTAATAAACAGCATTTTCATAATCTTTATTTTCGATGGCGGCTTCTGCCTCCTTGTATAGTTTTTTCTTGCTCTGTGCTTGAACACAACATTCAGCACATAAAAAACAAAGCAGCAAAAATATCTTCAAATTTCTTTTTATCATAAAAATACAGGACAGGGTTTCTTTTTATTTAAATATGTTTTTGCCGTTCTTAGTACATGAATAACATACATTTCAAAACCGCCACGATTATTGGTTGCGGGTGTAAATCGGCTAATGTTTACATCATAACTCATGCCAAAAAACGTATTCTGATAATCTAAACCTGCTCGTACTATAAAAGCATCTTGTGTTCTGAAATACAAGCCACCTCTTACATAAATATCATTTAAAGGATCTGCCCAATATGAAAGTTGCGCACCCGGAATTATCTCTTTATATTTTCCTTGAAAAGCAATATACAACTCCGGAAGAATAAATAAGTTTCGTTGGATAGGAATTTTTGCATTTAAATAATTAATAATTTTTGTGTCTAATTTACTGGACGTGTTGGCATAATATGTAATAACGGGGTTGGTAAAATGATTAAATGATAGTGCATAAGTAAAATCCATTTTTTGATTAACAATATACTTAAAAGCTGTGCCTAAATTAAAATCAAAATAGTGTAAAGATGTTCTTGAAAAATTTTCATTAGTAGCTGCATTTGCGTTGTATTGCAACCCATCGAACTGGCTGTCAAAGGTCATGCGGGCATAATTAAACGCATTATTCACGTAGCCTGTAGATAAGCCAATCGACATAAGTAGTGTAGAATCTGAGCTTAATTTTGTTTGATATGCTCCAAACAAGTAAAGCTGATTGAGTGTATAAATAGCATCGCCTGCTTTGTCATTATTAAATAATAAGCCGTAAGCAAGCACGTCGGTTGTTTTTTTTAATTTATATTTCCCTTCTGCGGACATAGAAACCGTTGTATAAGGGACAGGCACTGCAACCCACTGTTTTCTAAATGCCGCATTAAATCTATAATCTCCATCAAAAAAACCGCATAAGCCCGGTGATAAATTAAGCGGAGAACCATTGTATTGTGAAAAATGAATGTCCTGAGCAAAGACAATATTTAGTAAAACAATAGCGTATATTAATGATTGCTTCAAAACTTTTTCATTCAAAGATACGGATTTATTCAGTAATTTCTGAAATTTTTTGCCACAAAAGATTCTTAATAATATTCTCGTATCACACTAAAGTATTTATTAAGCTCTAAAAAATTAGCAGAAACTTTTAAGATATTCTCTATCTTTGGGCTTTCTTTATAAAGATTATGCTACAACAAAATTTATATTTATACAACACACTTTCCCGAAAAAAAGAACTATTTACTCCTATAAATCCACTAAATATTGGTATGTATGTATGTGGACCAACAGTCTATAACGAAGTGCATCTTGGGAACTGCCGTACTTTTATTTCTTTTGATATTATTTATCGCTATTTAATACATTTAGGATATAAGGTTCGTTATGTTCGTAATATTACTGATGCCGGACACTTAGAAGACAATTCCGCTGAAGATAAAATTTCAAAACGTGCTGTTTTGGAACGACTGGAACCTATGGAAATTGTCCAAAAATACACAGTATCTTTTCATCAAATAATGGAACTATTCAATGTATTGCCTCCCTCTATTGAACCTACAGCTACGGGGCATATATTAGAACAACAAGAAATGACACAGCAAATTCTAAAGAACGGATGGGCATACGAAACCAATGGTACTATTTATTTTAATGTTGAAAAATTTGCCAAGCAATATGATTACACTGCCTTAACAGGAAGAAACTTAGAGGACTTATTAAATAATACCAGAGAGTTAGACGGACAAGACGAAAAAAAAGGAAGATTAGATTTTGCATTATGGATAAAAGCAAAACCTGAACATTTAATGCAATGGAATAGCTTGTGGGGAAAAGGATTCCCGGGGTGGCATATAGAATGCAGTGCCATGAGTACAAAATACCTCGGAGAAGAATTTGACATTCATGGTGGAGGTATGGATTTAGCACCAACACATCATACCAACGAAATTGCACAAAATATTGCGTACTGCGGCAAATCTCCTGCTCGCTATTGGATACATACCAATATGCTGACGCTTAATGGGAAAAAAATGAGCAAATCGCTTGGCAATGTTGTGCTGCCACTTGAATTGATAACAGGCACAAATCCGTTAATGCCAAAAGGATTCAGCCCGACTGTTATTCGTTTTTTTATGCTGCAAACACACTACAGAAGTACTTTAGACATTAGTTTAGATGCAATGAATGCTGCAGAAAAAGGATTTCAAAGGCTCATACAAAGTTTTGAATTGTTAGATAAAATTAAACCGACAGAAAAAAGCGAAGTAGATATAAAAGTAAATTATCAAAAATGCCACGATGCACTAAATGATGATTTTAATACAGCCGTTCTTATTGCCGAATTATTTGAAGTTTCCAAAATAATTAATAAAGCTTTTGATAACCAGCTATCTCTTACCAAAGGTAATATTGAAGACTTGAAAAATCTATATAAAACTTTTATATCTGATATCTTAGGCATTAATCTCTCAAATACTCAAGAATCAAAAATAAAAGAACAGTTTGCCGAGTTAATGAATATTATTTTAGAAATTCGTTCTGAAGCAAAGAAAAATAAGAACTATCAACTATCTGATGAAATCAGGAATAAATTATTATCTGTTGGCATCACAATTAAAGATACATCAGAAAAAACATTGTGGAATATTTAAATATTAATATGATAAAAAAACTAATACTTCCATCATTATGCGCACTTACATTTATTGCATGTCAAAATGAAATAAAAAAAGAATCTGAATCTGAAAAAAAAGCTCCGATTACAATTACTGAAAATTTTTGGAAAGACACGCCGCCTTTTAATGCAGATAGTGCCTATAATTATGTAAAAAAACAGTTATCTTTCGGATTTAGAAACCCCGGAAGCAAAGGACATGCACAATGCATTAGTTGGCTTAAAAATAAGTTTGAAAAAAACGGGTGGAAAGTTACTTTACAAAATTTTTCTGCCATAACCTTTGATAACAAGCAATGGACAGGCACTAATATTATAGCATCTTTTAACCCTGAAGCTAAAAAAAGAATATTGCTGTGTGCACATTATGATACTCGCCCGTTTTCTGACAGAGATGAAGACAAAAACAAAAAGCTTCCAGTTCCCGGAGCTAATGACGGTGCCAGCGGCGTTGCCGTACTAACTGCTATTTCAGATGCGATTCAACTAAATACAAAAATTAATTTAGGCATTGATATTGTCTTTTTTGATTTAGAAGATTATGGTAATCCGGGCGGAGAATCTGAATCGTGGTGTCTTGGCTCACAATATTGGTCAAAAAACCCTCATACCACCGCTTATCAAGCAGATGGTGGAATTTTATTAGATATGGTAGGAGATACAAATGCTGTATTTCCAAAAGAGGGCGTCTCTATTAATTACAATCCTGTTTTAGTACACGATATTTGGAACATTGCGCAGAAAGCGGGTTATGGCAAATATTTTATAGACCAAAGCATTAATGAAATCACCGATGATCATGTGTTTGTAAATATTTATGCTAAAATTCCTTGTATTGATATTATTCACTATTACCCAAGTAAGTCAGATTTCTTTGAATACCATCATAGAACAAAAGATGACATTCAAAACATTAGCAAGCAAACACTAACCGCTGTAGGGCAAACATTATTGTATTATCTATACAAACAAGGAGAAAAAAACAAATAGAAATATTTAGGCATGAAAAAGTACTTTACTATTATATTATGTGTTTGGTATTTTAGCGCTGTATCTTTTGCTCAGGATAAAAATCAGTTATCACGATTTTCATTTAAAGGCGAGGGCGGTATTCCAAGCCCTATCAGCAGCCAGGCATTTAGGAATACTTTTACCGGAGAATTTCAAGCCGGCGGACAATTTAATATCCGCGTGCACCGTAAATTTTACTCAGGTATTGGGTTTAATTATGCATTATTTCAAACCTCTAATAACTTTCAATTTCGGATTGGGAACGTATCACAACTTTATAATTTCTTTTTAAGAACATATAATACTAATTTTACTTTAGGTTATTTTATGCCCACCGAAACCGATAGCAAATTCAGTCGTTTCGGATGTATAGAATTACGTGCGGGCTATAGTTCCAATTTATACACTAATGTCGTTTGCTTATACGATAGCGTTCATCCAAAAAAACAATTTAACACCGTTTTTATTCAGCCGCATTTTTCTTATACTTTTATGGTAGAGGAAAATCTTGGATTTGGCGGATTTTTAAACTACACATTTTATTTAAATACTTTTGATCCTTCCATAGCATGTTTAGATGAGTTTGTAGATTACTCCAAATGGAGAAACAAAGCCAATATCTCGTGGATAACATTTGGGTTGCACTTTCATTGGTATTTTATTAGAACTCAGAGAGATTTTGCCAACTAATGATTAAGTATTTTTCATACAGCATTATTACAAGAGGGTTAGTTGCCGTTATTAATTTTTTACTCCTTATTCTGTCGTCTAAATTTTTAGGAATAGAAACACGCGGGCAAATCGGCTTGCTATTATTGAATATTGCCAATGTACAAATCATCAGTGAAATTTTCTCCGGATATGCACTTGTGCATTTTATCCCAAAATTTAATCTTAAAAAAACATTTTATTTTGGTGCACTTTGGATTGTGATTATCACCTTAATAGGAACACTAATTTTATATTTTTTAAACTATCTGATTAAAGGATATGAACTTGACTTTGTTTTAATTTCATTATTAGTAATTGCCAACACCTTTTGCATGGTTATTATTCTTGGGAAAGGGAATATTCGTTTGTACAATTGGCTTAGTATCTTACAACCATTGATATTATTTGCTGTATTGACATTCAATATTTTTATTGAGAAAAAACTTGTTTTAGATGCTTATTTAGAAGGTCTTTATTTTTCATTTGGCTGTGCCTTAATAATCAGCCTAACAAGCGTACTGAAATATTTAAAACTTTCAGATATAAAAGAAGATTTTCATTTAATCCAAATTTTGAAAAATGGGTTTTTGTCTCAATGGTCTAATTGGATGCACTTGCTTGCCAATCGGTTTAGTTACTATATTCTTTCGGTATATGCACTTTCATGGTTGGGGTTATACTCTACCGCCACCTCCTTAGCAGAAAGCGTATGGGTAATATACTCCGGCATTTCAACCGTTGTATTATCTTATGTTTCCAACGAAACTGATTCTCAAAAAAGAAAAAAAATAAGCATTCAAGCTGCATCTTTTAGCTGGGCATTAAGTTTATTCGCAATCATTACACTATTACTTATTCCGGAAAACTGGTTATTATGGCTATTAGGAAAATCGTTTGTGGGTATTAAAGAAAACATCTTTATTCTCGCCCCCGGGATATGGCTTATAGGATATTCTGCCGTGCTTTCACATTATTTTAGCGGCATTGGTATATTAAAATATAATGCTATTGGGAATACCATATCCTGCTTATTTACTATATGTTTTAGTTCTTATTTAATTAAAAAATACGGCATAAAAGGTGCTTCAATCACAGCAAGCATTAGCTATTCAATAGAAGCCATTATGATTACTTTCTTTTTTATCTCTAATCAAAAGATAAAATTCAAAGAACTACTAAATTTCTCATTAAAATTACCTGAGAAATCTTAGTAGTCACTTATTAAAATCTCTTATCTTTGCACACTATTTAAATAAAAACATCGTTTTATACAATTGATTTGAAACCATATCTAAAATATTTAGTTTTTTGTATGATGTTCTTGTATGCTTGCAGTACTAAGAAAAATACTGTTGTGCATAGGGCATTTCATAATCTTAATGCAAGATTTAATGGATATTTTAATTCCACAGAAAGTATTAAAGAAGGAGTTGTAAAAATTCGTACAGCGAATAAAGATAATTTTGACGAATTAATTCCAATATATGTAACACCAAATAATGAAGATGCAAAAAAAACATTTCCTGAATTTGATAAAGCCATTAAAAAGGCATCATTAATGATTCATCGACACACCATTAAGGATAAAAAAGGAAATGAAATCCCTAAAGCCGGTAAGTGGATTGACAACTGCTGGATAAATATTGGCATTGCACATTATTACAAAAGAGAATTTTTCAGTGGCATTGAAGCCTTGGACTATGTTACAAAAGTTTACAAAACAAAAGATAAATATACAGCCATGTATTGGTTGGTACGTTCATATAACGAAATTGGAGCTGTGTCAGAAAGTGAAGTGGTGTTAGATAATTTAATAAATGATAAAAAGGTTCCGGAGAAACTAAAGAAAAGTATTTTTGCATTAAATGCTGATTATTACATCAAACGTGGTAATTATAAAGAAGCAATTAAAAACTTAGATAAAGCCATAAAGCAACAGTATTTCTTTAATCGAGAAAAAAATATTGAGAAAGCCCGTTGTGCTTTTGTAGCAGCTCAATTATATGAGGAACAAGGTAACTTTAAAAAAGCTCGCGAACATTACACAAAAGTAATCAAACTAAAACCAAGCTATGAAATGTCTTTTTATGCTAAAATGAAACTATCCGTATTGTTTGATGAAAAACAACCAAGAGAACTTGAGAAACAAAAATATGCATTAAGGCAAATGACAAAAGAAACAAAGAATAACGAATATCTTGATGTTATCTATTACACATTAGGACTAATTGAAGAAAAGCAAAAACATCCTGAAGAAGCTGTGAAAAATTACAACCTATCTGTAAGAAAAAGCACCGTTAATGCCAAACAAAAAGCATATTCCTATTTAAAACTTGCCGATATTTATTTTGACCAAAGTCTATATGTGCCATCAGGGCTATGCTATGATAGTGCTATAACTTCATTGCCAAAAACACACAAACAATATCAGAAAATTGTAGCCAGAAAAGAAGTCCTCCAAAATTTAATCAAGTATATTCAAACAGTTCATGATTTAGATAGCATTCAAAAGTTATCTAAATTTCCGGAAGATGAAAGATTACGGGTAATTGACAGAGCTATTAAACAATACAATTTAGAGAAAGAGAAAAAACAAAAAGAAAAAGAAAACAATGCAATGGTGCCGCCTAGTCCAAATAACACATCTGACCCGACAACTAATCCTTTTGCTTCACAAACAACTACCTTTTACTTTTATAATGCTACTGCTGTAAGCTATGGCGTTACCGATTTTATTAAGCGGTGGGGAAATCGTAATGCAGAAGATGACTGGCGCAGATCTCAGAAAGCAGCCGGCTCCGATAATAATCCCCAACAAAATGAAAACACTGTAAATAATAACAACACCAATAATAATAATAATAACAATCCTAAAAATAACAACCCCACTGATCCTAAAACAACACGAGACTATTATCTTAAAACCTTATTATTAAACGACTCCTCATATACAGCCGCTACTAACAAAATCATTGAATCCTACTATTTAATGGGACTTACTTACAAAGAAGATTTAGACAACAAACCCAAATCCATTAATGCATTTGAAGAACTTTGTTCAAAATATCCTAACAATCACTATCAATTATCTTGTTATTATCAGTTATATCAGCTATACCAAGGTGTTGGGAATTCAGCAAAATCAAATGAATATAAAGATAAAATTCTAACAAACTATCCCAATAGCGAATTTGCACAACTTATTAAAAACCCAAATTACATTGCTAATCAACAAAATGAGATGAGCGAAACAGATAAAAAATATACCCGACTATATGAAGCATATAAGGCAGGTAATTATGGTGAATGTGCCTTGCTTTCAAAGGAATTAATACAATCGGGCATTAGTGATAAACTACTACAAAAGGTTGATTTTTTCAGATGCGTGTGCGATGGAAAAACCAAAAGCATTGATACTATGGAAATGAACCTGAAAAAATATATTGCTACTTATCCAAAAACCGATTTAAAAGATCGTGTAAATGAAATTCTTATAGCAATTGCCAATCAAAAAAAACAACTAAAAGACTCTACACAAAAGAAAAAAGAAACAAGCTATATTTTTGACATAAAAGCAGAACACAGCATCTTAATTATTACCGTTGATGATCCTAAAATGATTGCTGCAATTAATGCAAGAATAGATGCTTTTAATAAAAAATATTACAGCAATGAACACTACTCTATCACTTCGCTTTTATTTGGAACGGGGCAACAATGCGTTTTAATTAAAACACAGCCAAATGCCGAAAAAGCCATGCAGTATCTTAATAATTTAAAATCAGAAAATGACTTATATGAACATCCGCTGAGAAAAGAAATTTTTGAATTTTATATTATAAGTGATGATAACCTAAAAACGCTTTTTCTTGAAAAAAATCTTAATGCATACAAAGCATTTTACGAAGAAAAATACAAAACAGTTTCCGGTAGTTAATAAATCAGAATTTTTAATTCACACTCAATAAAAATGCCTTACTTTGCGAAAAAAATATGCCTCGTTATCAGTCTATTCCAAAGCAACTTTTTATACAAAACAGAAATAACTTCAAAGAATATTTGAAGCCCGGTTCTATTGCTGTATTTTTCAGCAATGATATTATGCCAACCAATGCAGACGGTGCAATGGGATTTAAACAAAATTCCGATTTATTTTATTTAAGTGGTATTGACCAAGAAGAAACGATTCTACTAATTTTTCCCGGCGCAAAAGACAATAAACACAAAGAAATTCTTTTTGTTAAAGAAACAAGCGAATTAATAGCCATTTGGGAGGGCGCAAAACTTACTAAAGAACAAGCTACAGAAGCAAGCGGCATCAAAACTATTTATTGGACTCATCAATTTGAGCAAGTATTAAAAACACTAATGTATCAAGCAGAATATGTTTATCTGAACAGCAATGAACATCTAAGAAAATATATTGATACTGAACGTGCGGAAGACCGATGGAATAAAAAGATTATGCAAACCTATCCGTTACATAAATACGAACGTTCTGCACCTATTTTATTTAAACAAAGAAGTATTAAAAATACTTATGAAATAGAATTAATTCAACAAGCTTGCAACATTACAGAAAAAGCGTTTCGCAGAGCATTAAAGTTTATCAAACCGAATGTATGGGAATACGAGATAGAAGCTGAAATGCTTCATGAAATGATTATTAACCGCAGCAAAGGATACGCCTACGGACCTATTATTGCATCCGGTAAAAATGCGTGCGTACTACACTATGTAGATAACGACCAACAATGTAAAGCAGGAGAAGTGATTTTGATAGATGCCGCCGCCGAATACGCCAATTATGCCAGCGACTTAACAAGATGCGTTCCTGTAAGTGGTAAATTTACTAAACGTCAAAAAGAAGTTTACAACAGCGTACTACATGTTCTAACAGAAGCAACAAAACTATTACGCCCCGGGCAAACGTTTGAAAAATATAACAAAGCCGTAGGAGAATTAATGACCGAAGAATTACTGAAATTAAAACTAATCAGCAAAGATGATGTAAAAAAACAAAATCCTGAGTGGCCTGCTTACAAAAAATACTTTATGCATGGCACCTCTCACTTTATGGGCTTAGATGTTCATGATGTGGGATTTTTTTATGAACCAATGCAGGCAGGCATGGTCTTTACTTGTGAACCGGGCATTTATATTCCTGAAGAAAATCTGGGTATTAGATTAGAAAATGATATTTTAATTACACCAAAAAAACCTATTAACTTTATGGAAGACATTCCGCTGGAAGCAGAGGAAATTGAAGACATAATGAATAGTAAATAACTGACAAAATGTAAGTTATATTCTTAATTTATCTAAAATAAAATAAAAGGCATAATGATTGATATAAATCTGCAACAAAAATTTAAGCTATGATATTTGATCCAATTTTATTAGTACTGAGTATTGTTTTTGCATTAATTGGAATGATTGTAAGTTCCAGACTGAAATCTAAATTTAATGAATACAGCTTTGAACCTCTTCCAAATAATATGAGTGGAAAAGATGTGGCGGAAAAAATGTTGAAAGATAATGGCATTTATGATGTAAAAGTTACTTCTGTAGAAGGCGAGCTTACCGACCATTATAACCCTGCCAATAAAACAGTTAACCTAAGTAACAATGTATTTTACGGTAAGCATGTTTCTGCAGCTGCTGTAGCAGCCCACGAGTGTGGACATGCCGTTCAACACGCTGCTGCCTACGCTCCTTTAAATATGCGTAGTAAATTAGTGCCGGCTGTACAATTAAGCGGTACTATTATGAACTTTTTAGTATTTGGGATGATGTTTGGTGCTGCCATGATGCCAAAAATGCTGAATACATTTTTATTAATATTTATTATTGGGCAAAGTATGGTTACTCTATTCAGTTTAATTACCTTACCTGTAGAAATAGATGCCAGTAATAGAGCATTAAAGTGGCTAAACAATAGTAATATTTTAAGTGGCGACAAATACGCTAAAGCAAAAGATGCTTTGAAATGGGCTGCTTATACTTATGTTATTGCGGCATTGGGTGCTGTAGCCACACTGCTTTACTATATTTGGAGATTTACCCAAAATAACAGAGATTAATTTCTACTCTTTTATTACATTGCCCTTTCCTTTTTTAATATAGCATAAAAATAAAGTATAAATTAAATTATTTCTTGATGATTTATACTGAAAAAGCTACAAGAAAATCTGTATTGATAAAATAGAAATTTGTATTTTTGTATAAAATAAGCCCATTATACTTATGATACGAATGCAAACAAAATTAAGAAGAATAGCAATGATTTACGGTAGGTATATAGGCAGATAATATGGACGATCCAGAAGTAAAATATCTACAGTATTTCTTTAATCAGACAGTAGAAGTTGCTGATTATTTTGAAAACTGGCTTTATCCTAACCAAAAAGACGCTGATATTAAAATATCCACTTATTGTACCCTGTATGACGCATTCTCAGAAAGTTATCAGAAAAAAATTGGCAAGCCCGGCATAATCGCTCATAATTGTATCGGATGTAACCTTGAAGAAAGTGCAAGAATAATAACCTTTTTTCTTCAGACAAATAAGAACTGTCGAAACATTCAGTACTACTTAACTCTTTATTCACTCCTTTTTTATACCCATGTTGAAAGACTTGCGGTTATTTACAAAGAAATTGGTTACGTAACGAACAAGGGAGAATTTAATTGGAATAATTTTCAAAACCTGCAGGCAATTAAGTATTGGGCTAATTTCTTTAAACACCCTAAAGCATATATGTTCTTGCATCATCCAAGCTTTTTTATCGTAACAGATCCTAATAAACCAAACTTCATGATTAATGGTGTAATCGATGATGAATTTGTTAAGACCTTTTACAAAGCCGGTGCGAATAATGACTTGCTAAGACAAAAATTAGCAAATAAAAATCACGTTAAGGTATTTTATCCAGACCTTATTAAAATGACACAAATGCTTTGTGTCGAATTTTCTAAAATCGTTGAAGTAATAATTAATGATCCCGATATAATAACTAAATTGGAGTCTTACACAACAATTGAAAGCGACCTTAATCCGACCGATAATAACAAATAAACGTAAGCGAGCAAACTCATTCATTATTCGATATAAAATTTAAACAATACTTCAAAGAATTACACAATAATAAATAATAAAAGAAAAATACGACTATGAAAAAAAACATACTGATTTTATATTTAAGCATATTAGGGATACAACAATACCTGTGTCAATCTTTAAACAATATAGACACCATCTACAATACTTTGCACAGTACCATTATCACACCTATAAAACTAAAAGATTGTGATGATTTTATTATTCAGGATAAATGGTTGATAACATATAATAAACAAGCATCTTCTCTCGTCATTTTTAATTTAGATAAAAATCAAATTACTAATACTATTTCTCTTAATAAATTTGATTTTTTAAATCATCAATCATTCCATAGTTTATCTATTGGGCAAGACAATAAATTTTGGTTGTTCTTTGAAGACTATCTAATAAAAATTGATACTGAAGGAAAGCTTTATGTTACTATTAACTTAAATACATGGTATAATAATGGTCTGTACCCGCTTATACAAAAGGAAACGCCTATCATAGATAAAGATGAAATTATTTATTTAAATGTATATCCGCATACTTTACCATTTAATGATTCAAAATTTTATACAAGTCCACTTATTTATGAATATAACATCAGCACACAAACATTAACACCAACAAAAATATCCTACCCTAACAACTATATCAATAATTATTATGGATTTCATATTTTTCCATTAATCAGTAATTTCTATGATAATACATTAATAATAGGGTTTGAAGCATCTAACATGGCTTCTATTTATAATCTATATAATAAAAACATCTCTAAAAAAACAATACCTAACTTATATTATAAAGAAAAAGAATCTTTGCCACGAGATTATATTGATAGTTCAAAAATAAAATTACTTCATTATATTAATGGTAGTAATTATGAAAAAATTCTATATGGCGATAAATCAGGCAGCGCGTATTTTGTGTATAAAATAAATACTAAAAACAATAGTTATATAAAAGATTATACCAACGAAAATAGCGCCTATATGCTTGTTGTAACAGATAAAAATCTTAATCTTAAAAAGAATCTTTTTATACCAAATGGATTCGGAATATTTAAATACTCCTTTATAACCAACCAAACATTATACGTACAAACTCTAAAAGATAATTGTCAATATTTATGTATTGAAAAGATAGAATTGAAAGAAGAATCACTCAAATGTAACGACCTACAAATAATCCATATTAATAATGCAATTACTACACAAGCCAAAAATTATCCTATAAGTTTTAGGATATATGATATAAATAATGGAAACATGTATCAGTCCGGAACAATAAATAATGAAAAGGAAAGTATTAATTTATCAAGCTTACCGAGTGCACTCTACTGTATAGAAATTTCTAATGGAACATGTAACAAATTCTATAAATTATCTATTACCAACTAAATTTCTACTCTTTTATTACACTTCCTTTCCCTCTTGAAGTATAGTGCATAAATGCAGGTGTTCCCGTGTAATAGATATTTCCATCTGTAAATAATGCTGCATCCATTCCAATATTATTGGCATTAACATACGCATGCCCTACAGAATGACTTTCTAAATAGATATAGCTATGTACATTTAAACCGGAAGCATAAATAAAATTAGTGCCATTATAATTGTAATAAAAATAATCTGTTGTACCCGACACATAACAATCGCCATTACCATGCGTACTTCCATCAAAAAGATGCGTATTAATATCCATGTGTACATCTCCAGACGCTTCTATCCGTATAATTAGGGTATCTTCCTGAATGGTGTTAACACAATACACGGTGCCCTCTCCCAATTGTTTGATGTATTTAAAATGAGGTGCTGTAATGTAAATATCAATATGATTTTTTGGATCTCTTACAAAGTTACAAGTATTTTTATCTTTAATGGTTAATACTCCATTTGCAGCCTCTGTATGAATATTGCTAAGCATATTTTTTCCTGCCTTTACACTTACCTCATAATAATTATCTTGTTTCAGATATACATTTACTTTACTTGAAATTACAATCTGATTAAATACTGAAACGGTTCTTGTTTCGGTTTCAACAGAGCCAAATGGCTTAAGGCAATCAAACATATTTTCTTTTTTACAAGAAAATAAAACCAATACAAAAATATACGCTAACCAATATTTCATTTCATTTTTTTCTTTATAAAAAATCTATATCCTAACCCGGCTTCTATATGATAAGCAATAGCAAAATGTGTCTTTAATGAAAAATGAGCAACCAATCCATTTTTAAAATAATATCTACATCCTAATCGATGATAAAAAATTCCATTTGGTAATTTCCCTGATGGCGAATATGTATAAACCCCAAACTCAATCGGAATCGCAATTCTACCAAAATTATAGGCATAGCATAGTTTTACACCGGAAGTAACGCAAGTTTGAAAATTATATTTTACCTGAGATGTATCAGTAGGTCTTATATCATGTGCGAAACTTTGCTCATAAAAAACATCTGCACCAACTCCAAACTGCTGATTGTTTCTTGCATTATAATAATAATTAATCCCAAAAGAATATGCTGCTAATTTCTGATGTGTTGGCGGCTCTACTTCATTGGCACCAATAGCAGCAAAGCCTAAAATTTCATGATGGTATTTTTTTTGCGTAGAAGAATCTTGCGGTATATTGTAATGATTACTTTTATTTAATTGATATTGAATACCAACAGAAGGATAAAGCGTATTAATACCAAGATTTGGAACAGAGAATCTACAATTACTTACATGAATAAAAGTAATTGCCGGATTTAAACACCATTGCTCCGACAATTTGATATTCCATAAAAAACGAAACTGAATAAATGTATTAAAATGAGAACCAATAGCTGTATTTTTATGATCTGTTTCTACATCAAATTTTTTAGTAAGGTATGCCAATCCCCACGCCATTTTCATTTTGAATAATACCCGCTTTTGTTTTTTACTAAATGGAAATTCTAAATACGGCGCAAGTGCAATGCTCTGTCCCAACTTATCATTATTTCCCAATGTTTGAAAATTCAAACACAGCCCATAGTCAGGGAAATTAGCATCACGTTGCCACGCATAGTAACCTGTTGAAGATTTAGAATAATCGGCTTCCAAAAAAAATGGACGTTCCGTAATAAGATGTCCTAATTTTGTATTGTGTTGCATGGTTGCACCATATCCTGTATAGAGAGAAAAGTTCTGAGCAAATAATTTTACACCTAAACTCAATATGGTAAGTACCCAAAACTTCACAATAAATTAAAATTAATTGTACTAAATAATCTCAAATCTTTATTGCGATATTTGTGCATTAGTTCTATGGTTTGCCATATCATAGGATTTAAACCTTGCATAAAATATTTTTAATTTTGTTTAATTATCTTTTTTACAAAAATATTCTCGCTTGTTTTCACATAGACAATGTATAGTCCATCGGCTAAATCAGGGAACTCTATACTCATCTTGCTTTCTTTCCATTCTTTATGCAGCATTTCTTCTCCTTGTAAAGAAACAATAATAATTTCGTAACTCTGAACATCATCAGGTTTTTTAAAATACACTCTATCACTAAATACTGTTGGGTAAATTATAAAGTCTTCTTGTTTTTGATAATCAAAAATTCCGACTACATTATTACAGCCTTGCAAGGTAGAATCTAACTTTACAATAAACACATCTTCCTGAATGGCATTAAACCCTGTAGTATAACCAACTGTAATTAACCCTTTATCCTTGGTTCTTTTACAAGAATAAATAACATCATCGCCCGGAGAACCATAAGTAGCTCCTGATAAAAAATTATTATTCTGAAAAATATAAAAGCCTGCTTCTAGCTTACCTTCTCCCAAGCCATAATCTGAAGATATGATGAATGATTTATAGCCCCAAAAATATGCGTCAGAATAATTAATCTGATGTTGCATTGCTCCATGTGTATTTTTTAAATCGCAAATAAAATTTGTAAGTGAGTCAACAATAAGTGTATGAAAATATGTCGTATCTGTTCCAAATGGAGATTGACTTGTGCCAACCACCACAAATGCACCATCTATGGGTCTTTGAAAAAAGTCGTACCCAACATCTTGCAAGTTTGGATATCCAAAATCCTTTACAAATAAAGAATCGTTTGTAAGTGTTGTTTTATATATCCAATAGTTTCCTTTTATATCTGTATAGCTATATGTTGTTCCTAAACAGATTATTCTTCCATCGGCAATTTGCTCTACTGAAGCAAAGTCATCATCATTAATCCCGCCCAAATGTTTTTGCCATTGCATGTTGCCAAGTGAGTCTGTTTTTACAATCCACGCATCTTTCCCTCCATAAGCATTACTATAAGTGTAGCCAACAGCAACAAATCCTTTATCGGGTGTTTGAATAAGCGAATTAAACACATCCCAATTTGTGCCACCAAAAGTTTTTTGCCAAATAAGTTGCCCTGTTTTATTTGTTTTAATAAGATAGCCATCATATCCGCCGGCACCATACGAATTAGTATATCCTGCAATTACAAATCCGGAATCTTGTGTACTAACTATTGCTTTTCCTATGTCATTATTTGCTCCTCCTATATTTTTAAATGCTCGTAACCATCCTGTGCTATCTACAATAGCAAACATTACATCGCTGTTACCAAATGAAAATGACCCTGTATAGCCGGTTACTACATATTGTCCATTAAGTGCTTGCACCACATCATAACCAATATCTACACCACTAAATCCAAATTTACTTTTCCATTTTTGTTGTGAAAAAATTAAATGTGGTAATACCATTATTCCAATTAAAAATTTTACGCTCATAATTATTTTAATTTTTTACTAACCATAAAAAAGAATCCTTGACCAAATGCAATTTTTGGGAACAACCAACCTTGTATGTTGTTGCTTCCTGCATAAAAGTGCCACTGTGATGTTTGATATGACAGTGCTATACCAAAATTTAATTTTGAATACCCACCATAACCCATGTGATATGTTGCTTCAAAGTGCTGATTAATTTTATACGCCGGTTCAACAAAAACATAAGGTTTGTAATTTGCATTAAAAATATATCGGAATCCGGTATTCAAAGAAAATTTCATATCTCCAAAATATATCTTGTTCATCAAAATAAGGTTTGTCGGTAAATTAATATTAAACTCTCCCTTTCTTGCATGTGTGATTTTTTTGAATGTACTGTCTGAGTTTAATTTATTAAAAGTAGAATCTTTTAAATCTAAAATACTATTAATGTGATAGCCTTCAAACCTCAGCGTGCTGTCTGTGGTGTATTTTACATTATTTCTTAACCAATGTATAAATCCTAAATTATTAATATTAACGGTTAGTACGCTTTTAGTTCCGATTTTACTTTTATATGGTGTTTCAAAATAAATATCCGTAGCCGCTCCTATACCATTTAGCTGATACCATTTTTTTTGAGAAGTATCGCTAATGGTAACATTAAAATTTGAATTTAAAATAATTTCATCATAACTACTGCTGGTAAATAGCGAAGAGTTTTTGCCTGTTTGAAAATATAATAATCTGTTTCCCTGAATGGCTGAAAGCGAAATTCCGATTTTTGCCGTGCTATCCACTCCTTTAAATAAGATTCCTATTTTAAATTCATTAAAGGTTATGGTATTTACATTAGAATTGGATAGGTTTGCAACTGAACCTGCCAAAGGTTTGTTTCCATAAAAAGCCAAATAAAATAAATCTCTGGTATAGGTTGCATTTACCAAGTATTGTTGTTTTGCTGCAACAAAAAATGAGTATTTTTTATTTTTTCCAAAAAATGCGTGTATATCATAATTAAAATATGCGCCTGCTCTATTATATCCCAATGCATTATTCAGTGCTTTATCTTTTATTGTTTTATCAATATATCCGCCAAAAAAAAGCTTATTAACCATTTCTGCATTAATGTTATTAGAGGCAACATCAAACTCTGCTTTTACTGAAATTGCATTTCCGGTGCTTTGAAAAAAATTAAATTCTGAATTGTATTGTGCAAAAAGTCTGATACAAAAGAAGATGTGTATTAATAAAATGTAACCTGCTTTTTTTCTCATTGGGCAATAGTTCTACAATTAACATCTGCTGTTATTACTACATCTATGGTATAATTATCGTATATCTTTACATCGGGTGGAGATGGAGGCAGATATGCATAACTTACTAATTTTATACTTTTACTTTGCTTCAAATGTTCAATTAATCCTTTTGCTATATCTACTTGTATTAACGAATGTGCAGAAGAGACAACATCGTTATTAGAATTCACAGCCGCCATTCCTACTGTATTGTTGGTATTTAGAAGGGAGTCTATTATATTATTATTTGCATCTACAAGATATGCTTGCAACTTAACTTTGAACGGATAAGAATTCATTATATTAAAATTAATTTTACCATAGTTAATATTATTGAGTTGTGATACATTTTTAAAATTAATATCTAGGTTAGTAGATAATTTAAAATAATCAGCACTGATTTGTAATGGGACATCTACATCTGCATAAATTCTTACACCTGTATTGTAATAAGCAAAATCATTAGTGGCTGAAATATTTCCAAATGGATTGATATTAATTTTTCCTTGATATGTCAGATAGTTTGGCAGGTTTTCAATGAACTGCTTTAGATTACTGTTAGAAGATGTAATAGTGATATTTGTTGTTGATGAATTAACAGGATATGATGATACTCCTGTTTTTGTAGCTCTGTTTACATTAATATCACTAAGCCCGGGCGCATTAAGCAATATATTGGTGTTACTATATGTATTAACCGACTTAACATTATTAATGCTTCCACTAATATCAACGCCAAAGTCATTAATAATTCTAAAGTTAATGTATGCCGAATTAATTTTAAAATTGGAAACTTCCATAGATTTTGCAAATCCCAAAGAAGTAGAATCGTAAGGAATAACAATTTGTTGTTGTCCAAAATATCCTTCCACATAATCGGGAACAATATTATTATATGATATTTCTGCCTTTATACCTTGTCCAAAATGAATGGTATCAGGGCTTGCATTGGCAGCGCTATATACTGTAAAGGTATGTACAATTGTATTAAATTCATTTCCAAGTTGTCCTGTCATATTAATATTATATCCATCAAAATTATAATACTTTATTAAACCCGTTGCGCCGGCAGGAATAATTTCGGTAATAGAAAAAGGTGTGTATCCTTTGGTTGCAGAGGGCAAAACATATACAAACTTCAAGGGCTGTGTCCATGAGTTTGTATATTTTACTTTCAATGTGGCTTTCCGTAATATCCCATCTCTGATTCTTGCACCAAATGGGATATTAAAATTAATCTCTTGTGTGTTTTGAAATATCTGTGCATTTGGAGCAACAAATGCTGTAAAAAAGGAAACAAAAGAATAATTAATAGTAGTATCTCGAAATTTAACCATCGTATCTACTTTTATCTCTGCAATTTTTTTAGAAAAAGATAAATGTAATAAATGCCCTGCATCAGAAGTAAATAATGAATCCCCAAAAAAGTTTTTAATATTTAATTGACCACGGGCTATTGGCGATACTAAATCTACATCCCAATAAGCAAGTCTTTCTTTTTTACACGAAATAAGCAATACACAAAAAACTGCTGAAATTAATAATATAAACCCTATTACTTTTTTTTTCATAAATCTTATGGAACATATAAATCCGGTGTAGTAACTATATTACTTTTATTTTGTGCATTATCTAATATATAAATAACATACTTAAAATGTTTGATGCGCTTAGAGTGTCTATACGTGCCCATTATTACTGAAATCTCTCCTGATATGGGTTTATTTTTATATGCATCAGATGGTTTTTGAATGCTGTAAGCCACACGAAGCGTGTCGTTTGTAACATTATCATAATACGCTACATAGTTGTTTGTAGTTGTATCTTTATAATAATAGGTCATAAATAAATTTTTAGTTTGTGTATTGTCTGCACCTATATCACCATTGCCATCTGAAAAAGCAATGGTCATTAATGCTGAATCGTTGTTTATTACATTAAACGACTTAAAAGATATTGCAGGTACATCAGCATATTTGGGTTTCTTTGCACAAGCAATTAAAAAAAATAACGCTAGTATAAATCCTATTCTTGTTAACATAGATTCTATTGAAGATGCTCAAAAATAATAAAAAAAAAAGAGATATTAAAATCTCTCTTTTTTATAGTTTTATCTTGGTCTTCCGCCCACTCTTGGAGACGAGCCACCACCACCGCCGCCAAATCCGCCGCCGCCACCAAATCCACTTCCTCCACTATTCCACCCCCTTTGCATTGAGTTGTTTTGAAAACTGTTATTATTATTTTTCGGTGATACCTCTACCGGAACGGGTTTAGGATTATTATTTCCTCCATTGCCAACATTACTACCTCCTCTTCCATGATTGCCATTAGAATAAAAAGGATTGTAATTTACAACATTACTGCCCGATGGATTGTCTTTTGGATATACAGTAGGTGCATTGATAGGCGCAATATGATTAATATATGTGTTATTCATGGCATTAATATGAGTAGGATTAAAATTTGCAACCATTTTTGGTTTAGCCATTTCATCAAATTTTGGAAGATGATTTTCTATACTTATCGCTGAGTTATTGTATTTTACAAAAGAATTTCCATCATTAATATTATTTGCAGTTTGTCTGGAATTAAATCCTTCATGTGAACCTCTTGGTCCGTAAGACATACTATTTACATCAGATGAGTTGTAATATCCTCCATAGTAAGGATATCCTCCATAACCCATACCATAGCCATAGTATGGATTTCCATAATAACCACCCATGCCGTAACCCATTCCATAGCCATAATAAGGGCTTCCCCACGGAGAATAATAGGGCGAACCATAGCCACCATAAGGGTTGCCATAGCCACCCATACCATAATAAGGGCTGCCGTATCCACCCATTCCGTAACCCATACCATAACCATATCCCATTGAGTAAGGATTATAGCCATAACCTACTCCCGTGCCCATATAGATACTTGACCCATATCCATTACCGTAATAAGGGCTACCATAAAAAGCAGGATTAGTGTACCAATTATCATAGTATCCAAGTCCGTTTACCGGATTATAAAATCTTTTTATTTTTGATGCATAACCGTAATCATAATAATCATCTTTACTATAATTAGGATCTTTGTAATATGGGTTGTTAGCTATTTTCTCTTGCTCTTTTGCAGTAGAATCCTGAGTAAACTTATCGTGCTCTGCTTGTAATCTTTTTTTCTCTGCAATTAATTTTTCTTGTTTTTGCTTTTCTTCTTTGGCACTGATATATGTATCATTATCATCATACGATGAAACATGTTTTAAACCTGAGCATGATGCAAACATTACTGTTACAACAACTATGCTCAAAACTTTTGTTTTCATAACCAAAATTTTCTACAAAGTTACAAAAATTAAAGGGGATATATCTGTTAAAAAATAAAAAAGCCCCTTATGATAAGGGGCTTTTGATTTAGAATCCTAAATACTGTTGTAATAATTTACTTCTTGAACTGTGTCTAAGGCGACGAATGGCCTTTTCTTTAATTTGCCTTACGCGCTCTCTGGTTAAATTAAATTTATCTCCAATTTCTTCAAGTGTTAAGGGGTGAGCCACACCAATTCCATAAAATAATTTGATAACATCTCTTTCTCTGTCTGTAAGTGTGGATAAAGCTCTTTCCACTTCTCTTTCCAAAGATTCTTTCATTAAAGTAGAATCTGC
This sequence comes from Bacteroidia bacterium, assembly GCA_039811645.1. GTDB lineage: Bacteria > Bacteroidota > Bacteroidia > B-17B0 > Aurantibacillaceae > BPGX01. The sequence continues at coordinate 48,183 of JBDHZB010000002.1, read as the reverse complement.
ACTTGGCGAATCACTGTTTGGGATAACTTCTACCAGTGTACTTTCTTCTCCTGAAATCATCGGGGCGTCTATACTTACATGTTTTCCGCTTACTCTTAGTGTATCGGCTACTTTTTCTATAGGAATATCGGTTGCTTCTGCTAATTCTTCGGTACTTGGTTCTCTTTCATGTTCTTGTTCCAATTTGGAATATGCTTTATTAATTTTATTTAATGACCCAACTTGGTTAAGCGGTAACCTTACAATTCTAGACTGCTCTGCTAATGCCTGTAAAATAGATTGACGAATCCACCATACAGCATACGAAATAAACTTAAACCCTCTTGTTTCATCAAAACGGCGAGCTGCTTTAATAAGTCCTAAATTTCCTTCGTTAATTAAATCCGGTAAACTTAACCCTTGATTTTGATATTGTTTTGCCACAGATACAACGAATCTTAAGTTGGCACGGGTTAGTTTTTCTAACGCATCTTCGTCCCCTTCTTTAATTTTTTTTGCTAACTGTACTTCTTCCTCAGCAGTAATTAGTTCTTCCTTTCCTATCTCTTGAAGATATTTGTCCAAGGACGCGCTTTCGCGGTTGGTAATAGATTTTGTAATTTTCAATTGCCTCATATATTATTGTTTTATTAATTTCCATTATGAATATAACGAATAAGTATCTTATTTGTTACATCTTTTTTCAATTTTTAAGCAAAATTAAAAAAAATAATTCTAATTCAAAGTGTCAATTTATCATTAATGTGCTGCTTATGGATAATAACTCTGTAAAAGTGTCCTGAAAATCAAGTATTTCTGACTTTTTTTCAGTATTTATAATAATTGAATGTTTTTTGTTATTAAGCAGTAAAATTTTCAACCTATGAATCTTAATAATTTTACAATTAAATCACAAGAATCTATACAGCAAGCCATACAAGTTGTGTCTGAATACGGGCAGCAAAGTATTGAAAGTGCTCATATTCTGAAAGGTATTTCTATAGTAGATGAGAACATTTTACCTTTTATACTGAAAAAACTGAATATTAATCCTCATACTTTTTCTAAAACATTAGATAGTATCATTCAGTCCTTTCCAAAAGTGAGCGGAGGACAGCCGGTGCTTGGTAATTCCGGGCAAACTACCATTAATAAAGCAACATCTTATGCCAAGGAAATGAAAGACGAATTTGTATCTTTAGAACATCTTATTTTGGGTGTATTGGCTGCGGGTGGGAGCACTGCCCAAATGATGAAGGATTTGGGAATTAATGAAAGCGATCTAAAAAAAGCTATACATGAGTTGCGTGGCGGGAAAAACGTAACATCTCAAACACAAGAAGATACTTATCAGTCTTTAAATAAATATGCCATTAATTTGAACGAAAAAGCCAGAAGCGGCAAATTAGATCCTGTAATTGGACGTGATGAAGAAATTAGAAGGGTTCTGCAAATATTATCACGTCGTACTAAAAACAATCCTGTTTTGGTAGGAGAGCCCGGCGTTGGGAAAACCGCCATTATAGAGGGCTTAGCACATAGGATTATTAACAGTGATGTTCCTGAAAACCTTAAAACAAAGCAAATTTATGCATTAGATATGGGTGCACTTATTGCCGGAGCAAAATACAAAGGTGAATTTGAAGAGCGTTTGAAATCTGTAATTAAAGAAGTAACCGAAAGTAATGGAGAAATTATTTTATTTATTGATGAAATTCATGTTTTAGTGGGAGCCGGTGGCGGTGGCGAGGGAGCAATGGACGCTGCCAACATCTTAAAACCTGCATTAGCAAGAGGAGAATTGCGTTCTATCGGTGCCACCACACTAAATGAATACCAAAAATATTTTGAAAAAGATAAAGCATTAGAAAGAAGATTTCAAAAAGTAATGGTTGAAGAGCCTTCGGAGGAAGATGCTATTGCTATACTTAGAGGTATCAAAGATAAATATGAAGCGCATCATAAAGTAAGAATAAAAGATGAAGCCATTCTTTCGGCTGTAGAACTTTCTACACGTTATATCACAGAAAGATTTCTGCCTGACAAAGCCATTGATTTAATTGATGAAGCTGCATCTAAATTGCGTATGCAAATAAACTCCATGCCTATAGAATTAGACGAAACTGAAAGAAAAATCATGCAGTTAGAAATTGAACGCGAAGCCATGAAAAGAGAAAATGAAAATGAAAAGGTTGCAGAGTTAAATAAAGAAATTGCAGAATTACAAGAAAGCCGCTCTCAAATTCGAGCTAAATGGCAATCTGAAAAAGATTTAATTCAAAAAGTACAAAATATCAAATCAAATATTGATGACCTGAAGAATCAGGCTATGCAATACGAGCGTCAGGGAGATTATGGAAAGGTAGCAGAAATTCGCTATGGAAAAATTCGCGAGGCAGAGTCTTCTTTAGCAGAACTTGAAAAGCAACTAAACGACTTGAAAGAAAGCGGCTCCCAATTAGTAAAAGAAGAAGTAGATTCGGAAGATATTGCAGCCGTTGTAAGTGCATGGACAGGCATTCCGGTAAAACGCATGCTACAAAGTGAAAAAGAAAAATTACTCCACTTAGAAGCAGAACTGCACAAGCGTGTTATTGGCCAAGAAGAAGCGATTGTAAGCGTTGCCGATGCAGTAAGAAGAAGCCGTGCCGGCATGCAGGATCCTAAAAAACCTATTGGTTCATTTATATTTTTGGGCACAACCGGTGTTGGAAAAACAGAATTAGCAAAAGCGCTGGCAGAATTTTTATTTAATACCGAAAATGCACTCACAAGAATTGATATGAGCGAATATCAAGAAAGACATTCTGTAAGTCGCTTAATAGGAGCGCCTCCCGGATATGTTGGCTATGAAGAAGGCGGGCAACTTACTGAAGCCGTAAGAAGAAAACCATATAGCATTGTATTGTTAGATGAAATAGAGAAAGCGCATCCCGATGTATTTAATATTTTATTACAAGTATTAGATGACGGGCGGCTTACAGACAACAAAGGAAGGATAGTTAATTTCAAAAATACCATTGTTATCATGACTTCAAATATTGGTGCACATATTATTCAGGAAAACTTTGAAAAATTAAACGACAAAAACAGAGATAAAATTTTAGAAACCACTAAGCACGAGGTTTTCGAGATGTTGAAAAAATCTATACGACCTGAATTTTTAAATAGAATAGACGAGGTAATAATGTTTGAACCGCTTAATAAAAAACAAGTAACGGATATTGTAAAACTACAAATAAATCAAATTGCCAAACGTTTGGAAGAACAACACATTCATATTAAACTAAGTGATGATGCTATTAACATGCTTACAGAAATAGGCTATGACCCTCAATTTGGTGCAAGGCCTATAAAAAGAGCCGTTCAGAAGTATATTTTAAACGAACTCTCAAAGCAAATTTTAGCAGGAACAGTAAAAAGTAACCAAGATATTCTTGTTGATTACTTAGGAGAGCAATTTGTATTTATGAATAAACCAATAAAAGAAAGTAAAAAATAACAGCGTTATACTTTGTATGTACGATTTATTTTAAGCTACAATCAGTTTCTACTGTAACATTGTTCGCAGTGTACTTATAGCTCACACAATTTGCTTGAGCCTGACGCTTAGTAGCATCTTTAATGGTTGTTGTTGATGAGAAACTTCCTGTTGTACAAGTACAAGTATAATCTTTTTTACAAGCACTAAAAAATGCTATTACAGAAGCTATTACTAATATTTTTTTCATAGTTTAATTTTTTTAGTTAATGATTATTTTAAAGAACAAGTTTCGGTTACTGTAAGACTGCCATAAGTTTGAGAGGTGCTAACGCAATTTGCTTGCGCTCTTGCTTTAGTTACATCTTTAATGGTTGTTTTAGTAGTTGTGCTACCCGAAGTACATTCACAAGTATAATCTTTTTTACAAGCACTAAACAATGCCAATACAGAAGCTATTACTAATACTTTTTTCATAGTTTAATTTTTTTAGGTTAATAATTATTTTAATTTACAAGTAATTGTAGTGGTAGTACCATTACCATTATCTTGAGATGTAGAAACGCACTTATCTTTTGCCGTTCTTGAACTTACTTTAAGTATGGTAAAAGTTTGTGTTTGGTTGTTAGAAGAGTTCGTGCATTCACAGTCTCTGTCTTTTTTACATGATGCCAATGAAAGCACTGCCATAGCAAAAATTGCAATTGAAAATGTTTTTTTCATAATTTAATTTTTTATTTATCCTTACTCTGTTGGCTTTTCAGGGTCCGCCACTTTATTTTTTATTGGAAAAAAAGCAAAAACCATCAAAGTATAACACTGTTATTTCTGCAAATGTAAAAGATTTATTTTAATATAAACAAGTTTTCTTTTTATTTTACTACTTTTGGGGGATATGAGTACTTTTAATAAATTACTTACAGCTTTAGGTCATGCCTCTCTGCCGGGACAATCTGCACACAAAGAAATGAGTTTTACGGATAGAATTTTTGACGCACCAAAAAATGCCATTCCAAGCGTTGTTACTATTCTTTTATTAGAAAAAGAACATAGAATTGTTTTTCCGCTTATTAAAAGAACCTCCTCATCATCTCATCATAAAAGTCAAATTGCACTACCCGGGGGCAGATTAGACATTAATGAAACCAAAGAAGACGCTGCTCTTAGAGAATTAAACGAAGAAATAGGTGCTTTACCAAATACTATAGAAGTCATTCAACATCTCACACCTTTATACATTCCGGTAAGTAATCACTTAGTATATCCGCTTATTGCTTTTTCAAAAACCTATTCCAATTTTAAAATAAGTCCTAACGAAGTAGAATATATTATTGAATTATCCATTACCGATTTAATAGCTTTAGAAAAAGATACTGCAAAAGTGTTGCTTACACAAAATCGCACTATTGATGCGCCCTGTTTCAAATATAACAATGAAATTATTTGGGGTGCAACTTGTTTAATTCTTAATGAATTTAGGATAATGTTAAACTCTATATCTGAATAAATTCGGATATTGCCGCCAAAAATAGTTCATTGAAACAATACGATTTTATCATTATAGGCGGTGGATTAGCAGGCACTACACTTGCGTTACACCTATTGAATCACCAAAAAAAAATACTGCTTATAGATAGTAAACTATCATCATCTTCAAGATTAGCACCGGGTGTGTGGAATCCGGTTGTATTTAAGCGATTTACTATTTCATGGAATGCCACAAAGTTAATTGACCATCTCAATACATTCTATACGGCAGCAGAAAATTTATTAGAGCAAAAATTAATAACACCACTTTCTATTCGTCATATTATTACATCACAAGAAGAGGAGAATTTATGGAATGAAAAGAAATCGTTATATCCGCGTTTTATCGGCAATATTGAAACAATAAAGGTTACTAATATTGAATACAAAACAGGGCAAGTACTGCAAGCAGGAAGGTTAGATGTTTATTACTACATGCATTTGTGTAAAGAACTATTAAAGCAACAATCATCTTTTAAGGAAGAAGTGTTTGACTTTAAACAAGTAAAAATACACACTGATTATATTGAGTATAAAAACATACACTGTGAACATATTATTTTTTGCGACGGCTATTTGATAAAAAATAATCCTTACTTTCAGAATATCCAACTCAAACCGGCAAAGGGAGAAATTCTGGTAATTCAAACAAAAGAAGAAATTTTACCGGAAAATTTAATTTTACATAAAAATATCAGCGTAATTCCCATTGGAGAAAATCATTATATTTTAGGTTCTACTTACGATTGGGATAATTTAAATGATTTACCCACACAAACGGCAAAAGATTTTTTATTGAGTAATTTCAAAGATCTATTTAGAAACGTATCTTATCAGGTTATTTACCATCTTGCAGGTATTCGCCCCGCAGCAGACAGAAGACCGATTATAGGCACACATTCTACATATTCAAATATTCATTTGTTTAATGGGCTTGGTGCTAAAGGCGTGATGCTCGCCCCATATTATGCCAATCAACTTACAGAATACTTATTACATCAAAAAGCAATAGACACAGAGGTTGACGTAAAACGTTTTTGCTAATGCTGCACTTTCATAAACTCTTTGGTAGTTATTGCTTGCCCTGTACTATCTTTAATTATAATATAATAAACACCTTCCGAAAGTCTTGATACATCTATACTTATTAATTGTGTCTCAAAAGGTTTTTCAAAAATTATTTTTCCGGACACATCAACAATTTGATATTTACCAACAAGGATTTTTTTCAAATCAATACTTAACTCTTTATTGGTTGGGTTTGGAAATAATGTAATATCGTTTTGGTTGAGATATTCTGCAACTGTTAATGTTGTTACTTTTACAGGACCTATGGTTTTATTAATAATCCAATTATTGGGATCTACCTGAATACCTGTAACATTACCATTTACAGACATAGTATATGATTCGGTAGTATGAGAGTGCATTACTCTAATTGTAGTATCTCCGCCTGTGCTTCTGATTAATTTATATTCTATTGGTGTGGTAAATAAAGCTACGGAAGATGGCATAGAGGTAGTTTGTGTTGATTGAATAATTAAAGTATTACCAAAATAATTCCACTGAACATTAAAAGTAGGATAACCCTCACCATAATACCACTGCGTAAAAAACTGTGTAAAATTTTGTCCTGTATAAGTTTCCATTGATGTTTTAAAATCTTGAGCAGATGCTGTACTAAACTTATATGTATTCAAAAAATTTCTTAATCCGGGAAAGAAAAGCGAATCATTATTTATTACAAATCTTAATGAATGAATAATAGCACCTCCTTTATCATAGGTTAAGCGGCTGTCAAAAATTCTATTATCATTTGTGGTATCTATACCTGTAAAGGCGATACTTCCGCCCGGCTGACTCATTACATTATTGTGTGCCGTATTTAGATTAGATGCAAAATTTGTCGGATCTAAATATTGATTTACTAAATGTTCCGTATAAGAAGCAAATCCTTCATTAATCCATATATCTCCCCATGTTTTACAAGTTACATAATCTCCAAACCACTGGTGCCCAAATTCATGTGCATCTATCTGAAAATCAAAGAATCCGAGTGTAGTCATTGTTTGATGTTCCATTCCACCACCAATGGGCGCCATGCTATGTCCATATTTTTCTTTATAAAACGGATACATACCATACATGTTACTTAAAAATTCAATCGTTTGTTTAATTTTATTAAGTTGTACTTTCTGTCCACTAATAAAGCTAGGATTATTAATTGCATTATCATAAATATAATTGAGGACTAAAATTGAATCGCCCGGAAGATATTGCGGCTTGGCATATAACACATAGGGTTTGTATTTTGCTACCGCAACTGAAATTAAATAGTAATCTATAGGGTAAGAAGATTTCCACTCATATCTTTTTTTACCGCCAACGGTTACAACATTTTTTAATAATCCATTAGAGCCTACCATATTAGTAGAATCAGTAGTTACAAAAACCCACGAACTGTCTATTTTATCTCTTAAATCTTGTTTACAAGGCCACCATTGATACGCCGCACGAGATTCGCTCAAACTCCATGTTACTTGATTACCCCAAGAAGGCGATGTTCCGTTACCAAAGCCATCTCCTAATGCAGAAGAAGATGTTGGAGCCGTACCATGATAATAAATATACGCATCTGCTAAATTATTTTGAAGCATAGATGTTGTTAGTTTTACTTTTATTAAACTATCTATCCTTGTGATATTTGTTTGCTTAATGCTATTAATGTAAATAGAATCAATCGTATAATTTTGATGCAATACAAACATAAATGTATCCATACTTGCCGATATAACCTTTGCAATGGTTCTTACATATCCTGAAATATTTTTATTTGTGCGTTCTATACTTAAATTCAGATGATGAAACTTCACATCATAGTTATCCATCAAAGAGGAAGTAGTATTAAGTTGATGGAGTGTTTTCATCGCATTACTTGCACTATGCTGATGTATTTTTGCTTTTGAACAATAATGTTGCTGTGCAAAACCTACAAACAAACTTAAACTCAATACTGTTATAAATAGTACATTATTAATCTTTCTCATATTTTTTTGCGCAAATGTATAAGTATGTCTGCACTTAATAAAACCTTTAAGTTACTAATATTGCCTTTCAAATAATTTAACCATTTGGTTTTTTAAACTAAAAAGAGCCCTGCATTTAGGGCTCTTTTATCACAACTTATTGTTGATGGTTCTCATCAATCAAATCCTCAGGATTGCTGCCCGGTTTTGGGTTTTTATTTTTATGGTATTGTTTTAGTCTTTCTTTTTGTTCGGGTGTTAAAAGTGCTTTTACAGACTCGCGATATTGCTTTCTAATTTCATGTATTTCTTGTTGTGCTTGTTCTTTTTTGTCGGGCTGTCCTTTGTATTTTGCATGTACTGCATCTACGGACTTTGCTCTTTCTAAGGCTAAATTATAAACCTTTGTTTTTTGGTCTTCAGTAAGTCCTACCATACTGTTTAAGTGGTCAACAGACTTTTGCGCTCTTTGTTCCGGAGTTAGTTTTTGCTTTACTTGATTATTTGCAGGAGGAGTGCCTGCAACGTTTTGTCCAATGGCATAATGAGCCGCGGTTGCTCCAATAATAGATACTAAAATGATTAGCTTTTTCATAAATTTTGATTTTATAATTTAAGATGCAAAGTAAAGGAAAAGGTTTAAGAGATAAATAGAAATTAATTGTATAAATTTCCCAAAAAAATAAAAATGTCTTCCAGAAGAGAATTTATTAAAAACAGTATTATGTTTACAAGTATGTTTCCTTTTTTAGAGTGGGCTAATCCTACACTCACCGACGATTTTTTAACCCGCGCACAAAGCAATGCGAAACTTGGGTTGCAAGCATCTACGCAAGATGAAGATTTTTGGGGTTGGGTAAAAGAACAATATACAGTATCTCCTAACCTAATGAACTTAAATAATGGAGGAGTAAGCCCCCAACCGAAATGCGTTCAGGACGCTCATATTAAATATTATCAATATTGCAACGAAGCTCCTTCTTACTACATGTGGCGCATATTAGACCAAGGCAGAGAGCCGCTTAGAGAAAAATTAGCCGATTTAGCAGGATGTTCAAAAGAAGAAATTGCCATTAACAGAAATTCTACTGAAGGATTGAACACTATTATTTTTGGATTAGATTTGAAAGAAGGCGATGAAATTGTATTAAGCAAGCAAGATTATCCCAATATGGTAAATGCATGGAAACAACGAGAAAAACGTGATAAAGTAAAACTTGTTTGGATAGATTTACCTCTACCTTCTGATAATGCAGACGAGCTCGCCAACACTTATATTAAAGCATTTACCAATAAAACAAAAGTAGTGCACATTACACACATGATTAACTGGACAGGACAAATTATTCCTGCTAAAAAAATCGCCAATGAAGCCAAAAAGAGAGGTATTTATAGTATATTAGATTCGGCACACACCTTTGCTCACATTGATTTTTTATTTCCTGATACCGAATGTGATTTTTCAGCTACCAGTTTACACAAATGGCTTGGCGCACCCTTTGGCAGCGGCATGATGTATCTTAAAAAAGATAATATTCAAAAAATATGGCCATTGCTCTCTTCTTCTTTAAAAGATGATGATATCAGAAAATTTGAAACCATAGGTACGCGTTCTTTTGCATCTGAAATGGCTATAGGAACAGCAATAGATTTTCATAACATTATCGGTATAAAAAGAAAAGAAAACCGATTAAGGTACTTAAAAGATTATTGGACCAATAAAGCAAAAGGCATTCCGAAAGTAAAAATTCATACACCCGCCAATCCACAATTTTCATGTGCGTTAGCAATGTTTTCAATAGAAAATAAAAAACCGCAAGAAATAGAACAAAAATTACTGGATAAATATAAAATTCACACAACAGTTATCGAGTGGGAGAACCTGCATGGCGTAAGGGTAACGCCGCACTTATATACAACCATAAAAGATTTAGACAAATTAGTGCATGCCATTACGGATATCAGCAAAGATGCTTAATACATATGCTGCCCGCCATTAATGCTATAATTAGCACCGGTAATAAATCCCGCATCTTCTCCTGCTAAAAAACTCACTAAAAAGGCTATCTCATGTGTGCCTCCAAGCCTGCCTAAAGGGACTTGCTCTATAATTTTTTGAAGAATATCTTCTCGCACAGCCATTACCATATCTGTAGCAACATAGCCCGGAGAAATAGTATTAACTGTAATACCATGTTTAGCAACTTCTAATGCCAGAGCTTTGGTAAATCCGTGCATGCCTGCTTTGGCCGCACTATAATTAGTTTGTCCTATTTGCCCTCTTTGTCCATTTACGGATGAAATATTAATAATTCTTCCAAACTTTCTCTCTATCATTTTTTCTATAACATTACGTGTACAATTAAATACGCTATAAAGATTAGTTTTAAGCACATCGTCCCATTGCTCAAAGGTCATTTTTAAGCATCTAGTATCTCGTGTAATACCGGCATTATTAATTAATATATCTATGGAGCCCACAACCCGCTCTATTTCAGTAACCATTTGGCGAACGGAATCAAAATTACTAACATCTGCGTAAAACAATGGTATGTCATATCCTTCTTTTTTCATGTTATTTATCCATTGCTCTGCCTTTGTCTTGGAACGATAACTCCCCACTACTTTGTAGCCGTCTTGGTATAACTTTTTACAGATTGCTGTCCCTAAACCGCCTGTTGCGCCTGTAACTAAAACCAGTCTATTTTTCATAGCACTTTATTTTATTTTATCTACATTCATAACCAAAGCCTCACCGGAAGTACAAATATTACCTGATTCTTTATCTTTAATAACAGTTTCAACAGTCGCTCTATTTTTTTCAGATATTACTTCTTTTACCGTAAAAACAGCCTCGTAAGTTCTATCAACATACATTGGTTTTAAAAAATTAAGCGATTGCTTTAAGTAAATAGTTCCCTCACCAGGGAAAAGCGTTCCAAACACCTTACTAAACAAAGAAGCACTAAGCATACCATGCATAATAGGTCTTTTAAACATTGTTTTTGCAGCGTATTGTTCATCAAGATGTACAGGGTTATTATCACCCGTTACTCTTGCAAAATCTTCTACATCTTTTTGAGAAAATTTAAATTCATAATTAAACACATCGTCTTTTTTCATTTTATTTTAGGTTTTAAGTTTTTACGACTATGAGCATGCAAAATTATGTTTTTTATTAATATTTTAGATGAAAATTGATTTTTAACAATTAAACATTTAATTTTTAACAATTAAACATTTAATTTTTAACAATTAAACATTGAAAATTCAAAAAAAGTTTTTTACCTTTGCAGCAAAATTTTAAAAACCGACTATATGAAAACAAATAATGCTTTTGTGGATGCGTTGATTGATAGCCAAAGTCAAGCATTAAATCATTGGTTAGACGCCTCTCAAAAAATGCAAAGTGCAATAGCAAGTGGCAATTTAACCAGCGAAGGACCTTCTATTTACAAAGAATGGTTAGAAAAACAAACCGCTTTAATGGGTGGAACTACTTCAAAATTAAATGATAGTTTTTCTACACCTCAAAATCAAATTCAAGATTTTTTCAAAAACTGGTTTCAATCGCAAGCCGATTATACAAAAAAAATGAGCGATTTTAATCAAAGTTTATACAACACCTATGCTAACTTTGGGAAACCTGCGAACGACTACATTAATAACTTTAACAGCATGAATACACAATGGAATTCCATTTATAACGAATGGGTTAAAGCAACTACTAATACTATTGATACTTACCAAGGTGCATTCAAAAACGCTTTCAATAAAAACCTATATCAAGAATTAATTCAAAGCAATATCTTTTTTAATTCATTTAAAGATATTTACAATCCAATTCTTGAAGCTTTCAAAAAAGGAGAATATAACCCTGAATCATTTAAGCAACTGTACGCTGCTGAAACTTATAAAAAATTAACCGATCAAATTTTTGGAGGACTATTTAATACAACACCTGATTTAAAAAATTTCTTTGATGGTTCGTTAGGTCAAATACATAACTATTTTACTACCAACAATAGTTTAAGAGAACAATATACGACTTACTTTAAAAAATTGGTAGATTCTTATCCGCAATTATTTAATGGTAATTTTGAAGATATCAAACAAGTGTATGCAAAATTCGGAGATATTTATTCTGAAAATTTCAAACCACTTACTAATTTAATCAATAACCAAAAAGATAAAGAAGCTATTACAGAATCTTTTGAATTAATGGATAAAATTGCACAATATGCCATTAAACAAGCTGAAATTTCATCTGAAGTAAACCTTAAAGTTTTCCAATCAGTAGAAAAAATTGCAGAAAAATATGCAGGAAAAGTAAAAGACCTATCTGAAAAACCTTCTTTAGATAACATCAACTATAAAGATGTATATAACGAGTGGTTGAAAGAAGCTGATACCCTATTAACAGAACTTTTTGCAACAGAATATTTTTCAAAACTAAAATCTGACATCCTAAACTTAAGCATGGATATCAAAACATTTTTTGAAAAACAATTTGAACAAGCACTTGTGCTTTATCCAATAGCAAAAACTTCTGAAATAGAAGAGCTATACAAGATTATCCATGATTTGAAAAAGCAAGTAAAAAACATGGAGCAAAAAATTGAATTAATTATTGAAGAAGATAAAAAAAGCAGAAAATCTACTGCAAAATAATTTATTCACCATAAAATAAAAACGCCCTGAGTAATCTCAGGGTTTTTTATTTTAAACTATTTAAATAGTAATTTTGCACCATAATTAATTCAATGAAATCTTTTCAAATCCCTGAGTTTTATAAAAGCCCTTTAATTAAACGCGTAAAAGAAATACGACAAAACGCAGACCCAAGAAGAAGAGATTTTAACCCTTCTGTTTTAGATTTTAAAAAGATAAAATACTATATCCCTCGTCATTTTGGTTTTTGCTATGGTGTAGAGAATGCTATTGAAATCGCATTCAAAGCCGTGGTTGAAAATCCGGATAAAAGAATATTTTTACTCAGCCAAATGATTCATAACCCGGAAGTAAACAAAGACCTTGAAGAAAGAGGCGTGCGCTTTTTACAAGACACCTATGGACAACCACTAATTGACTTTAATATATTAACGAACAATGATGTGGTAATAATTCCTGCATTTGGTGCGCCATTAAATATCTTAGAGAAAATAAAGCAGCAAAATATAAATCCTGTATATTACGACACTACTTGTCCGTTTGTAGAAAGAGTATGGAAAAAAGCAGAACAAATAGGACGTCAAAATTATACCATTATTATTCATGGAAAATACAAACATGAAGAAACGCGTGCCACTTTTTCAAGGAGCAGCAGACATAACCATTCTGTAATAGTACGTGATTTAGATGAGGTAAAAACCTTAGATCCTTATATTTTAAATCAAAAAACACAAGCAGAGTTTGAAAAAGAATTTGCCGGGAAAATGAGTACCGGCTTTGATATTCAAAAGCATTTTGAACGCATTGGTGTGATTAACCAAACAACCATGTTGGCAACAGAAACAGAAGAAATCAGTAATTACTTAAAACAAGTAATGATAAAAAAATATGGTGTGGAAAATATTGCATCACATTTTGCTGATACACATGACACATTGTGTTATGCCACTAACGAAAACCAATCTGCCACACTGAAATTATTAGATACCGATGCAGACCTTGCCATAGTTGTTGGCGGGTATAACAGCAGCAACACATCTCACTTAGTAGAATTATTGGAAAAAAAATTTCCTACTTATTTTATTTCATCTGCCAACGAAATATTATCTGAGTCTGAAATACAACATTTTGATTTAAACGATAAAACAATAAAACTTTCTAAGAATTTTTTACCCAATAAACCTGATATAAAAATAATTGTAACCGGCGGCGCCTCATGCCCTGATATTTTGTTGGAACAAGTTATTCACAAAGTAAACGCCCTGCTTAAACTTTCTCCCGTTGCCGAAGACATTTATGTACTGGAGGTTTAATCTTTAATTAAACTGATAAATTCCTTTCTGGTTGCTTCCTTTAAGAACTCCCCTGAAAATGCAGAAGTTGTAGTAATGCTATGTTGTTTTTGAATGCCGCGCATTTGCATACAAAGATGCGCACATTCCACCACTACTCCAACTCCTAAAGGGTTTAACGTTTCTTGGATACAATCTCTGATTTGCTCGGTTAATCGCTCTTGCACTTGCAATCTTCTGGCAAAAGCATCTACAACACGAGGTATTTTGCTAAGCCCAACTATTCTGCCGTTTGGAATATATGCTACATGTGCCTTACCAATAAATGGCAATAAATGATGTTCGCATAAACTAAAAATTTCAATATTCTTTACCAACACCATTTGCGAATACGGCTCTTCAAAAATAGCAGATTTTAAAATTTCAACAGCATTTAAATGATAACCATGAGTTAGGAACTGAATAGATTTTGCGGCACGTTCCGGTGTTTTCTTAAGTCCTTCACGACTAATATCTTCTCCTATTTTATCTAAAATATTTTCATACGAAGTCTGTAGTGACTTTGTTTTTTCATCATTATACAATTCTACATGGAAGTAATTTTCAAATTCTTCCCAATTAAAAATCATTGGTTTTTTATTCTCCATAATATTCTGCAAAGTTATTTTCTGTTTCTTGAATTTTGATGCAATGTAGTTGTGCACCTGTTCTTTTTATCTTTTCGGTAATTAAATTCCATATAAATACACTCAGGTTTTCTATAGAAGGTAATTGTGTTTTAAAATACTCAATATCTAAATTTAAATTTTTATGATCCAACAATTCTACCACATCGTGTTTAAGAATGTCACTTAATTCAAATAAATTGATAACAAACCCTGAGTCCGGATTAACCTTTCCCTTTATGGTTACATAGATTTCGTAGTTATGTCCATGAAAGTTAGGGCTGGCGCATTTCCCAAATACTTTATTATTTTCTTCCGGGCTCCAATGCTTATTATACAACTTATGTGCTGCACAAAAATGTTCTTTGCGTGTAATATAAACCATATTTAGTTTTCGGTATGCAAAAGTCAATAAAAATTTTTCAGAAATAAAATATTTTTGAACCAACAAATTATATACTTTTAAGCCCTTGTTATTATCATTGTTCATGAACATATTACTTATAGCCGCTACATATCAGGAAATTTCCCCATTTTTGCGAGCTATCGCTATAAAAAAACTATCTTCTAATAAAAATTTTCTATGGCGAAAAGGACGTTTGAATCTTCATATTTGCATATCGGGTGTGGGCATGACAAATACCGCTTTTGAAATGGGAAAGTTATCTCAAAAAAAATTTGATTTAGCTATTAATGTGGGCATTGCAGGAGCCTTTAACAAAGACTTATCTATCGGGCAGGTAGTAACCGTAAAAAAAGATATATTTTCTGAGTTAGGCGCAGAAGATGATGCTAAGTTTATTTCTGCAGATAAACTTAATTTACTTAATCCTATTATTACACCGAAAAAAAGAGCCACCTATAATATTTTGAAAAAACTAAAATCTGTTACTGCCATATCTGTTAATACAGTGCATGGTCATACTCCTTCTATTAAAAAAGTACAAGCACTTTATAAACCCGATATTGAAAGTATGGAAGGCGCTGCTTTTTTTGATGCATGCAATAAGAACAAATGGCAATGCATTCAACTAAGGAGTATCAGCAATTATGTTGAGAAAAGAAATAAAGACAAATGGAATATTCCATTATCTATTCAAACGCTCAACAATTTTTTAACCTCATTTATTAACGATTTATCTGCATGAAACAAGAACTAACCATAGGGTTTTCGCCCTGCCCAAACGATTGCTTTATTTTTGATGCACTCATTCATCATAAAATTGATACCGGAAATTATGAATTTATACCTGTTATAGAAGATGTTGAAACGCTTAATCAATTAGCTTTAAAAGGAAAATTAGATATTACAAAACTCAGCTATCATGCCTATCTTCATGTTAAGCACTACTACACACTGCTTAGTAGCGGAAGTGCGTTAGGGTTTGGCTGCGGACCTTTATTAGTTACACATTCCAAAGAAATAGCACAGATATTTGAAGATAAAAACATCGAACAAATTTCTAAACTAAAAACTTTGATTCCGGGAGAATTAACGACTGCTAACTTTTTACTTAAAACCTTTTATCCTGAATTACAAAACAAAACTACTATTATTTTTAACGAAATTGAAAGTGCTCTATTAAATAAAACCGCTGATGTTGGTGCTATTATACACGAAAATAGATTTACCTACCAGCAAAAGGGATTAATTAAAATTTGTGACCTCGGTGAAAAATGGGAACAAAGTACCAACCTACCCATACCATTAGGTGGCATTATGGCAAAGACCTCGCTTGGAAGTTCAGTAATTCAAGACATAGAACAATACATTAAAAAAAGTGTTGAGTACGCCTTTGCCAATAAAGCAAGCGTAATGCCATTTGTAAAACAACATGCATCAGAAATGAGTGAGGAAGTAATGCAGGCACATATTAATTTATACGTTAATGATTTTAGTATTAATCTTGGTAAAGTAGGCATAGAAGCCATTAATACATTTTTACAAAAAGGCGAAAGTTTTCAATAAACATCTTGCCTGTACCCCATACAAATAAATTGTTCCTTACAAAACTTTTGCAGTAATTTGCAGTACTAAAAAATTACTATGCCTAATATTTCTGAAAAAGCCATTCAAATGCCGGCTTCTCCTATTCGTAAATTAGTACCATACGCAGAAGCTGCAAAAAAGAAAGGAATAAAAATTTATCACTTAAATATTGGTCAACCTGATATTCAAACACCACCTGTATTTTTAAACGCTATTAAAAACACAGATATTAAAGTATTGGAATATTCGCATAGTGCGGGTATTGAAAGTTATAGAAGAAAATTAGCCGAGTACTATCAAAAGTATAACATGCCTGTTGATTTTACCGATATTATTATTACTTGCGGTGGCAGCGAAGCTATTGAAATAGCCATGATGACTTGCTTTAATCCGGGTGATGAAATTATTATTCCGGAACCTTTTTATGCTAATTATCTTGGGTTTTCCAGAGCATCAGATATTATTATAAAACCTATTTCCAGCACTATTAAAAATGGATTTGCATTACCGCCTGTTAGTGAATTTGAAAAACTAATTACAAAAAAAACAAAAGGCATAATGATTTGTAATCCTAACAATCCTACCGGTTATTTATACACTAAGCAAGAGTTAGAAAGTCTTAGGGACTTAGCTGTTAAGTATAATTTATTTTTACTTAGTGATGAGGTGTATCGTGAATTTTGTTATGATGGCAAAAAGTACACATCTGTTCTGCATCTTGACGGAGCCGATGACAATATTATTATGCTGGATTCTATTTCGAAAAGATACAGTGCTTGCGGAGCTAGAATTGGCGCATTAGTCAGCAAGAACAAAACTTTAATGACTGCTGCTTTAAAATTTGCACAAGCGCGATTAAGCCCTCCTACCTTTGGACAAATAGGTGCGGAAGCTGCCCTGAGTTTGGGTAACGATTATTTTAATGAAGTAGTTGGAGAATACACTGCACGCAGAAACTATGTAGTATCTGCATTGAATAAAATTCCAAATGTATATTGTCCTAACCCGGGTGGTGCGTTTTATTGTATAGCCCAACTACCAATAGATGATGCCGATAAATTTTGCCAATGGCTGTTGGAACATTTTAATTATAACGGACAAACTGTAATGCTTGCACCGGCTACAGGGTTTTATTCTACCATCGGCGCAGGAAAAAACGAAGTGCGTATTGCGTATGTACTAAAGCAAGACGATTTAGCAAAAGCAATAGAGTGCCTTAAAGTTGCATTAGAAGAATATCCCGGGAAAAAGTAAAACAACATTATTATTTCTTAAAAATAAGCTCTTATTTGCGCAGAACCTGTGTGAATAATTTTATCGGATAAAGAAGATTTTCTACCGTCGTAGATAATATTTATTTGTAAGTAAGAAGTAATATTTTGTTGATAAGAAACATTCCATGTATAATTATTACCGGGCTGTAAAGATTGCAATATCTCATAAGATACGGGTGAATTAAAATTATTATCGTTATATTTTATTTTAATATAATTGAATTTTACATTAATACTGGCGGCTTCCGAACGTATTATTTTACCTTCTAAGCCAATGGTTTGAACAAGCCCTTTTTGATATAATGAAATTTGATTATTCTTTTGAGTGTATTTGTAGTTCAGTGATATTCTAATATTAGTTGAAGGTTGGTAAATAATTTTTTGCTCACTTTCAAATATTGCCAAATCGTAATTTCTTGATGAGAATAATCCTGAATAGTATGTTTTGTTTCCAAAAGAGTGATTAAGGTTAAGTGCCAACCATCTCAAAATATTATACCTCCATTTTAATTCATGCGTTACATTAGATTTTGCATCATAGCCATTGGTAAGCAATTGTTTGGATGTGTTATTCAAATAATTATAATCTGCACCAAATATAGAACCGGATTGATTAAAAAACACGCTTTGCCTAAGTGTTTGGCTGGCACTGATTAATGCGGTGTCCGTCAGTTTATTAAAATCGGAATATATCGTATTGACAAATTTTGACTGGTTGTAACTCTTATTATCGTTTCTATATGCTGTTTGAAAATTCCATCTTTTTACAAATTTTACAAAGCTGCCCTGTTTGTTTCTTAACAATAGATTGGGGCGAATATACACCGAGCCCGTTAGCTGATTCTGTAATACTTTTACATAATTAGTAGTTGGAACATATACTCTGATGTACTTTGCTTGGTCAGGGTATTGAGCAAGTTCAAATTCGTTTAATTGCTTAATACCATCATTATTGTAATCAATCCATGTATATTGCCCCTGAGGTGGCGTTACTTCCACATAATAATATTCTTTTTTGTTTTCAAGTCCATATCCTGTTTCGTAAAACAATGACCACTGCATAAATCCGCCAAAAAGTTTTGGGTAATACTCAACACGCGACAGTAAAGCATTATCAGGTGTAATAGAATTACCTATAATATTTTTCAATTCTAAAATACGGTACGTGCTAATAATATTAAACTGATGATTTGTCCATTTATTAGATTTAATTTGAATGCCGTAGTTGTGTGCTTCTGTACTGTCTTTCATTTCATTACTCAAAGCGTGTTTGTCTTTTCTGTTACGATAAAATAATTTATAAAAAATAGCAGTTGTGTCCTTTGATGAAATGCTGCTTTCCCACTCCCAAAATTGATATGAATTAAAATATTTTATTCCTGCATTAGGTTTCCAAAAAATATTATTTTCAAAATTATCAGTGTAGTTTATTTGCATGTATGCATTAATGGGAACAGATGCCTTGCTACGATGTCGATAAAATACAGAGTTTGCAGTTGGTGTATTTGCGGAAAGATAAGAACCATCATATTTAATATTGAGCTTAGTGTCTGTTATGTCTGTGCCAAACAAATGTTTGTAACTAAAAAAATCAGATCCTTCAGAAAATGCACTTACACCGTAATAAATTTTTGAATTTTTATTAATTAGAAAATCAAGATTCACTTTTCCTATATGTTGATCGGTTAATATTTTATCATTAAAAAAAGGTCTGTTCCAATCTCTTTGAAACTCAGCACTTCTGTACCTTTGAATGTATGTAAAGTTTTTAGACACATACTCATAATCGGTAGCTGCTTGAATAGAAAATGATTTTGAAACAGGAATAATATCAGATGATGTTACCTTTGTACCATAGCCGTCATCATTTCGTTTATCGTAGGGACTAAAAGTATTTACATCGTTTGTGGTATAGGAAAATTCAGTTTGTACTTTATGATTAGGGTTAATGGTATATTGATATCCTGTTGTAAGCATTTGCTGTTTTTGAGGCGTGTTTAACTTAACAATCGGCTCGTAATCTCCTTGCGGAATACCTGATGTCGGTGCTACCCACTGAAACACTTTTCCATTTGCCGCAGATGTTATTTGTTTGTAGTTTCCTTTTTGTGTACCTACATAACTAAATGTTACTTTGTACTTCGCACTATCCGGATTGGTAGAGTATTCATAAATATTTTTATAACTAATACTGCTTACTATCGTATCTTTTTTTCTATAAAAAACATCGGAATTATTAAATGGTGTAAGCACAGCCCCTGAATAATATGCTAAGTCCAAGCTATCACCAAGTTTATATAAGAATAGTTTTTGATCATTGGTCAAATCTTGCTGCAATGGTCTGTTTTTGTTATCTTGCTCACTATAGTAATGAAAATATAAAATTTGATTTTTATTAATTTGTAAATCCTCTCCTATATAATAAAGTGAACGTGAGAAGTTTTTTTGTACATATTGAAACTCTGCAATAATTCTTTTGTCTTTAGTTATTTGTTGTTTGGCAGTAAATATTATTTCAGCAGTATTGTAGTCTATAATATAATCGTATTCTTGCCCTCTTTGCATTAATTTACCATCTATGTATATTTTTTCTGTACCGGAAAGCACTGTTATAATTAGCTCTCCATCAGCACCGGTTAAGCGGTACGGACCTTGATTATTTTCTTTTCCATAAAAAACATTCCGTGAAAATTTTCCACGTGTTAAGGCAAAAGCCACAGATGTTTTTAATTTAATATTTTTATTAACACTATCTTTATTTTCAAAATTTGCTCCTTGTAATCGTTTGAAGTAATTCATAAAATAATCATTCTCCGGCTTTGCCAACTGGTAATCTCCAACTATCAGTTTATTATTTTTATTGCTTAATTGAATATATACTTTATCAAACTCCTGTAGCTGTGCTGTGGTGCCATCGGGCTGAAACGGGATATTATTGTCTGTTGCAACCATGGCAATGTCAATATCTTTTGAAAGTTTGCCATTCATCTGTAAATTAAGATTAGACTGCACCGACATATCTTGATTGTTACCAAAAGAAATACCACGACTGATACTTCCATTTTTATATAACTTATCTGAAAAAAAATCTTCCTTTTTTAATTCGTCTTTTGCAGAAAAAGAAAATTGAAAGGGATTCTGCGGGCGTGACAAGTCTTTATGAATGTCTGATATTTTTTTATGATAAAATTCTTTTTCAAAATTAAATGGCAATCTAATATATTCTATTGCTAAAGTATCTTTTATGTTATCAAGTAAAATAATTTTATGCTCTTTTTCTACATATTGATATTGGATAGGAGCATCTGTGTGTAACCATTTTATCCTTACGCTGGCATTAAGTATAGAATTTGAATCTAATACTATGGTGTCTTTATTCGGAAAAACTTTTTTTACAATGATATTAGAGTTTTGTGCAGGAATTTGCCAAAACAAAATAATAAACAATAATATCGTAAATACTTTTTGCACAAAGCATAAAGATAACGACTATTTAAGTAATTAATTGTATAGTTTAGTATGAAGATTTACTTTCTTCTGACTCCCAATGCTTATCTTGTTTTTTGGACAATCGCATTCCCAATACAATTTCATGCGTACCCGTATTGTATTTGCGTAAATTAGTAGTTGTAAAGTCGTATGAATATCCAATCAGTAAATAGTTTTTATATAGCATTCCTACCATTGCACTCCACGCATCATTTGTTCTATACGAACCTCCTAACCAAAATTGATCTTTATAAATACATCTTAATGCGCCATCTATTTTTAGTGGAACGGGACTTACATATTTTACTAAGAATGATGGTTCTAATTTAAAGTCTTCTCCAATATCAAATTTATAAGCACCATTAACATTAACGTGAGATACTAAAGTACTTTTATTATCGCCATTGACATATAACTGAATAGGGCTTTGATATAATTGCGGCACAGCAACGCCAAAATATCCGCGCTTATTGTAAATACTCAATCCTGCACCAAAATCAGGCAAAAAGACTGTTTGGTATTGTATCAACAAATTATTATCACCATCATCATGTAATTTTAATTTATGACCGTCTATGCCCCATCTTAAAAAGCCTGCGTATAAACCCATAGATAATTTCAGATCTTTTTCTTTAGACAATGTAATGTGATAAGCATACGATATGTTTGCTCCTTCTCTTCTTGTAGGACCTACAATGTCAGTAAATAAAGAAAATCCTAAACCCATGTGTTTATTTTTAAAAGGCCCATGAGCCGTTAAGTAATATGTTCTTGGAGCATCTGTAATCCCTGTCCATTGATATCTGTTGCTAGACACAACATCTACAAAGTCGTACTTTCCTGTTACTGCCGGATTAATCGCCAATTCATTCAGCATATATTGAGAAAACTGCGGCAATTGCTGGGCTTTCATCCCTATCGTTACTATTATAAATAGTATTGTAAGAAGTAATATTTTATTTTTCATAAAGCTATATTTATCTAAATATGGTTAATGGTCCTGTGTATGGCTTAGGAAATAATGTTGTGTTTAGGTTAATAACATAATAGTAGGTTCCAACGGGTACTTCTTGTCCTTTATATCTTCCATCCCACGGTGTTTTATATCCTTTGGAAGTAAATAGTAATTCGCCCCACCTACTATAAACCTCCACAATACAATCAGGAAACTGCTGTATATTATCCAATTGCCATACATCATTTTTACCATCGCTATTCGGGCTAAATCCATTAGGGATTACTATTTCAGGAAATACAAAAACTGTAACTGTATCATAGTTGGTGCAGCCATTAGTATCTGTAATATAAACCGTATAGGTTGTGGTTTGTAGGTTCCCGGCTATAGGGTTAGAAACATTGCCATTATTCAAATCACTTGATGGCATCCAGGTATAAGTACTTCCGGCTGGTCCTGTAGGACTACCACCTATGGCTGTTGTGCTGCCTGTTACCATTGTTACAAACGGGCCCGCATCTGCATTGGGCAAAGCATGAGCAATTAATACAACCATAGCTGTATCTTTACATCCTCCATTAATAGCCGTGAGCACATAGCTATATGTCCCTACAGGAACTGAAACCGCCGTGCTAACATTGGTTGTAAATGGTGTACCACTTGGTATAGCATACCATTCGTAAGAATTTGCATTGATAGACGCACTTCCATTTAAAGTATAAGAAAATGCTCCACACTCTACGGTTCCTGAATTGGCAGCCGCAATAACCGTTAATGATGTTGAAATAATAATTGTTGTATCTTTTTTACATCCATTAGCATCTATAACATCTAATGAATAAGTACCTATTCCAATATTTGTAATGGAAGAAACATTATTGGTATAACTATTAGGACCTACCCAACTATATGTATAAGACGGTGTTCCACCGCTAACTGTCGTTGAAATAGCTGCATCGGTTGCAGTATTACAAGAAGCATCTATTAAACCGGTGGCAATATTTATTGGTAACGGACTTGGAATGTTTGCGGTTACAGTCTGAACACAACTATTCGCATCTGTAACAGTTACTGTATAATTACCGGCAGATAAATTGTTTAATGGATTGCTTGTTGAACTAACGGGTGTCCAGCTATAAGTATATACAAGTGTTCCACCGCTGCTTACAACATTAATAGATGCGTTATTATCGTTATAGCATTTAAGCGTTTGAATAATCGGGAAACTATTTAAGATAGCAGACGGAGCTTGAATATTATTACTTAATATCGAAACGCAACCTGCATTATCTGTTACTGAAACAGTAATTACGCCCGAGCATAAACCTGAAACGCTATTGATTGTTCCTGAGGCAGATGCACCTGTGCTCCAATTAATTGTAAATGGTGAAACACCACCCACTACTGTTACCGTAGATGTTCCGTCACATAATCCAAAACACGTTGCATCTGTAGATGACAAATTAATTACGGGAGCATTACTATTAGAAACAACAAATACTGATGTGGTAACACAACCACTTCCGCTGCCTACTTGTAATGTATAGCTTCCTGCAGGAATGCCTGATAAAGTAGCCGTAGAACTGATAAGAGGAGACCATGTGTAAGTATATGGAGCCGTTCCGCCATTAACAGATACCGTAATACTTCCATTATTTAATCCACAACTTGGTTGTATAATATGAGGTGTAAGTGTCATATTACTTAACGGAGAAACTTTAACCGAATCCGTTACAATACAACCCGCCGCATCTTTTACCTGAACATAATATAATCCTGCACATAAGCCGGAAATATTATTTGTTGTATTACCTGTTCCAATCCAATTATATGTGTATGGCGTAGTACCCCCACCGGCAGTAATGGTAGCAGATCCATTACATGTACCACCACAAGGCGGATTGCTTACTGATACAGAACCTAATAAAGAAGAGC
Source organism: Bacteroidia bacterium (assembly GCA_039811645.1). Taxonomy (GTDB): domain Bacteria; phylum Bacteroidota; class Bacteroidia; order B-17B0; family Aurantibacillaceae; genus BPGX01. The sequence continues at coordinate 23,899 of JBDHZB010000002.1, read as the reverse complement.
TGTTACTAATAGGAATATTAATATTTTGCTTACAACCTAAAGCATCTGTAACAGTAACCATATACAAACCTGCACATAAGTTACTACCGGTCAATCCTATATTTCCGTTGCTCCAATTTACAGTATAGCTTGGCGTTCCTCCAGAAATATTCAATGTTGATGAACCATTGCACAGTCCACAACTTGGATTAGCTAAAGAAGACGTTGCTGTAATAGAAGACGGAGCAGTAATAGATACTTTCAATGTATCAAAACACCCATTGTTATCTTTAACGATAGCATAATAATTTCCTGAACATAATCCGGTTGCTGTACTATTTGTTTGCCCAAGAGGATCGCTCCAATTAAATGAATATGGTGGAGTTCCTCCTGCCATACCAACAATAGATGCGCTCCCATTGCATTGGTTATAACAATTGTTATTTACTGCAAATGTACTTGCAGTAATTGTTATGCCTCCAACTAAATTATATGAAAATGGCATTTGGCAACCATTCGCATCTGTAATCGTTAATGAGTAATTACCCGGGCATAAAGATGTAATACTATTACTTGTTACCCCCGTACTCCATGAATACGTATAACTGCCGGTTCCTCCCGAAGGGCTTACACCTACACTTCCATTGCAAACACCATTACACAATGGTATTGAGATATTCGGATTATCTGTAATTGCTGAAGGCTCTGTTATTGTTACCGACTGGTAGTATTTACAATTATTAACATCTGTTACTTGTACAGAATACACACCCGGACATAAATTTGTGATTGTTGCGGAAGGTATAGGCGGAGCAACCCATGTATATGTATATGGTGCCGTACCCCCTGTTATTGGAGGAGAAGCAATAGCAACCCCATTACAATAACCCTTACAAGTGATATTACTATATGTAATAGCTATACCGCTTGGCCCGTTAGAATTACTAAGCGGAATAAATGTTGTTGTTTTACATGCGCTAGCGTCTTGTATAATAACTGTATAGACTCCCGAGCATAAAGATGCTTGTGTAGCGGCCGTTGTTGTGAATGAAGGTCCTGAAGGGGGTATCCATGTATATGTATATGGGGCTGTACCTCCTGATGCCCCTACAGTAATAGATCCATTACAAGGAACAGCAAAACAATCAGAAGGACTAACAGAAGGATTTAAAGTTAATGAGTTTGGACTAATAAGATTAATTATACCGGAATCTAAGCAGCCTTTATTATCTTTTAGATAAACAGTGCATGTACCAGCGCATAGTCCGGTAGCTATATTGGTGGTAGAAGAAGAGCAACTCCATGTATAATTAATAGGTGCTGTAGCATTTAGAGGGTTGCTTTGAATAATACCATTACAAGTGCTGCAATTGGTTGGATTAGTAAAGGTTAGGTTTGCTAATACTTTTGGAGGATTAGTTAAACTCGTTACTTGCTGTCCCGGGCATCCTTTTATGTCTGATACTAATAAAGTGTAATTTCCGGAACATAAAGAAGATGCTGTTGCCGCGCTACCACCTGTGGGTATCCATGTATAACTATAAGAGCCATTACCACCTATTACATTTGCATTAATAGAGCCATTGCATTGATTATAACAAAGGGGATTTGATGGTGTTAGTGTTACCGAAACAGGATTTGGTTGCGTGATAATAAACGTATGTGTTGAAGGACACCCATTAGCATCTGTAACAATAGAAGAATAAGTTCCTGCACAAAGTGTATTAATGGTATTGGTTGTAATACCTGTTCCACTCCAAGAATAATTATATGGTAGTGTCCCTCCGCTTGCCACCACCGTTCCTGTTCCATCACAAAAGCCATTACAAGTAACATTGCCGGAAACATTAAGTGTAGAGCTTAAAATAGCAGGTTCTGTTACAGTTACTGTAATAGTTGTAGAGCAATTAACATTGTCCTTAACTTGGAGTGTATAAACATTAGGACATAAACTTGCAATATTACCAAGTGTAGAACCCGGGAACGTTCCAACCGGTGTCCATGAATAAGAATAAGGAGGCGTTCCTCCACTTGCACTAATAGAAATACTACCATTACACGCGCCATTACATTTTACATTTGTAACTGTATAAGTAACATTTAATGTAGAAGGTGGAATTATTATAAATGTTTGTGTATTTACGCAATTGTTGGCATCTGTAACATCTAATGTATAGTTACCTGCACATAATGAAGTAATACTTGGCGTAGTAGCCCCTGTATTCCATGAATAAGAATAAACAGGCGTACCTCCCGATGGCGCAACATTTATAGAACCCGTACAACCCGTGTTACAAGACGGTTGAGATACGTTTGGATTTAATGTAAACTGTGTTGGTTGAATAATTGCTAATGTTTTACTACCAACACAATTCCCTGCATCTTTTACTTGCACAACATAAACTCCCGCCGACAAAGAAGATGCAATACTACTCGTAGAAACAGAGGGCATCCATGTATAAGTAGGATTAATTGGAGGATTACTTGTAGTTGCATTCACGGTAGCACTGCCTGTACTGCCACCATAACAAACAATACTTGTTGTGTTTACAATAAGTGTTGGTCCGTTTGGCGCATTAAGTGTAGTAATTGAACTTGTAACACACCCATTTGCATCACTTGTTGTAATAGTATATGCCCCTGCCAATAAGCCAGATGCACTAAATGTTGATGATGTTGACCCTATAGGACCAGTTGTTACAGTATAATTATAATTAGGAATACCTCCACTAATTGTTGCTGTAATAGCACCGTTGGCAGTTGTACAATTGGTAGGGTCAGTTGTTATAATATTAATAGTTGTTGCAGGAGGTTCAGTAATTGTAAATGTTTGAGGAATAGTACAATTATTTGCATCTTTTATATTAACTGTGTAAGTTCCAGAACATAAATTGGTTACCGTTCCTGTACCTTGTCCCGTTACAGAGGGTGTCCAAGAATAGGTTAACGCTCCCGTTCCACCCGATGCACTAACTGTAATACTTCCATTACAAGCAGAATTACATTTTGCATTAACAACATTACTTGCTGTAATTACTATAGCAGATGGATTTGCAAATCTTACCGAGTCAATATTAGAACATCCTTGAGCATCTGTAACTCCAATGGTATAGCCACCGGCACATAAACCGTTTACAAATGCAGAATTTGATATAGTCCCCGAAGGGCTTGTCCACGTATAAGTATAAGGCGTTAATCCTCCTAATACATTAACATTCGCTGCACCATTACAAGAACCATTACAAGTTAAAGTATTACCACTTGTTGTTAATGTTAAAAATATAGACTGGGGAATATGAACCGTTGCAGTTGCAGGGCATCCATTTATATCTGTCATTTGTACCGTGTAGTTGCCAATACATAAACCTGTTGCAACAGACGAACTACCTCCTGATGGCAACCATGTATAAGAATAGGCCGGCGTGCCGCCACTTGGCGTAACCGTTGCTGCTCCAATGCAAGTAGAACTGCAACTTGCCTGAATACCCGTAATATTTGCTTGTAACTGTGCCGGCTGTGAAATAGGCACATTAGAAGAAGTAACGCAACCATGAAGATCAGTAACCGTTACAATATAATTATTTGGACACAACCCCGTTACAACAGAATTATTAGTAACCGGAATTGTATTCCATTGATAAAAATATCCGGGGGTGCCTCCTGTGGCGGTTGCAGTAGCAGAACCATTACAATAACTAAAGCAAGATATACTCGTAGTATTAATATTGATAGTTAATGCAGGTGGTGCGTTAATAGTTGCTACATATGGCTTGGGGCAATTTTTAGAGTCAGTAACTATCAATGTATAGCTGCCGGCACATAAACCTGTGATACTACTTGTAATAGCACCTGTTGACCAGTTATAAGAATATCCAGGACTGCCTCCTATTACAGTAGTTGTAATAGAAGCATTACAAGTATAACTGCATGAAGGAGAATTTGTTGTTGCCGTAATGGTTATATCAGGAGGGGTTGCTATGTTTACTGTTTTTGTAGCAGTACAATTATGTCCATCATATACGGTTAATGTCCATGTTCCTGCACATTGATTATTAAGTGTAGTGGCAGTATAAGAGCCCGTGCCATCTGTCCAAACATACGTATAGGGTGGTGTTCCTCCTCCTGCACTACTCGCAAGCGAACCATCACATTTTCCAAAGCAAGAAACGCTGGTGGAAGTTGCTGTTAGCGTTAGCGCGTTTGGTTGATTAAGATTTACAGTTGGCGTTATGACACAACCATTGGCATCTTGAATGGTAAGCGTATAGTTGCCGGCTGTTAGCCCTGTATATGGCGGAGAAGAGGTAGAAACAACAGAGCCCCCGGGAGCAGTTAATGTATAATTATAACCCGGAGTACCGCCACTTGGGCTTGCCGCTATAGTACCTGTTGGGGCACCATTACAACTTACACTACCCGTTGTGATGTTTGGCACAATAGCTGATGGCTGTGTAATTGTAAAATTCACAGCTATTGTACAAGAATTGACATCTTTTACAATAACACTATAATTAGTACCTGCGGTTAATGAACCAATGCTTGTTGTTGTTTGGCTGCCCACCGACCACGTGTATGTGTATGGTGGTACCCCACCGCTAGCGGTTACGGTTGCGGATCCTGTATTTCCTCCATTACATAAAACATTTGTTACACTAACAGTAGCTGTTAAAGCCGGTGGTTGAACAATACTAAAAGTTTTGGTTTGCGTACAGCCATTAGCATCCTTAACAGAAATTGTGTATGTATTGGTACTCAAGCCATTAATAGTTGCAGTAGAAGATGTTGTTCCGGTTGTTCCTATCGGGCTTAGTGTATAATTAAAATTAGGCGTACCGCCGGAAATAGTAAAGGTTACTTTTCCATCACTACCTCCATTACAACTAACACTTGTCGTACTTGGAACAATAGTAATAGAAGCTGGTTGAGTAATATTAAATGTTTGTGTTTTAGTACAATTATTATTATCGGTAATAGTTGTCGTACAATTACCTGCTGCTAACCCTGTAGCTGAATTAGTAGTTGATGATGAGCATGTCCATGAATATGAATATGGCGGTACCCCTCCACTAACACTAACAGATGCTGCGCCGGTATATGCTCCATAACATGTTACGTTGGTTTGTGAAGGAACCACCGTTATGGAAGTGGGTTGTGTAATAGTGGTTGTATAAACAGCAGTACAGGTATGAGAATCTATTACAGTACCTGTAACTACAGCCGGAGCACAAATACCGGAAACAATGTTGGCTGTTTGCCCTGCCACGCTCCATGTATAAGTATAAGGAGGAGTACCCCCTGTTGGCGAAAGTTGTACAGCCCCACTACATGTACCATTACAAGCAACATTAGTATAAGAGCCGTTAGGGAAAAGTTGTGGTGGTTGTGATAAAGTAGCTGTTTTTGGAAATGTACAGCCACTGGCATCTGTAACCACAAAAGTATGGGTACCAGCGGCTAAATTTGTATATGTAAAACTGGTACCTTGAGGCACATTTGTATAGGTGGTAGAACCATCTACGGTAACGGTATATGTCAATCCTGTTGAGGGGTTACCACCATTAGTTATTGCAGAAATACTTCCGTTGGACTGACCAAAACAAGCAGGTGGCGTTGGGATAATGTTAAAAAAATTGATATTGGTTGGTCCATAAACAGTAGTACTATTATATGAACCAACTAGATTTCCTAAATTATCGTAAATTCCTACAACATAAGGACTTCCACATGCACAAATACCACCTATTGTATAAGTCCCTGCCCCCGGTATAGTAGTTAATGATGGAGAAGGAGTACAAGGAGAAGTACTCCAGTCTAATGTATAAGATGGGGCTACACAAGTTCCTGTGGGGCTAAAAGTTAAATATATTTCACCAGTACATTTACCAGCACAAGCTACGCTTTTACTAGATAAAGAAACTGCACAACTAGATATCTGATCGGGGTTATAAACTTTATAAGTAGAACCGGTGGTAAAACTACTTGCATCTAAATTGGTTTTTGAAATTATTTTGGAGTTTTGACTGGCAAATTGATAATTATTCGGTGTGCTGATTTTTTTTACTTTAATATTTGCATTGATAAAGTTAGTAGATGCCGAAGACTGAACATCTAACAAATCTGCCTCAACAAAGCCCTTTTGTAAAAGAAAATTACCGCTTTCAAATGTAATTTTTTGTGATTTTATGTATTGAATTTCAAAATTACCGTTTTTTAATACTACTTCTTTACCCAACTCTACACCACCCGTATTAACCTTTACCACACTGCCTTCCCCGTTAATATTTATTTTTGTTTTACATAAATATTCTACAAAAGGTGTAAGAAAAATATCTCCATAAAAGTTTAAATTAGAAAATTCTCCGAACTTGAAAACCAACTTACGATTTGATTTAATATTAATACTTTTTACTGAATAATCTCCAACAATTTCAATAACTGCAGCTCCAACCTGTGAATTTTCATCAAAAATAACATTTGTATTTTTATCAGGAATAATCGAGCTTTCTTGTCCGCCACTTTGCAATGACCAATGATTGTGGTCATTCCATTTACCACTTCCTCCTATCCAATAAAGAGTGTTCTGACTACTTAAAATATTGATAAAAAAATATAAAAAGAAAAAAGAGAGGAGTTTTTTCAACATAAAAGGTAAAATTTATCCACAAATGTAACAAATTTTACGCAAATAAATGTTAATGGTTATAGATTTTTTCAATAAACCTAATATTATGTTCTTTCAACTCTTCCAATAAAGGATTGTAAATATCTGCAATAGTTGGGATTTGAACGCCTGTTAGATTAAATTTTTTAGTTAAATAATTTTTTACCGTAATAGCCAATGGGAGTCCTACTGTTTCTGCCATTGCTGTATGAACACTATCATGTCCTTTTCTGTCAAAATAGGATTCTAACTTATATTTTTTACCGTTAATTTCATACTCAAATAAATGATACATTACTACTCTGTCTTTATCGTGTTCTTTTAGTTTTAATTTTTCTTCCATTAATGTTTGGAGGACTTGTGCAGGTGTTCCGTTTTTAATAGAGATTATATTATCTGAAAACAATCCAAGGTATTCTAATTTTTGCAATACCTCATCAGTAATTTTCTCACTAAACATTTTTTTTAATTTGACTATAACGCTTTCGTTGCCCGGAATTAAAAAGCTTTCTGTCCATTGTTTGTAGGTAAAAGCAGATGTATTAGGTATTATAAATGAATCATCGGTAAGCCCTAAGTTTACAATAATATCCCATGCTTTGCAGTAACCACTGTATCTTAATGTGCCGCGTAATAAATTTTTTACTTCAGGAATACCATAAATATCTATATATTCCAAACTGTTGCGATTGGCATAAGCATCAAAGGTGTGCGATTCTATATTAATTGTTTGATGTGCCGAAAATAACCGTGGATAGGGTAAATATTTTATCTTTCCTTCAGATAAATATTGTGCAACTCCCGTTCCTGCCATCACAACATTTCTTGGATTCCATGAAATTTTATATCCCCATGGGTTATCGTTACTTTCAGGAGCTACTAAGCCCCCACAATAAGAGTAAAATGAAATTATTTTACCACCTTTACTTTTAATATCATGAATAATCTTCATGGCAGAAGCATGGTCAATTCCGGGATCTAAGCCTAATTCATTTAATAATATAATGCCCTTTTTTTGAGCTTCTTTATCCAATGCTTTCATGGTATCGCTTACATAACTTGCTGTTGCCATACTTACTCCACACTCTACACAATCTTTAGCTACTTCACCATGCATAAAAGCCGGCAACATAGAAACAACAAAATCATGAGATTGAACCGCTTTTTTTCTTTCCGAAATATTCAAAATGTCCAAAGCCATTGCTTTTCCTCTCGGGTGATTTGCAATTTTACTTTGTGCTAATGTAATATCAGCATCTGCAACCGTTATTTGCCAATTACAAGATTCGGCATGCTTTAATAAATAATCTATTAGTATTGTAGAAGAACGTCCTGCACCGATAATAAGAATTTTTTTCATAAAGTTATTTTACTGCTGTTTGCATTTTATCATAGTAAGAATAGTAGCAATGGCAACCGTTTCGCCTGTATTATCATATACCTCTACTAACCATTTTACAATACCTTTATTAATATCGTCAATAGTTTTTTTCTCAACAGAAATTTTTTCTTTACAAGTTAGTTTGGCTCCTATAGTTGTACCCATATACACCGGCTTTGTAAACCGACAGGTATCTATACCGTAATTTAATAAAACAGGACCTTTTTTTGCCATTACAAATAATCCTGCTGCTTTGCTTAAAATATAATAACCGTGTGCCACACGCCCTGTAAACATAGTACCTTCCAATGAAGTAATGTCTGTATGTGCATAAAAATGATCGCCGCTCAAGTTAGCAAAATTCACTACATCTGCATCGGTAACAGTATGCTTTGCAGTAATGTATGTTTCACCAATTTCAAGGTCTTCAAAATATTGTGCAAAAGGGTGTTTGTCTTTTTCTATTTGTGCAGCCCCGTATTGGTATTGTTGAGTAATTTCAGTAATGACATCGGGTGTTCCTTGTATTGCTGTTCTTTGAAGGTAGTGCATTACACCACGCATACCTCCCATTTCTTCTCCACCACCTGCTCTACCAGGGCCTCCGTGTACAAGCATTGGCATTGGTGAACCATGTCCGGTATGGTCTTTCGCTATCTGGTTATTCAGCACCATTATTCTTCCATTAACATGTGCGGTTCCCAATACAAAATCTTTTGCAATTTTTTTATCGGCAGTAGTGATGCTGGTTACCAAAGAACCTTTTCCCAACTCTACCAATTTAGCGGCATCAGTAATATTTTTATAAGTAATAATGGTACTTACGGGTCCAAATGGCTCTACATTGTGGCAGTCTGTACTTTCAAAGGGTTTATCGTTTAAGAAAATAATGGGTGGTAAAAATGCTCCTTTAGATTTATCGGCACTTATTACTTCATATTTTTCCAAATCACCAATTACAATCTTTTGGGATTTTTTCAGGATATTAATTTTCTCTAAAACATCTTTTACTTGCTCTTTAGAGGCAAGCGAGCCCATTCTTACTTTTTCATCTTTAGGGTTACCTATAGTAATGGTTGATAGTCTTTTATTCAAAGCGGCTTGTACTTCTTCCACAATATTTTCGTGTACCAATATTCTTCGCACTGCTGTACATTTTTGTCCGGCTTTAATGGTAATTTCTTTTGTTACTTCTTTAATAAATAAATCAAATTCGGGCATATTTGGTGTTACATCAGAACCAAGCACCATAGCATTCAGAGAGTCTGCTTCCATATTAAACGGAATACTTTCTTCTATAATTCTATGGTGTGATTTCAGCATTTTTCCGGTATGTGCAGAGCCGGTAAAGGTTACCACATCTTGGTTAGTTAAATAATCGAACATACCATTAATAGAGCCGCATAATAACTGCAAACTACCTTCGGGTAAAATTTTTGATGCAGCAATTTCTCTTACTACAGCTTCGGTTAAATATGATGTAACCGTTGCAGGTTTTACAACTGCCGGAACGCCTGCTAATAAATTAACAGCAATTTTCTCTAACATGCCCCACACAGGAAAATTAAATGCATTAATGTGTAAAGCCACTCCTCTTTTTGGTACTGCGATGTGGTGCCCAATAAATACTCCTGATTTAGATAAATTTACAGCATCACCATCTACATGATATGGCAAATCAGGGAATTGGCGGCGTAAAGAAGCGTAAGTAAATAAATTACCTATACCGCCTTCTATATCTATCCAGCTATCTACTTTGGTAGCACCGGTCATGTAACTTACTTCGTAAAAAATATCTTTTTTGGATAACAGATGCATTGCCAAAGCCTTCAGCATTCTGCCTCTTTCGTGGAAAGTCATTTGGCGTAATGCAGCAGAGCCTTTTGTTCTGCCAAAGTCTAAAACAGCATTAAAATCAATGCCTTTGGTAGATGCTTCTGAAATAGCTTCTCCGGTAATAGCGTTATATAAAGTTTGATAATCAGACGTTCCTGGAATCCATTTTCCTAAAACATAACTTTCTAATTTCTTCATGAATTATATTTGGGACAAATTTGAGAAAATAAAATGAAAGCCCGCAGTACTAACATTATTTTTGTATGTATTATAAATAGAAATATTTTATACTAAAATAGATGTCTGTATGATGTTGCTCAACTTTTTTAATATATTAAAAGAATTAATTCATAGCAACATCTTCAGGAAAGTTTGCCAAGAAAAAATGTTGTTTTGTTTTAGCTACAGACATTCGCCACAGCTCATTATGCTGTTTATTACTGAACACTATCTTTTTTGAAGCAGAAATGCTTAACCATGAATTGAGTTGTATTTCTTCTTCTAATTGGTTTTGTGACCAACCGGAATACCCCATAAAAAACTTTACTTCTGTTTGTCTCACCTCATTTTTCAGAACCAATTCTTTTAGTACATCAAAGTTTCCACCAAAATAAATTTCGTCAGTAATCTGCCTGCTTTCCGGGACCAAGTCTCCAAGTGTATGAATATAAAAAAGTGATGAAGTTTGTACGGGGCCTCCAAAGTAAACAGGCCAGCTCTGTATATCCGCAAAAGATTTAATAACTTGATTTAGTTGCAGATACGTTGGCTTATTAATAATAAAGCCTAACGAACCTTCTTCTTGGTTGTGTACAGCCATCAAAATTACGGTTCTTTTAAAACATGCATCTTGCAGATATGGTTCTGAAATTAATAATTGCCCCTTATCAGCATGATAGTTTCTAAAATCAAAAGAAAGTTTGTTTTCATTAAAAATCATAGTTTTCTTTTTTATGTTTTAAGTACACCTTGTTGTTCAATTCTTATGCCAAAGATAGGGAATATCCGTGATATGACAAAATATCAGGGGACTGGCGTAAATGCTATTCTTAGCTTTGGTTGCAGTGCAGTGTTTTTATAACCACCTAATACTACTCTGGCTGCAAAAAAGTCTTTACGCGCTGTAAGTGTAATGGTAGGGTCGGTTGCCACCAAGTACATACCATAATATTTTCTTTTTCCGGTTAAAACCTGCTGAATAAATCTTGAGATATTAAAAACATATTGATGATTATCGGCATCGTATGTTCCTCCATATTGTAAGTAGGCGTAAGCACTATTATATTGGTCTATTGTAAACATTTCATTATTGGCGCTATCTATGGCTAATAAAGAAATACCCGATGGTGGGGCATAAAATGTGGTGTTAGAAATAAAGCTATTGTCCACCTTTACTACTACTTCTGCTCTATTAATAGATACGCTATTTGTTTGTATAATATTTTTTAGTGTAGGGAAATCTACAAAAACACGCGTGCCATTTAATCCTTTCAAATAAACATTTTGCGTACAAGATGTTATGTTTCCGGATAGTTGTTGAGAAAGGTAAATATTGGCTCCTGAAAGATAGTTATAATCTATATGGTTAACACGTGTTGAGGCACTATTATTAAATACAAACTGATAAGTGGTAGATTCTTTCAAATCTACGGGGTTGCCTGTGTGGTAATAAATGTAAAATCCGGAAATAGCATTTGCCAAATCTATCTTCATTAAAGAACCTTGCTGGCTGCTTGGATTTAGTGAAGTATTTTTGGTAGTAATATAGAAGCCCTTATATATATTTTGAAAAGTTGTATTATCTGTAAGATACTGACTATTGGCAATAATGCTTTGCGCAAAACCTTTGTAAATTGGAATTTGAATTACCTGAAAGCCCATGTATGTAAAGGGTTTAGCGTAAACGTCTGCAAGTGTAATGGGGTCGTACTTAAACTTATGCGCTGTGTAATAGGTAGAATCATAATGCAAATCTTCTGTAAGTGTATGAATTTGGTAACGCAACATAGTAGAGGTATCTCCTACAAAACTCTGCGTAAACACTAACATAATTTTTGCAGAATCAATGATGGCATCTGCAGGAAAAGTAATATTGGTAACATTATTTGGGATAGATATGTTGGTATAAATACTTGCATCAGTTCGTCCAAATACGGGGTCTTGATTAGAACCAAGGTATTTAAAGCCATCATTGTATGTTTTAATAGAATCATATCTTAATGTTTTCATTACAACCTGAAAAGTATCTTGAAAATTTCCATTTAGAATGTCCCCGGGCGGCATTACATTGTCTGTAAGATATTTGGCATTTTTTTTACAAGACGCAACGATAAGTACTAAGAATATATAAAAAAGATTTTTCATTTTGGAACGACAAATGTAAGATTTATTTTTCAGGATAAATAACATAGTTTCTTGGTGTTTCATACAAAATAACCTGTATATCCAAGTGCGATGCCATTTTTGGCTTTAATAATTGATATATTACTATTGCAATATTTTCGGCAGTTGGGTTTAAATCTTTAAACTCCTGAACATCTAAGTTGAGGTTTTTATGATCAAATTTATTAACTATTTCAGACTTTAATAAATCCCCTAAGTAAGATAAATCAATAACAAAACCTGTTTCTTTATCGGGCTCTCCAAGTACCTTCAGATGTAGTTCATAATTATGCCCATGGTAATTCGGATGATTGCATTTGCCAAAAATCTTCTTGTTTTTTTCTATATCCCAATTTGGGTTATGTAGGCGATGCGCCGCACAGAATGTTACTTTCTTTACAACAGACGTTTTCATGAAATATTAAGAAAAATAAAGTTGTTCTACAAAATTCCAATTTACAACCTTCCACCAGTTTTGAATATACTCTGTTCTTTTATTTTGATATTTTAAATAGTAAGCATGTTCCCATACATCAAGAGCTAAAATAGGTATGCCTTTTTTCTCAAATGTTCCCATAATAGGATTCTCTTGGTTGGCAGATGTAATAATATGTAATTTTCCGCTTTCTGCTTTTATTAACCAGCACCAGCCACTACCAAAAAGTTTTAGTGCAGCCTCAGAAAATTGTTTTGTAAAGTTTTCAAAACTTCCGAATGTTTTATTAATTTCTTTTAATATTTTTTCTGAAGGCATGTTGGCTGTATTATCTTTATTAGGCGCCATCATTTTCCAAAATAGTGTATGGTTGTAGTGCCCGCCAGCATTGTTTTTCACAGCAACATCGTATTGTGATATGTTTTTTAAAATTTCTTCTAAGGTAACAGATTTTGCAGTGGCATAGTTTTCTATTGCTTTATTTAGGTTATTTACATACGCTTGGTGATGCTTAGTATGATGGATTTCCATGGTTTGTTTATCTATAAAAGGCTCTAATGCATCGTATGAGTAAGGCAGCTCCGGCAATTTAAAGGGGAATGTATTTTGTTGTATTGGCTGAGTATTCGGTGTATTCGCAATTATTGATAATGGGTTTGATAAAATTAAGCCAATACTTGCGAGTGTCGTATTTTTTAAAAAATCTCTTCTGCTTTTTTTCATAAAATTATAATTCTATTAATAATTGATTTTTTTCAACAGCAGTTCCTTTTTCAACAGCAATTTTTTTAATAACACCATCAGCAGCAGCCTTCAGAGCGTTTTCCATCTTCATGGCTTCTAATATTAAAAGTGTGTCGCCTTTTTTTATTGCTTGTCCTTCATTTACCAAAACATTAAGAATCATACCGGGCATTGGGGCTTTTACGGAATCTATTTTTTTAGCTGCCATTTTATCCATACCTAATTGATGTAAAAGTAAATCAAATCGGTCTTTTATCTCAACTGTTGTTTTTTTACCATTGATTTTTAATACCAATTTTTTTTCTTCCGGAATAATTTTATTAACGATAACTGAGTATGAAGTATTTTTGTATTTAATAAAATATTCATAAGTATGAACTTGATTAAATTCTACTTGAAAAGGCAAATCATTAATGGTTCCTATTAAGGTATTGCCATTGATTTTTATCTCTGTTTTTAATGTATTATTATTGACGTTGATTTGATACATACACTTTATTATGGGGGCTTAATTTAGTAAATTAATAATAGCGAAAATATGCTATCCTTCAACACTGCAATCAATAATAACTTTTGAGCTATTTAAGGAATTTATGATATTATTAATTTTTGTTCTGATAGTGGGAACGGGCTCTGTTTTAGGAATTTTAATTAAAATATTTTGTAAATAATAGTTATTGATTTTACTTACAAAAGGTCGTGTTGGTCCTAAAACATTGGGTGAAAATTCTTTATTTAAAATTTTTGCAAGTGCAATTGCTATTTTATCAACCAACTCTGTATCCTTACTTTTTACGGTTAGCTCTAATAGTCGGAAAAACGGTGGATAATTAAACTCCTTTCTTTGTTGCAAAGTATATTTATAAAAAGTATCATAGTTGTTTTCTAAAAATAATTTAATAACAAGATGTTCCGGCTCGTATGTTTGAATATATGCAACACCATGTTTTTGTGCTCTGGCGGTTCTTCCGCATACTTGATATAAGGTTTGGTATGCCTTTTCAAATGCTCTAAAATCAGGGAAGTGCATCAGTGCATCTGCATTAAGCACACCTACAACGGTTACATTTTTAAAATCCAAACCCTTTGTAAGCATTTGTGTGCCAACAAGAATATCAATTTTTTCTGCTTCAAAGTCTTCTAAAATATTTTTATACGCAAATTTACTCCGTGTACTGTCTTGGTCTAATCGTGCAACTGCTGCGTTTGGAAAAATTCTTTTCAACTCCTCTTCAAATTTTTCTGTACCCCAACCTTTAGCATGAATATGTGTACTTTTGCAAGCGGGGCAAGTTTGATAATTTGATGTTGCAAACCCACAATAATGGCATAGCAAAGAACTATGTTGCTTATGGTAAACTAAACTTACATCGCAATTTGGGCATTTTGCAATCCACCCACACATATTGCACTGTGTATATGGCACATAGCCGCGCCTATTGTAAAATAATAGTATTTGTTCTTTTTTTTCAAGAGCGGTATTAATTGCTTCGTAAAGCGGAGGGCTAATCATTGCTTTACTATTTGTTTCCAAATGGTAACGTTTTAAGTCCACTACTTTTTTTTCAAGTATAGAAGCTGAAAATTTTTCTTTTAGTTCAACCTTAATATACTTGCCTGTTTCACTATTATACAGCGATTCTATAGATGGTGTAGCCGAACCAAGTATTACTTTAGCTTTTAATTGATTGGCTAAATAAATAGCAGCATCACGGGCTTGATAATATGGATGTTTTTGTTTTTGCTTAAAAGAAGCGTCATGCTCTTCATCTACAATAATTAATCCCAAATCATAAAACGGTAAAAATAAAGCAGACCTTGGACCTAAAATAATTTTTGGACTTCCTTCATCATCAGCACTATAGGCATATTCAAGCATCTTATTCCATATTTCCGTTCTTTCATTTTCAGAAAACTTAGAGTGATAAACATAAACATTATTACCAAAAACATTTTTTAGCCTCTGAATAAGTTGAATGGTAAGTGCAATTTCCGGAACAAGATATAACACCTGCTTATTTTGTTTAATAGCATCTTCTATCTGCTTAATATAAATTTCGGTTTTACCACTACCGGTTTCTCCATGTAATAAAATAGTATTTTTTACTTCAAATGCTGTTTGAATTTCATTAAAGGTTTTTTGTTGAGTATCAGTAAGTTTTATATTTATTTTTTGCCCACTTGTTTGATATATTCTGCTTTCTACAATTTGGTGTTGAATAAAGATATTTTTATCCAATAATGCCTGAATAGCAGATACGCTTACTCTTTTAAGTAAATCCTGTTTTTTTATTTTTTTATCAAAATTATTTTTAGACAAATCCAAAAAACACAATAATACTTCCAATTGTTTAAATGCCCTTTTTTCAAGTGATTGAACAAGCTGCTGAATAGCTTGTTGGTTTCTATACTCAGCATTTAGTTCAATATAATCAACAAGCTTTGGTTTAAATTTTTCTTCTACCTCCTCCTGCAGAAAAACAATATGATGATTGATTAACTGTTTAATCACTTTGTGAACATGTGATTTTGGTATAAATTTTTGAATATCGTCAATATGTATTTTTCTTTTATCAATTAAGATGTTTAATAACACTTGTTCATTATCAGACATAGATTTAAATACCGATTCATCTATTGCCATATCTGTGTTTAGTTGAATGGTTGAAACGCTGGATATTTTTAATCCTGCCGGCAATGCAGCGTTCATTACATCTCCGATTTTAGAAAAATAATAAAATGCTAACCATTCCCAAAATAACAACTGGTACTCGTAAACAACAGGACGTTCATCTAAAATATATTCTATTGGTTTTGGTTCGTATTCTTTTGGCGGCGTATGATGCGTTTTAAAAACAATCGCAGAATAATACTTTTTAATACCAAACTGAACCACAACCCGCACACCCTTTTCCACCTGATTTTCCAACTCTTTAGGCACCACATAGGTATAGGTTCCTGAAATACTTAATGGCAATATAACATCTACAAACAAAGACACAGAGGCAAATGTAATAATAGTTAAGGACATATCAGATTCCTTTTATGGCTTAAATAAAAAATTACTTGCCACACCTCTTATATTTTGGATTTACTAATTTCTATTTATCGCAACAACAAACAAATTATCTTTAATAAATTCTCTATCAATTTATTGTTTACTTTTGCATTTAACTATGAATGATAATCTTAACCCTGAAGGTGAAAATTTATCTACCGAAGATAAACAAATAGAACGGGCTTTGCGGCCAATTAATTTTCAGGAATTTTGCGGGCAAGATAAAGTTATTGATAATTTGAAAATATTTGTATCAGCAGCAAAACAAAGAAACGAATCGCTTGACCACGTACTACTACACGGTCCTCCCGGACTAGGAAAAACAACACTTGCACACATTATTGCCAACGACATGGGAGTTAATATTAAAATAACATCGGGACCTGTGCTTGAAAAACCGGGCGACTTAGCCGGCTTACTGACTAATTTAGAAAATTTTGATGTTTTATTTATAGATGAAATACACCGCTTGAGCCCCGTAGTGGAAGAATATCTTTATTCTGCCATGGAAGATTACAAAATTGACATCATGATAGATACGGGACCTAATGCCCGAACAGTACAAATAAAACTAAACCCTTTTACATTAGTAGGTGCAACTACTCGCAGCGGCTTATTAACCGCTCCTTTACGTGCAAGATTTGGCATTACAACACGATTAGATTATTACGATGCTAAAATACTTACAACCATTCTTTTACGCAGTTCTTCTATTTTAAATATTCCGATTGACGAAGTTGCTGCTTATGAAATAGCGCGCCGAAGCAGAGGCACGCCAAGAATTGCCAACGCCCTATTAAGAAGAGTTCGCGATTTTGCCCAAATAAAAGGCAGCGGAACAATAGACTTAGACATTACAACATACGCCCTACAAGCATTAAATGTAGATGAGAATGGATTAGACGAAATGGATATTCGGATTTTAACTGCTATCATTGATAAATTCAAAGGAGGTCCTGTTGGTATTACAACCATCAGCACAGCGGTTGGAGAAGAATCCGGAACAATTGAAGAAGTGTATGAGCCGTTTCTGATTCAAGAAGGATATATTGTGCGTACACCACGCGGTAGAGAAGCTACGCAAAAAGCATATCAGCATTTAAATAAGATAAAAAATTCGCCCGGGCATTTGTTTTGATTTAGCGTGAATAAAAACTCGATAATATCTAATCATACTAAAATTATTAAAAACCTATCAAAGCAATATGGGTTTGATTATTGCGGCATTTCCTTAGCACAAGAACTCTCTGATGATGCCCGCCGACTAGAAAACTGGCTAAAAAATAATTATCACGGCAAAATGCAGTACATGGAAAATTATTTTGACAAAAGAATAAATCCTGCCATACTTGTACCGGAAGCAAAATCTGTGATTAGCTTATTGTTTAATTTTTATCCTGAACAAAAACAAAATGCCAATGCGCCAAAAGTATCTAAATATGCATACGGCAACGATTATCACGAAATTATTAAAGACAAGTTGTATCAGTTATATAGTGCATTAAAAGAGCAGATTGGAGATTTTTATGCAAGAGTATTTGTTGATTCTGCGCCCGTATTAGAAAAAGCGTGGGCAAAAAAATCAGGGCTTGGCTGGGTTGGCAAGCACAGTAATTTAATTGTAAAACAACAGAGTTCTTTTTATTTTATATCAGAAATAATTTGTGATTTGGAGTTAGAGCCGGATAGCCCAATAAAAGACCATTGCGGCACATGTACGCGGTGTATAGATGCCTGCCCGACACAAGCGATTGTAAAGCCATACGTCATTGATGCCTCAAAATGTATTTCTTACTTAACCATAGAGTTAAAAGACGAATTAATAAACAATTCTTTTCAAAAGCAAATGGATAACTGGCTATTTGGGTGTGATGTATGTATGGATGTGTGCCCGTGGAATAGTTTTGCCATGCCACACAACAACGAAGAATTGCATCCTTGTAAAGAAATTCTTAATTATACATGGAAAGAATGGGAGGCTCTATCAGAGGAACAATTTAAAATCTTATTTAAACATTCTCCATTAAAAAGAACTAAGTTTAAAGGTATTAAAAGAAACTTAAAATTTATTAAACCCGCCTTATGAATAAATCAAGTATAATCATCGTTGTATTATTTTTTATGATACGCTGCACATCAGAAGAACATAAAACAAAACCATACATTAATCAGAACAAGCTAAAAGAGCAATTTCAAAAAGCAAATCAATTAGTTGTACAAAAAGAAATTGATGAAATGGATTATTTTGAAAAAACTCATAAGATGCAATTTATAAAAACACCATTGGGCGTTAGATATTACAGATACGATTCTATACCAAAACAAGAAAAAATAAAAGAGAATGATGAAATAAGCATGAACTATACGGTATCTTTATTAACCGGTGAAGTTTGTTATACAGATGAAGGCACACCTAAAACATTTATTGTTGGTGGTGAGCATATCGAAAGTGGCATTCATAGGATTATGCCCTACTTACACTATGGAGATAAGGCTTATATTTTAATTAATTCGCACTTGGCACATGGTTTATTAGGAGATATGAATAAAATCCCTCCTCAATCGCCTATTTTATATAAAGTATATATTCATAAAAAATAGTAATTAAATTTTTACAAATTTAATTATCTGTATATTTTTTGTCTTGACATCTTGTATTTCTGCAAGATAAATGCCTTCACTTAATGCCTTGATATCTATCAATAGTTGTATTTCATTATTGTTTAATATTGTTTGATATATATTTTTACCTTCTATTGTTTTTATTGCAATCATGTAATTTGATTCTTTTTCAAATTCAAAAGATATAAAACTTGTTGCAGGGTTAGGAAATATCTTTGCTACTACTGTTGCAGAAAACGGGTTACTTAATGCTCCAACATCTGTAGTGATGCAATTCCCGGGTAAATTATTATCTATCCAGTGGGCACGTGTTATAATCCAATTTTTCAAATAATTTATTTCATTAGCATAACTGCCTCCAACATAATTATTTGGCCATACATAAGTATTTAAAATAGTCCATACTGAAAAGTTTTGCTGGATAGAATATCCTAAAACATTAACACAAG
Organism: Bacteroidia bacterium; assembly: GCA_039811645.1. Taxonomy (GTDB): domain Bacteria; phylum Bacteroidota; class Bacteroidia; order B-17B0; family Aurantibacillaceae; genus BPGX01. Next base: position 4,351 of record JBDHZB010000002.1, on the reverse strand, counting down.
AATCTATCATGTTTATTAAATAAGTGTCACTCAATTGATGCTGGCGCAAATACGTCCATCTGCATTTTAAATTATTTTTAAACATTGTATCTTGCAACATTCTGTTCCACCAAAACGGAATAGAAAATCCATCACTCGGACATGTTGTATTAAAATTATATGCCCAATTGACGGTATTCCCTCCATCGCAATAATTGGCATTTCCAAATGCAAGATTATAATCCCATGCGGGACCCATATTCAACAATCTGTTTTTAGAATTTTTATCCTTATACATATACGTACTTAGTCTATATCCATCTACGTTTTTACTAATTTCATTAAGTATTAAGTAATCAATAAAAGAATTTTCATTTGCATAGTGTCGATATCCTATTAATGGATCGGCAAAATTTACACCGGATAAAACAGTTTCAAAACTATCTACATATTGGTGAATATAATTGCGTTGAATAGGCAATAAATCAGTATAAGCAGGATCGTGATACTGAAACATTATTTGATGACTATTTGGAATAGAGGTATAAGCAGAATACCAGCCCACATAAGAAGTTCCGGTCATCTTATCAATTTTTAAAATATAGCCACCGGTTAGCTGGTCGCCAATTGTATCAGCGGTTGTAATCTTTGCTATTTTTACCCTATTTGTATTTCTTTTTATTTTTTCTTCCCATATATAAACCCCTTTATATACGCCATCTAAAAATAACTCTACAAACTTTGTTCTACTGGCATAATGTCCCGTTTCATTGGCTATTCTGTATGCCAACACATTTTGCAATAAACTTTTTTCGGAATAGGGAGCATACAACAGCCAGTCATTATCTTTAGGAAAACCCAGTACTATGGTATCATTCTTATTTCCTAATATATTTTGAGTTTCTACCTTATATGATAATTTTGGAAACATGGCAGATGATGAACCATGTATGTTAATTCCTATTTTGCCATTATAATCATTAGGTGTATCGGTATAATGATTAACTCCGGACAAATTATTAATAACACTCATATCCACAACAATATTGGTATTTGCTGAAATGGTTTGCCCATGTGTGTTTATTTTTACAATTGGTAAATTAAAAGAATCTAACTGAGCAGGCGGTGTAAACCATGAAGGCGTTGGGCTATAAAAATTAGAGTTATCAGATATGCCAAAGGTCAAATATGTAATACCACTTAAATCTGAAGACGTGTTAGATAAATTATGATAAGAAACGCTCAACACATTTGTGCCATTATTAAGAATGCTTTGTAAATTACTAAATGATATTGTATAAGTATCCGGATAACCGCCGGAATACATTACTGCCTCATGAGAAGATGCTGCTGCGGTATTGTAATTGGGCTGAACACCTATTGTTCCGATATTGCTGCGAGCAACCTCTACACCATTAATATATGCTACAAAAGCATCATCGTAATCTATATTTAATATTGCTGCAACCAATTTTGCTTTATTTGTTACAGTGAAAGTTTTGCGGGTATATACACTCCAACAATATGATGTAACTGTTGAGTCGTCTCCATCACCATAACCAAAACCGCCCTTGCCACTTGGCCATGAACTGTCATTAAACCCCAATGTATTCCAGTTTGACGGCAAGTTTGAAGTTGGCACTTTGTATTTCCATATATCGTACGAATAAATTGCAGTTTCCCAGTGATTAACTGTTTGTGCATATTCATATTGCATTATTATAACTACAATAAAACTTAGCAATGCTTTGCGCATAAAAATTATTTGCCTAAAAGTTAATCAATTATTTATTACTTTTCGCTAAAATTTATTCTATTAAAACAAAAGTTTACTTACTTTTATCTTTTTTATTATTATGTATTGCTTGCCAAAACGAGCATCTGTCTTCTTTTAAAGAAAAAGGATTAGAGTGGAAATTAATTAGTTTTGAAAGTACAAAAAAAAATCTCAGCAAGAATAATTACTTATGGTTAGATGCCGAATTCCTAACGCAATCCGATTCTGTTTTTTGGAACTCACATCATGAAGGAGCAGATAAATTTTTTCTTCAATTAGGCGATACTATTGCACATCCATTTTTCATTCCGTTTTATCAATGTTCTGAAATGGATAGTTTATTTATTCTTTGCCGAAAAGATATTTTCTTCAAAGATGTTTTTAACAGCAATCAGGCAGCCGCATTCAGTAAAGAAGATACCGTAATAAAATGTTTTATTAAAATCAGAAAAAAAATAAACCCCGATACCTTTATATCATCGTTTTCTGCAAAGGCAAGACTAAATGAAGCCTCATCCATCCAAAATTTTCTAACAAAAAATACTTTAAGATACAATCAAGACAGCTTAGGTGTTGTATGGCTAGACCCACTGCCTATTCCTATGTTAAAAAACAGGAAAGCCGCCAAAGAAGCCGTTGTGTCCTATATCGGGTATTTTTTAGACGGTAGAATTATGGATAAATACAATAATTTGAATATAAAATACAATGATTCTCTGCAACTTTTAGAAGGGTTAAATTATGTTATTAAAAAAATAGATTTGGGACAAACTGCAAAAATTATATTACCTTCGCGGCTAGCTTTTGGTGAAAATGGAAGTTTAAATAGAACTGTTCCTCCTTTTACACCACTACTCTACGAAATAAAACTTATAGAAATAAAATAAATATGAAAAAAAATCTATTCTTAATTGGAACCGCATCTGTAATAGTATTTGCGTGTAAAAACAATAAGTTCCCGGGATATGAAAAAAATGATACCGGTTTGTATTACAAATTTTTTGTAAAAAATGAAAGCGGCACCATACCTCAAGTAGGCGATGGTATTGCCATTCAATACATCATTAAAAAACAAAGCAACGACTCTGTTATTGTAAACAGCAAAGACGTAAGTAGAGATGGTAGCGGCGTAGCAAGGTTTTTAATGCAAGGTTCCACCTTTAAAGGAAGTATTGAAGATGGAATTATGATGATGCACAAAGGAGATAGTGCTTCTTTTATTATCAGCGCCGATTCTTTCTTTTTGAAAACAAATAAAATGAATGAGTTGCCAAAATTTATTAAACCCGGCGACCATCTTAACGTTTCTATTAAGCTGGCTGATGTAAAAACAAAAAAAGAGATTGAAGAGAATATGAAAAAGCAAGAAGCCGAGTTAAATCAACTAAAAGAAAAAGAACTAAAAGACTTAGGTGAATATATTACAAAGAATAAAATTACTGCTAAGCCTACTAATAGTGGTTTGTATTTTATTGAAGTAACAAAAGGAAAAGGGGAAAAAATTCCTGCCAACGCTTCTGTAAAAGTACATTATAGAGGAGAATTACTAACAGGACAAGTATTTGATAGTTCCGAAGGAAAAGAACCAATTGAATTTGCCGCAGGTGTCGGACAAGTAATTCCGGGATGGGATGAGGCTTTATTAATGATGCAAAAAGGCTCGAAAGCAAAAATAATTGTACCTTCTGCTATTGGATACGGAGCGCAAGCTAGTGGACCTATTCCTCCTTATTCCACATTAGTATTTACTGTAGAGGTTGTAGATTTTAAACCCGCTGCCAAAGAGAATCCTCCTACAAAATAATTGGAATTATCATCTTAATCTTACAACAACATAGGTTGAAGAAGACATGCTTTGACATAACTTAAAGTAAGAAATTTTATAACTAATATTATTGTTATTTAAGTTGATGTTGTCAAACACTCTATAAAGATACAAACTGACGAAATATATCCTCTCTATTTCTTAGTATCCATTTGAAGCAGTAATAGAAGCATATAAATGTCAAAAGTGAGTATTTTATCAATGTGCTGTTTAAGTTGTACACACCAATTTAGTTTTCAAGTTACTCACTTCTTTGCAGATGTATTATATAATCTGAAGATCTGAGTTCTATTTGTTTATAACCTCGCGATAATCGAAACTCTTCAGTTGTTTTGTCTGTACGGATTATAATTTTGTTTTCTGCGTTTGAGAGTGAATAGGTGCCTGATTTATAAATTTTGTCTTTTGCATAAATTTTAAATTTTCCATCTTTCTCAAAATCGAAAATAGTGCTATCTGATAAAATATTTAAAACAACAAAGGGAAGAATGTCCCTTTTATTACTATCAGACGGTGAAACTGACACTCTCCACCTTCCTTCTAAAGTGTTCTTATTGCTACAAGCAAAAAATAGCATCAAAAAAGCAAATATCTGAAACCCTCTTTTGTAAAAGGTTTTAAAACTGATATGACGTTGCTGAATAAAAGATTTCATAATTTCCATTTATAGTTCGTTGAGTACCACTTAATGTACATTTTCCTGTGCAATTACCGTCACAATACGTCACACCCCAATGAAAGGAATATTATAACTTTTAACTTCGCAAGTT
>JBDHZB010000001.1:0-130298 GCA_039811645.1 Bacteroidia bacterium | reverse complement strand
AGTATCCGGAGGAGTAGGTGGATATACTTATACATGGACACCAAGTGGCGGCAATGCCTCAACAGCCACTAACTTAACAGCAGGGAATTACACTATTACAATTGCAGATGCCAATAACTGTATAAATTCTACATCAGTGAATATTTCACAACCCAATACATTTACAATAACAGCATCACCAAATGCAACAATATGCTTTGGCACAAGCACAAATTTATCAGTAACTGTTGGCGGCGGCACTGCTCCTTACAATTATTCGTGGACACCGAATATTACAAGCAGCAGTGGTCCTGTAGCTGTTAATCCAACCGTTACAACAACCTATCAAGTATATGCAACGGATATTAATAACTGCTCAACACCCACCCAAACGATTAATATTAATGTACTGCCTGCTTTAACTGCAATAGGCATGTCTGCCTCCGTTTGCGATAAGAGCGTTGCTGTTTTATATACAAGTATCACGAGTTCAGGAAACGGCGGTCCATTTACCTATGCATGGTCAAATGGGGCTTCAACACCATCTATTAATATTACGGCAGATGCTTTAGGTGGTGCTTTGCAAATTTTTACCGTAACTATTTCTGATGGATGCACAATACCAAGTGCCGTTGCAACCTCTACATTAAATATCTACCCAAAGCCTCATGGTTCTTTTACATCTGATCTTCAAAAAGGCTGCGTTCCGTTAAATGTAAATTTTACCGGCGCATCAACCAACGCAACCGATGTATTCAACTGGAATTTTGGCAATGGACTTACCTCTACACAGGCTAACCCAAGCACAACATATACCACAGACGGCACCTATTCTGTTTCATTAGAAATTACAAATTCATTCGGTTGTAAATTTGACACCAATGTTGTTAATTACATTTCGGTGTATCCTTACCCTATTGCAGATTTCAGCGCAAGCAGCTATACTGTTTCCGGATTAGACCCAAGTGTAGATTTTTATAACCAATCAACAGGAGCTGTATCTTATCAATGGAATTTTGGCGACTATGCTTCAACATCTAATACTTCTACACTTACTAATGCTTCTCATTATTATACAGCCTCTACAGGAACGTTTAATGTTGTATTAATTGCAGAAAATGCACACGGATGTCGTAGTTATATTTTGAAAAATATTATTATTGAACCGGAGTTTCATGTATATATTCCTAATGTCTTTACTCCTAATGACAACAACTTAAACGACGTTTTTTATGTAAAAGGCATCGGTATTAATGATAAAGAAGGATTTTTAATGCGCATTTTTGACAGATGGGGCGAGTTGATTTATACGACTTCAGATTTTTATCAAGGGTGGGATGGCTTTTACAAAGGACAGAAAGCAAAAGAAGATGTATATATTTATAAAATTTATTTATTAGATCTCATGGGTAATCATCATGAGTATCTTGGGCACATTACTGTACTAAAGGGTGACGATAATTAATTATTTAGTGGAGACAAGAAACCCACTTTAAAAACAGGGAGGATTCTGAAAATCCATAAGAGTAAGAATAAAATTTAAACTATAATAAAATGACAAGAAAATTAATTTTAGCATCCGTACTACTTACATTTAGTTTTGTAAGTGCACAAACCATTCAATCGGGTAATTATAGCACTACCGGATATATAAAAGCCGATGGAACAATCCAAAATAGTAGTTATTCTACGGTTGGATATATAAAGCCGGACGGAACCATTCAAAATAGCAGTTATTCTACAATTGGTTATATAAAAAGTGATGGCACTATTCAAAATAGCAGTTACTCAACTGTTGGTTATGTAAAAAGCGATGGCACTATCCAAAACAGCAGCTACTCCACCATTGGTTATATAAAAGATGATGGCACCGTTCAAAACAGCAGCTACTCCACCATTGGTTATGCCAAAGGAATAAAAAAAGAATGGGCAGCCGTAGCATTTTTCTTTTTCAGATTTAACTAAATAATTGTCTCCACTAAAAAAACAATACCTTTATACAATAAAGGCGGGTAAACGAATTTGCAAAGAAGGTTTTTTACACCTATCTTTACGAACAGATTTTTGCCCATGGATTCTTTTACTAAGAAAAAATATATTTTTAATGGTGAATTAATCACAAGTGAAAATTTTAATCAATTAGATTTTTCAAACCGTTCCTTTCGTTTTGGCGATTCTTTATTTGAAACCATCCGCTATGCCAATAAAAATATTCTATTTTTAGGAGACCATATTTTACGTTTAAAACTAAGTATGACAACTTTAAAAATGAAAATACCATCCTATTTTTCATTTGAATATTTTTTAGATAAAATCTCGGATATTATCTATGCAAACAATCTTCAAGATGGCGGTGCAAGAATACGGCTAACAGTATATAGAAGCGGTAGCGGAGCGTATTACCCTGAAACAAACGAAGTGAATTTTTTACTGGAGGCAGAAAAATTAGACAGCCCGTATTTTTTAAATATCTCAAACGGCATAGTAATAGATTTGTATAAAGATGTTTTCAAACCAATCAATCGCTTGTCTTCCCTTAAAACCGGTAATGCACTAATCTATATATTGGCTGCCATTAACAGAGACTCTTTACGCTTAGATGATTGCTTAATTCTTAACGAAAAAGCAAATATCTGCGAAGCAACAGCTTCCAATATTTTTATTACAAAAGGTAATTTAATAATGACGCCCCCTTTAGAAGAAGGCTGCATCAACGGTATTATGAGAGGACAAATAAAAAAAATAGCAGAAAATAAAAAAATGCTTTTTATTGAAAAACCGTTTACACAACACACTATTTTAGATGCAGAAGAATTTTTCTTAACCAATACCATTCAAGGCATTCAGTGGGTGCGGCAGTTCCAAAGCAAACTTTATGAAAGTAAAAAAACCGCTCAGTTTTTTGTTGATGAACTCAATAATCTGATAAAATAAATATTCATGGACAAACAAAAGTTATTTGAACTTATAAAACAATACCGCTCTTTCTTATGTATAGGATTAGACCCCGACACACAAAAAATACCGAAACATTTATTAAATAGTGAAGACCCTATTTTTGAATTTAATGCTGCTATTATAGATGCCACCGTTAATTATTGTATAGCATACAAGCCGAATTTTGCTTTTTATGAAGCTTATGGCTCTGTGGGAGTGCAGAGTTTGGAAAAAACCATTAGATACATTAAGTTGAATTACCCCGATAAATTTATTATTGCAGATGCAAAGCGTGGAGATATTGGCAATACATCAGACCGATATGCAAAATCTATTTTTGAACATTTATCTTGTGATGCCATTACGCTTTCGCCTTATATGGGTAAAGATTCTATTTCGCCTTTTTTAAAATACAAAGATAAATGGGCAATTATCTTGTGCTTAACAAGTAATGAGGGTTCTGCTGACTTTCAAACATTACCATGTGCCGATGGCAATCCACTTTTTATACATACAATAAAAAAATCTGCTCAATGGGGAAATATAAATAACACCATGTTTGTTGTTGGTGCAACCAACAATCCATCATTATTAAAAGATATAAGAAAAATTATTCCTGAACATTTTATGTTAATTCCCGGTATTGGCGCACAGGGAGGAGACTTAAACACTGTGTGTGATGCTGCCCTAAATAAAGACGTTGGTATTATTGTAAATGTATCACGGGATATTATTTATGCTGCATCAAATGAAAGTTTTGCAATAGCGGCACAAATTAAAGCACAAGAATATCAAAATAAAATGGAAGAAATTTTAAAGAATAAAAATCTAATTTAGCATTATGAACATTGGGATAGTGTGCTACCCTACTTTTGGTGGTAGTGGCGCAGTAGCAACTGAGTTAGGTAAAGCTCTGGCAAATTTAGGGCACAAAATACATTTCATATCTTACAACCTTCCATTTAAACTAAATAACTTTAATGAGAATATTGCTTATCACGAAGTAGAATGGTATGAATATCCTTTGTTTGAATATCAACCTTATGAATCTGCACTAATTAGTAAAATTGTAGATGTTGCATTGTACGAAACTTTAGATATTCTTCATGTACACTACGCTATTCCGCACGCATCGGCAGCTTACATGGCAAGACAAATTTTAAAATCAAAAAAAATAGACCTTCCTTATATTACTACTTTGCACGGAACAGATATTACTTTGGTTGGAAAAGATCCTTCTTTTGAACCAGTAATCAGATTTTCGCTTAACAATAGTAATGCTATAACAGCTGTATCAAAATCTTTAAAAAAAGAAACATTACAAACTTTTAAAATTGATAATCAAATAGAGGTTATCCCTAACTTTATTGATATAGAAAAAATGATGACCATAAAACAACGTAACGAATGTTGTTTGAATCAAAAAAAATCCGGAGAGAAAATAATTGTACATATCTCTAACTTCAGGAAAGTAAAAAGAGTAGAAGATGTTGTGAAAACCTTTGCTATTATTAACAAAGAAGTGCCTTGCAAGCTTATAATGGTGGGTGATGGTCCGGAAAAATCAAATATAGAAAAATTAATTAGGGACCTGCACTTGCAACAATATGTTTTACTAACAGGTAGAATTACAGAACCTATGGATATTTTAGCATCATCAGATTTATTTTTATTACCTAGCGAAACAGAAAGTTTTGGACTTGCTGCATTAGAAGCCATGGCAATGGGTGTGCCCGTTATTAGCTCTAATGTTGGCGGTATTGCAGAAGTAAATATACATGGAAAAACAGGATTCACACATAATGTTGGATATGTGCAGGAAATGGCAGAAAGTGCTATTCGTTTATTAAAAGATAATTCTTTGTTAAATCAATTCAAAGAACAAGCACTATTGCAGGCAAAAAAATTTGATACCAAACAGATTTTACCGAAATATTTAAACTTATACAAAAAACTCATTGCTACTAAAAAATAATTTAGTAACTTTATCATCAAAAATTAAGTTGAAAAACAGATATTTTATATTTGTTGTATTATTTTATTGCAAAGCATTTGCCCAACAGATTATTACACCTACACATAATCCTGCATTAAAATTTACCGAAAATAATGGACAGTGGGAATCAAATATCTTATTTAAAGCAATATTAGATGGTGGTAATTTATTTTTAGAGAAAGATAAGTTGACATTTAATTTTTACGATAAAAAAACATATAGAAAATTCCATACCGGTGGTGCTAAGTCCGATAAAGATTTAAAATTAAAAGGACATGCTGTTCAGGTATCTTTTTTAAATTGCAATTCATCTGCTATTATTCAAAAAAATACAGCAGGAACAGATTATGAAAATTTCTTTTTAGGAAACGACAGCAAAAGATGGACGGTAAATGTCAAAAACTACGCGGAAATTATTTATAAAAATCTTTATGAGAACATTAATTATCAAGTACTCAGTTCTATTAATGGGATTAAATATAATTTTATTGTTGCAAAAGGCGGAAACCCAAATAAAATAAAATTACAATATCTGGGTGCAGATAAAATAAAATTAGACCAAGGTGATTTACATATTAAACTTTCTTTTGAAGAAATTACCGAAAAAAAACCCTATGCTTATCAAATTGTTGAAGGGCAGGTGCGTGAAGTGCCTTGTAAATATGCTTTAAATAAGAATATAATTTCTTTTGTCTTTCCGCAAGGATACAACCCCGATTATGATTTAATTATAGATCCTACATTAATTTTTGCCGCACAAAGCGGTTCAACTGCCGATAATTTTGGCATGACCGCAACCTTTGATATGAGCGGTAACTTAATTAGCGGCGGAACGGTTTTTAATAATGGTTATCCTACAACTGTTGGTGCATACGACATTTCATTTAACAGTATCGTTGGTCCCGGCAATACCGATGTAGTTATAACTAAGTATAATAGTGCGGGTACCAATCTTATTTTTTCAACCTATTTAGGAGGTAATGGCAGTGAAATAGTTACAAGTCTAATTTGTGATGCACAAGACAATTTATACTTGTATGGCGCAACAGAATCTTCCAACTTTCCTATGGCAGGCACACCATACGATGCAACCTTTAATGGCGGAGTATATCTCAGTTTTGTATTTAATGGTACAACATTTAATAACGGAACTGATATCTACATTGCTAAATTTAATTCTACAGCCACGGCTCTATTAGCTTCTACATATATCGGAGGAAGCAATAATGACGGTGTAAATCACACAAATACTATTGCACCTTATTCAACTCCATTTGGCACTGTTACAGAATATCCGCCGGATTCGTTAATGTTTAACTACGGCGACCAATATCGCGGAGAAATTCAGTTAGATAAAAACAATAATGTTTACATTTATTCATCTTCTCGCTCTGCTAATTTCCCCACTACTGCCAATGCTTTTGATAAAACATTAGGAGGCAAACAAGATGCTGTGCTTTGTGTGTTTAATAATAATCTTAGTAATTTAATTTTTAGTTCTTTTGTTGGCGGAAGTAATAATGATTGTGGAAATTCTTTGGAAGTAACCGACTCGCTTTTTGTTTATGCAACAGGCGGAACTTGCAGCAATGATTTTCCTATTACAGCAGGCGCACACTCTACAACGTACAATGGTGGAAAAACAGATGGCTATATTGTAAAAATAGACCCATTTGCGGGTACTTTATTACGGGGCACTTACATAGGAACATCTAACTATGATCAATCTTATTTTGTTCGACGCGATCCTTTAAATAAAATTTATGTTTATGGTCAATCTTTAGGAAACATGCCCGTTGTAGGTACTGTTTATTCAAATCCGGGCAGACATCAATTTATTACAGTTCTTGATCAGCAATTAAGTACAATATCATTAAGTACAGTCTTTGGTAGTTCTCTATCAAAAACAGACATTTCACCTTCTGCTTTTGCAATAGACGGCTGTGGTTATATTTACTTATCAGGATGGGGAGGCAATATTATTTTCTTAACTCCAACAGGAGGAATGCCCTTAGCTGCTCCTACACAAAGCTCTACAGATGGTTATAATTTTTATTTAATGGGATTAAAACCAAACCTTTCCGGTATTATTTTTGGCTCGTATTTTGGCGGACCTATTAGCCACGAACACGTTGATGGCGGAACATCACGATTTGACAAATGCGGGAATATTTATCAATCTGTTTGTGCCGGATGCGGCGGTAATCAAGATTTTCCGGTAACACCCGGAACATGGCCCGGAACACCCGGCAATCCTAATCACTCATCAAATTGTAATAATGGTGTATTTAAATTAAGTTATCAAAACCCCACCGCTACCAATACTTCTACAACAGGCTGTACGCCTTTAACAGTGCAATTCTTTAATAGCTGTGTTAATTCTTATCAATATCAATGGAATTTAGGGAATGGCGTTGTTACTTCAACATCACTTAATCCTATTGCTACTTACACAAACCCCGGCACATATACTGTAACACTTGTTATTAATGATAGTATTTTTTGTAAATCAAAAGATAGTGTTACCATACTAGTACATGCACATCCTCCTATTACAGGACTTATTAACTACACCTTGAATTGTAGCGATACAGCCTATTTTCACGCTTCTTACACAACTCTTGATACGCTACAGTTTATTAAATGGAATTTTTTACCTACAACTTATACCTCCAATATTCTTAACCCTGTTTTTATACCCCCTGCTGCAGGAACTTATACAGCATGTTTGGTTGTAAAAAATTCATACGGATGCAAAGATAGTGTTACGAAAGTTTTTACTTTTTATCCTTTTAATCCAAGTATATCTGCCAACGATACAATATGTGTTGGTAAAACAATTACATTATCTGCTTCAGGAGGGAATGTGTATCAGTGGCAACCTGCTACCGGACTTTCTAATCCAAATTCTGCAAGCACAACAGTACAACCGAGTGTTACAACTATTTATTCCGTAACCATCACCAACAATACCATTACGCCCGCTTGTATTAAAACGCTTACAACACAAGTAGTTGTACATAATACACCAACGGCAAATTTTTCCTATAGTACTAACCCATGCGGCGGCAATGCTTATTTTACTAATTTATCTAGCGCTGATGTTACGCAGTGGGATTGGAGTTTTGGTAATGGGCAAGTTTCTAATCAAACAAGTCCTATTGTTTTTTACAATAATGGTGGCACTTATACGGTTAATTTAATTGTATCCAATATATATGGCTGTAAAGATACAATTAGTAAATCTCTGTCTATCTCACAGCCTGTTAATGTTAGTGTTAATGCAAGCACAGTTATTTGTCTTGGTAATTCTTATACATTACACGCCTCGGGTGGTTTTGCATATTATTGGTCACCTTCACAAAGTTTAAATAGTTATACCATTGCTAATCCTATAGCCACGCCCTCTGCCAATACAAATTATACGGTAGATATTTCAACCATCAACTCTATTGGTGATACTTGTTATTATAGTTTATTTACTTCAGTAAATATTTCTACACTATCGGCAGCATCTCCTTCTGCACTTGCTGTTCCGGATACTATTCAAAAAGGGCAAACTGCACAATTGGTGGCGGTTATTGGTCCCGGATATAATGTACAATGGTATCCATCCGGTGCTGTAAGCCCAAATAATAATTATACGGTTTCTACTGCTCCAACCGCTACAACAATATATACGGTTATAATAACCGATGGTATTTGCGTAAAAACAGCTACGGTCAAAATTGTAGTAATAGATAACGACTGCCTTGAAAGTGATATTTTTGTTCCAAATACATTTACTCCTAACGGTGATGGCAGTAATGATGTATTATATGTAAGGGGTTATAAAATTCAGGAATTATATTTTGCAGTTTACAATCGATGGGGAGAGTTGGTTTTTGAAACAACAGATAAAACACAAGGATGGGATGGTATTTACAAAGGGAAAGCCGCTGATGTTGGTGTATTCGGTTATTATTTAAAAGTAAAGTGTATTAATGGAAAAGAAATTTTCAAGAAAGGGAATGTAACTTTAATACGATAGTTTTATTTTTTTCTACATAAGTAGATTTTTTCTCCACGAGGTAATCTGTAATAATCTGTTTCTTTATCGGACAGTGTTTTTGTATAATCTTCTTCTATTACATCAAATCCCGCAGACCTCAATCTATCAGCATAATCCAATCCATATAATCTGACATGGTCTTTTTGCCAAAAATGTTTTTCTCGTTCTTCGGGTGTAGTAATATTTTTGTCCTCATACGTTTGTTGCCTGGATATATCCTGAGGTACTTGAAAAATCCCCCAACCACCGGGCTTCATCATTCTATACAACTCCTTCATACATTGGATATCGTTTTCAACATGCTCCAACACATGGTTACAAAAAATAACATCAAAAGAATTATCCGGTAATGGTGAGTGGTGCAAATCAAAATGTAAATCGGCAATTGGAGATTCATAATCGGCAGTAGTATATTTCAGGTTGTGCATCTTTCTAAAGATGGGCAAAAAACACTGCTCCGGTGCAATGTGTAAAACATTATAATTAGTAGTGAAAAAATTTGTTTTATTTTTTAAATACAGCCATAATAAACGATGCCTTTCTAAAGATAATGTTCCGGGGGAAAGCACATTTTTTCTTTCGCTCTTTTTTGAATAGCCATAAGGAAGAAATTTTCTGTATGTTTTACCATTAATTGGGTCTTGGTATTTTTTCCCATAAAATATTATCGGTGCAAAAAATTTTACGACATAACTGATTCTAATTAATATTGGTCTTGGTATTTTTTTTAGTAAATAATGAAACATAGTTTTATGATGATAAAATTTCAAGAAGTTTTTGGAGTTCCGGATTTATTGCTTCCAAATGTTTCACTGCTTTTTCAAAAGGCGTAAAGGCAATTTGTTTATTAATAATTCCTATCATTTGCAGGTGCTTTCCATCTATTAGTGCATTAACAGCGGCATAACCCATAATGGCTGCATTAACACGTTCCATGCAAGTAGGGTTTCCTCCTCGCTGAATGTGCCCCAAAACAGTTACGCGCACATCATGTTCGGGATGCAAAGATTTTATGGTATCGGCTACTTTATATGCTCCCCCTGATTCGTCCCCTTCAGCAACAACAACAATTTTACTGGACTTGTCTTTTCTCCAATTTTTTATTTTAGTTAATAGTGCTTCTGTATCATTTTTAATTTCAGGAACAAGAACCGCCTCCGCACCCGATGCAATAGCACTACGCATGGCAATAAGCCCCGCATCTCTTCCCATTACTTCTACTACAAAAATTCTATCATGGCTTTCAGCAGTATCACGAATTTTGTCTATGGCATCTACAACTGTATTAATAGCCGTATCATAACCAATTGTAAAATCTGTGCCGATTAAGTCATTATCAATTGTTCCGGGGCAACCAATTATTTTAATATCTGTATATTTTGAAAGCTCTATTGCTCCTTTAAAAGAACCATCTCCACCAATAATAATTAATCCGTCTAAATTATTTGCTGATATTGTACTTGCTGCTTGTTGCAAACCCTCTGTGGTCATAAAGCGTGAACTGCGCGCCGTTTTGAGGATTGTGCCGCCTCTGTGAATAATCCCCGATACACTTTTGTGGGTTAATTCAATAAAGTTATTATCAAGCAAGCCCTCGTATCCTCTAATAAATCCAAGTGTTTTAATGTTGTAATAACACGCTGTTCTTACTATTGCTCTTATGCAAGCATTCATACCCGGTGAATCACCACCGGAAGTTAATATCCCCAACTTCTTCACTAAAATTTTTAATCACAAAAGTAATTAATTAAATGCAGTGATTAAATTTAGATTTAATTTGTAGCAAATTTTTTAAAATGAACCTGCAATGCGGCAATAAAATATTGAATTTAGATATACCAAAAATAATGGCTATTGCCAACTACACACCGGATAGTTTTTATGATGGCGGGCGGTATAATAGTTACGATGCTATATTAAACCGCATAGACGAGTGTGTGCAACACGGCGCCGATATTATTGACATAGGTGTTGTAAGTTCAAAGTCCGGCAATAAACTAATGCCGCATGAAGAAGAGTGGAACAGAATAGAAAAAATTTTATCGGCAGTTAGAAAAAAATATACTGATGTTTTAATTTCCGTAGATACATACAATGCCTTAACAGCACAAAAGTCAATAGATGCAGGAGTTAATATTATTAATGACATTTCAGGAGGCACGTTTGATAAAAATATGTTTGATGTTATTTGTAAAAGCAATATCGGCTATGTTTTAATGCATACTTCCGATGTTCCTGAAATTATGCAACAAAAAATCAATTACAATAATATTGTTAGTGATATTAAAACTTTTTTAGGCGAACGAATTGCTTTGCTTGAAGCAAATGGATTTAAAAATATTATGATTGACCTAGGATTTGGATTTGGTAAAACGGTTGAACAAAATTTTGAATTATTAAAAAATTTAGAGGTATTTAAATCTCTTCAAAAGCCTTTGCTAATCGGGCTTTCCAGAAAAACCATGATTTACAAAACACTAAACACAAATCCTCAAAGTAATTTGGCTTTATCAGGAACAATTGCACTTAATACCATTGCTTTGCTGAAAGGTGCAAGCATACTAAGGGTACACGATGTAAAAGAAACAAAAGCACTTATTGATTTATATTCTAAAATTATTTAGATTTATTTTTTCTAATAATTCTTTTGTAAGTAGGTGTTACAATAACACTGTCTTCTTGGTTTACTACAATCTCCTTCTGAGAAAGATTTTCTTGATAAAAATCTTTCTTTTTCACAATACGTTTAGAAGTTGGCGTTGTAATAACAGTGTCTTCTTGTGTAATAACAGGAGTTTGCTTGGTATTATTTTTTTTAATAATGCGTACAGATGTAGCTGTTCTGATAGTATCTCCCGATTGCTCTGTGTTGCTTTGAGCAAACAAAACACCTTGAAAGACTATCAATAATAATATGAAAAAACCTTTCATAAAGCTAAATTAATCGAATACCGTTAATACTGCATGATCGCCTATATTTGCCAGTGTAGGATCACATCGGAGTTGCCACGGAGCACTTGCCCACGCTGCACTAACAAACCATTGTAATTGTACAGTAATAGGAACGCTGGGAACAACAGTAACCGGTACACCGGCAATAGCTGCAGAACCTCCTGTTACAAGATACTTACCCCCATACATATCTTCATCAAAATCTGTAATAACGCATTTTGTTATAGCTTGTTGTACGCCATTAACCATTACCCGTATATACATAGTTGCTTGTCCAAATTGTGCCATTCCGGAATTATCTGTTAATCTACCTGCCGCTGATGCAAAGATAAATACTGTGCTGTGTGTGGGTGTCATTACTACGGTCATACCCGGCATATTTACCCAAGTTCCTGATGTAGTATTAATCATAGTTGTAAGCTTAACGCTTTGTGCATTATTGCCATACACAGAAATAGAAGCGGGCGCTGTCCATATAGGGGGTAGCCCTGCCCCTTGGCTGGTTAAAATTTGTCCGGTTGTTCCGGCAACACCGGCAGGCATTAATGCTCCTGAAAATTGCACATTACCGGAAACATCTAAACGTTGTGCAGGTGTGGTTGTTCCAACACCAAAGTTTGTGTTATTTAATGAAACAATACCTCCTGCGTTGGTAGCAATATCTAATCTGTTATTAGCTGCATTAATTATCCTTGTATTATAATCTTGTGCTGCACCTGTGCCAAAGTGAAAATCTATATACGGCGAGCCTCCAGCATTTGGATTAGCCAATCCATTTTGCCCCGCTAATTCAATGCTACCGCCTTGGTCATTTTGTAATAAACTTACTTCAGAAAGATTTCCCCAAGAAATATTACCGCCTACTACACCTAATTTATTAGCCGGTGTCGCTGTTCCTATTCCAACATTTCCGCCAGTCAGTATTCTCATTTTTTCAACACTATTTGTTTTAAATACTAAATCTTTAGCATCTGTTGTTCCTACAAAATGTGTTCCCGGCGTGGTTCCGCCATTACCAAGCAGCATCCAAGCGGTTCCTGACATAGCAGATGAAGTAAGTAGTTGTATCCAAACGGGCGCTGCAGGTGTTCCGGAGTTGTAGTAGTATCCCGCAGGAGCTAACCCTCCTGTACCCGTGTTATACACCAATAAAGATGTTGCCGGTGAGCCTATTGTAACAGCATCAGAAGAAGATGTTAATGCAATACGCGGTATTAAAAGTCCTCTGTTTGTAAAATCAACATCTAAGCCGGCACTGTTATTTGGAAGTGTACCGGTAGGATTGATTCCAATATTTTGCGCTTTTAATCCTATAAAAGCAACCATTAAAAGAACAATTGCAGTAATTTTTTTATTCATAAAATAAATTTAAACTACTGCAAACATACAAAAAAATTTAATTATCACAAAAAAAAATTATTTAATTAAATAAACACCATCTAATACCTACCGTAAATGGATATAATTGTGGTCCTTGTCCGGATTTAAATAAAGAGTTAAAAGTATATTCAGAATAAGCCATAAGATGGGAGTACCCCATAGAAAAATGTGCTTTAAATTGAAATGGATTAAGGTTATAGCCATCGTTCCTAGTAATTTCATAGGTGTATCCATCTTTTGCAAGTTCTTGCTTTGTTTTACTGTTTACAAGTAACTGCCCCACTACACCAATATCAAAGTGAAAGGATTTATTTGGGTTTGAGTTTGTATTAAATTCAAACAATAAAGGTACTTGTAATAAAGTAGATTTAAAGATGTTCAATTTGTATTGATATTGCTTGGTGTTATCTATTAAGCCATAGGTATAGTTAGTATCGGGGTTAAGTTTGGTGTTGTTATCAAACGCAAACCTCCTCCACTCTATTCCAAAGCCTGTAGCAAGTGCAATGTATTTTTTATAGAGATAAAAATTATGTTGTAGTAAGTTCAGTTGAAAGTTGATACTTTTTGGATAATTTAATGACATATAGTTTTGACTTTGCGGAAGAGCAAAGCTGCCACCCGATGTTAAATAACCATTAACGCCTAAAGCCAATCCTTGCCAACCATGGAAACTTGTATTGTTGCTTCCGTATTTATATTTCCATGATTTTTTATTTTTATTATTCATTGCAGTTGTGTCATCTGCAGGAAATTTAGCATCATTTTTTTTAACTTTTGCGGTTATGTCGTGTTTTTCTATAGCTACATTGGTGGGAGTTCCTTCTAATTTTAAACTTGATTGATCATATACATCAGCGGTAATAGAATTCTCAGCAAAAACATTTGCCGCAGATACATCTTTCATATCAATAATAACTGATTTTGCGTGCAAATCTTTTGTGTTTAATTTAGATACATCTTTTATTTGAGCTACTAATTGTTCGGTAGCACCGGTTAGTTGTATGTTGCTTACGTCTTGTTGTTTTATTATAATTTTTGATGATTTAACTTCTGCTTTTACTTTGGCAACATCTTGTGTTTGAATAATTATGGTGTCTGTTACAAGCGGATTTTTAAAGTTTAAATGAGATACGCTTTTGCACGATATTTCTCTAATATTTTTTTGATTGCTTTTAATAAGCACTTTCGCAGGTGCCTTGGATTGTAACATTAATATTCCATTTTCTACTTTTATATCTATTTGGTTATCTGTCATAATAGTTGAAGACGTTGTATCTAAGTAGTTATAGTTGGCATTGATGTTGCCATTTATGAATATTTTATTAAAAGGAGCAACCGTAAAGGTACCGGCTTGCGCAAGTAAATTATTATTCGTTAATAATAATGTTGTTATGCTAATTAAAAGTAAAGATAATTTTTTCATAATTTTAGATTTTTAGAGTAAGACGATAAAGGATAAGAAAAAGTTACACAATAAAATATTTAACTTAATAATCTGTTACTTTTTGAATGGTATATGTATTTATTCCTATCATTCTATTATCATTATAAAAAACATCTACTCTTGTCGGTTTTATTGAATATCCGGTTATTGTTTTTATTTTATTCCAAATCCTTCCTAAAAGTTTCTGATTGTTTTGTACTATTGGTGTTTGTTCATCTGTAGGTATAGAGTCTAAAGAAGAATATTTGATGGTAGTATTTTGTGTAACAGTTTGGGTTACAATGGTTATTTGCTTGTATTCTGTATTAGGATTTGTCATTAAGTCCTTTTCTATATTTTGTATTTGAGTGGCCGTGTCTTTTATTTGCTCTTTTTGATATTCTGTAATATGTTGCGCCTTAGTGTTGTTATTGTTAATTTGATGTTTAGGAGTTTGTTTATTGATTACAACATTCTGTGGGTGTATTTGTGTTATTGTGGTGTCTTTTTGCTTAGGGATATCGGGGTTTTGCACTAATATTATATTATCGTTTTTTAATTCTTTGTCTTTATTAATAAAATAAATAATTAATGCTGTAGTTACACTGAATAATACTATTGCAGCGGCAATACGGGAATATAAAAAGTAAATAGGTCTCTTTTTTAGTTTTTCTTTATCATTAAATGTAATATTATAATCAGGTTGTAGTCTTGTTTTTTGATATAAACCAATTTCTTTTTGTAACCACGCATTATCTTGCAGACTATTATTTATTTTCGTTTTCTCATTATCAGTGGCTACAGCTTCCACATAAGCGATAATTGTATCTTCATCAAATTTATATAATGTTGTTTTATTAATTATATCTTTTGGTTCATTATCTATATAAATTAAGCTTTGCTCTAAATCAATATTTAATTCAGGATGCATGATTACAAAAGCCTTCAATTCTTCAATAAACTTGGCATCTAATCTGCCTTCGTAATAGTCAAGCAAATACGCCTCGTAGTTATTTATATTGATGCCACCGCTCATACTAAATTTTCGATTTTACCTAAATATTCTTTTAAAAACTGTCTTGCTCTAAAAATATATACCTTTACCTGACTCTCGCTTAGCCCCGTAATTTTCCCTATTTCATTATAATCATATCCTTCGTAATCTCTTAAAAGAATCACAGATTTCTGAATCTCGGGTAGTTTTTCCAACGCACTATCCAACACCTCTTTTAAGTTATTGTTATTTTCATAATGTAAATATTGCTGTGTGTGTACGTCTTCCATTCGTTGTAGTCTTTTTCTTTTTCTTGTAAAATCTACCAGCCCATGATATGCAGAAGTAAACAAATATGTTTTTGACTTGTTACCATCTATGGTTTCTCGTTTTACCCACATTTTTTCAAAGCAATCCTGTACTATATCTTTGGCATCATCTTTATCCTTTATATGTTTAAGCACAAAGCGATACACACCATCTGCATATAAGTCCACACAATTATTATATTCTGAAACAGTCATGATTCTTCCAAAGGGTAAGACGAATAACTTTTAAAAAAGTTACAAGGTACAGAATATTTCCATTTAATTACTTCTTATTGTTAAAATAATGGTTACTTTTGCAATAGATTTTAATTTCAAAGTGGATAATTTAAAGCTCCTGATAGTTGAAGATGAGTATAAAGTTCTGCAGTTTATTAAACAAGGTTTAGAAGAAAATGGCTGTGAAGTTGATTTTGCTTATGATGGGGAGTGTGGGAAAAAGTTAGCTTTATCAAAAAAATATGATATTATTGTATTAGATGTTATTATTCCGCAACTTAATGGATTAGAGCTATGTAAAAAAATACGAGAAACTGATAGTACCGTAAAAATACTTTTGCTTACTGCACTTGGTACATTAAACGATAAATTAGAAGGATTTGAAGCCGGTGCAGATGATTATCTTGTGAAGCCTTTTGATTTTCCGGAATTACTCGCCCGTATTAAATCTCTTGCCAAAAGAACCTCTGTAGCTACAAACGAAGTAAAACCATCTCATCATATCATCAAAGTGGCTGATTTAGAATTAGACACAGACAGTAAAAGAGTAAAAAGAGGTGGTAAAGAGATTATGCTCACTGCAAAAGAACTTGCTTTGCTGGAACTGCTTGCTGTTAATAAAAATAAAGTACTAAGCAAAGTAGAAATAGCAGAAAAAATATGGGACATTACATTTGACAGAGGCACCAATGTAATAGAAGTGTATATTAATTTCCTCAGAAAGAAGATTGATAAAGACTTTTCTGTAAAGCTACTTCACACTATTGTTGGTGTTGGTTATGTTTTAAGAGACGAATAAGAAATGAAAATAAGAACACGATTTACTTTATTATTTACATTGGTTGTAGGGGTTATTCTCTGCTTTTTTTCCTTTTCTATTTATTATTTATCAGAAAATTATAGAATAGCAGACTTTCATGCGCGCCTGCAATATAGGGCAATTACTAAACTTAAGTTGTTGGTAATGACAAAGTGGAAATTTGAAACCCTTTCATTTGGTAAAATTGAGGAAGAAAACTTACGCTCTCTACTTAATGAAAGCATTATGATTTACGATGTAAACCACACGCTATTGTATCGTGATACGATGTCGTTTGCACCTACTGCACAAACCATTAATCTTATAAAAAATAAAAAACAATATACTTACTCAAAAGGTAATATAGAGGGTATTGGATTTAGTTATGTGCATCAGGGAAATACTTACATATTATTTGCATCTGCTCTTGACAGATACGGCACCATGTATATCAATAATCTTAAAAGAATTTTAATTGTAAGAGGTTTTATTATTCTTTTAATAATTTTTATTAGCGGATGGCTTTATGCAGGATATTTTCTAAAACCCATTTCAAAAATTGCACAACAAGCCAGTGAAATCACTTATAGTAACTTAGATAAACGCCTAACCATTGATAATAAAGACGATGAAATAGGACAGTTGGCAGCTACTTTTAATAAAGTACTTGAACGTTTAGAAACTTCATTTAGAATTCAAAAAAGATTTGTATCAAATGCATCACACGAATTGCGCAACCCACTAACAGCCATTAGTGGACAAATAGATGTTGCTTTGATGAAAGAACGAAATAATGCGGAATACAAAGCCACATTAGAGTCTATTTTAAAAGACATAAAAAACCTAAGAACAGTTTCAAACAATCTATTAGAACTTGCCAACAGTGAAGTAGAAACATTATTTGAAAATTTTGAAGAATTACGTATTGATGAAGTATTGTGGAGCACACGAGATGAAATATTGCATCAAAAACCGGAATATAATGTGCATATTCATTTCGAAAAAATTCCGGATAATGAAAAAGAATTTACATGCTTAGGTAGAGAAAGTTTACTGAAAATCGCTTTTAGCAATATTATTGATAACGCCTGTAAATTCTCCTCTAATAAAACAGTAGAAATAAAAGTTACGCTTGAAAAAACAAATATTATTTTATCATTTATTGATAGTGGCATAGGCATGCCGGAGCATTATCTAAAACATGCTTTTGAGCCATTTTATCGGGGGAGTAATACCCACGGAATACCCGGAAGCGGAATAGGATTATCATTAGTACAAAGAATAATAAAACTTCATTCAGGAAAAATTTTTATCCGCTCCAAGCAAAACGAAGGAACAACGGTAGAATTGGTTTTTCAAAATTTAAGCTGATTATCAATACCTTATCTTATAATTTTAAGGTTATTTTAAGGTGAAAGGCTATATTAAGCACTTTTTCCCTATAAAAATTAATACTTTTTTAATTTCATTTTAATCTGAATTTAAGTTGTGTAATTGAATCTTTGTATAATTAATTTATATGCCATTTTCAACAACGATACTTATCAATAATTTAAAATCAGAAATTGCAAATTTTTTTCCAAGCTATTTTGCATTAGTAATGGCAACCGGTATTGTTTCAATAGCAGTTTATTTATTAAAAATTCCATACGTAGGCGAAATTCTTCTTTATTTTAATATCGTTGCTTATGCTATTTTATGGACATTATTGATTTGCCGATTAATATTTTATTTTCCTAATTTTTTAAGTGATATATCAGATCATTCTCGCAGCCCCGGATTTTTAACTATGGTAGCCGGCACTAATGTATTAGGAAGCCAACTCATAATAATTAAACAAAACTATACCATCACACCTTTCTTATATTATCTCGGAGCCGGATTGTGGGTTATTCTTATCTATTCT
Source organism: Bacteroidia bacterium (assembly GCA_039811645.1). Taxonomy (GTDB): domain Bacteria; phylum Bacteroidota; class Bacteroidia; order B-17B0; family Aurantibacillaceae; genus BPGX01. Next base: position 111,333 of record JBDHZB010000001.1, on the reverse strand, counting down.
TTTTTTACAATGATAACCGTAAAAAGAGGCAAACCATCTCTTGAACAAGGCATGAATGGTATTTGGCTATTAATGGTAGTTGCCACACAATCTATTTCTATACTTGGTGTTATGTTAGCACCACATTTTTCGTATTCAAAAGAAGTTGTTCTTTTCTTATCTCTAATTTTATTTCTAATCGGTTGTATGTTGTATATTATAATTATTACACTTATTTTTTATCGCCTTACCTTTTTTGAATTACGTGCCGAAGAATTTGCACCACCTTACTGGATTAATATGGGTGCAGTTGCAATCATCACACTTTCCGGCTCTTTACTTATTTTGAATAGTAACCAATGGGAATTTATTAACTCACTTAAGCATTTTCTTAAGGGATTAACACTTATGTTTTGGGCAACAGGAACATGGTGGATTCCGCTTATTATTATACTTGGGGCTTGGCGGCACTTTTATCAACTTATTCCTATTGTTTATCATCCGCAGTATTGGGGAATGGTGTTCCCATTAGGCATGTACACCGTTTGCACATTTCGTTTGGCTCAAGCAACAAATATTAATTTTCTATTTAGAATTCCCGCTATTTCCGTTTACATCGCTCTTTTTGCGTGGACCATTACAATAGCAGGATTGCTTTATAAAATTATAAAAAAGAATTTTCTGGAAATTAAAATAATAACTTAAACCTTAAAACTATGAAAACAAGAACACTTTCACACAGCACATCTCTTACCCATGGAGGATTAGAGAGAAAATTAAATGCTTTCACATTAAAAGCATTGCTTGGAAAGCATGATGATAAATTATCTAAAAAGCCTGATTTAATAACGGTTGAAACACCGCTTACCCCCGATGAATTAGAAAAAAAACTTCATGCCATAACCATTACAGACTTTTCACAACTTCATAATTCATCTTTTGCAACCTATTATGGAGAAGTAAAGCCATATTCGTTTGATATTAAAAATGTTCGCTATGGGCCAATGAGCCACGCTCCGGGCATTAAGGGGGAAGTGTTGGGAGGCGTAAATCACACCACCATAAAAGTAAAAATTGATGTTGAAAAAACATATAAACTAATCCGTAACATGTATTACAGCACATTGCTTCCTATTGGTATTATTATAATGTTATTAAGTTTGGTAACCTTGGGTGGAACAGACTTTCAAATACATGGATTGTTGTTTTCCAGTGCTTTTATTATCTGCGCCTTTTTAGTTGTTGCTCTTGAAAAATCCTCACTTTTTAATGTAAGAAGAAGAGAGTTAAAAGATTTTGTTTCAAGAATAGATGGCAAAATTATTTCTTCCGAAGAAACAAACTAAATATACAATACCATGAAAGCGGATTGTATAACTTGTAAGAATAGCAATTGTTTCTTTTTGAAATATTGCTCTTTACAATGGCGAGAGTTTTTATCTGCAAATAAAACCACATCTGTTTATCAGATAAAACAAAATATATTTTTAGAAGACACTTACGTTGAGGGCATTTATGTTGTACACAAAGGAAATGTTTTAGAAGCTTATTCTAAAAAAGACAATCAATTGGTACACAAACATACCGTACAAAAGGGCGATTTTTTTGGCTATACAGGATACTCATGTTCAAAACATTTATTTACAGCTGTTGCACAAGAAAATAATACTCAAATTTGTTTTTTTACAAAAGAACAAGTTTATCAAACCTGTCTTAATAATAAAGAGTTCGCTTATCAGCTTATGCTGTTTTTTTTAGAAGCTCTACAAAAGAACGAACAACAAAATACTCTTAATATAAAATTAGCCCATGGATAATATAAAACCTGTTGACATTGTAAATAACCTCATTCACATGGGGACATATAAATCACAACTTCCAATAAAAGATATTTTAATCCGTGGATTTCTCTCTGGGTCATTATTAGGATTTTCCACTGTACTTGCATTTACTGTTGCTTCTCAATCGCAACAATATTATTTAGGAGCTTTAGCATTTCCGGTTGGGTTTGTAATGATAATTTTGCTGGGGCTAGAGTTGGTAACAGGGAACTTTGCGTCTATCCCTATGTCTGTTATGAACAGCCAAGTGTCTATTAAGCGTCTTTTATACAATTGGTTTATTGCATTTATTGGAAATTTAATTGGCAGCTTATTTTTTGGCATGATGTTTTTTATTTATAATACTAAATGCGGACATATATACGATTCTGTTGTAGCAAAGAAAATAATAACAATTGCACAAGAAAAAACGCTTGTGTACAAAGATATCGGAACAACAGGACTAGTAGTAGTGTTTGTGAAAGCCGTTCTTTGTAACTGGATGGTAACATTAGGCGTTGTAATGGGGTTTGTTTCATCTTCTACCATTGGAAAGATTTTTGCTATTTGGCTGCCTATCTTTACATTTTTTGCACTCGGATTAGAGCACTGCGTTGTTAATATGTTTGTAATTCCAACCGCCATGATGCTGCGCGCTCCTATCAGTATGTCTGATTGGTGGCTATGGAATCAAATACCGGCAACCATTGGAAATATTGTTGGAGGATTTCTATTTACAGGTTTATTCTTATTTATGACTTATCATAAACCCACTGATAATAAAAGTATCCTACATAAATAATTAAGGTACACGTATCTTTTAGCTTTAAAATTATTGCTACTTTCGCAGCATGCTTAAAAACTTTTTACTTATTTTATATTTTCTGTTTGCTGTTACAACTTTTGCACAAGAAAAATCAAAAGTTACTGAAACTATTAATGGTAAAGAATATTATCTTCATGAAGTAAAAAAAGGACAAAGTTTATACGGACTTTCAAAACTTTATAACGTTGATATCCCAACCATAGAAGAAGCTAATCCGACAATAAAGAACGGATTAAAAGTTGGAGCTAATATCTTAATTCCTAAGGCAGTTATTACAGAAAAATTTAATGAACATGCCGAAATAACAGACACTACGCATTACAAATATCATGCGGTGCTTAAAGGGCAAACCATTTATTTTATTTGCAAACAATATAATATTAGCCAAGAACAATTTTATATATGGAATCCTACTAAAAAATCGGGATTAAAAGAAGGCGATGTTGTGATTGTGCAAGAAAAGAAGCCCACTGTTTCTACTCCCATGCATGTCGATAACCATGTAGAGCAAATACAGCCTAAAAACAATAATATCTCGTTTGAAAAAAAGCACTCCTATACAACAATGTGCTTATTACCCTTTCATACCAACAATCTAGATAATATTTTAATAGAAGATATGATTAAAAATAAACAGAATTTCCCGTCCATGTCTTCTATGATGATTGATTTTTACTCAGGATTAAAATTTGCGGCAGATTCTTTAAAGAACGATTCATTTAATATTCATATCACACCCGTGGATATAAAAGAAAATGATACTTTAAAAATAACAGAACTTATGCATAATAACACGTATATCAATGCAGATTTAATCATTGGTCCCGTTTTTTCTAATATGATAAAGTTAGAACAAATAAAAACATCTCAGAATAATAAGTGCCATATTATTCCATTTATTAATCAAAACAAATTTTTATTTAACCATCTTAATTATTCCAAAACAACACCGTCTGCATTTATTGATATTAAAAACTTAGCGCAGTACATTGCAGACTCTTTACAAAAAGACGAAAAAGTAATTGTTTTGTTTTCCGGTATTAATTCAGAATATGAGTATGTAAAAGAGTTCAAAAAATATTTTAATGCCATTATACAAAACCGTTCAACATATAAAGATACTGCCATCACTATGAGGAATATTGCAACATTCAAAACATTTGCCAAAGAAAAAGAAAAATATGTTGTAGTATTTTTCACTAACAATCAAGTAACAGCAACAGATTACATTACCAAATTAAGCATTATTAATAAAACATCGTCTATTAAACTGGCGGGATTTTATAAAACAGCAACATTAGATAACTTAGATGCTGAATATTTAAATCAAATGAAATTTATTTTTTCTCATTATCAAAACATTTTATATTCAAATTTATATACCAATTTTGTAAAAAAATATCAAGAATATTTTAACAGCGACCCATCGTTATACTTTTATGAAGGCATACAAATTGGGCTTTATTATTTTAACTTGATAAAGCAATACGGACCCGGCTGCTTACAGCAATTAGACAGCTATCCAATAAAAAATATGACTAATTTTATTAATATGGAATTTACCCATCCTGATGCATCAACAGGTTTTCAAAATGATAAAAGTTTTATTTATCAAATTATTGATAGAAAGGTGGTTATGAAAAGATTTTAGAAATCTTGTGTTAGTTGGTTTGTTGCTTTCTGTAAAATTTCAAAAGCATTGGCTGCCATTAAATTTTCTTTATCAAGTGTTGGGTTAATTTCCACCATTTCAAAGCATATTATTTTTTTACTACGCATTAAATAGTAAATTAAATTACCGGCTTCTTTTTCTGTAATACCATTTGGCACAGGGGTTCCCGTTCCGCCGGAAATACGAGAATCCATGCTATCCACATCAAAGCTTACATAAATTAAATCGCAATGATCGAGAGAGTTTAATGCCTCTATAGCCACTCTTTCTACTGCTTTTTTTCTAACCTCCGGTACAGAAAAAATCCTTACTTTATTTTTCTTTATTAAATAATCTTCTTGAGGCTCGTAGTCTCTTAAAGCTATAAATACCAAATCACCATAATTTATTTTAGGGCAAATACCGCCTAAATTTTTAAGTTTCTCCCAGTACTCCACTGTTTCATCATCGGGCTTGTTTTGCTGTCTGTCTTTATTATCTTCGCCAAGCGAACACGCTAAGGGCATACCATGCATGTTGCCACTGGGAGTGGTATAAGGAGAGTGTAAGTCCGAGTGTGCATCTATCCATATTACACCAAGTTTTTTATCAGGATAAGCCATTTTAATACCGGCAATGGTTCCTATGGCAGAACTATGGTCTCCGGCTAACACAATAGGCAACTCATCTGCCAATAAGGTTTTTTTAATTTGATTTGCTAACCTTTCATTTAAAGAAAATATCCCCTTTATCCTTTTGGCATAATCGTTTACAACAGGCTCGAGTAATAAGTGGTTTTCGTTAGGGATTTCACTGGATTTAAATTTCTTAAAAAACGGGCTTCCAAAATCTAATGCCGCAATTTTAATGGCATCTATCCCCAAACTGGCACCACGTGTACCGGCTCCAATTTCACTTTTCATTTCTACTATCTTAATGGGCTTAATAGCATGTTTTGACATAAACTTAATTTTTTATATTATTATATTGTCTATTTTCGCAGCACAAAAGTAACATAAATGTCGCTTAGTTATTATGATTTGATTACACAAACACACAACTTTCCTCAAGAGGGGTTTGATGTAATTGATAATGCCCTTCACTTCAACAATATCCCAATGATGAGTGTTATTAAGCAGTACGGCACTCCATTTAAGATGTCTTACTTGCCAAAAATAGGACAGCAAATTCAAAGAGCGCGCCGAATGTTTAATGTAGCCATTGCAAAGGCTGATTACAAAGGTGAATATTTTTATTGTTATTGTACTAAAAGTTCCCATTTTTCATTTGTTTTAGATGAGGTTTTAAGTAATCAGGCACATATTGAAACATCTTCGGCATACGATATTAATATTGTAAAAGAATTATATAAAGATCAAAAGTTAAGCAAAGATACATATATTATTTGTAACGGATTTAAACCCACTATATACAAGCACCATATTATGGATTTAATTAATGACGGATTTAATGTTATCCCTGTGCTTGACCATTTAGATGAATTAGATTATTATAAAAAACATCTTAAAAAAGATAAATGCCAATTAGGAATAAGAATTGCCACAGAAGAAGAACCTTCTTTTCCGTTTTATACCTCACGGCTTGGTATTCGTTATAGCGATATTGTATCTTTATATAAAAACAAGATACAACCCGATTCTCGCCTTGAATTAAAAATGTTACATTTTTTTATTAACACGGGTATTAAAGATACAATTTATTACTGGACCGAATTAAACAAATGCCTCAATGTATATTTAGAACTTAAAAAAATATGCCCCTCTATTAACGCCCTGAATATTGGGGGAGGAATGCCTATCCGCACATCTTTGTCTTTTGAATATGATTATGATTATATCATTGAAGAAATAATTTCTCAGATTAAACTATTTTGTGAACAGAATGAAATAGAAGAGCCAAATATCTTTACAGAATTCGGCTCTTTTACAGTAGGAGAGAGTGGCGCATCTGTATATTCTATAGTAGATCAAAAAATGCAAAACGACCGAGAACGCTGGTATATGATGGATAGTTCTTTTATTACTACGCTGCCAGACACATGGGGCATTAGTCAAAAATTTATATTACTTGCCATTAACTATTGGGATAGACCTTATGTTCCTGTCAACTTAGGCGGACTTACCTGTGATAGTATGGATTATTACAATAGTGAAGCGCATATCAATCAGATATTTTTACCACAGGTTTCTAAAGAAGATAAAGAACCGTTGTATATAGGTTTCTTTCATACAGGGGCTTATCAAGAGGAATTGAGCGGCTACGGGGGCATTCAGCATTGTCTTATTCCTGCGCCAAAACATGTATTAGTAGATGTTGATGATGATGGTGAGTTCTCTACCAAACTATTTGCTAAAGCACAGAGTTATAAATCTATGCTTAAGATATTGGGTTATTAAAATCTATCTAAAAAAAATAGGTTTAATTTCTATTTCATAATAAATTTTATTTTTCAGCACTTCTACTGCAACCTATATTTACTGCTGTTCGTATAACCATTATTAATAAACTAATAATTATGAAAACAAAAAACTATTACGACTATGAAAACAACAGTATTCGCTCTACTGACGTTAATATGTTTATTAAGCGTAGGGCAAAAGAATGGAGTCATCGTAAATACGGATAAAAATGATGGTTCTTATTGGAAAAAAATTGCAATAGAAAAGTCTCTCTCTCCCGAAGAAACACAAGAGTTTGTAACCGCCCATTTAAATAATGTTTCTTCTACTTCACAAAATGCTAAAGTTAGCATACCTCCCACTCAAACAAATCAATATTGTACTAATTTAGACTTTGAAACCGGTAACCTTACCGGATGGACTGCAAGCACCGGTTATAATCCACTTTATAATGCAATAGGTTGTTGCCCAAATAGCGGCGGCGCTCAACTTATTACTACCGGAGCTGCAACAGACCCTTGTGGCGGATTCCCTATAGTGTGCCCGGGTGGTAATTTTTCATTAAAACTTGGAGACAATAATACTGGCGGCATTGCGGATAGAATTGAACAAACCTTTTTGGTTACAAGCAATAATGCTTTTTTCACTTATAAATATGCCGTTGTATTACAAGACCCCGGACATGCCGTAGCCAATCAACCAAAGTTTGAAATACAGCTTATAGATCAAAATGGAAATAATATTCCTTGTTCGTACTATAGCGTTACTGCGGGGCAAAACATTCCCGGGTTTATGAGTTCCCCAACTTGTTCGGGTGTTATATACAAACCATGGTCAAGTGTTTCTACTGATTTAACAAGCTATATCGGACAAAACATAACCATTCGCTTTACCACATACGATTGCGCTCTTGGCGGACACTACGGCTATGCCTATATAGATGGTTCATGCTTATCTTTTCCACAAATTCAACCGGATACTATTTGTGTAGGGCAAAATAAAACACTTTGTGCCCCAGGTGGGTTTGCCTCCTATTTATGGAGTGGCACAAGCGTAAGTGGTAATACCAATCAATGTGTAACTGTGAGCGCCAGCGGCACCTACTCTGTACAAACCACTCTATTTACAGGATGCCAAGGACCTACATTTATTTTTCCTATATTTAGTTATCCCACTCCCATACCATCTTTTAATGCACAGAATGTATGTTTTGGCAATACAGTAAATTTTACAAACAATAGTACCATCTCATCAGGAAATATTATTTCTTATCAATGGGATTTTGGAAACGGACAAACCTCCAATCAATTACAACCAAGCTATAATTATAGTAATATTGGCACTTATAATGTATCTCTAACAGCAACCGGCAACTATGGGTGTTCAAGCACAATAACTAATACCGTAGAAGTATATCCATTACCGAGTACAGGGTTTACTGCTAATAATGTTTGTTTTGGTACAGCTGTTTATTTTAATAATACCAGCACTGTCTCTTCCGGTAGCATTACTTCATATCAATGGAACTTTGGAAACGGGCAAACATCAAATACCATTAATCCTCAAAACGGCTATACATCTGTGGGTATTTATACTGTTAGTTTAACAGCTACAACAAATAATAATTGTTCGTCTGTTTATTCCAATACTATTGAAGTATATCCTTTACCAAATATTCAGTTTAGTACCGCTAATGTATGCGCTAATACAAGCATTACATTTACCAATCAGTCTTCCATTCAGGTGGGGCAAATTGTGAACTACCAATGGAGCTTTAGCAATAACACAACTTCTCAAAATATCAATCCACAACTTAATATTTCTATTCCCGGCGTATATTCCGCAACATTAACAACCATAAGTAATAATAATTGTATTGCAACCGACACTCAAACTTTTGAGATTTATGCATTACCACAAGCATCTTTTATCATAAATAATAGTTGTGCAGGAACAGTCTTAACACCAACCAACTTAACCTCTATCTCTTCAGGTAACATTGCTGCTTATCAATGGCTTTTTGGAAATAATCAGTATGCAAATCAAGCAAACCCAACCATTGTTTATGGCAATGCCGGTAATTATACTATTTCATTAACCGCCACTTCTAATCATAATTGTACCAATACTGCCACCAATATTATTACAATTTATCCTCAACCAAACGCACAATATTCAGTTACTACAGCTTGCTTCAATCAACCTAACGGATTTCAAAACCAAAGCAGTGTATCATCGGGATTTATTGCTAAATATAAATGGGATTTTGAAAACGATGGTATATGGGATGATTCTACAAACACCAATCCTTCACATATTTATCCAAACTTTGGATTATATCATGCCAAATTAGCTACTATTAGCAATAGTGGTTGTACAAGTCAAACTATTAACAATGTACTTGTGCATGCCAACCCAATTGCAGGATTTGCAACATCAAAAACTTGCTTAGGGGATATTACACAGTTTACTAACACATCATCTTCTACAGATGGTAATATTGTTGCATATTATTGGGACTTAAATGCAGATGGCTTCTTTGACAACGTTTCTGCTAATGCATCATTTCAATATCCTGCACACGGAAGCTATTTAATTACTTTAGAAATTCAAACAGAGTACGGATGTACTAATGTAATCAAAAAGCAAGTTTATGTTAACCCCAACCCTAACCCTATGTTTGATGTTATTTCTCCAAAAGGATGTCCAACACACTGTTCACAGTTTCAAAATAATTCTTCTATTGTAAGTGGTAATATTCAAACCTTTCAATGGTTATTTGGCGATGGCTCAGCGTCCTATCAAAATAACCCTAATCATTGCTACGAAAGCGGATTGTATAGTGTAACTTTAAAAGCCATTTCCGATAGTGGATGCGTAGGTGTTTATATTGCAAATAATATTGTTGAAGTTTACCCAAATCCTATTGCCGGATTTAGCACTAACCCTGATAGAGCGTTAGAAGATATGTCTCCAATAGAAGTAACCAATACTGCGCAAAATACCATTCAGACACACTATCAACTTAGCGACGGAAGTGTTTTTAATACTCCAAATTTTACATACAACTTAGTAAATGAAGATATACCTCAGCTAATTATTTATCAGCAAGTAAGCAGCAGCCACGGATGTAGAGATTCCATTGCAAAAATCATAGATATTGTTCCAACATTTGCTATTTATTTTCCCAATGCATTTACACCAAACAGTGATAATCTAAATGATGGATTTACTGCAAAAGGGCATGGCATCAAAGACTTTAAGATGTGGGTATATGACCGATGGGGACACTTAATTTATGAAACCGATGATATTACCAAACCATGGGATGGCAAAGATAAAAATAGTGCAGAAGCTGTGCCAAACGACACTTATGTTTGGAAAGCCATTGTTACAGACTTAAAAAGTAAAAAGCACGATTTTATCGGACATGTTATTGTTGTAAAGTAAAAAAAATAGTATCATAATAAAAAAGTTCCAATAGTTTTTTGGAGCTTTTTTATTGCGGTTAATTATTTCCTATAATTGCCTTAATGTTTTATACGAAAGCATCAATAACAATCTGCCTTTATTTAATAATATCTATATCGTGCTTATCGCAAATTAGTTTGGCAGAATATTATCTTAATAAACAATACCCCCCTGCTCCTTGTACTTCTCCAAAATCAAATACATTTCAAAAAAAATACAGAGCGCCTGATACATATATACCTCAATCCAACCAACAAAATAAAATTATTCGGATTAACTTTAATATCATACAAAAATCCTTAACAGCGCCAGAAAATTTTTCTATAAAAGATACTACAAAAATAAAAGAAATATTTCGCTGGTTTAATGACCGTTATCAACATTTAAATAAAAATTCTGATCCTCCTATCGGTGTAGTCGTTGATACCACACTACTTTCTACTCATATTACATTTTCATTAACAGGGATTTATTTTTATCAGGATTCTATTTTGTGGAATGCAAACTGTGGTAGTTTTGATAAATTATTTGAGTTAGTAAAAAAAGCTGATACCACAAGAATGAATGCTTTAAATATTTTTTTTACACAAGGAAAATATGGAGATGCCGGAGGTTGTACTAATTTTGTACCATCTCCCCATTCACGTATAAACAATTGGGACGTGGCTGTTGTAATTATGCAGGCATACGATAAAAATATTGATGGAGAAAGCTCCACGCGATGGGCTAAAACACAAACATTAATTCATGAAATGGGACATGCATTAGGATTGCTCCATACCTATGATTATTGTAATCCCAACGACCCTGATTTTTTAGATGACGTTTTTGGCAACCCTTCTACTTGTCCACATGTTGTAAAATGGGAAGACCCTTGGCTTTCTCCAACCGATAAAATCACTAATAATATTATGGGGGGCAGTAAATCATCAGAATATTTAAGTCCGAAGCAAATTGGCATTATGCATCGTTCATTAAGTATTTTATCCCCAAAAAAATATACAGAATGTACTTATGATTACAACAACCCTATTGTAATTAAAAACTCTGAGCATTGGGATTTCCCAACAAAATTGTATCAAGATATTATTATAGAAAAAGATACTTTAGTATTATCTTGTGAAACAATAATGCCGCCAAATTCAAAAATAATTGTTCGTAAAAAAGGTATTTTAATTTTAGATGGAGGTTCTCTCGTTAATTGTGCATCTAAAGGCATCGGTATTGAAGTATATGGGAAATTAATGCTTCGCACCCTTACAAGTAGTAGTATATTAACCATTACACTAAATAGAAAATCCATTCTTACTATTTCCAAAAATATTAACCCGATAAATTATAAGATTCTTAAAAGTAAAAAAGCAAAAATTATTCTTCAATAAGCAGATAAAATTTTTTGTACTTCTTTCATGCCGTCTGTTGCTTTTGCTTTAATATGTATAAATTGTTGAATATCTCTGGTTGTAAAATCTCCCGGGTCAATTAAATACTTTACACTATTTTTTGGTGCATAATCAATAAGTCCGGCTGCCGGATACACAACTAAAGAAGTACCAACTACCAATAAAATATCAGCCGTAGTGATAATATTAGCAGCTTCCGGAATCATTGGAACATCTTCACCAAACCAAACAATGTGCGGCCTTAGCTGTGAGCCTTTTTCACAAGTATCTCCCATTTCTAAATTCCATTTATTAATTGGATAAATCAAATTATTATCTGTCGTACTTCTTACCTTCATTATTTCACCATGTAGGTGTAAAACATTTGTACTTCCTGCTCTTTCATGTAAATCATCAATATTTTGAGTAATAACAGAAACGCGATACTGTGTTTGTAAAGATGCTATGATTGTATGTGCATCATTGGGCTGCGCATCTATGCATTGTTTGCGGCGCATGTTATAAAATTCAAGTACAAGTTGAGGATTTTTTTGCCAGGCTTCAAATGTGGCCACCTGTGTTATTCTGTAATTTTCCCACAATCCATTACTGTCTCTAAATGTTCTTAGCCCGCTTTCGGCACTAATACCTGCTCCGGAAAATACAACTAAGTGTTTTTTCATTACAATACAATATTGATTATTTTTTTCTCAACAAAGATTATTTTTTTCGGATTGCTGTTATTCAAATATTTTTTTGTCTGCTCATTAGCTAATACAATCTGTTCTACTTGCTCTTTTGGCATATTCAGTGGAAGTTCTATATTAAACCTTGTTTTGCCATTAAAAGAAACAGGATAGTTAAAAGAATTATCTACTAAATATTCTGCATTATAGTGCGGGTAAGGCTGATGAACCACACACTGATTGTGCCCTGTCAAAGACCAAAGATATTCAGCAGTAAATGGTGCAAAAGGAGAAATCAAAATAATAATTGGCTCTAAAATTTCTTTTTTATTACACTTTAACTCTTGCAGTTTATTTACTAAAATCATAAAATTACTTACCCCTGTATTAAATGAAAATCGCTCTATATCATCTCTGATTTTTTTAATGCTGCGATGTAGTAGTTTTAATTCTTCTTCATTTGGTTTTTCATTTGATAAATAAAATACTCCTTCTTCATTAAAATACAATCTAAAAAATTTACGAAGGAAATTATAAACTCCTGTAATACCGCTGGTAATAAAGGGTTTGTGCATTTCAATTGGTCCTAAAAACATTTCAAACATTCTAAAGGTATCTGCACCATATTTCTCAATTATATCATCGGGATTTACGACATTAAACTTTGACTTAGACATTTTTTCTACTTCACGATGACAAAGGAATTTATTCTCTTTTTCTGAAATATAATAATAAGAATTATTGTAATCAATATTTATGGTTTGTGCCTTATTAAAATCAGAAGGCAAATGTTTAATTGGCTTATTTTCAATATCTCCAACAGCAGTAATAGCTATAAAATTATTATCATCAACATAGTCTATTGGTCGGTGCCTATACGCAAAACCAATCCGTTCTATTGTAATTTCATCTATGTTTTTATTGTGTTGCGCTCTTAAAGTTCTATTAATAGTATCTTGAATGATTTTTTTTGCAATATCCTCGTCAGCATCATCTGAAATATAAAAGATATTTGCAATACCATCAATAGTTACAACTTTAACAAACGCACTATTCCCTAATATCATTCCCTGATTAATTAGTTTTTTAAATGGCTCCTGAAAATTCAGATATCCTAAGTCGTATAAGAACATTGTCCAAAACCTTGCATACAATAAATGTCCTGTAGCGTGTTCTGAACCCCCTACATATAAATCTACCTGATTCCAATAATCCAAATTTATTTTATCGGCAAATACTTTATTATTCTGTGGATCCATGTATCTTAAAAAATACCAACTGCTGCCTGCCCAACCCGGCATCGTGGTGTTTTCATATTCATATTGGTTTTTATATTTCCAATTTTTAGCTCGGGCTAATGGTGGCTCTCCTGTTTCTGTTGGTAAATACTTATCTATATCCGGTAAAGTAATGGGCAAGTCTGTTTCATCAACGGTATGGGGAATATTATTTTCATCATAAAAAATAGGAATAGGCTCTCCCCAGTATCTTTGTCTTCCAAACACAGCATCTCTTAATTTATAATTGGTTACACATTTTCCATAGCCTCTTTTTTCAATCTCTTCAATAACTTTTTGAATTGCTGTTTTTGTTGGTAACCCATTAATAAATTCAGAATTTATACAAGTACCATTTTTTTCATCATAAGATTGCTGTAAAAAATCCCACTCTATAGGCGGCTGTATCACTTGTTTTATAGGCAATCCAAATATTTTGGCAAATTTAAAATCTCTAGAATCGTGAGCAGGAACAGCCATTACAGCACCTGTGCCATAGTGATACAAAACATAATCTGCAATCCAAATCGGAATCTCTTGTTTGGTAAGTGGATGAATAGCATACGAACCCGTAAATTGTCCGGTTACTTTATTAACATCTGCTTGCCGTTCTCTTTCACTGCGATTTTTTGCATATTGTACGTATGCATCTACTTGTGTTTTTTGTTCAGCATTAGTAATTGCATTTACTATAGGATGTTCCGGAGCCAATACCAAATAAGAGATTCCAAAGATAGTATCCGGACGAGTAGTAAATACTTTAATTTTTTCTGTTTGATTTTTTACCACAAATTCTATTTCCGCACCTTCACTTTTACCTATCCAATTACGCTGCGCTTCCTTTATACTCTCGCTCCAATTAACTGTTTCTAATCCATTTAATAATCGGTCGGCATAAGCTGTAATACGCAAACTCCATTGTGGCATTAATTTTCTTTCTACCGGATAGCCGCCTCTTTCTGAAACGCCGTCTTTTACCTCATCATTAGCTAAAACCGTACCAAGCACAGCACACCAATTAACATAGGCTTCACTATGATATGCCAGTCTATAACACATTAAAATGTCCGATTTTTCTTTTTCAGAAAAGCCTTGCCAATCTTTAGCTGTAAAAAGTTGTTTGATATTACTTTCCGCTTGTATGTTGATGTTTCCGCTTTGTTCAAAATGTTGAATCAGCGTATTGATAGGTTCTGCTTTATTAGATTTTTTATTATACCATGTATTAAATAATTGTATAAAAATCCATTGTGTCCATTTGTAATAAGAAGCGTCACAAGTTTTGAGTGTTCTGTTCCAGTCGTATGATAATCCTATTTTATTAAGTTGCTCTATGTATCTTGCTATATTTTTTTCCGTTGTAATGCATGGATGTTGTCCTGTTTGAATGGCATATTGTTCGGCAGGTAATCCAAAAGCATCAAAGCCCATAGGGTGTAAAACATTTTTTCCTAAGTGTCTTTGGTATCTTGCATAAATATCGGAAGCTATGTATCCTAATGGGTGCCCAACATGCAAACCTGCACCACTTGGATAGGGGAACATATCCAGTACATAATATTTTTCTTGTTGAGAGAATTCTTTATCAGACGGATTTACTGCTTTATAGGCGTTAGCTTGATTCCATTTTTCTTTCGATTTGTCTTCTATATCTTTTGGCACATATTCCATTCATAAAAATTTAGAGGGTAAATATATTGAATTAAGCGATTACACTAATATCTATCTGTTTCATACACCTAAAGTGTCCTAAGGGGCATTTTGAAAATCCTAATTTACTGCATGGGCGACACCATAAATTTTTAACTTCAAGTATTTTACTGCCTGGCATTGGTAAATACGGATACATACCAAATTCAGGAATGGTATTTCCCCATAAAGAAAATATTTTTTTCTTGAAAGCAGCCGCAACATGCATCAGTCCTGTATCAGAAGTAATAACATATTCACTATTTTTAATTAAGTAAGCGCTCTCGTGTAGGTTTAACTCTCCACATTTATTAATAACATTATTAAATTGTGCAGCAGTGTCTTTAACTTCAACAGCATCATTAATATCTCCAAGTAGTACGATTGTTTTATGTTTTAAATGTAAAAAAATCTCTTTTAATTTATCTGTTGGAATTTTTTTTGTAGCATACGAACCGCCTGCAACAATTACAATATAAGAAGTTGTAACATCTTTCCATTTTGAAAAATCCAGTTTATTTTCATTAATAAAAAAATCTAACCCGTCTGAATCTTTAAAAATACCCATATCCCTTGCTGCATTAAAATATCTATCAACAATATGAACCTTTGGCATTACAGACGTTGTTTTCAACCATACGGTTAATAACTTTCTGGCATTTAATTTTGAAACCGCCCTATTTGAAATACCTAAAAAGAAACAAACGGCGCGACTTTTTCTATTGTTTTGTAAATCAATGATAAAATCAAATTTTTCTTTTTTTAATGTGTTAATAACTTCATCAGTCTTTTTTTTGAAATAATGTATCTTAGTAATATAAGGATTACTCTCTATTACAGGCACGAACTTTTCTTTAATTAAAAAATGAACCTCATGGCCTGCATTGTGTATTGCCCGAACAATCGGGCTTGTAAGTACTACATCTCCTATAGAACTAAACCGAATGATTAATATCTTTTTTTTTACTGATTGCATTTCTACATTCTGTTTGGTGTTTGCATCCCAAGTAATGATAAAGATTGTTTAATTATTTTTGCTGTGGTATAACTTAAATTTAATCGGAAATTTTTTACATCCTCATTTGTTTCTTTCAAAATTGAACATGCCTGATAAAAGCGGTTATATTTTTTTGCTAATTCATATACATCATTTGCCACAACAGCAGGGTTATATTGCGTAGCAGACTCCCTATAAATATCAGGGATATACAATAAATGCTTAATAATCTCTCTCTCTTCGGGCTGCAAACTAATGTGTGTATGCTCTGTATAATTTTCTATCTCTGATTTTTTAAGCAGTGACTTGATTCTGGCATGAACATACTGAATAAACGGGCCAGTGTGCCCTTCAAAATCAACACTTTCTTCGGGATTAAACAACATTTTCTTTTTTGGATCTACTTTTAAGATAAAATATTTCAATGCGCCCATGCCAATCATTTCAAATAAATTATCTTTTTCAGTTTCTGAAAGCTCATTAACTTTTCCAAGTTGTTCCGTAATGGTCTTTGCTGTTTGATACATATCATTCATTAAATCATCTGCATCTACTATCGTTCCTTCGCGGCTTTTCATTTTACCGGATGGTAATTCTACCATACCATAAGATAAATGATAACACTCTTTTGCCTGTGCATAACCTAATTTCTCAAGTATTTTAAATAAAACTTTAAAATGATAATCTTGTTCGTTACCCACAGTATAAATGAGTTGCGATAGTTGTGGATATTCTTTAAATCTTTGAACCGCTGTTCCTATATCTTGTGTAATATATACTGATGTACCATCAGAACGCAACAAAACTTTTTCATCTAACCCATCAGATGTTAGGTCAATACGCACACTACCATCCGATGATTTATAAAATACATTTTTTTGTACACCTTCTTCTATAATAGATTTGCCCAGCAAGTATGTTTGACTTTCATAATAAAGCTTATCAAAATCAAGCCCCATTCTTTTATATGTTTCCTCAAATCCTTGATACACCCAATTATTCATTGTTTTCCAAAGTTCTAAAATGGCTTTATCTCCTGCTTCCCATTGTCTGAGCATATTCTGTGCTTCTATAATAATAGGTGCTTGCTTCTCTGCTTCTTCTTTAGTAATCCCCTTTTGAACCAACTCATTAATTTGTTGCTTATATGCTTTATCAAACAATACATAGTATTTTCCTATCAAATGGTCGCCTTTTATATTTGCTGATTCCGGCGTTTCTCCATTACCCCATTTTTGCCAAGCAAGCATACTTTTACAAATGTGAATGCCTCTATCGTTAATTAAGTTAGCTTTAATAACCTTGTGCCCCTGCGTTTTAAGGATTTCCGCCACAGACCATCCTAATAAATTATTCCTAACGTGCCCTAAATGTATAGGTTTGTTGGTATTAGGCGAAGAATACTCCAACATAATTTCCTTGCCGGAAGAAAATTTTGGTAAATATCCCCAACAATCGGAAGCCGCTATTTGCGTAAAAAAGTTCTTCAATAGGTATTCGTCAGATACTGTAAGGTTTAAAAATCCTTTTACAACCTGAAAATCACTAATAATATCCGAATAATGTGTTTTCAAATACTCTCCTAATAATGCGCCCGCCTCATCGGGGTTTTTCTTAATTGCTTTTGCGTATTGAAATAAAGTAATGGTATAATCTCCATTAAATTCTTTTTTTGTAAACTGAATATTAATATTTTGTTCATGAATATTAAAAACCTCCTTTAAAGAGCGCAAAACAATATCTATAAGGGTTTTATGAGCCTGCATTTTTTGATGCAAATATGATAAAGATTTTTATTGTATCACCGATTAACAAATAAGTTTTCATAAAATTTCGTTTTCAGAAAAACTTTCATAAAATTTGCAAAGCATAAATTAAAAATGACCATTTCTGAAAAAATAAAAAACAGCATTAGAGAAGTTCCTAACTTTCCTTCACAAGGCGTTAATTTCAAAGATATTACACCAATATTTGAAAATCCATTACTTTGCGAAGATATTATACAAGCATATATACAAACTATTACAGAAATCCCTGATGCCATTATTGGCATTGAAAGTCGCGGATTTTTATTTGGCTTTTTGCTAGCTAATCGTTTAAATGTTCCTTTTATCTTAGCAAGAAAGGCAGGAAAATTACCATACAAAACCGTTAAAGCAGAATATAAATTAGAATATGGTTCTGCGGCTATTGAAATAAACGAAGGTAGTATAAAACCTCATCAAAAAATTTTAATCCATGATGATTTATTGGCTACAGGAGGCACCGCTCTTGCTGCAGCAGAACTTGTAAAACATCATCAAGCACAGGTTTTAGCTTATACTTTTTTAATAGAGCTTTCATTTTTAAATGGAAAAGAAAAATTAAATCAAATAACAAACAATATCATTTGTCTTACAACTTATTAAAACAAAATCTATGAACTTTGAAATGACAGAAAATCAAAAAATGATCGCCGACATGGTGCGTACATTTGCAAAAGAAAACATTGCACCAAATGTTATGAAATGGGATGAAGAACAAACCTTTCCTATTAATTTATTTAAAAAAATGGGAGAGCTTGGATTGCTTGGCGTACTTGTTCCCGCAGAGTATAATGGTAGCGGATTCAGTTATTTAGAATACGTAACAGCTATTATTGAAGTTGCAAAGGTTTGCGGCAGTATTGGGCTTTCTATGGCTGCACACAACTCATTGTGTACAGGACACATATTACAACATGCCAGTGAAGAACAAAAGAAAAAATATTTACCGAAATTAGCTACAGGAGAATGGATTGGCGCATGGGGGCTTACCGAGCACAACACAGGCTCAGACTCCGGAGGCATGAGTACCACCGCCGTAAAAGATGGCGACTATTATGTATTAAATGGTGCAAAAAATTTTATTACACACGCCATTAGCGGAAATGTAGCTGTTGTTATAGCAAGAACAGGAGCAAAAGGCGATAGCCATGGTATGAGTGCTTTTATTATTGAAAAAGGAACACCCGGTTTTTCATCAGGAAAAAAAGAAAACAAATTAGGAATGCGTGCCAGCGAAACTGCCGAGCTCATTTTTCAAGATTGCCGTATTCATAAATCACAATTAATTGGGAAGGAAGGTGATGGCTTTATTCAAGCGATGAAAGTTTTAGATGGTGGAAGAATATCCATCGCTGCATTGTCTTGTGGCATTGCACGTGGCGCTTACGAAGCCGCGTTAAAATACGCTAAAGAAAGAGTGCAGTTTAATCAACCAATTGCCAATTTTCAAGCAATAGGATTTAAATTAGCTGATATGGCTACAGAAGTAGAAGCTTCTGAATTACTTACATATCAAGCAGCGGATATGAAAAATAGAGGATTAAAAATAACCAAAGAAGGAGCATTTGCAAAATACTTTGCATCAGAGGTCTCTGTAAAAGTAAGCACAGAAGCTGTGCAAATATTTGGCGGATATGGTTATACAAAAGATTTTCCTGCTGAAAAATATTACAGAGACAGTAAACTATGTACTATTGGAGAAGGCACAAGCGAAATTCAAAAATTAGTTATTTCAAGACAAATTATTTCTTAAGTAAGTGAAAAAATTTATCCCTGTTGTACTTTTAGCTTTTATTGTTTTATCATTTAAAGATAAGCAACCTTTAATGCTTAAAGAGTATTCTACTCCGCCCGGCACAATAAAAATCGATAATAATTTTTTTATAGACCAAACAGAAGTAAGCAATTTTAGTTATTTAGAATTTCTAATATGGACTAAAAAACATATAGGAGATACCGCTTATAAAGCCATATTACCCGATACAAATGTATGGACAACCTCTAACAACACAACATTCCAAACAAAATACTTACGTTCAAAAGATTATAGAGATTTTCCTGTTGTAGGGATATCGCAAAAACAAGCTGAAGCTTTTTGTAAATGGCGGTCAGACAGAGTAATGGAGTTCTTCTTAATCAAGAAGCGGCTCATTAAATTTAATCCTAACGCAAAAGGAAATGCCGTATTTACAATAGAAAAATACTTCAACGGACAGTACAACAATACGCCCGCTAATTCAACCATACAATACTATCCTGAATATTCTCTACCGAATAATAGTACATTTATAAAAGTAGCGCGCCTCGTTGATTCTATCAAAACCACACATGCAACACAACTTTCAAAATATAAATTAGTGCTTGCCATAAATTGTTTAGATAACAACACAAGTACTCATTCCCCCCATCAAGTGTACGAAAAATACCATGATAAATATCTACAAATAACAGATATTATTGGGAATGTAAGAGAGTGGACAAATAAAGAAAACGTTGCTTTTGGTGGTTCTTATATGGATTTGTGCATTGACATTGAAAAAAACTTATTTTTTAATCAACAAACCGCTAGTGCTTACACGGGTTTTAGATGTACATGTACATGGAAAAAATGGGAAAAACAATAAACAAAAAATTTTATGACAACAGTAAGAAAAATAGCTATTGGCAGTGATCATGCGGGATTTGAACTAAAGCAAAAATTAAAAAAATTTTTAATTGAACTTGGATATAGTGTTTTAGATAAAGGTACAAACAGCACCGATTCTTGTGATTATCCTGACTACGGGCATCAAGTAGCTGTTTCAGTTATAAATAACGAAAGTAATTTAGGTATTGTTATTTGTGGTAGTGGTAACGGAATTAATATGACAGTTAATAAACATAAGGGTATTCGAGGTGCATTATGCTGGACTGTTGAAATTGCTCAACTAGCCCGCCAACACAACAATGCTAATGTATTAGCACTCCCCGCAAGATTTATTGACGAAAATACCGCAAAAGCTATTACTAAAATATTTTTAGAAACAAATTTTGAAGGAGGGCGACATCAAAACAGAATTGAAAAAATTGATATTAAGAACTAAAGGCTAAGTACTTCATTAAAATTAATTACTCCCTTTTTATCCTTGATGTATTCGGCAGCCAGTACCGCGCCTAATGCAAATCCATTGCGGCTATATGCATGATGAGATATTTGAAGTTCATCTATTTCACTTAAATAATGAACAGCATGAAATCCTTTTTCATCTCCAACTCTATGCGCATTAATGTATAAAGTGTTATTATTTTGATTTAAGCTCCACGAATGTTTTTGTGGATACTGTTTTAAGATTTGTTCCGCAATGGTTACTGCTGTTCCGCTTGGTGCATCTTTTTTTGCAGCATGATGCACTTCTGTCATTTGCACATCATACTCGTTAAATTTTTTCATCAGTTGGGCAAAATAATCATTTAACTTAAAAAAGAGATTAACCCCAATACTAAAATTGCTGGCATATAACAATGTCTGATTTTTTTCTTTACAAGTATTAGAAATATTTTGAAATTGCTCATTCCATCCGGTAGTACCAACAACAATAGGGATATTTGCTTCAAAACATGTTAAGATATTTTTGACTACTGCAGTGGGTTGAGTAAATTCTATTGCAACATCTGCATTGCTGTTTTTTAATACAGTTACATCTAATTTATCTTGTGAAGTTACTTTTAAAACTATTTTATGATGTCTTTTAAGCGCAATGGTTTCTATAATCTTACCCATTTTACCATAACCAATTATTGCTATATTCATTTTTTAATTTTTGTGATGGTTATGTTGCATTTTAATTAATATTCAATTCCTTAATAGCAGTAAGCGCTATTTCATTACCGTAAGCAAGTGATGCTGTAGCCGCAGGAGATGGCGCATTGATAACATGTAAAACTTTTCCATCAGGAATTATTTTAAAATCATCTAACATATTGCCATTATTATCTAACGCCATTGCCCTTACACCACATCTTGATGAAATAATATCATCCATGCTTAAATCAGGGATTAATTTTTGTAATCGTTTTAAAAAGAATGTTTTACTAAATGCCCCTCTATATTCGTCTATACCAAACTTCCAATGTTTAGCAAAAAATTTCCATGTACCTTTAAATGACAATGCCTCTAAAGTATCTTTAATACTAAAGGAAGTTTTTGAATACCCTTCTCGTTTAAATACAAAAACAGCATTTGGTCCACATTCTGTTCCACCGTGTATCATTCTGGTAAAATGTACGCCTAAAAAAGGAAACTGCGGATTTGGTACCGGGTAAATCAGATTTTTAACTTTGTGTTGTGCTTGCGGTGTTAAGTCATAATAATCTCCTCTAAAGCCCACAATAGCAACTTCTTTCTTCGTTACTTTTTTACCGGCTAATCTATCTGCTTGAAGCCCGCCACACACCACAACATGCTTTGCAGTGTATGTTCCTTTATTAGTAACTATTCTTACTATATTATCATCTTGAATAATATTTATTACTTCGTGTTCCGATAAAATTTTATTTGTTGAATTTTTCTGCTGTACTATCTCAGCCATTTTACGAGTTGCCGCCGGAAAATCAATAATACCGGTACATGGCACCCATATTGCTTTAATACCTCTACAGTGTGGTTCTATTTCTTGTATTTGCTTATCTGTAATTATTTCTATACCCTCCACATCATTTGCCAGTCCATTTTGATATACTTTATTAAGGTGTGCCATTTCTGATTCGTGTGTGGCTACAATTATTTTTCCGCAAACATCATGTGGAACGTGATGCTCTTGAGCAAATGCAACCAACTCTCTTCTACCCTCTACACAATTTTTTGCTTTGTAAGAACCGGGTTTATAATAAATACCCGAATGAATTACACCCGAATTTCTACCTGTTTGATGCAATGACAATTGTTTTTCTTTTTCTAATAAGAAAATTGTTTTATGAGAAAAATAATTTGCCAATTTATAAGCCGTAGCCGCACCAACAATGCCTCCACCAATAACAATAATATCTGCGTTATTATTCATGATTATTTATAAAAAATTTAATAACATCTGAAGCAGCAACAGATTTTTGTTCACTAGTATTCATATTTTTTATAGTTAATATATTGCCTTGCACTTCATTATCACCAATAATAATAATGTATGGAAATTGTTTTTTATTAGCGTATTCAAATTGTTTTTTCAGTTTATCTGCTTGATGATATAATTCGGTGGCAATACCTACATTCCTTAAATTCTGTGCTGTGTTTAGGGCATACGTTATATATTCGGGAGATGTATAGCTAATTAAAACTTTTGCAGGAGCTATTTTGTTTAACGATTCCGGAAATAAATTCAGGTCGTTCATTACATCATATATTCTATCAATACCAAATGATACGCCAACACCGCTAATATTTGGAAAATCAAAAATACCCGTTAAATCATCATAACGCCCGCCACCCAATATACTGGCAGAGAAATTATCTGTCAGTGCTTTTACTTCAAATATAGTACCTGTGTAATAGTTTAAGCCACGCGCTAACTTAACATCTAAATCCAGCTGAATGTGCATTTTTTTAGTATCAATAAGATTAAAAATAAAGTTTAAATCTTCTATGGCTTTTTTTGCTGATTCAGAATTTAATTGTGTTTGAAAATATTGAAGCTTCTCTTGTGCATTATAGTTAACAGAAATAAGCGTAAACAACTGCTCAATTTGCATTGTATTTAAGCCCAACTGTATCAAGTCTTGTTTTATAATTGCCGAATCTACTTTATCTAACTTATCTATAAGCGTTACTATTTGGTTAAACCATTGCCCCGCACCAATATGCTCAATAATAGCAATCAATAACTTGCGATGATTTAATTTTAAAACAACATTAAGATTTAATTTTTCAAATACCTGATTGATTAACAACACCAATTCAGTTTCACATAATAAAGATGTACTGCCTATACAATCTACATCACATTGAATAAATTCTCTATATCTTCCTTTTTGCGGCTTATCCGCTCTCCACACAGGTTGTACCTGATATCTTTTAAAAGGAAAAGTAATTTGATGGCGATATTGTGAAACATATCTTGCAAAAGGAACTGTTAAATCATATCGCAAGGCTCGTTCAGAAATATCTTCGCTATTATAAGATTTATCCAGCATTTTATTAAACTCTGATAATAACTTCTCTTTATTTTTATGTTCATGTAGTCGCGAGTTTAGTATTTTGAATAATAACTGATCGCCTTCTTCTCCGTATTTTCCGGTTAGCGTCGAAAGATTTTCTATAGCCGGCGTTTCAATGGGTAAGTAGCCATATAACTCATAAAATCCTTTAATGGTTTGAATAATATATTCTCTTTTTTTTACCTCAATAGGAGAGAAGTCGCGTGTGCCTTTAGCTGTTTGGGCTTTCATGAATTTATACAGTTTCTAATTTAAAATCAAAGCTGCTTAATTTTACAAATTCTTGTATTCTGTTGTGAATGGTACCGGGATTTAAATTCTGTAATGCTTCTGTTCCGAATTTTTCTACAGTAAAACTTGCCATTGCAGAACCAACAACTATAGCGCGTTTTAAGTTATCAAAAGATATGTCTTTTGTTCTGCTTAAATATCCTACAAAGCCACCGGCAAAACTATCACCCGCACCTGTTGGGTCGAATACATCTTCTAAGGGCAATGCCGGCGCAAAGAAAACATCGTTTTTATGAAACAACAATGCACCATGCTCTCCTTTTTTAATAATTAAAATTTTTGGTCCCATTGATAAAATTTGCTTTGCCGCCTTACGCAACGAGTGTGTATTGGTTAGCAGGCGAGCCTCTTCATCATTAATGGTTAGCACATCTATTTCTTTTAATACTTTTAATAAATCATCTATGGCTGTTTGCATCCAAAAATTCATAGTATCCATTACTACTAATTTCGGACGTTTATTCATTTGTTTAAGCACATTCATTTGAATGGACGGCATTAAGTTCCCAAGCATTAAAAAATCTGCGTTTTTTGCGTTTTCGGGAACCTTTGGACTAAATTCAGCCAATACATTTAATTGTGTATCCAACGTATCACGGCTATTCATGTCTGTATGATATTTCCCTTTCCAAAAAAAAGATTTCTCTCCTTTTTTTACTTCAAGCCCGTCTAAATTAATACCACGTGACTGTAATAGTTTTAAAAAGTTTTGATCATAATCATCTCCTATTACGGATACTAAATGAATATTAGGATTATAATAAGATGCGGCAAGCGAAATAAAACTGGCGGCACCTCCAACTATTTTGTCTGTTTTACCAAATGGTGTTTCAATTGCATCGTATGCTACTGTACCTATAACTAATAAGCTCATAAAATTTTTTGCAAAGGTATTGTTTATTTTAAATATTTGGTATAAATTTGCCACCTCAAAATAAAATTCCTTGGTAGCTCAGCCGGTTAGAGCACATGACTGTTAATCATGGGGTCGCAGGTTCGAGCCCTGCCCGAGGAGCAAAAGGTCGGTGAAAGAGCCGACCTTTTTATTTATAATATTTTTGTAAAAATTGTATCACTTGTATTTAGTGATTTCCTATAGGTTCCCCTAAAAAATTTATATATTTTTGCCATAGTTACTAAAAGTAAAGATATGCAAGCAAAAAAAATTACAGTATTAGGAAGTGGACTTGTAGGCAGTGTCATTGCTCAAGATTTATCAAAAAAGTTTTTAGTTGAAGTAATAGATATGAACGAGCATTCACTGCAAACATTGGCAAATAAGAAGAACCTTACAACCATAAAAGCAGATGTAACCGATTTTAATACCCTGCAAAAATTAGTTAGCGGTAGCGACTTGGTTGTTTCTGCATTGCCCGGGTTTTTAGGATATAATGTTTTAAAAAATATAATTAACTTGGGAAAAAACGTAGCAGACATTTCTTTTTTTCCTGAAGACGCATTAAGTTTAAATGATTTGGCTAAAGAAAAAAACGTTACTGCTATTGTAGATTGTGGCGTGGCACCGGGCATGAGTAATTTATTATTGGGCTATCATTATTCACAAATGCAAGTAGAATACTTCGAGTGTATGGTTGGTGGGCTGCCTATGGAAAGAAAATTTCCATTTGAATATAAAGCACCGTTTTCTCCTATTGATGTTATTGAAGAATATACCCGCCCCGCAAGGCTAATGGAAAATGGGAAAATAGTAACAAAACCCGCTCTGTCAGAATTAGAATCTATTGACTTTGCAGGAATAGGTACTTTGGAATCTTTTAATACCGACGGGCTACGAAGCATTTTACATACCATGCGGGTTCCTAACATGAAAGAAAAAACATTGCGTTACCCCGGACATACTAAACTAATCCAAGCATTAAAAACGGCTGGTTTTTTTGACGAAGAAAAGATAGATATAAATAATGTAAAAATTAAACCCATTGACGTAACCGCAAAGCTTTTAAAAAATATTTGGAAGCTAAATAAAAACGAAGAAGAGTTTACCATTATGCGTATTATTATTAAAGGTAAAGAAAAAAATATTGATAAAACTTACGAATATAATTTATTAGATAAATACGATGTAACAACAGGATTCAGCTCTATGTCCCGCACAACAGGGTTTACATGCGCCGCAATGGCACATTTAATTTTAGAAAATACATTTAATGCAAAAGGCATTTTTCCTCCCGAATTAATTGGCTCTAATACAAATTCTTTTAACTTCGTTATGAATTATCTCTCGGAAAGAAATGTAATTTATAAAAAGACGGAATATTAAAACATTCTTATTCAATAATAGTATATTTTGATGAAAATAAATCTGAAAATTTTATGTAGGTTTGCCACTATATTAAACCTTAAAAAATGCGATTAATAATTCCAATGGCAGGAAAGGGAAAACGAATGCGCCCATCCACACTTACAACGCCAAAGCCTTTATTTCCAATTGCCGATAAGTCTATTGTGGAATGGCTGGTTTATGAAGTTTTTAAATCTACCAAGCAAAAAATAGAAGAAGTGGCTTATATTATCCACCCTGATTTTGGAAAAGATGTTGAAACAAATCTTTTAAATATTGCTTCTAAATATAACAGCAAAGGTGCTATTTATTATCAAGAAGAAGCTTTAGGAACAGGACATGCCATATTGTGTGCAGCGGCATCATTACAAGGTAATATTTTAATAGCTTTTGCCGATACTTTATTTAAAGCTGATTTTAATATAGATACTCAAAAAGATGGAATTATCTGGACAAAAAAAGTAGAAGACCCTCGCCAATATGGTGTAGTAACTACAGATAAAAATAAAAAAATACTTGCTTTTGTAGAAAAACCGGAAACATTTGTAAGTGATGAGGCTATTATTGGCATTTATTTTTTTAAAGACGGAGAAAATTTAAGGAAAGAATTACAGTATTTAGTTGATAATAATTTGAAAGAAAAAGGAGAGTATCAATTAACCAATGCCATGGAAAGTATTAAAAATAAAGGCAAGCAACTATATTCTGAAAACGTAGTTGAGTGGTTGGATTGTGGTAATAAAGAAACTGCTTTATATTCACATCAAAGAGTTTTATTATCTAACTCATTTACTATTCCAAAAAACAATATTAAAAATAGTACGATTATTGAACCTTGTTATATCGGTAATAATGTTGTTATTGAAAATAGCATTATCGGTCCTTATGTAAGCATTGGTAATAATGGAAAGGTTCAAAATAGTATTATCGCCAACTCTATTGTTATGTCAGATGCTTCTATAGAAAAAAGCAATATTCAAAATAGCATTATAGGCAGTCATTCATCCGTGAAACAAACACCAATAACACTAAACATCAGCGATTATTCTCAAATACAATAAATGCACAAACACGTCCACTTTCTTTATATAATAATAATTGTTTTTATTTCAATATTCTCACATTCTTGTGTGTCTAAAAAGAATTTGAGTACAAATAATACAAGTACTATTCTTTCTAATGATAAAGACGCTGAACTATCAGGTTTATTTATACAAGCGTGTTCAGAAAAATTATTCGGAAAACTTAATGAAGCCGAATTTCACTTTAAAATGTGTGAGAGTATTTTACCGAGCTCTGCTGCTGTACAATATGAATTATCTAATTTATACCGTTTAAATAATAAAAATAAGGAATCGGTCGAATATGCCGAGAAAGCCGTAAAGAATAATCCAAATAATATTTGGTATCAGCAAAATTTGATAAAAAGTTATCACACCATAGGCAAGTACAACCAAGCCATTGCTGTTCTGAAAAAATTAATTGAAAAGAATCCAAGAAATGAAGATTTGTATAGACAATTGATTTTAGAACATGAATTAAATAATCAACCCTATAAAGCATTGGAAGTTTTAAATACAATGGAAAAAAAATTCGGATATTCTTTTGACATAATGTATGATAAGGTTACCCTGCTTTATTTTATGAACAAACCCGTAGAGGTTGAAAAAGAATTAAAAAAGTATCTAAATATCTTTCCAAATGATTATAAAGCAAAAGAAGTATTAGCCGGCATGTTTTATAAAAATAAAGAAATTAATAAGGCAATAGATTTGTCAAAAGAACTATTAGCACAAGATTCTCTCAACTCAACAGCGCACCTTATTTTATACGACTATTATATTTTTGAAAACAATGAGGAAAAAGCATATTATCATCTGAATGAATTATTTAAAAACCCCGATTATGACATTAAAGATAAATTGGGTATTTTAATTAAACTTTATAATTCTTCCCGTAACGAAAAAGGTGTAGATATAGATATTTATAGATTGTGTCAAACATTCTTAAGCACACACCCAATGGCACCGGAGGCACACAGCATTTATGCCGACTTTTTATTGCGCGACTCTAAAAAACAAGAAGCCGCTACAGAATATTATAAAGCCGCTATTTTTAGTAAAAATAAGTATGCAATTTGGGAGCAATTATTATCTGTAGAATATGAATTAAATCTATACGACTCTATGATTAAACATAGTAATTTGGCTATTGAAAGTTTCCCTAACCAGCCGGCACTATATTTTTATCAGGGCATTGGATACCGAAATCTCAAACAATATGATAAAGCAATTACTGCATACAATACCGCCATTGATTATGCATTAGATAATAACTTGTTACTTGAGAATATTTACATAGAAATGGGAGAATTATATAATGAAATAAAAAAGTATCCTGAATCAGATAAGTATTTTGATAATGCCCTAAAAATAAATCCGGAGAATGCGAATACTCTAAATAATTACAGCTATTATCTGTCACTTCGAAAAGAAAAATTAGATAAAGCCGAACAAATGAGTAAAAAAAGCTTGGATATTGCATCTGACAATGCTAATTATTTAGATACATACGCTTGGATTTTATATCAGGAAAAGAAATATGCTGAAGCTGAAAAATGGATGAAAATGGCTTTAGATAAAAAGCACTCATTTATTATGCTGGAACATTACGGAGATATTCTGTATCATCTAAATAAAAAAGATAAGGCAATGGAGTATTGGATAAAATCAAAAGAAGCAGGGAACACATCTGAAATATTACTAAAAAAAATTCAAACCAATAAAATAGATGAATAGATACTTTTTTTACTTAATGTTTTTCGGTGTGGTTATTGCCTCCGGCATTTTTTTATCGTGTAAAACAAAAAAACACATTGCTCAGCAAAAACCCATATCTGATACCGCCAAATGTAAATTAACTATAAAATCTACTAAGGAACTATTACAGTTATTACAAAAAAATAGTTTTAATTATCAGTGGATATATGCAAAAGCAGACACTAAACTAAAAATCGACAGTGAAGAAACAGATGTAGATATTCGTATCCGATCAAAAAAAGACAGCGCAATTCTTATTACAGTGGAAGCTATTGGTTTATTTGATGTAGCAAAAATTCTAATTACTAACGATTCTGTAAAAATGGTGGTATATCCAAAAAAGAAATATTATTATGGAAGTATAGACAATATTTCTAAACTACTGAATATTCATGCCGATTTAGACCTTATACAATCTGTATTATTTGGCAATAGCGCCACATTTTATGATAGTGATGAAAAAATAAAATTAGTTTTTAATAAAAAAGACTGCAATTATATTCTTACCACAACAAAAAAAAGAAAAATTAAGCGATTATTAAAAGACAAAGAACTTCTTATTGTAAGAGAGCCTATTCAAATTATCAGTATATTACCAAATACATATAAAATTTCTCAAAACGAATTTTTAGATATCCAAAATCGCCACTCATTAAAAGTTAATTATTTTAATTTTCAAAATATAGATTCTTTGGTATTTCCAAGAACCATACAAACAGAAGTTACAACTAATAATACTTTTAATTTTAATGTTCAATATTCAAAAGTTGAAATAAATAAGCCACAAAATCTTTCATTAAAGGTTCCCAGCAGCTACGATAAAATTGAAATAAAATGAGTGTAAAAAAAATACTGAATTTTTCAAGCCTTTTTCTGATTATTATCTCTTTGTCTTTTAGAATAACTGAAACAGAGCCTCCCTCACCATTTACAATATTAAATAGAATGGCAGATTCTATTGATAAGATTAAAACCTTAAAGCTTAAATTAATCTCTTTAGAAAGAGTTCAAAATAAATATGTTCAGTCCACCGCATATATTAAAGTATCTTATGAACCAATTAAAAAACTATATTTTAAAAACCCGGCAAAACATCTTGAAATTCTATATGTGCAAAACAAAAATGAAAATAAATCTTTAGTAAAACACCCCTCTCTCCCGGTAAGCCTTTGGCTAGATCCCAACGGCTCTCTTATGAAAAAAAATCAACACTATACTATTCACGAATTAGGATTTCAATATATTTCCAATACTATAGAATATGCTTTATCAAAAGAAAAAGACAATCTGTTAAAATCACTTTCTTATATTGGAGTAAGAGAAAAAAATGGGAAAGAATGCTATGTGCTTGTTTATGAAAGTTCATCTTTTGAATATATACCACATACTATTAAAGAAAAAGAAACTATAGTTTCTATTGCACGACACAATAACTTAAACGAATACATCATTCGTGATAAAAATAATTTATATTACGATTATGGATTTTTAAAAAAGAATACTGCTATTCTCATCCCAAAAATGTTTTGCAAAAAAGCATTTTTATATATTGATGAAAAAACATTTTTACCTGTTTCTGTAAACTTATATGACGACAAAGGCCTTTTAGAAAGCTATGATTATATGGAAGTGCAGCACAATATTCCTATTAAAGACGAAGAGTTTACAAAACACTATAAGGAGTATAATTTTTAATAATGCCACGTTTTTTTCTAGAAATATCATATAACGGAGCGCCTTTTAATGGGTGGCAAACTCAAGAAAACACACCACATACCATTCAAAATATTTTAGAAACAACCCTTTCTTTAACACTTAAACATAAAATAACAATTACAGGATGTGGACGAACAGATGCGGGCGTACATGCCAAACAATTTTTCGCACATTTTGATACAGACAATTTATTATCTCATCCCTTTGATTTTTGGATTTACAAATGGAACTGTATGCTTTCGGAAGAAATTGCCATAAAAAATATTTTTTTGGTAACTAACTCTGCACATGCAAGATTTGATGCAATATCCAGAACTTACGAATACTATATTCATCAAAAAAAAGATCCATTTTTATCTAATCAATCGTACTTTTTACACACTCCGCTTGACTTTACTAAAATATCAAAAGCCATTGAAATTATTGCTATGCACAAAGATTTTGCCTGCTTTACCAAAGCCGCAGAAAAATACAATAACACAATATGTCATATTTCTTTTTTTAACTGGAGTCAAGAAAATAATCAAATTAAATTTACAATTACGGCAAA
Organism: Bacteroidia bacterium; assembly: GCA_039811645.1. Classification (GTDB taxonomy): domain Bacteria; phylum Bacteroidota; class Bacteroidia; order B-17B0; family Aurantibacillaceae; genus BPGX01. The sequence continues at coordinate 79,466 of JBDHZB010000001.1, read as the reverse complement.
TAGATTCTTAAGGAATATGGTAAGAGCCATTATGGGAACACTATTATGGATTAGTGATGAAAAAATAGATATTAATGATTTAGAAAAAATAATTGCCGCACGTGATAGAAAATTAGCCGGATTTTCTGTGCCGGCAGAAGGACTTTATTTAAGTAAAGTAGAATACCCTGATGCACTATTTATAAATAACATAGAATGAGTAAGGATAAAAACACTATTACCCGTCTGATAAAAGAGTTGGCTAAGTATCCGCAATTATTTTACTCTGCTGTTTTTTTAACCCTTAGTATATCCGGCATTGCCATTGTGCGTCCACTTATCATTAATAAAACTCTTAATAATATACAATCTCATTTTGATACCGATATGTTACATACAGCAGGTATCACTCTAATTGTACTTATGTTGGTTGAGGCAACATTACAATATACAAATAGTGTTATCTCTGTTATTCTCGGGCAAAAGCTAGTTTTAAAAACAAGAAAAAAATTATTTGAACACATTACAAAATTATCTATCCATTTTTTTGACACTACACCCGTTGGAACCATTGTAACAAGGGCAGTTTCGGACATGGAAGCAATGAATGAAATCTTTTCAGATGGCTTTACTACTATTCTAGGAAGTATTGTTACTATTATTGTTTTTATTATTACAATGCTATTTATCAATGTTTCATTATCTTTAGCCGTATTATCTATTTTACCAATTCTTCTATTTGCAACATGGCTATTCAAAAATGGTGTACAAAAAGCATTTAAAGAAGTTCGCAATGCCGTAGCAAATCTCAATCGCTTTATTCAAGAGCATTTAAGTGGCATGAGTATTGTTCAACAGTTTAACGCAGAAAATACTGAATACATCAAATTTACTGATTTAAATAAAAAACATAGAAACGCTCACATAAAATCTATTTGGTATTATTCTGTTTTTTTTCCTGTACTTGAAATTTTATCTAGCATTGCTATTGCATTGGTTATTTATACTTCCTTCAAAATTAAAAATTTCTCATTAGGAGAAATTACTTTTTTTATAATGATGACACAGATGCTATTCAGGCCTCTACGAATGCTTGCCGACCAACTAAACACACTACAGATGGGATTGGTTGCATCTGAAAGAGTATATGAGTTATTAGACAAAGAGATTATTCAAAATGATTTTGGAACAACAATGCTTTTGGATGTAAAATATGGTATAACATTTAAAAATGTTTCTTTTAATTATCCGGCTAATCCAAATCTAGTATTAAAAAATATTTCATTTTTTATTCCGGCAAATAGCGTTACTGCCATTGTTGGGCATACAGGTTCCGGAAAAAGCACCATTGCAGGATTAATTTCAAGATTATACGATATATCTATAGGAGAAATCTTAATAGATAATATACCCATTCAAAACTATTCATTAAAATCATTGCGAGAAAGCACCGCGGCAGTACTACAAGATTCGTATCTTTTTAACGATACTATTTTAAACAACATTCTGCTTTTTAATCCGCATATTACTAAAGATATTGTTATTGATGCAGCAAAAGAAATTGGCTTGCATAATTATATTATGTCGTTACCGGATAATTACAATTATATGCCACAAGAACGCGGCGCAACATTATCTTCCGGACAAAAGCAAATGATTGCATTTTTGCGTGCATACGTACATCATCCAAAAATTTTTATACTAGATGAAGCAACATCTATGATTGATTCACATACTGAACAAATATTACAAAGTACATTAAAAAAAGTATTAGAAAACAGAACGGCAATCATTATTGCACACCGTTTATCTACTATTCAAATGGCGCAACAAATTATTGCACTAAACGATGGCACAATTATAGAAATGGGTACGCACCAAGAGTTAATGAAAAATAAGGATTATTATTATCACTTGCATCAAGCTCAATTTGAATCAGAACAAAAATATGCTTAACTCTTTATTAAAAGATATAAAGGTGATAGACCTGTCCGGTGTACTTGCAGGACCGTCTGTTGCCATGTTTTTAGCAGAATTAGGCGCACATGTTATTAAAATAGAGAATCCAAATACACAAGGCGATATTACTCGTCAGTGGAAAAATCCAAAAGAAAATCCAAAAGAAAATTTAAGCGCATATTATTTGTCTGTTAATGCATTTAAAGAAGTACGCTACTTAAATCTTCTTAAAAAATCGGACTTAGAAAATCTTTATGAGTTGGTGAAATCTGCGGACATATTAATCACAAACTTTAAATATAAAGATGATGTGAAATTAGCTGTACATTATGATTTAATTAAATCCATTAATCCAACCATTATTTATGTTGCAATTTCAGGATTTGGTAAAAACAATCCTCGTGTTGCATTTGATTTAATTTTACAAGCCGAAACAGGCTTTATGCACTTAAATAGGGAAGAACAAAATCTTCCAAACAAAATACCCGTTGCATTAATTGATGTTTTATGCGCGCATCAAATTAAAGAGGGGATTTTATTAGCACTTTATAAAAAATTAAAAGTAGGAAGTGGAGCTTATGTACATTGCTCTTTATATGATGCTGCGGTTGTTTCATTGGTTAATCAGGGAGCAAACTACTCTGTGTCTTCATACAATCCACCTCCTTTGGGTTCTAAACATCCAAATATTGCACCATACGGCGAGATATTTAAAACAAAGGATAACCAACTTATTACATTTGCCATTGGCTCAGACATACAATTTAAAAAACTTTGTGAGGTTATTAATTTACATGGGCTTAATAACGATACTCGTTTTATATCCAATCAAAATAGAGTTATAAATAGAGGTGTATTATACGATATTCTTCAAAAAAATATCGAACAAATAAATTGCTCTTATCTTTATGATATCTGTATTCAAAACAATATTCCTGTGGGGCTAATTAAAGACATTGAGCAAGTTATGAATAATTTGGAAACACAAAAACTAATCAAGCCCTTTACGGTCGATAATAAAACATATAATATACTAACAAGTATTGCTTTTGAAATTTTATGATTGTTCAATTAGCACAATCACAACACGATTTGGAAAAGATATTCTTATTGCGTTATGAAGTTTTAAGAGCACCTCTGAATTTATTCTATTCTGATTCTTATGATTCGTTAGAAGCAACATCATACAACGCTTTTATTGAATTTAATAATTATTGTATTGCGTGTGGCCGCTTGCAAACAATAGGCAACTCAGAAGTAGGGCAAATACGATATATGGCTGTTCATCAAGATTTCAGAGGGGAAAAATTAGGGTGTAAAATTTTAACCTTCTTAGAATATCACGCAAAAAACATTGGACTGTGTAAAATTAAACTAAATGCCAGAGAAAACGCTGTTGCATTTTATCAAAAAGCAAACTATAAAATTGTTGAAAAAGGAGATGTTCTTTTTGGGAGTATTCAACATTATTGGATGGAAAAAGAATTAGTATAAATAATGTTTTATATCCTCTATAATTTCCGGTCTTGATACGGCTTCTTTATATTCGTATAAATACATGTCTAAAACCAACACGGAAAAGCAAAACTTACAAGATTTTAATTCTTCTGCGGTTGGCAAGGTTAATTGCTGAATGTATTGCGACTTTGAAGCATAGCGTGGCAATTTTTGAAACATATCCTTTTTACTAACATAAAATTTTCTAACAAAAAATGGGAATGGTGCTTTTAATTGATGTCCATATTTATTTTTTATCACAATTGCCATATTTTTAGATTCACTGCCTTTTTCAACTGCATAAGGAGCCAGCGAGTCGGGAATCATACCAATAGTAGAGGTAACCAGGTTGTTGTTTTCAGCTATCAAATAAAATTTTTCTTTTAAAATTATCCCTGTGTCTCTTTCCAAATTTTTATTTAAGAAGAATTTTCCTGATGAATTTTTTCTTAAACTATCGGAAGAGTAATCATAAATAAAATAAACCTTTGAAAAGGTATAGTACTGCATAAAAGCATCTAAAATAGTTTTATTTCTTTGCAATGTTTCTGTTTCAATTTTTTTTGCCTCGACTGTATTATTATTTTTTTGTAAAAGCGCAATAACTTTCTTGTTTGATTTTAGTCTTACAACTAGTGCGCCACTATCTCTTAACTGATATATTTGCCAATGTGATACTAATTTTCTTTTTTTTGCAAAGTTTTCAAATTGAATATCATTAATTAGTTTTTCATATTTATTTTCTGTTTGTGCAACAACTATATTTAATAGCCAATAAACTATTAAGCTAAAAATTAAAATATTATTTTTCATCATTTTGATATTTAAATAAATAACCCTTTCCTCTTATGGAAATAAAATATTCCGGGGTTTTTGGATTTTTTTCAAAAATTTTTCTATATAAAAGTACAAAATTATCAATTGTTCTGTATGAGGCACTCTCTGCATTATCCCAAATGGCATCTAAAATCTTTTCCCGACTCAAAACAGTATTTTTATTTTTAATAAACAAATGTAGCAAATCAGTTTCTTTTACAGATAGTTTATGTATTTCATTATTTTTCAGGATAATCTCCATGGTATCAAAATTAATTTTAATACCATTTATCTCGTAGAGGGTTTCGGTTTTATTTCTTGATAAGATATTTTTTACACGCAGCAATAATTCCTCTAAATCAAATGGTTTTGGCAAGTAATCTTCTGCTCCTAATTTTAACCCATATACTCTGTCTGCGCTATCATTACGAACGGTCATAAAAAATACAGGAAATTGTTTGTCGATTTGTTTTATTTTTTCACATACCTCAAACCCGTTTATTCCGGGCATCATTACATCTAGCAATGCAAGGTGCAACTTTTTTCTGTTTTTTTGAAATAATTCTAATGCTTCTTTACCATTTTTAGCTTCTATAACACCATAGCCTTGCTCTCTTAGATTAAAAGCTATAATTTCTCTCATGTTCTCTTCGTCATCGGCAAGAAGTATTGTTATCATATTATTTTTATTCCGATTAAAGTTATATCGTCTGTTTGCTCATTATGTTTTTTCCAATTTGCTAATGTTGTTTCAAAAGCAAGTTTCTGTTTATTTAACTCTAATGATGCGTGTTCTTTTAAAGTCGCCCTTAATAAAGCTAAAGAAAACTTTTTATTTTTATTGCCGCCAAATTGATCTGCATAACCATCTGTAATGGCATAAATCATAGTATGCTCATCAAGTATTATGTCGTGTTTTGAAAAAGGCTGTGCATCATCATATTTGCCAATTGGCTGCTTATCCGGTTTTATTTCTTTAATTTCATAATTACTAGTAATTAAGAATAGCGGTCTATTGGCTCCACTATACTGTATATATTTATTACTATTTTTTTTCATCCGAATTAAACAAATATCCATGCCATCTTGAATATTTTCTTCACTCTTACTTAGTTTTTCTAAAACAATTTCTCTGGTTCTGTTCAGTATATCGTTTGTATCAATAAGCTTATCTTCTATCACAGCTTTAGTTAGTGCTGTGCTGCATATTACACTAATCATTGCCCCCGGTACACCATGTCCGGTACAATCTGCTGCAGCAATAAAAATATAGTGATCATTCTCTTCTATCCAATAAAAATCACCCGCAACAATGTCTTTTGGAGCATAATAAACAAAGCTGTTTGGCAATAGTTTTTCCCAATATTTTTCATTTGGCAAAATAGCTTGTTGTATGCGTTTTGCATAATCAATACTTTCCAATATATCTTTATTTTTTTGTGCAATAATTAAATTTTTTGATTGTGTTGTTTTATAGGATTTATAAATATATGCCAACAGGAATGCGATAAGAACCAGAATAATAATTATTCCGATAATAAAAATCTGTTGCTGCTTTATTTTTGATTGCTTAATTACTTTTTCTTTTTCCAATAATTTAATATGGTTATTTTTTTGAGTGAATTCGTATTTTGCCTGTATATCATTAAAATATCTTGATGTGCTTTCGTTAAATATAGAATCTTTCAATTGTGTGTACTTAAAATAAGCATCTAAAGCTTGTTTGTATTGCTCTAACTTTATCAAAATATCAGATTTTAACTGTAAGCCTCTTAGTATATTTTCTCTATCTTGAATGGTGTTTGCTAAATCTATTCCTTTGTCACAAAAAGTTAATCCCTTTAGTGTTTCTTTTTGAAATATAGCTAAGGAATAATTTAGATAAATATCCGATATAACCTTTTTATCATCTATTTTAGATATTAAGTTCAGTATTTTATTAAAATAAGTTTCGGATAAGGTAATGTTATTTGTTTTATAATAGAAGATTGCCAGTTCATTATAGTTTGTAAGTAATGCCGGTAAAAAAAATATTTTCTCATTTAATAAGAGTGCATCTTTAAACATCTTCTCTGCTTGTTTGTATTTAGCTTGTGCAACATATATTTTACCAATACTAATATCACACTCTGCTATATCAAACCAATATTCACCTGAGTGTTTAAGTTTTTCTAAAGAATTAAAAATATCTAAAGCATTTTCTTGATACTCTAGTGCTTTATCAAGTTGTTGTAATAAAAAAAACGCATTACCTATGTTGCCATATACGGCAGCAACGCCACTTTTATCATTAATGGATTCTCTGATTTGAAGTCCTTGTTGGTAGTATTCTATCGCTTTTTGAAAATCTTTTTTTTGTATATATATATTACCCAATAAAATATACGCCTTAGCAGTTCCTTTTTTGTAATTAATATCTTTCCCGATTTTTAAAACCTCCTTTGCAATCTCTTCCGACAAATAAACATCTTTTGTGCTATTACTCCAGCAAAGTTTATTTAAACTATCCACTTTTAAGGAGTCATTCTTCAGTCCTTTAATTTGTTCGAATAAATGATAATTATTTTGAGAATAAATCTTTAAGACAAGAAAGCAGATTATTATTAAATATCTCTTAATCATTATATAACTATTGCATTTAATTCAACCCCCAGTTTTCTCTATCTAAACTCCTATATTGTACAGCTTCCGCAATGTGCTTCATTGTTATATTTTCTGAACTATCTAAATCCGCAATGGTTCTTGCTACTTTAAGAATTCTATCGTATGCGCGCGCTGAAAGTTGTAATTTTTCCATTGCATTTTTTATAATTTTATTTCCTGCTTCATCTAATTGACAATATTGCCTTATTTCGCTACTGCTCATTTGTGCATTGCAATGCACATTTTCTTTATTTTTAAATCTCTCCGTTTGAATATTCCTTGCCTTGATAACCTTTTCTCTTATTTGCTCGCTATTCTCAGACACAGCAGCGCTAGATAATTCGTCAAACTTAACCGGTACAACCTCCACATGCAAGTCTATTCTATCCATCAATGGCCCGGAAATTTTATTAAGATATTTTTGTACAATATTCGGCGTACACACACACTCTTTTTCAGGATGATTAAAGTACCCGCAAGGACAGGGGTTCATACTTGCCACCAACATAAACCCGGCAGGATATTGGATGTTAAATTTAGCTCTGGATATTGTTACTACCCTATCTTCAAGTGGTTGGCGCAACACTTCTAATACTGTTCTTTTAAATTCCGGTAATTCATCTAAAAATAAAACACCATTGTGTGCCAAAGAAATTTCACCGGGCTGAGGATTGTTGCCTCCACCTACAAGCGCAACATCGCTGATAGTGTGGTGTGGGCTTCTGAATGGTCTTTGTGTAATTAACCCATTATGTTTTCCTATTCTCCCCGCAACGCTATGTATTTTTGTGGTTTCCAATGCTTCTTCTAATGTAAGTGGTGGTAAAATAGACGGCAATCGTTTGCTCAGCATTGTTTTTCCTGCGCCGGGAGGTCCTATTAAAATTACATTATGCCCTCCTGCTGCGGCAATTTCTAAGGCGCGTTTAATATTTTGCTGCCCTTTTACATCTGAAAAATTAAATTCATAATGATTTAGTTTTTCTAAAAATAATTTTTCAACATCAACTTTTATAGGTGCAATTTCCTCTTCCTGATTAAAATGTTTAATCAACTCTAAAATATTTTTTACAGGATAAACATCTATACCTTTAATCACAGCGGCTTCTTCAGCATTATCAATAGGCAGAAAGATTTTCTTAAACCCTTCTTTTTGTGCCCTAATAGTAATCGGCAACACTCCTTTTATTGGTCTTAGTTCGCCGTCTAACGCCAGCTCTCCCATTATTACAGTATCTTCAAAAGCAGTTGATTTTATTTGCTCTGATGCAGACAAAATTCCTATAGCAATAGTGGCATCATAAGCAGCTCCTTCTTTCCTAATATCAGCCGGCGCCATATTAATGGTAATTTGTTTACCGGGCATTTTATATCCGAGGTTTTTTAGTGCAGCTTGTATCCTTTGCTGACTTTCTTTCACGGCACTATCCGGCAACCCAACAAGAAAAAAATTAACCCCCTGCGCAATATTACATTCTATGGTTATTTTTAGTGCGTCTATGCCATTTACTGCATAACCGTAGGTCTTTACAAGCATCTCTTTTTATTGGCAAAAATGCAAAAAGAAAGGAAAAGATACAAACTCATAATATAGCCGTATATTTATTATTTTTGTCCTGATGAGTAGTTTCCCTTTAATACTTGAATGGCACAAAAAACTTGATATTGCACATAAAAGAGTATTATATGATTTTCAGGATAAAATAGATTTTGCAAGTAATGATTATTTAGGTTTTTCTAAAAATCAAATAATAAAAAATATCTTCCTTAATAATATTAATAATTTATTTTTAGAGGGTTCCGGTGGCTCACGTTTAATAAGTGGCAACAGAACATTTATTGAAAATATTGAAAACAAAATTGCCGCTATTCATTGTGCTGAAAGTGCGTTGATATATAGTTCCGGCTATCAGGCAAATATTGGACTTTTTTCATGCATTGCATCAAAACACGACTTGTATCTAATTGATGAAGAAGTGCACGCCTCTATTTATGATGGCATAAGACTAAGCTATGCTAAACACTTTAAATTTCAACATAACGATTTTAATCACTTAAAAAAATTGATTGATAAAAATATTAATGATTATCAAAATATTTTTGTTGTAGTAGAAAGTTTGTATTCCATGGAAGGAGATACACCGAACGTTTCTACTTTGAAAGAATTAATTGATAATAAAAAAGTATTTTTAATTGTTGATGAAACACATGGATTTGGCGTTCTTGGGGAACATCAGTTAGGATTATTTAATAAAGAAGATATATCAAAACTATGCGTGGCAAGAATTATTGGTTATGGCAAAGCTTTTGGGTTTTCGGGAGCTGCTATTGTGGGTTCTAAATTACTAAAAGAGTACTTAATTAATTTTTCCCGTTCCTTTATTTTTAGTACAGCATTGCCTTTATATCATTATCAAATTATTTCTTTACTTTATGATGTATTAAAAAACAGTGCTGACCATTATGCGTTACTTCTGCAAAATATCAATACATACCTAAATATCACAACAAATATCAATACTTTTTCTCATAATCGGTCTCCCATTCAGTATTTTCGTGTACAGCAAAACCATGATAGCATTCAAAAAAAATTATTAAATCATAATATTTATGCCAAGATTATCTTTCCGCCAACTGTTATAGCAGGGAAAGAACGTGTAAGAATTTCTTTACATAGTTTTAATACCAAGGCTGAAATTACTCAACTCATAAACACACTCTCTGAATTTATATGAAAAAATATTTTGTAACCGGAATTGGCACCAACGTTGGAAAAACATTAATAAGCGCCTTGCTTTGTAAGTATTTAAAAGCAGATTATTTTAAACCCATTCAATCCGGAACAATAGAAGGTACTGATAGTAATTTAATAAAAAAATTAATCCCCGAATGTATTACTCATACAGAAAATTATACATTATCGTTATCCGCATCTCCTCACTTAGCAGCAGCAAAAGAAAATATTAAAATAGATAAAAACAGATTGATTTTGCCACACACACAAAACCCTCTTATTATAGAAGGAGCCGGGGGTTTATTGGTTCCAATTAATAACGAATTGTATATTGCCGATTTAATAAAATTATTTAATGCCGAGTGTATTTTGGTTATATCATCTTACTTAGGATGTATTAATCATGCCCTACTAAGTATTGATTATATTCGCAATCACAACATACCATTTAAGGGAATTATTTTTAATGGAAACTTTGAACAAGAAATAAAATCTGCCATACTTAAAAAACTGCAAGTAGAAGAATTTATTTCAGAGATTCCTTATGTGAGCGATATTACACCACAAACCTTTAATACACTTTTTTTACAATTTAAAAATAATCTCAAAACTACTCTATGAACTATTCACAATTAGATAAAGAATTTATTTGGCATCCATTTACACATCTTAAATATCAAAAAAAAAACATTGTAATTAAGAAAGCAAAGGGCATCTATTTAATTGATGAGCATAATAAGAAATATATTGATGGTATTGGAAGTTGGTGGGTTAATGTTCATGGGCATTCACACCCATATATTGCAAAAAAAATTAAACAGCAGTTAAATATAATGGAGCATTGTATATTCAGTGGATTTACACATCCTCCTGCTGTTATGCTTGCCACAGAAATAGCTAAAATAATTCCCATCAGAAATCCGAAGGTTTTTTTTTCGGATAATGGCTCTACATCTGTAGAAGTTGCTATTAAAATGGCTCTACAATATCACCATAATCTTAATCACAACAAACACATTATTATTGCCCTAAAGGGAGCATATCACGGTGATACTTTTGGCGGAATGAGTGTGGCTGAACGCAATGTGTTCAACAAACCTTTTGAAAAACTCCTATTTAAAACAGAATTTATAGATGTTCCAAATGAGCAAAATATCCATTCTGTAAAAAAACAATTGCAAAAAATATTACAAAAAAATAATGTCGCTGCTTTTATTTTTGAACCGCTAATTCAGGGGGCGGCAGGTATGAAAACTTATTCTGCACATCATTTAGATGAGTTGATTGCCATGTGTAAAAAACATAGTGTTATTTGTATTGCAGACGAGGTATTTACAGGATTTGGAAAAACCGGAAAATTGTTTGCTTCAAACTATCTCAAAAATAAACCCGATATTATGTGTTTATCAAAAGGATTAACAGGAGGGTTTTTGCCTTTAGGATTAACAGTTGCTTCTAAGTTTATTTATACTGCCTTTATTAAAAAAGATAAAACCAAAACCTTTTTTCATGGACATAGCTACACTGCTAATCCTTTAGCTTGTACTGCTGCCATTGCTAATATAGAGCTGATAAACAAGGCGTCGTTTATCAAAAAAATAAATCATATTAATGCATTACATCTGCAATTTTTTAACCAAATTAAAAATCATAAGCATATAAAAGAAATTCGTTGCTTAGGTATTATTTTAGCGATTGAAGTTAAAACCAAAACAAAGTCCGGATATTTAAATGAATTATCAGAAGTTATTGAATCTTTTTTTATTCAAAGAAATATTTTACTACGTCCACTTGGGAATGTTTTATACATTGTTCCTCCGATATGTATTACAAAAAAAGAGTTGCAAAAGATATATCATGCTATTACAGCATTTTTAGACAGCTTAAAATAATTTTAAAATTACCGAATTATATTTTACTTTCGCATCAAAATATATTTTATATGAGGAATATTATACTGTCTGCCATTTGCTTTTTATCTTTAAGCTATGCGGTTGCACAAAATATTGGTATTAATCAAACCGGATCATTACCCGACAATTCAGCAGGATTAGATATTGATTTTACCAATAAAGGACTGTTAGTTCCTCGGCTAGCACTTACATCTGCTTCAGATGCCGTTACAATTCCTTCTCCTCAAACATCATTGTTGGTTTACAATACAGGAACAGGAGGACTTTCTCCGGCAGGATATTATTATAATGCAGGAACCCCGGGTTCTCCAAACTGGGTACAGTTACTAAACGGTGGTGCACCGGGAACAGCATGGCTACTTCTTGGAAACACGGGCACAACACCGGGAACACACTTTTTAGGAACAATTGATGCAAAAGATTTGATTTTCAAAACAAATAATACTGAGAAAATGAGAATAACTTCCGGAGGAAATGTAGGTATTAACACAGCGGCTCCCGGAACAACCTATCTCAATGTAACTTCTAATAACAGTGCTACAGACGCCATTCGTGCCTTTCATACAGGAGGTTCTACAGGCGCAGCTTTTTATGCTGTTTCCGGAAATGTAAACAATGCCGCATATAATCAAGCAACAGGATATTTAGGATATCACAATTCTTTTAATAAAACTTTTGGTGTATATGGATTAAATGGTGATTTAGCCGGAATGTTTAATGGTAAAGTAGGTATTAATACCGTTTCCACAGATATTACACCTTATGATTTAGAAGTAAGAAATACAACAGTTGCTAATCCATCTAATGTTATATTAAGACAAACAACATCTAACACAACTATTGGATCTGTTTTAGGAAATTTAGATTTTGGAGATAATTATAATCAAAATGCACAAGCAAGAATACAAACCAATAGAGATGCGGCTTCCTCATCTGCGGCTGATTTACCAACAGCTATTACATTTTGGACAACCAACGATGGAACATCTACATTAACTGAAAAAATGAGAATCAGCAATAATGGCAATGTGGGAATTGGCACCTCTGCTCCCAACGCTTCTGCCCTTTTACATGTTGCTGCTACCAATAAAGGCGTTATGTTTCCAAAGGTGGCTTTAACTTCCGGTACAGATAATATTACAGTTCCCGTATCTTCTCCTGCCGATGATGGCATGTTTGTTTATAACACCAACACTGCAGGAACAGGAACCAATGCTATTTCTCCCGGATATTATTATTGGCAAACCAGTCGTTGGTATAAAATACAAACCAGCGGTTATTCCGGCATTGTATTTGGAACCCATTATGCTACTACACCCAATAGCATAACTGCAGCCCCACCCACATATCAATATACAAATGCTTACATTGATTTACCCCAAGGAAAGTGGCTTGTTTATTTATATGAACTTGTATCTCCGGAATACCTGGGCGCCCAGGGTTGGAACTCAGGCTCTAATTCGTGGCAACAAGCCCTATGGGTAAGGTGTTCGTTATCGAATAGTAATGTCGCCTTCTCTTCTTCTCCCGATATTATTGGATCTCCTTTAGCCAGCGGCAATTGTGTTGGTCCTGCTATGTTTGGAATGGTAACCGGAGCTATTTATATTTATAATAGCTCAGGTTCTACAAAAAGATATTATCTATGGGCGAACGTTGATAGATTTGGCAGCGCAACAAGTGTTAATGCATTAAACTTTGCAACAACATCTTGGGGAGAAAATCAATTCTTTGCTGTACCTGCAGAATAAATTATTTTTTGCTTGCATTATTGTTCTTAATTTTGCAATAAATTCAACAAATGATTTCTGTTAGTGTAAAGCAAATTGCAGATATTCTTAATGCTCAAATAGAAGGCGATGAGAATGTACAAATTAATAATATCTGTAAAATTGAAGAAGGTGTTTCAAATGCTATTACATTTTTAGCAAACCCACAATATGAACATTACATATACGACACTAAAGCAAGTGCTATTATTATTTCAAAAGATTTTACTCCAAAAAGAAATCTAACACACAAGCCGGTTTTAATTCGTACAGAACATCCTTATCAAGCCTTTGCGCAACTCTTACAATTTTATCAAGAATATATTAAGCAAAAAAAAACGGGCATAGAGCAACCTATACATATTGGCAAAAACTCTGATTATGATAATTCGTGTTATATAGGTGCATTCTCTTATTTAGGTGATAATGTAAAAATTGGAAAAAACACTAAAATTTATCCTCATGTATTTATTGATGACAATGTTGTTATTGGAGATAATACAACCATTTACTCGGGAGTTAAAATTTACCATCAATGTAAAATAGAAAATAATTGTACCATACATAGTGGGACGGTAATTGGGAGCGATGGCTTTGGGTTTGCACCAAATGACAAAAATGAATATTCTAAAATACCACAACTTGGCAATGTTATTATAGAAGAAGGCGTGGAAATTGGCTCTAATTGCACTATAGACAGGGCAACCATTGGCTCTACCATTATCAGAAAAGGTGTAAAGCTAGACAATCTCATTCAAGTTGGACATAATGTAGAAATTGGGGAAAATACTGTTATTGCATCTCAAACAGGAATTGCAGGTTCTACAAAAATTGGCAAAAACTGTATGATTGGCGGACAAGTCGGCATTATCGGGCACTTAAAAATTGCTGACGGAACAAAGATAGCCGCACAATCCGGAATAGGGCACAATATAGACGAGCCTAATCAAAACTTTCAAGGCTCTCCCGCCTTTTCTGTAATTGATTATAAACGAAGTTATGTTTTATTTAAAAAATTACCACAGCTTTACCAACAACTTCAAACGTTGGTAAAAAAATCTTCTTCTTAATGCTTACTACCGGTAGAATAATATTTGTTTGTTTATTTATTATAATTTTTATTATCGGAATGCTCTTTGCTTATAGAAAAGATTTAAAATCTATTAAACATCAATATTCCGGTATTTACTTAATGTTTTTATTTATTTCTATTTTTTTACTTGGACTATTTTTGCTTGTAAAGTTTTGGCACAAATAATATGTTCAAAAAATTTCTGACTGAATGGTATCTAATTAATAAAACTCAAAGACGTGGATTTTTGATTTTAACGGTATTACTTATATTGATAGTAAGTATTAAACTTAATTTAGATAATACACCCGACATAGACACCATAACTCTTGCTAACATTCAGTTACATAACACATACAGCGATTCATTAGTCGTTTCAAAAAAAGACTCTTTATTTTTATTTAATCCTAATGAAATAAGTGAGAAAGAACTATTACAGCTTGGACTTCCAAAAAAAATCATTAATAATATCCTGAAATATAGAAGTAAGGGTGGAGTTTTTTATAATACAGAATCTGTAAGAAAAATTTATGGAATGAATGATTCTATTTTTAATATTATTCAACCATATATTTTAACTGAAAAAACAAATAAAAATTTTATACTAAAAGAAAACAAAGAGCCTTCTCCTATAAACAACAAAAAAACTATTGTAAAAAACCCTGTT
Source organism: Bacteroidia bacterium (assembly GCA_039811645.1). GTDB lineage: Bacteria > Bacteroidota > Bacteroidia > B-17B0 > Aurantibacillaceae > BPGX01. The sequence goes on along the minus strand of JBDHZB010000001.1, from coordinate 64,417 downwards.
ATTGAATTAAATTCATCAGACTCTATTGAGCTTTGTACTGCTAAAGGAATTGGTCCGTCTTACGCTAAAAGAATTATTAAATACAGAGTTTTATTGGGTGGATTTTATTCTGTTGTACAACTAAAAGAGGTATATGGTATTTCTGATTCTACTTTTAGTTTCATTACAAACCATAATACATTTTTGGTAGATACTACTTTTATTCAAAAAATAAATATCAATACTGCAAATTTCAAAACTATGATTAAACACCCTTATTTGTCAAAAGATCTTGTTGTCAAAATATTACAAAAACAAAAGAAGCGGGAACAAATAAACACATCTAACATTAAAGAATTGATTTCAGAAAAAGAATTAGAAAAAATTATTCACTATATAGAATACTGAACTAAAATTTAGCTCTGATTTTACGTGCGTGTCTCTTAGATTTTTTACCAAACCATGAGAATTTGCTTCTATAAAAAGAACTTTTTCCACGAATAACGTAACTATATGTAATACTCATGGTTAGAAAATTATCTTTGTGTGTTTTATCACCTCTTTTTAATCCCCAATCATGCGACTTATACACAGAATAATCTTGCTTGTTTGTGGGAACCGGCAACTCATCTGTTCTCAAGGATAGTGCTTTTGCTAAAGGATCAGATGGTGGTTTTGATGGATAATTGCCACTGATATCATCTAAATAATCGGTAAATGTTTTCCACCAAATGGCTTCAAATCCAATTCTGTGTTTTCTTTGGAATGTAAAATAAAAACCTACTCCAAGTGGAATAGCAATGTTAATAGGAGAGTAATAAACTCCTTCGGTTTGTAATGGACGAAGGGCCACCCAACCACCCTGATAAGATGCCTTTGGATTATGATAAAATGCGCTTATCCCCCCTAATGCATATGCTCTAAAGCTATTTCTATAACGATAAGTGTTCCCCAAATCCGGATCTTCATAAAAAACATACTCTCCGGTTAATGATAGGTTAAATATATCATTTTTAAAGTTCAAATTTCTGTAGTGCCTTGCGGGGTTGGTTGTCAACTTATCATCACCTTGTATTCTTATATAATCAAAAGCTGCTTTAAGAAACACATTTGGCACCCTTGTTTTATATCTTACAAATGCTCCTATATTCCACCGAGTTTCTGCTAATTTCATATCATAAATAAAATCCCTTCTGGTTTTATCTTGACCGCCAATGTCTCCTAAATAGTTAGAAACGCCAATGCCTCCACCATAATCCCAAAGCCATTGTGCATTCAAAATGCCACAATACAAAAATATTAAAAAGTATAAGGTTTTTTTCATTTAATAAAAATGAGAATGGCAAATATAAGTAATATTTATATAAGAAAAAAATTTAAAAATTACCCTGATACAAATAAGCATTTGTACATTTGCAAAAAAAATTATTTTATGTATCCTGAAGCAATGGTTTCTCCAATGAAAAAAGAGCTCACTTCCAAGAATTTCAAAGAGCTTTTAACTGCTACTGATGTTGATAGTGCTATCAAACAAAGCGGCGTCACTCTAATATTTGTTAACTCTGTCTGTGGATGCGCAGCGGGCTCTGCAAGACCCGGGGTTGTTTTAAGTTTACTTGGAGCTAAAAGCCCTAATCACTTAGCAACAGTGTTTGCCGGCGTTGATAAAGATTCTGTAGCACAAGTAAGAAAATATCTTTTACCATATCCTCCGTCTTCTCCAAGTATTGCGCTGTTCAAAGATGGTAAATTGGTACATTTTATTGAACGTCATCAAATAGAAGGTCGTTCCGCAGAAATGCTTGCGGAGCATTTAAAAGAAGTTTACAACCAGTATTGCTAATTCTTTTTGAAGAAAGCGGTATTATATGTTGGTATTGTTCTTATTGGTATTGTTCTTGTAGATTTTTCTTTTAATAGTATTCTTAGGCGCTCTAGTATAGGCATTGAGAGAAAAATCAAATTGTTGTTTGAAGACTCTTCTTATTATGATGTATGGTTTATTGGTTCTTCAAGGGCTGAAACATCTTATGAAACTAATTTATTAGAAAAAGAAACTGATTTAAAATTTTTAAATGCGGGATTACAAGGGGCTAAACCCCAACAGGTTTTTTATACTTTAAAATGTATGCTGGAAAAACACACCGCACCAAAAAGAATATTCTTTGAAATAGACCTTCATAATTTATTATCACAACAAGATACCATTTTTAATACGGCACAATATCTTCCTTTTTTATATATAGAATCTTTACGCAAAAGTTACAGTAAAATAGACCCTCGTATTTGGTATTTTTATTATTTACCACCTTACGAACTGCCACAATATAGTATTAGGGGTATAGCGAAAATATTAAGAAGAATTACCAACCGACCATCTATGTACGATACTTCCTACACTGCAAATGGCAGTTATCATTCGTATTTAAAAATGAACACTGCTCCCATTATAAATAATGCGTCTGCACATCGGCATATAAATGTATCGTGCCATCAATACATAGATTCTATTATCTTATTGGCACAAAAAAAAGATATTGATATTACTTTAATTACCGCACCAATGTATGCGGGCGTTAATACAAAATCCATTAAACAGCAAATTAAAAATATTGCATCTATTCACCGCATACCCTATATAGACTATTCTTTTATACCGGATATTTCCAATAATAAAGATTTATTTTCCGATCCTTTTCATTTAAATACTTACGGTAGTAGAAAGTTTACAAAACTATTTTTAAAAGAAGTGAAGCTTTAGTATCGTTACATTACTTTTTCTTGCTTGGCAACATCAATCATAAATTGCTTAACTTTATCTGATAGTGATTTATCACCGGTTGCGCGTTCCATAGCATCAGAAAACGTAATAACACTTTGAATAAAAAATTTTTTCATTTCGTCTATGGACATATCTTTTGACCATATATCCATACGCAATGTATTATTTTCTTTACCATCCCACAGGCTCAATGCCATTGCCTTTGATTCTCCTTTTTCAAAAGCTTGTGGTACTTGCCATATAATTTTTTCAGGAAGATGTTGTGCATCGCTTTGTACATCTATAATTATTTGTTGTTTCGCCATAAACTAAATGTTATATTGTTTGTTATAATTCTTGTAGCAAAGATAGTGAAAAGTCAAGTTGCTTTTGTGGTTCTGAAAATTCATATCTTATTTTTTAACAGAAAAATTAAGTGGGGAATCTTAAATTGTATTGTAGTTTAGTTACTTTTGAGGCAATGAAAAAAGCTCTTGTACTATTTATTTTTATAACCAATCAGTTTGTTTGGGCTAATAACAAAGACACATTAAAAACACATGAAGCGGAAGCAAGAATAAAAGTTATATGTTATGAACGAATTATTTTTAATTCAAAGGGAACGTGGCGCACCGATCAAAATCTCCTTGGAAATTTTCAGATGATTCACTGGCTTCGCCTTGAAGCGGGTATTCGTTTCGGCGAACAGCCTAGCGCTTGGAATGCCTATACTCATTATAAACTAGAATTACAGAGCAAATGGTTTTATAATACCTTTCGTACTATAGCACGACTTTCTAATGATGTTGTAAATTCTCCATTGCCTACTTATAGAAAAACAAACGAAATTTTTGTAACAGAAATAAAACATGCTCTTTCACAATCCCTTCATATAATGGCTGGAGGAGGTTATGTCGTGTCATTTCAAGAAAACAATAACAACAATATTTTACCCACCAATTCAGGAATTCAAAATAATTATCCGGTATATAAAATCAGTTTAAAATATATTTATAAAAAATCTGAAATTGAAATGACCTATGGTTCTTACGATGTGTTTAATCCCTATTTATACAACAAGCCATTCGTACAAACTTTAGGTATGTACAATATATCGAATAAATGCAAATTACAAGGGTATTTTAGGTATCAATACAATAAAACATTTGACGTTCCTGAAAATTATTTTATTTCACTTGGTGCTATATTTAGGCTTTAATAGAGATTTCAAACTCATTACGGCTTGTACTTACTATGTTGTAAAATCTTTTGTGCATTATTTTCCTGCATCAATTGTTCTAAATTAACCCCCTTGTTATTTTGCATATATTGTTTAACAATTCTATAACCCACATACATGGCTATTCTGGGTGGGCATTCTTTATTAATAGCTGCTGTAAACGGACCGTCATTCAAAAACGTAGAAATAATTTTAGGGTTATTATCATATAGTTTATTATCCTCCACAAAAAATCCCCATAGATTTTTTTCATATTTATTACAATACCCTAACTGTGCCGGTGTGTAAGCCCATTTGATTGAATCTTGCTCATTGGGTAATAGTTTATCTAACGCATAAAAAATCTTACCATAATACATCATATTCTCCAGTAAATTATTGAATTTTTGCGGAGAAAAATTATTAAATAACCACGCTTTAGCAACATCACAAGTAATGTACTCTTTATTCAATTGTCTTACCCTATATTGTGGCCACTGAAGTAATTGGTATAAATAGTTGTTTTGCCCTAGATACATATCAAGCCCTATGCCTATAATTTTACCACTATCAGGATACATAATTTGATAATTAAAGCCTGTAACACACGAAACATATTTTTCAGGAATTGGTTTGCTTGGAAAATAGTATTTTAAATACTTGTGTAGTTGCAATAAATTATTCTCTATTTTTTTTCTTTCAGGTGTTGGAAAGGATTTTTTTACTTCTTTATATACTAATTCAATATCTTTATCATTAATAAATTGTAGAATTTTTTCTTTTGATAAAGAATCTCGAAAAGAGCCCGCTCCAAGAACATTTTCAAGATAATAAATAAAAAATATTTGATACTGATGAGATAAAAAATTTCCCTTTTCCTGAATATTAGCCGAAGTTATTGCAAACAATTCATCTTCCATATTATCAAAAGGAACGGGCGCTACCTGAATAGCATCAATTTTCTTTTCTTCACTGTTATTACATGCTGCAAAAAACAAAGTAACAACAAAAAAAAATAAAATTTTATTAGAGAAAAGAATTTTCATAAGTTTGTGCTGAATTAAACCACGCAATAGTATGAAAAAGTTAGTAATTAATGTTTGTATTTTGTTATCATTAACAAGTATGACAATTGCACAAGACAGTAATAGTTTTGATAAAAAATTTCGATTTGGTATTAGAATTACACCACAACCAACTTGGATTAAATCTTCTGACAAGAACGCCAGTAATGGTGGGCTGGGCTTTGGCTTTGGCTTTGGTCTTATTACAGAGTTTAAATTATCGGATATTATTCATTTTTCTACCGGCATTGGCGGAGATTTTGAAAACGGAACGATTAATTTTAGAAACGATTTGCCAAATAATTATTCCGTAGGTTATGTTACCGATAAAGATGGCTATTTAGTAGAAGCGGCCAACGGTGTAAAAACAACTGATTATTTAGGTAATGCAAATGTTCAATACTCTTCAGTAACATCAAGAAAAATAAAAACAACCTATGTTTCTATTCCTTTTACTTTAAAAATGCTTACTCAAGAATATAGTGGATTCCGTTATTTTGCTCAATTTGGCGGAGAACTTGGTATTCGTACAAAAATAAAAGCAACCGACACCTATCAAATGCTTACTAAAAACGGCATAAGCACCACAGGAACAGGTACTAATTCTGATATAGATATTTCTAAAGACGCTTCTTTAATCCCACTACGCTTAGGACTAAATGTAGGTGCAGGAACAGAATACAGAATTGCCGGATCTACTTCTATCGTATTTAGCGTTAACTATTTTACATCTTTTATCAACTTAATGAAAAGCGAATCTAAATACCTATCTACCTCATCATCCGTTGATAGCAATAGTCAAATGACGTTTACATACCTTAAACAAAGCGTATTTCAAAATGCTATCAGAATAAATATTGGCTTTTTGTTCTAAATGATAGCACACCCACAAAGAGCAATAGAATATATTGTACACTGGCTTAAAACGTATTGTGAGCAAAGTAAATCAAAGGGATTTGTTATTGGTGTAAGCGGCGGCATAGATAGCGCCCTTACTTCAACGCTCTGTGCTCTTACAAACCTGCCTGTTATTGTGTTGAATATGCCTATTTTTCAGGCACAAGCTGAGTATCAAAGAAGCACAGAACATATTAATTTACTTATTTCAAAATTTCCGAATGTTAAAGCAGAAGACATAGATTTATCGTCAACGCTTACCTCCTTTACAACCATACTGCCAAAAGATATTCAAGACACACACAATATGGCAAATCTTCGGTCGCGGTTAAGAATGATTACACTCTATGCATTTGCCGGTCATTATGGATACTTAGTAGCAGGAACCGGTAATAAAATAGAAGACTTTGGCATAGGGTTTTACACAAAATATGGCGACGGCGGTGTAGATATAAGCCCCATTGCAGACTTAATGAAAACCGAAGTATATCAGTTGGCAGAATATTTAGCAGTGCCTCAAAGCATTATACAAGCACACCCAACAGACGGCTTATTTGAAAACAGCCCTACCGACGAAGAAAAAATTGGCGCTTCTTATAGTGAATTAGAGTGGGCAATGAACTATTTGACTAATAATTATAACTATCTCCTAACTGAAAGGCAACAAACAGTGCTGTCAATATATCAAAGCCGACATAATGCAAACCTACACAAAATGAAAGCTATTCCGATTTGCGAAATTCCAAAAGAACTAAAATTGTAATTTTATAAAGACATAAAAATTTATCATCTTTGCACGCATGAATCTAAGAGCAATTTTATACTTAACAACTTTTTCATTAATTATAACCGCGTGTAGCAATAAAGAAGACAAACAAGATGTTGAAAACATAACCGAATCCCCGGCAGACTTGTCAAAACAAATTAATGTTCAGAACTTTTTCAATACCATTCCTCCTGCTCCCACAGTATTTGATGTAATACAAAAATCTGCATTAGCTTACAATCCTGATTTTTTGAATGACCCTACAAAGTATAAAAACTATTCCCTAGAAAACTCTAGAGCATTAAACATTGGCGTTTATGGTGCGGACTTAGCAATTACCGGTGCCTTTAATCAAGCACAAGAAAGTATGCTATACTTGAAATGTACAAACTATTTAGCACAACAATTAGGTATTCAAAAAGCGTTTGATAATGTGATGATGGAGCGTATGGAAGCAAACAAAGAAAACCGCGACAGCACTTTGGAAATCATTTCCAATGCCTTTAAAAGATCTGATGGAATTTTTAGTGAAAATAAAAGAGGATATGCTTCTGCACTAATGATAATCGGTGCGTGGGTAGAGTCTATGTATGTTGCCGGAGAATTTGCCTTAGTAAAATCTAACAACAATATTAATCCTATCTTAACTTTATATTTTAAACAAAAAGAATCTTTAAACTATCTTATTAATTTATTGGCAAATTCAAAAGAAGATCCTGATTTTCGAGAAATATCCGAGCAATTAAAAGCCATTCAACAAAAAATGAATAATATTAATAATAACATAGAACAATTGAGAGAGGTACACGGTACAATAAAAATTCTAAGAGATAAAATTGTAAATACCTATTAAATCAACTGCATTAGCGTTTCGTAAAATTCTTGCGCTATCATTGCCCTATTAAACCTTTTTTCCACATACATCCTTCCATTTACACCTAATTCTTTAAGCAATGCGCTGTTTTCAGAAAGCATTTCTATTTGATGCGCCAAGTCAGCAGCATTTTCGGGCTCAAAAAACACGCCGGCACGCCCCTCGTCAATAAACAATTCCTTTGCCTCGCCCTCTACACCAAGAATAATTGGCTTTTGCATTGCTAAGTTTTCAAATATCTTAGACGGAATAGCTCCCTTAAATAATTCTAACTTCTTTAATGGAATGATTGCCGCATCTATCGCCGCAATTAAAGATGGGATTTCTTTTTTTGGTAATATATCTATAAAATAAACATTGTCAATATTTAATTTACTTTTCAGTTCAACAAGTTGTTGTTTTTCCGGTCCGGCTCCTACCAATAAAAATTTTATATTCTTTTTTTGTTTTAAAATTTCTGCAGCATTAATAATTACTTCTAATCCTTGTGCATGCCCTAATATCCCCGCATAACAAAAAAGCATATCGGTATCAGAAAACCCAAAGTTTTTTCTAAACTCTGACACAATATTTTGTGGCGAAAACAAATCAATATCTACGCCGTTTGGCAACCAATAAACCTTTTTATTGGGAAATCGGGTATAAATATCTTTTACAATTCCTTGCGTTTGACCGGAAATCATATTTGCTTTTTTATATAAAAATTCTTCGAGTTTTGTTGCTGTTTTTAAGAAAAATTTATTAGTTATAATCCCTAATTTCTCTGCACTTTCAGGCCACAAATCAGATACATTAAATATAAATTTTGCTTTTTTACTTTTTGACAAAAGCCACGCTGAAATGCCTAAAAACAAAGGAGGAGACTCACATATAACAATATCATATTTTTTTTCTATTTTAAAAATACCAAACCATAAAGATGTAACCACAAATGAAAAATAATTCAATAATCTTTTTATTACACCTCTTGATTTTGTGGCATAAATAGCACATCTATAAGTTTTAATTCCACCAATTGTCTCTATTTTAAATACTGTATTTTTATAATCAGAAAACACCTCTCCTTTAGGATAATTGGGCATTGCCGTTAAAACCTCAACCATAACATCTTTTTTTTGAAGTTGAATTCCTAATTCAAACAATCTATTTTGTGGAGCGCCCACTTCAGGAGGAAAGTACTGAGTAATAATTAGAATCTTCATTTGTTTAACCCAAAATTTTATCGCTAATTTGCAAAAAAATAAAATATGACTTTTCCAGAAAGTTTAAAATACACTAAAGACCACGAATGGATTAAAATAGAAGGTAATGTTGCCTATGTTGGCATTACCGATTTTGCACAGAAAGAGCTTGGTGATATTGTTTATGTTGACATTCCTAGTGTTGGAGAAATTGTAAGCCAACACAATGTTTTTGGTACTATTGAAGCCGTTAAAACTGTTTCAGATTTATTTATTCCTATAAGTGGTAAGGTATTAGAGTTTAATGCCGGATTAGACGGAAGCCCTGAAAAAATTAATCAAGATCCGTATGGAGATGGATGGATTGTAAAAATTTCTGTTGAAAACCCTACTGAACTGGGTGGTTTATTATCAGCTGATGATTATAAAAAATTAATCACCACTTAAAATTACTTTTCTGTTTCTGTTTTCTTTTTAATAACCGTTCTTATTATCGGAATGGCTGTTATGATAATTAGGGTTATAAATATAATGCCTACATTTCTCTCAATCCACTCTGCATAATTTTTTCCCAAATAGTAGGCAATGCTGCCTAAACTGCCTATCCACAAAACAGCACCAAGAATGTTGTAAAGAAAAAATTTGCCGACAGGAACTTTTATAACCCCCGCTATTATTGGAGCAAATGTGCGAATAATAGGAATAAATCTTCCTAAAATAAGTGTTGATGCACCATTTTTTTGATAAAACCGTTCTGTTGCTTCAAGATGTTTTTTCTTAAAAAAGAAAGAATCTTTTTTTTGATATAATCCCCTTCCCACTTTGTACCCAAACCAATATCCTACCATATTTCCTGTTATTGCAGAGATAATCATTAATAAAAAAATAATAATGATAGGCAAGTTGTACAGCCATTCCGGATGCGTTGCAGCAATAATTCCTGTAATTAAAATAAGGTTATCTCCCGGTAAAAAGAATCCAAAAAACAAACCTGTTTCTGCAAAAATAACAAAGAGCAACAGCCACAACCCTCCATATTGTATAATGCTTTGAGGGTCTGTTAGTGTTTTGAAAAATTCAACCATTTGGCTGTAATGTAAAGTATAGGCTGCTCAATAGGAAATATTTAAGATTATTTGTAATTCGTAAATATTATTTCTTTTTCTTTTGTGGCGTATTTTGTTGTTGTTTTACCATATCTTGCAGGCGCTTTTGAAATCCGCTTACTTTTACCGGTTTTTTTAGATTTTCTTCTATTTGTGCCCGCAGTTTATGTTCACTGACAAATTTTTTCAATAAAAGTGTTTGTGCAAACGTTAGGATATTAGCTGTAAAGTAATACCAGCTTAACCCCGCAGAATAACTATTCATCACTGCTAAAAATATTACAGGCATAAAATACATCATCCATTTCATACCGGGCATTTGCTGTTCTTGTTGTGGAGAAAGCATTTCGCTATTTATCCATGTGTAAATAATAGTAGAAACGAACATCAGTAAAGCAAACAAGGAAACGTGATCGCCATATATGCTATATATAAATGATACCTTGCCAAAATTCCAAATACTATCATAGGTAGATAAATCATCACTCCACAAGAAGTGTTCTTGTCGTAATTCTATAGCAGCAGGAACAAAATTAAACAATGCGATTAATACCGGAAATTGAATAACTAAAAGTAAGCACCCCATCATTGGGTTTACTTTTGCTCTTTGATATAGTGCGTACGTCTCTTGTTGTTTTTTTACAGGATCGGCATTATTGCTGTATTTTTCAGTAATTTTATTTATTTCAGGTTTTAGTGCTTTCATTTTTGCACCCGATAAATAGTTTTTATAAAAAATAGGGAATAAAATAATTTTTACAATTAAATTGAGTAGTATTAAAATGATTCCAAAATTAACAATGCCTTTAAGCCAATTTACCAATGGAATAACCAATCCTGTATTAATATATTTGAAAATCCACCATCCTGTAGGAATAATGTGGTGCAAGTCTAATCCATCATATTTTTTTAATGTTTGGTAGTGGTTTGGCCCGAAATAAAAACGCATTCCAAATTTTTCTGATGCTTGGTGATTGTACGGAATGCCTAATTCTGCTTCTGTTGCTTTTACAATGGTGGTGTCATTATCTTTTTGTCTCAAGCGAATAATACTTCCGTCTTTTAAAAAACTATTATCTGCAATAATGGTAGCGTTAAAAAATTGTTGCTTGAAACACACCCATTTTACAGGCATTTCGTTAATCGCTTTTTCTTCGTCTTTTTTTGGATTAATATAATCCGGAGAATCTTCGTTGTATTTGAAATAAACGGTTGCTACATCTTTTTCTTTATTAATATGCTTTTCTTGAGATGGCAACAATGCTTTCCATTTTAAAAATACTTGATCTGTATTTGAAGATACTATTTTGTTCATATTACTAAATTCCACATCGAAATTTAAAGTATAATCATTGGGGTTTAGTGTATATTCAAAATCAATGTATTGAGTGGGAATGGATGTATTTAAACGAAAAACAATATTATTTTTATCTTGCTGCAAAACTTCAAAATAAAAACTATCGGTATAAAATACTTTTGTTTTTTCATACGCATCTATCACTAAAGCATAAGAGGTAGAATCTTCACTAAACAATTTTAAATTTTCTGTTTTACCGTATCTTTTGTATTCTTTTAATTCAACTTGTTTTACTTTTGCGCCTTTGTTTGAAAATGTGATTTTTACTTTTTCATTTTCTAGTGTAATTAGTTTTTCGGTTCCCGTAGTAGCGACAAAAAAGTCTTTATAATAACTTTTGTTTTGCAATTGAATTGCCGAATCACTTAAAATAATTTTATTTTCTTTTATAGAATCTACCTGTGTATTTGCCGTATTTTGTGTAGTATTTGCTTTTTTTACTTTTTCGGCATACTCAACGGAATCTTTAATATATTTTTGTCTTGCTATTTGTTCTTTCGAAGGCGTGGTAGTATATACCCAATAGCCTAATACCGCAGCAATTAAAACAATGCCTATAATTGAATTTCTATCCACAATAGTATTTTTAAGGAGGGCGAATGTATGTAATTTATTATGAATACAGAGATATTTATAAAGTATTATATTTTTAATGAATGTTTTTATTGTTTTGTCATCTTTCTGATTAAATTGCCGGCAAAATATATTAAGTGACCGTTTCGGAATTTATAACAAATGACATTCCTCCATTAAAAACAGATGACACGCTAAGCAAAGCATTAGAGTGGATGGGGCAATTTAAAGTAGCCGACCTTCCTATTATTGACGGACATAAGCTTATTGGTGTTATTACCGAAAGCGATATATTGGATTATAATAAATTGAACGAAAAAATTTCTAAATCCGCCATTCACATAGAACGTCCGTTTACATTTATACATCAGCATATTTATGAACTATTTAGATTAATGGTTAAGTATAATATTACCGTAATGCCCGTTTTAGATGATAAAGAAAACTACATCGGTTGTGTAAGCGCTAAGGGAATTGTTCAGAATTTATCTAAAATGACTTCCCTACAAAGTCCCGGTGGAGTTATTGTATTAATGGTTCCTGTTAAAGATTATACAGCAATTCAAATCAGTAATATTGTAGAAAGTAATGATGCAAAAATTTTAAGTTTATATGTCAGTAATATTCCTAATATGGACGATATGCTTGAAGTTACCATTAAAGTAAACGTAGAAGATGTTTCAAGAATTTTGCAGACATTTTACCGATACAATTATCAAATTAAAACCATTTATCAATCTTCTGAAAGCGAATTAGACATAAAGAAAAGGTTAGATGAATTTTGGCACTTCTTAAATATCTGATGGGGTTTTAATCCCATTATATTTTTATTTGAGTTTTTCTAATTAAAATCTTTTAAATTATATAACAAATATGCTATGCAGATGAAATTATTATATTTTTGCTTACTAATTTCAATATCTGTTGGCACAATAAAAACTTTTGCCCAACAACAACACTACACCATTCAGTCCATAAAAATAGGTGGGAATAAAAGAACAAAAGATAAAATTATTTATAGAGAATTTATTAAAAAAATTGGAGATACCGTACAAGCAGACAGACTAAATTATATTGTAAACAGAAGCCAACAGAATATTTTCAACACACAGCTTTTTGTATTTGATACAGTTTATATTGAAAAAAAAGATTCCAATAAAATATCATTGCGAGCACATGTAAGGGAACGTTGGTATTTATGGCCTATTCCTATATTTGAAATTCAGGATAGAAATTTTAATACATGGTGGCAAACCAAAGATTTATTCAGGATTAATTACGGCATGACTATTGATCATAGAAATTTTACAGGCAATAAAGATATATTATCTGTTGTTGTGCAAAAAGGCTATTATGAAAAATACGGTATTGTTTATCGGCTGCCCTATTTAAATGCTAAGCAAACAAGTGGAATTCGAACCTCCTTTTTTTATAAGCAGGCGCGCGAAGTGCCTTATACTACTATTGGTAATGAACCTATATATTATAGAGATTATCATAACTTTGTTTTTAATGTATGGGAAGCAAAAACATCTTTCCTATATAGAAAAAGATTTTTTGACCTAACCAATTTGGAATTGGTTTACAGTTATATTAACCTTGCTGATACACTTCTAAAACTTAATCCTGACTTTGCAGATAAAAAGAAAAATGAGTTAAACTATTTTACCTTATTTTATAGTTTCACTTACGATAATACAGATATAAAACCATATCCGCTAAAAGGTTGGTTTTTTAACATCAATGCACAAAAGAACGGATTAAGTATTTTACCTCAGGAAAATGCCAATAATTTTTTTGCATTTAGTACGCTTAAAAAATACACACCCCTCAATACTTATTTTAATTTAGCCAACAGCATATCTTGTAAATATAAAGACAATTCTTATTTACCTTATTTTTTTAATCGTTCATTGGGCTATGGCTCATCTGTAAGGGGCTATGAATACTATATTATAGACGGACAAAGATATTTCTTAACAAAAAATGCTTTTAAAGTAAGATTATTAAAACCTCGCACCTATTTTGTTAAACCAATAAAAAACATCTCACAATTTAATACCATTCCGTTCTACGCTTATTTAAATGTATTTTTTGATGCAGCCTATGTAGAAGATAAATTTTACTATCAAAAAAACTATTTAGCTAATAAATGGCTATACGGCTACGGTGTGGGGCTAGATTTAATTTCGTATTATGATTTTGTTTTTAGAATAGAATGCTCTATGAACAATCTTAATCAATATGGTGTATTTTTACATTTAGGTGCAGGAATATAAAGGAGCTTATTACTCTAGTTGATATTTCATCATAATGTCTGTTTGCTTGTCGTTACCTAATATAAAAATATGTTTATCAAATTCCACAAAATTATTCTTCTTATAAAAACTAATAGCTCTTTTATTTTTTTCCCAAACGCCCAACCAAATATATTTTATTCCTTTTTGTACAGCAACCTGTAATACCCTTTCGTATAATAATTGACCAATGCTCTTTCCATGATATTCTTTCAACACATAAATTCTTTCTATTTCAATAGCATTCGTGTCTTGTAATTCCGTTTGTGCTTGTCCAAAATTTAATTTTAAATAACCAACAACATGTGTGTTGTGATAAGCGAAATAAAACTCTGAATTTTCATTGTTTATCTCATCTATTAATATTTTAGCAGAAAAATGTTCCTCTAAATATTTATGCATATTGGCTGCTGTATTATATGCAGCAAAGGTTTCATCAAAGGTTTGTCGACTAATTTGCTGTAACTGATAGATATCTTTATTAAGAACTTTGGTAATATTAATATTTATCATATTTTTATTATCTGCCTAATGGAGCACATTAAGTCCCTATTTATTTTCGGGCTTATATACAGTTCGCATAAACTCCGAGGAAAACATAAATTGATTAAGTGCTGTATTTTTACAACTAAGTGCCTCGTTTCTATTACCCACCCACTCTACTTTACCCTTATGAATAAATAAAATATTTTCTCCTATTTCCAATACAGAGTTCATGTCGTGGGTAATTACAATAGTAGTCATGTTAAACTCTACTGTCAGTTCATGAATCAAACTGTCTATTACAATGGCTGTTTTTGGGTCTAACCCGGAATTTGGCTCATCACAAAAAAGATATTTTGGAAATGCTGCTATTGCTCTTGCTAATCCGGCTCTTTTTTTCATTCCACCACTAAGCTCGGCAGGATATAAATTATTTTTTCCTTCTAATTTTACACGATTTAAAATAAATTCAATTCTTTCTTTTTTTTCTTGTTCAGTCATTTTTGTAAACATGTCTAGAGGGAATCTTACATTCTCTTCTAATGTTAATGAATCAAATAGTGCGCCTGCCTGAAATAACATTCCTAATTCCTTACGAACCTCTTGTTTTTCGGTAGCGGTCATAGATATAAAATCTTTACCTTCATATAAAACCCCTCCTGTATCCGGCTGATGCAAGCCCACCATTACTTTTAGCAATGTTGTTTTGCCACAACCGCTTTCACCAATAATTAAATTAGTCTTTCCCTTATAAAAGACAAAATTAATATCTTCTATAATGGTTCTGTCTCCAAACATTTTTGTTATATTTTTTACTTCAATCAAGTAAAGAAAATTTGGGTAATTAGTAAATTAAAAATTAAAATTAAGATGCTGGACATTACAACTGCTTTTGTGCTTGACTTCCCCACCTCTAAGGCTCCTCCTTTTGTATAATAGCCGTAATAAGCAGGAACAGAAGTAATGATATATGCAAACACAACCACTTTGGTAAAAGCGTACCATATTTTCCATGTTTCAAAAAATGCCTGAATACCAAAAATATATTCATAAGATGTAACTGCCCCTGATGCTATTCCCATAAAATACCCACCCATTAAACCCAAAAACATACTTAAAGCAATCAAAAACGGATTGATAAACATAGCCGCTAAAACTTTTGGCAATATAAGAAAGCAAGCGGAATTTACACCCATAATTTCCAAAGCATCAATCTGTTCGGTTATTCGCATCGCACCAATTTCTGAAGCAATATTAGAACCTACTTTTCCGGCTAATATTAAACTGACAATAGTGGGGCTAAATTCAAGTAATATAGATTCGCGCGTGGTAAATCCAATGGCATATAATGGCACCCACGGGCTTGTAAACCCAAAAGCAGATTGAATGGTAATAACTCCTCCCATAAATACAGAAATAATAGCAACTATTGGCAAAGAAGTAATACCTATCTGATAAATTTCTTTTACAATCTGCTTACCATAAACAGTTTTGTTTTCAGGTTTACTGAAAACTTTTTTCATCAAAAAGACATATTCTCCTGCTTGATATAAAAGATTCATTCTTTACGCTTATTAGTTTGTTGTCTAAAAATTTCTGCAATAGCCAACAACTTTAATTAATTTTGCGGACAAAAATAATAATACTTAATGAACTTAAATAAACATCTTTCTTTTATTTGTATTAGTATCTGTTTTTTATTGATATTTTCGGGATGTCATTCAAAAAAGCAACATCACAAAAATAAGGGTTGTGATTGCCCGTCTATAGGCAAAAAGCACTAATAAGCCGCCTTATTTTATATCTACAATTAAATGCACTTTTGCCTTAACAGAATTAGAAATTAAGCATGCTGCTTCAGATTTATGTAATATTTTTTCTGCTTTTTCTTTTTGCGACACGTCTCCCAATATCAAAATAGGCTTCAAAACAACCTCTGTCATTAAAAACTTCCCTTCTACCTTTTCCAAAACACCTTCTGCTTTACAATCAAACGATTTAAATTCAAACTTAGAATATTCTGCAATGGCTAAAAAGGTGGTCATAAAACAACTTAATATTGATGCTGTATATAAATGCTCCGGCGACCACATTCCAGGCATACCCTTGTCAAATTCCGGAGGTGTTGCAATTTCTATTGTTTTTCCGGGCAATTCAGGAGATGACAAAACACCCTTTCTTGCTCCCGTCCAGCTTAAATCTAAGTTATAAACATGTTTTTCCATATAAAAATTTTGACAAAGTTATTTAATCAAGTAGTTGTTTTTAAGTGATAAGTGTTACAAAAAACATTTTTTATATTTTTTTAAAGTATTAACCCACAAAAATATTTCTTACTTTTGCTTTCTTAAATTTTATGTCTGATACACAAACATATATTGTTTCTGCAAGAAAATATCGTCCTCAAACATTTGACACTATTGTTGGGCAAGAATCTGTTACAAATACTCTGAAAAACTCTATTTTATCAGGGAATATTGCACAAGCGTATTTGTTTTTTGGACCGCGCGGTGTTGGTAAAACAACTTGCGCTCGTGTATTTGCAAAAACAATTAATTGTCAAAACCTTAAGCCGCAAGACGTTGAAGCATGTAATGAATGTGCGTCTTGTAAATCGTTTAATAGCAATACTTCTTTTAATATTTATGAATTAGATGCTGCTTCTAATAATTCTGTAGAGGATATCCGTCAATTAATTGACCAAGTACGTTATCCGCCACAAATTGGCAAGTATAAAGTATATATTATTGACGAGGTTCACATGCTTTCTACAGCAGCGTTCAATGCCTTTTTGAAAACATTGGAAGAACCTCCTGCACACGCAAAGTTTATTTTAGCCACAACCGAACGGAATAAAGTATTGCCTACCATTTTATCAAGATGTCAGGTTTTTTCCTTTAACAGAATTAAAACAGAAGACATTGCAAATTACTTAAAAAAAATTGCAAAAAAAGAAAATCATAAATACGAAGATGATGCACTTACTATTATTGCTCAAAAAGCCGATGGCGGGCTAAGAGATGCCTGTTCTATTTTTGACCAAATGGCGGCATATACAAGTGGCAATATTACCAAAGATGCCGTTGTAAAAAATCTACATATTCTTGATTATGACTATTACTTTAACTTAACAAATGCCATTATTAATCAGCAACCACACAGTGTATTATTAATGCTAGATGAAATCCTGAAAAAGGGATTTGATTTACAAAACGTTTTAGTTGGACTGATTGATCACATGAGGTATTTATTAATAGCAAAAGATCCTCAGGTTTTATATATTTTAGATTTATCTGATACCGTTAAAACAAGTATCTTACAACAAACAAAACAATGTTCTGAAAGATTTCTATTAAATGTCCTTAGTATTCTTAACAAAGCAGATGTGGGATATAAAAGCGCAGTACATCAACGTTTACACATAGAAATACATTTATTACAGCTATGTAATTTAATTCAACAAATTAAAGAAGCGGAGGAAAAAAAAAACTTAACACCTAATCAAAATACCTCCCCCGGCACTGTTATTAATACCGACGAGCAATCTACTTCTTATTCTCAAAATCACAAAATAAAAATTATAAAAGTAACCGATAAACCTGTTATTAATAATGCCACAATATCTACAACAACTTCGTTAAAAGCACAGATAGAAGCAAAGACACGGCCGCAAAAACAAGAAACGCCTATAACACAAAACGTCACTAACGAAACAATATCATCTGAAAAAAAAGAAGGCGTTGTTGAAAAACCAAATGTCGAGCAGCCTATAATCAATACAATATTAAACCAACAAGAAAGTAAAAAAACTGCCTTTCAAAACACAGAACATGTATCTTTAAGTATTACAGAAAAAAAATATCAAGAATTATTAGCACAAAATGTCTTATTAGAAGAATTAAAAAATAAATTAAACTTAAACTTAGAATAATTTAATATGAAAACAAAACTCCTTATTATCTGCTCTATGCTGAGCATTACACTATTTTCACAAATCAATCCTATAAATCAATCTATTCAAAAATCTATAAGCACAATTAAAGATGCTTTTGCTAAAATATATAAATATGATTCCATCCCGGGAGACCCGTTCCACTTTAGAGTATATACACTACCAAATGGTTTAAGAGTTTATTTAAGTGAATATCACGTTCAACCAAGAATTCAAACCATGATTGCCGTAAAAGCAGGCAGTAAGTACGACCCATCTGACGCAACAGGGCTTGCACACTATTTGGAACACATGCTATTTAAAGGAACGGACAACTTTGGAACAAAAAATTATGAAAAAGAAAAGCCATTATTAGATAACATAGAAAATTTATTTGAAACATATCGTCAAACCAAAGATATTACTCAAAGGAAATATATATATCATCAAATAGACAGCATTTCTTTTGTAGCCGCTAAATATGCGATAGCTAACGAATATGATAAAATGGCATCTGCCATTGGAGCAACGGGCACCAATGCTTTTACTGCCAATGATGAAACCGTTTATGTTAACGACATCCCTGCCAACCAAATAGACAATTGGCTTACCATGGAGTCCGAAAGATTCAGAAATCCCGTTTTTAGATTATTCCATACAGAATTAGAAGCCGTATATGAAGAAAAAAACCGTTCGCTTGATAACGATCGCTGGCATGCTTATGAGGTTTTAATGAAAGAATTGTTTTCTAATCATCCTTATGGAACACAAACAACAATCGGAACCATTGAGCACCTTAAAAATCCATCTCTTAAAGAAATAAGAAAATACTTTAATAAATATTATGTTCCTAATAATATGGCAATTATTATGTGTGGAGATTTTAATCCTGACTCTGTTATTATTAGAATTTATCAACACTTTGCAGGCTTTCAAGCTAAGCCAATAGAACCGATAAAACAAATTACTGTTCCTGAACTAACACAAAAAATACAAAAAACCGTATATGGTCCTAATTCTGAATTTATATTGATGAGCTGGAAGTTAGATGGAGCTTCGTCAATAGATGCGCAATATCTCTCTTTGCTTTCTAATTTATTAAGTAATGAAAAATCGGGCTTATTAGACATCAACGTTAACCAAAAACAAAAAGTGCTCAACTCTTCTGCAAATTTTTGGACACTAAAAGATTATTCTATGCTGAATATAACCGGAGAGCCAAAAGAAGGACAAAGTTTAGAAGATGTAGAAAAAATTATATTAGAACAAATTGAAAATATCAAAAAAGGGAATTTTGATGAGCAGTTATTAAAAGATATTATCACAAATAAAAAATTAGAAGAACAAAAAATGCTTGAAGAAAACCAATCGCGTGCATTTAATGTAGTAGATGCTTTCTCAAAAGATGTTCCCCTACAACAAATTGTCAATAATATTAATTATTTGAAAAAAATAACAAAGCAAGATATTATGCACTTTGTTCAAGAAAGAATTAAACCAACAAACTATGTAGTTGTTTATAAAAAAACGGGCAAAGACACCTCTATTTTAAAAGTAACAAAACCAACCATTACACCCGTAGAGGTTGATAGAAAAAATACCAGTGCTTTTACAAAAAATATTATGGAATCTACCCCTACACCTATCATACCAAAATTTATAGACTTTAATAAAGATATTAATAAATCTATATTACAACTTAAAACAACAAGTACAACAACAAAACCCGTCACACTCTTATATAATCAAAATAAAGAAAATGACTTATTTGAGTTAATATATTTATATACAATTGATGCTTCTAAAATAAAAGACTATTCGGTGCTTAATGATTATTTAAGTCGTTTTCCGCAAACAAATAATTTAACCACAGAAATGCTTAATAAAAAACTATATCAATTAGGCTGTAATATAGAATACTTTTTATTACCCGCCGAAGGACAGTATTATCTTAAAATTTCCGGACTATCAGAGAATATGACTGCCGCCATGAATATTACTAATGATATTTTAAATTCCTTAAAAATTGACAAAGAAACTTTTGATCAATACATAAATGATATTATTACCGAACGTTCCGATAATAAAAAAGACAAAAACTACATTCAATACCATCTACGTAGCTATGCCATATATGGAAAAGACAATCAATCTAATGATGTATATAACAATAATGCTTTGAAAAAACTTAATAAAGATTCGCTTGTTTTATTGGTAAAAACACTCACCACATATCCTCAAGAAATTTTATATTATGGGCCGCTCAGTAAAAACAAACTATCTGAAACGCTCACTAAAACATATATATTATCTGATAAATCAAAAAAGCCTACTGAACCAAAAGTTTATTCTACAGAAACAGTAAATAAAGGCGGACAAGTATTTTATATCCCTTACGATATGCAACAAGCAGAGTTCAATATTATTTCAAAACTAACTAACTATGATTATAAATTGACTCCTTATATTAATATGTTCAACTCATATTTTGGTGGGTCAATGAGTGGTGTTGTGTTTCAAGAAATACGAGAGTCTAAAGCCCTAGCTTATGCTTCATCTTCTTATGTTCAAAATCCTATTAATTTAAAATATCCATATTTTTCTATTTCCTATGTAGGAACACAAGCTGATAAACTACCGGATGCGCTTCCTGCCATGTGGAATTTATTGGACAGCTTACCTTACAACGAAGCTTCTTTTAATGCAGCAAAAGAATCTATCATTCAAAATATCAGAACATCACGAATTATTAAAACTAGTATCTTTTTTACATATTTAAATGCTAAGCGATTAAATTTAGATCACGATGTAAGAAAAGATGTTTTTGAAGCAGTGCCAAAAATGCAATTTAAAGATTTACAAAAATTCCATCAGCAATATATCAGCAAAAAACCAAGAAATATAAGTATTATAGGAGATGAATCAAAAATTAATTTTAACACCCTTTCAAAATATGGCTCTGTAAAAAAGCTTTCTTTAGAGGATATTTTCGGTTATTAATTAATGACGGGCTGGTTTAAACTTTTATCTCTATTTTTATTTTGCGCTTTCTTTTTCAAAGCAGGAATGCCCGCTGCTGCTATTTTTTTTCAGTTTAATTTTATTAAAACATTTATTTTCTCGGTAGGCTCTGCATTTTTAAGTAATATACTTTTTACTTATTTTAGTTATTATCTTATTAATAAATGGAAATCGCTTAAAAAAAAATGGAATTTTTCACACAAAAGAGCAATATTTACTAAAAAAAATCGTCGTATCATTCGTGTTAAAAAATCATTTGGATTAATTGGAATAGCAATACTTTCTCCCATATTAATTTCTATTCCGGTAGGTGCCTTTTTGGGAGAACGGTTTTATAAAAATAAACAAAAAGTAATTTTATATCTAACGGCAGCAGAAATATTTTGGTTTTTTATTTTATTCTTTGGTATGGAATTTTTCTATTATCAATTAAAGGGGATATTGTTTTAAAGTTTTTATTTTTGTATCTTCGCCAATCTATTACACATGCCGGGAAGTTCATTTGGAAATATTTTCAGATTACATACTTTTGGAGAAAGTCATGGCACTGCTATCGGTGGGATTATTGACGGTTGTCCATCAGGATTAAAAATTGATTTTGAATTTATTAAACACGAATTATTTAGAAGAAAAACTCATCAGGGAATTTTTTCTACAACCAGAAAAGAAGATGACGATATAAAATTTTTATCCGGTGTTTTTAATGGTACCACCTTAGGGACTCCTATTGCTTTTATTATTGAAAATAAAAACCAAAAAAGTTCTGATTATGAATCATTAAAAGGTGTTTATCGTCCATCTCACGCCGATTATACTTACGATCAAAAATATAAAGTGCGCGATTATAGAGGGGGAGGGAGAAGTTCCGCCAGAGAAACTGTTGCAAGGGTTGTTGGTGGTGCTATTGCAAAGCTTTTACTTAAATCTCTTTCTATTGAAATAACGGCGTATGTTTCAGAAATAGGAACCATCATTGCACAGCCCAATATTTCAAAAATTTCTGCTGCTGCTATTGAAAAAAATATTTTACGCTGCCCGGATAACAAGGCGTCACAATCCATGCTTAAACTGATAGAGACTGCCCAAAAAAAAGGAGATACTCTTGGCGGTGTAGTTAGTTGCTGTGTTAAAGGCGTACCGGCAGGATGGGGAGAGCCCGTTTTTAATAAACTAAATGCTGAATTGGCAAAAGCAATGTTTAGTATTAACGCTGTAAAAGGATTTGAATTGGGTGGCGGATTTGATATGTGTAAAAAATTTGGATCGGAAGTAAACGATGAAATGTTTTCAAAAAATCAACAAATAAAATTTAAGTCAAATAATAGCGGAGGTATTCAGGGGGGCATTAGTAATGGCAACGATATAACAATGAATATTGCATTTAAACCAATTGCTTCTATTAAAAAATCACAAAAAAGTATTTCTGTAAAAAAAGAAAATATTCAATTCAATATTGTTGGAAGGCACGATGTATGTATATTACCGCGCGCTGTTCCAATTGTAGAAAGCATGGCAGCCCTTGTATTGGCAGATGCTTATTTATTAAACAAATGTTCAACATTGTAAAATGAAATTGTCTTCAAATTTTATTTTGATTTTGGCATTTATAGTCGGCGCATCATTATTAAGTATTGAAATCGCTTCATCTCGAATGATTGCCGTTTTTTTTGGAAGCAGCCTATACGTTTGGCTAACAGTATTATGCATCACTCTACTTGGACTTGCTATTGGGTACTTTATAGGTTCAAAATTATCTAATCACACAAAAAAAGAAAAATTTCTTTCATATATTTTATTACTAACCTCTGTTGCAATATCATTGTGGTATTTAAGCAACCCCATTGCTTTATTTTTACTTCAGATGTTTTCATTAACAGGATGTGTTATTTTTCATACCGCCTTTTTACTTTTATTCCCAATGATGGGGCTTGGCGCAACTTCTACTTTGCTTGCCAACCTTCTACAGAGAAAAACCCCGCACAAAGAAGTCTATGGGAAAATTTTAATGACCTCAACACTCGGAAGTATTGTTGGCGCGATTATCTGTGTTCTGTTGTTGTTTCCTACCTTAGGTATATTACTAAGCACTATGGTTTATGCCATTATTATCTTTTTGTGTGCAATCATTATATTTAAAAATAAATCTTCTCTTATTGTTGCCGGTATAATTATCCTCTCTATTGTTTCTTTACTCACTAAAAACGAATTAAAAAAATATATTTATTATAATGAAGGTGCACTATCTTCCATATCTGTAATAGACAAGGACTCTACTCGCTACTTGCTGGTTAATAATATTATTCAATCAGAAATGAATCTTAAAACAAAAAAATCAAATGTTAAGTATATTCACTTTATAGATAGTTTGTTGCCATATTCTGTAAACAAAAAAGATGCTCTGATTATTGGTTTGGGCGGAGGGCTTTTAGCCAATACCTTATTATTAAAAAATTATAACATAATAGGTGTTGAACTTGACTCTCGTATTTTACTTGTTGCTAAACAATTTTTCTATTTATCACCACAAATTCAAAACATCTGTGCTGATGGGCAATATTTTTTAGATACAGCAAAAACAAGAAAATATAATCTTATTGTGCTAGATATATTTAAATCCGAAGAGCAAGCAAGTTACCTATTAACACGTGAAACCCTTGAAAAAACGAAAACGTTATTGGCTGATAAAAACTCTATGTTAATAATAAACTGGCACGGCTATTATAGCGGAGAATCGGCAAGAGGGACACACATTTTACTCAACACCCTTCAAAGTTGTAAATTTTACACACAAACTGTCTCTACAGATAAAAACCAAAACTACTCTAATCTTATTTTGTTTTCAAATCTTTCAGGAACAGAACTGCCCAATAGTGTTACAAAGATTTATACTGATATAAAAAATATTCATACCAATACCGATTTTTTAATGGATTTATATAATGCTAAAGCAAATTTTGAATGGAGAAAAAATTATCTTGGGTTTATTCAACTTCTTAATATCTAAATTTAAATAGAGAGCAATCGCAATGAAAAATTTCGCATCACAAACAATAGATTTTTTGTTTCAATCACTAAAATCATCTACGCTTGGATTGTCTTCTAAAGAGGCTCATAAACGCTTTTTAGATAGTAAAAAATCTCTTCATACGGATTCAAAATTTAAACACAATTTAAAATTATTAATCAGACAATTTACCAACCCGCTCATTTTATTATTGGTTGCCGCAGTTATTATTTCTGCCATTCTTCAACAAACCTCTGATGCATTAATTATTTTATTTATTCTTATTGCATCCGCACTACTTAGTTTTATACAAGAACTGAACGCCGGAAAAGCGGTTGAAAAATTAAAACAACTTATTTCATTAAAACATGATGTGTTACGAGATGGTAAAATTACGTCTGTTGCAACAATAGAGGTTGTTCCGGGAGATGTTTTAATATTAAATGCCGGAGATATTATTCCTGCTGATTGTAGAATTATTGAGTGCAACGAATTGCACATTAACGAAAGCGCACTAACAGGAGAAACCTTCCCATCAGAAAAAACTGCTGATGTAATTAATGAAACATCTTCGTTGTCAAAACAAACCAATTGCCTGTGGCAAGGAACAAATGTTGTAAGCGGAACATGCAAGGCTCTAGTAATCAACACAGGCAAAGAAACAATATATGGGAATCTAATACAAAGCTTAAGAGAAGATGGAGAAACTGCCTTTGAAAAAGACATTAAAAAATTCGGCTATTTATTATTAAAAATAACCATCGTTCTTTCATTAACTATATTAATTTTTAATATTTATTTTCATAAACCGCTTTTTGAATCTCTTGTTTTTTCATTAGCATTAGCTGTGGGCATGGCACCGGAACTATTACCGGCAATTATGACTTTTGCAATGTCTGCGGGAGCAAAAAAAATGATGCAAAAAAAAGTAATCGTAAAGAAACTTTCATCTATTTTTAATTTTAGCGAAGTAACTATTTTGTGTACAGATAAAACAGGAACCATAACTGAAGGGACAGTATGTTTGAAAGATATCGTTGATATTAATAATCAAACAAATGATAAAATTAAATTATACGCCTATATCAATGCATTTTTTCAACAAGGATTTAAAAATCCTTTAGATGAAGCCATTTTAAGTTTAAAATTAAACACCTCCGATTTTAAAAAGACGGATGAAATCCCTTATGATTTTATTAGAAAAAGACTAAGCATCTTAGTAATTCAAAATGAGAAAAAAATAATTATAACAAAAGGAGCTGTTCCAAATATTCTAAGCATCTGTGCGTTTGTAGAAATAAATAATAAGTCGGAGCCGTTAACTGATAGTTTAAAGGAAAAAATAGAAGAAACTTTTTCTAACTACAGCGGACAGGGAATACGAACCATAGCCCTATGTTATAAAGAAGTAACCTTATCACAAATTAATAGAACTGCCGAAGAAAATATGACTTTTTTAGGATTTGTTTTATTAGAAGATCCTATTAAAGATTCTGTTCTTCATTCTATAGAAAAAATGAAATCAGCGGGTATTGCTATTAAAATTATTACGGGAGATAATCGTTATGCAGCCAACTATATTGCTAAAAAAATAGACATTCATAATTCTAAAATACTTACCGGACAAGAGATTGATCAGATGTCTTTAGATGCACTGAAATATAATGCCATTGAAACAAATATTTTTGCAGAAGTAGAGCCACAACACAAAGAAAGAATTGTAAGGGCTTTACAAAACAATAATAATGTAGTTGCTTACATGGGAGATGGTATTAATGACGTGTCTGCCATTCATGCAGCAGACGTTGGTATTTCTACAGACAACGCAGTAGATGTTGCAAAAGATGCTGCCGATTTTGTTTTAATGGAAAAGGATTTATCTGTATTAGTAGATGGTGTAATAGAGGGACGAAAATCTTTCACTAACTCTATGAAGTATATATTTATTAATACAGGTGCTACTTTTGGGAATATGGTAAGTGTTGCGGGAGCTTCTTTAATTTTACCCTTTTTACCGATGTTGCCAAAGCAAATTTTATTAACTAACTTTATTACAGATTTTCCTTATCTATCTGTTTCATCAGATAATGTAGATGAGAGCGAATTAAAACAACCGCTTAAATGGAACCTAAAACTCATTATTAAGTTTATGATTGTATTTGGAATCCACAGCTCTCTTTTTGATTTTTTGACTTTTTATGTTTTGTTTTTTTATTTCAAACTAAAAGATAGTCCTTTTCAAACCGGATGGTTTATAGAATCTGTTATTACAGAATTATTAATTTTATTCATTATACGAACAAAAAAATCCTTCTTAAAAAGTATGCCCGGAAAAGCATTATTACTAACAAGTTTATTATCTTTAATAATTACTATTGTGTTGCCAATATCTCCTTTTGCAGATTTATTAGGCCTTTCTATAGCACATACACAACAAGCAATTGCCATATTTATTATCTTAATACTTTATTTAATCACTGCTGATTTATTAAAAATAATATTCTTTAAAAAAATAAACCATGAACCGCTGTAACTGGGTAAATAATGATGAATTAATGGCTCAATATCATGATAAAGAGTGGGGCAAACCAATATATGATGATAAAAAGCTATTTGAATTTTTAATTTTAGAATCTTTTCAAGCAGGATTAAGCTGGAGAACAGTTTTATATAAAAGAGAAAATTTCAGGAAAGCTTTTGCTGGTTTTGATGCTAAAAAAATTGCCAAATTTGACAAGAAAAAAATTGAACAGTTAATGCAGAATGAAGGAATTATCAGAAACAAATTAAAAATAGAAGCTGCTATTAATAATGCAAAATGTTTTTTACTAATTCAAAAAGAGTTTGGCTCATTTAGTAATTATGTATGGAGTTTTGTGGATAACAAACCCATTATTAATAAACCAAAAACTATGAAAGACATCCCTGCAACAAGCCCTATTAGCGATGCTATGAGTAAAGATATGGGAAAAAGAGGCTTTAAATTCAGAGGCTCTACAATTTGCTATGCCTTTATGCAAGCAGTTGGAATGGTAAACGATCACTTAGTTAATTGTCATTTTAAAAAAACCTTATGAAGAAATTATTTTTATTTTTTGGTATTTTACAAATACTACGCGCTCAAGAGGGCGTAGATATAAAAGTACAAGTTAACAAGTCTCCACAAAAATTTGACACAACTTGTTATAAATCTTTTAGTGATAAATTAATTCTTGGATTTACCGAATCGTATAAGAGCTACGGAATTACAGCACACAGCAAAAGAAAAAACCCATACAGTTATAACCCCGATATAAATTATATTGCAGAATCAAAAGTTAATTACGGGGCTTTAATAAGTTACGATAAGCTAAGTATAGAATTTGCTTTTAGTAGTTCTATCTCTATGAACGATTCTACTAAAGGAAAATCTACTATTAAGTCTCTTGCTTTTTCTTTTGGCGGAAATAAATTTTTGATAGAACCTTCTTATTATAAATTTAAAGGATTTTATGATCAAAATACAGGAAACTATGATTCTGCAGCATATAAAAAAACCGGTATTTATTTTAAAAATCCCTCTTTACAAGCAGTACAATATAAATTAAAATTTCTCTATTTTTTTAATTATAAAAGATATGCCAATAGGGCTTCGTCATCATATTCATATAGGCAATTAAAAACAAAAGGTTCTTGGGTTTTTGCCGCACAAGGGTTTTATAACGATGTTTCAACAGACTCTTCTTTATGGCCCACAAAGGTTGCACTTGCTTACGATACTTTAAGAAATCTTAATCATTTTAAAATTTACGGAGGTGGTGTTGGGTTTGGCTATGGGTTTAATTGGGTTTTTGGAAAAAGAAAAAATCTTTTCTTGTCGGTAATTGCAGTAGGGTTGCTAAACTTTCAGGAACAAGAATATAATTTAAAAGACTCATCTTTTATCATCAAAGAACAAAAGTTTTCTATATCACCAGATATTAGAATTTCCGGAGGATATAATGCAAAAAGATTTTTCTTTATAGTGAGTGCCATTAGTGATTATAACGCTATGCTTGTTCGGAGAACACAGTTACAAACCGTTGTTATCCCTGTTAGTGCTTATCTGGGATATCGATTTAATATGAAAATGCCAAAGCTCTATAAAAAATTCACAGAAACTAAATTGTACAATTGGCTATAGTGTCACAAAACTGGAGGCAGAAGCTCTTCACAAAACTTTTTGTAAGAATACTGCATAGGCATCGCACTTAATGTACAGTTAAAAACTTTTTCAAAAGAGTATAGTGTTTTTATTCTAACACTTTCTTCATCAATATGATGATTTAGTTCTACATGCATAGATGTTACCTTTTTATTTTGAATACCACACGGAATAATATAGTCAAAGTATTTTAAATCAGTATTGATATTAAGAGCCAGCCCATGCATGGTTGCCCAACGACTGCTTTTGACCCCAATGGCACATGTTTTTCTAGACATTTGTATTTTATCTGTGTCAAGCCACACACCTGTTTCTCCTGAGCTACGTTCTCCTTTAATATTATATTCCGAAAGCATCTGAATAATTACTTCTTCTAAGTAACGAATGTATTTATGAATATCTGTAAAAAAATTTTCTAAATCTAAAATTGGATAAACAACCAATTGTCCGGGACCATGATAGGTAATATCCCCCCCCCTATTTATTTCATAGAACGTTGCATTAATAGATTGCAAAAATGTTTCTGAAACTAAAAGGTGCTGCTTTTTTCCGCTCTTACCCAGCGTGTAAACATGGGGATGTTCAACCGTTAATATAAAGTTTGGTGTTTCTTGCTTATGCTCTTGCTCTCTATTCAGAACTTTAATATCCGTAATTTTTTTTAAGAGCCATTCTTGATATTTCCAACTATCTAAAAAATCTAACTTTCCTAGGTGTTGATGATAAACCGTTTTATTCATCTTAGATTAGTGCATTTTTGCAAGTTCATTTTTTAAGTGGTCTATTACAGATACCTCTACGGCATCTACATTATTTAAAATAGATAAATAATAAGAAACCCAATCAGATAAATGCACAACATACATCCATTGTTCTAATTTTGACCGACCTTTTGCTACTATTTCAATAATAGGGATATTAAATTTAGAAATAATTTCCTTACATATTTCGTAGCGTCTTTTATTTTCTTTTAAATCAAAAGAAGTTAAAATAGCTAAAACAGAATGTTCACCATTAATAATTTTCCAGCCAACCAATTCGTTGTGATTCATCTCCGGAATAATATGGTGCCAACATAAAATTTTGCTGTTTTCATTAAGCTGTTGTCTTAACCGAATAGCCAAGGCTTCTGAAGATAGAGTATAAATTACCGGAATAGTTTTAAATATTTTTTTTGCAATATTTTCTGCAAGCGCCTTAATATTTTCTTGCTCTGTTTTTAATAGTTGTATAGCATCTTTTATTTCTTCTACCCAATCGTCAGAAATAATTTTTGATTGATTTAAAATATTTAATACCTGTACAAATGAGTACCCTAGACATGTTCGTGGAGGAAAGCCGGGTGGAATAAGCACCACCGATGTATTGTTTTGTTCTGACAGAGTTTTGATTTGCCCACCACTTGTAATGCTTACAATTTGACATTTTTTTTCTATTGCTTGATGATAGCATCTAATTGTTTCTTCGGTATTTCCTGAATAAGACGAAACTATCACTAACGTATTTTCATTAATAAACGTCGGTAACTCATAAGATTTATTAACAATAATTGGTACTTTAGCAATATTACAAACATATTCCTGCGCAAATGTTCCGCCTATTCCGGAACCTCCTAATCCTGTAATAACAACATTTTTAATATTAGTTGCAGAGAAAATAAACTTTTCAGAAATACTAAGTGCTTCTTGTAGTTGCACAGGGAAATTTTGAATTAATTCTTTCATTGTATATTAAAAGGAATCCGCCCCAAATGTAATAAAATATAATGAAAACACGTGTAGTATATTTCAATCAAAATTATGCATATTTGTACAAAAAATTATGCTTTCGAAATCTTGCCAATACGTTGTTCAAGCAATTATATATATAGCCGTTAACCAGAAAGAAAAAAAATATGTTGGATTAATTGATATTTCCGAATCACAAAAAATTCCAAAACCTTATTTAAGTAAATTATTACAAATATTAGTAAAGGGCAAAATTTTAATTTCTGTACGAGGTCCTCGTGGTGGCTTTTGCTTAACCAAAAGTCCTGATAAAATAAAACTATCTGATATTATTAAGCAAATAGACGGTATGGACATTTTTGAAACTTGTGCTATTGGGTTTAAAGTATGCTCGGATAAAACGCCCTGCCCTATTCATCACGAATACAAAATAGTGAAAGATAAAATGAAGAAACTATTTAAAGAAACCTCATTAGAAGATTTGATGAATGATATTAATGCAGGAAAAAGTTTTGTAACTTACTACAAATAAATTTTTACTTTTTCTTTGTGTTGTTTTTTTGTGTGGGCTGACCTTTTTGTTTTACATTCTCCTTACCATCTGAAATCTTTTTATTTTTGAATTGCTCTATTACGGCTTTATCTAGTCCAAATTCATTATTTAATATTTCTGGGTGATTTTTAAAATACTCTTCCGCATCTTTATCAGATTTTTGTTTGCCATATTCATAAAGTTTCTTATTCTTAATTTCTCCTGATATTTCTTTATTAAGCTCCGGTCCATGAGAAATACCATTTTTAAATGTCATAATTGAAACCCTTGTTCCGTTTGGTGCATAATAAACAAAATACCCTTCAGGCAAATCATCAATATAATAACCCATTCCCTTAATTTTTCCTTCATGAAAATACTGAATAAAGTGTCCGTGTTTTTTATCTAATATATACTCTTTCTTTTCAAATACCTTACCATCATCATAATAGGTGATGCACAACCCGTGTTTTTGTCCCTGCAAATAATTTTCACGATTGATAAGCGTTCCAAGCTCGTTGTAAAATTCCCACACAGAGTCTTTCTTTTGATTAATGTACTTTCCTTTTGCCATTATTTTTCCATTAAAATGAAATAATGTTGCATACGCCACACCGTCTTTTTTAAAGTTTATTTTTGCCTTAATGGTATCGTGTTCGTAGTAATACTTAAATAACCCTTGTGGCTTATCATCTTTAAAGTTTCCTTCGTGTTCAATGTGTTTGGAATTAGGGTAAAATACTTTCCAATATCCTTGTTTTCTATCTAAAGAATCTTTTTTGTTTTGAGAAAAGCTAATAGAAAAAATAAATGTAAGAAAAATTAATATAGTAGGTTGGTATATTTTCATAATATATAAACGGAGAGTTTTAGTTTTTATTTTACCTGCGTTAATTCTTTGAATACCTCTTCTAATTTCATTTCTTCTTTTTGAAGGGAAACTATACTACAATTATTTTGGATAGCAATTTCCATTAATTTTTTTGAAACATCAATATCTTGTGTTTCTAATATCCATTTGTTGTTATTTAGTTTTTCTATTCTTTCGGTTAATATGGGCTTAAATACATCCGACATCAAGGCATTGGAAAACTCTACTGTAATTCTTGTGTTGTTCTTTATGTTTTTAATAGCATCTATGGTGTCAAAGGCGGCTATTTTACCTCTATTAATAATAATAACTTTATTACACATAGCCTCTACTTCTTGCATTATGTGCGTACTTAACATTACTGTTTTATTTTGTCCAAGTGTTTTTATCAATAACCTTATTTCTTCTAATTGATTGGGGTCTAATCCGGAAGTTGGCTCGTCTAAAATAAGTACTGATGGATTGTGAATAAGCGCTTGTGCCAATCCAACCCTTTGTTTGTACCCTTTAGAAAGTGTTTTAATTTTTTTATTCTGCTCTATTTCTAATCCACAAATACGAATCATTTCTTTTACTTTATCTTTCGGATTTTTTACAGAATAAATTTTTGCAATAAACTCTAAAAATTCCTTTACATACATATCGTAATATAAAGGGTTTTGTTCGGGAAGATAGCCTATTTGTTTTTTTATTTTAAATATATCAGTAAAAATGCTTAATCCGTTTACAGTAACATTTCCGGAAGTTGGTGGTAAGTAGCCCGTAATAATTTTCATCATTGTACTTTTGCCGGCTCCATTTGGACCTAAAAATCCTACTATATCACCCTCTTCAATATTAAAAGAAACATTATCAAGTGCTTTTTGAGTACCATATATTTTAGTAATGTTTTCAACTGAAATGGACATTCTTTATCTTTTTTATGAGTTCAAATTTAGTTATTTTAATTTAAATGGCTTCCCGAAAGTGACTTTCAGCCTATCCTCATTTTTTATCAATATCATTTTGTATTTCAGTAAACTTATTTTTGCCTTTTAAATAATGTTGAAACACAATGCTTTTAGTATAAATGGGCAAAAAGGAGTGCGAAAAGTTTTTTTTACTTTCAAACAATCGTCTTTTTAATAAGAATTTTTTGAGTGTGCCATAAAAATAAAAATGTGCTTTAATAACTGCAATTGTGTGCTTGCCATTACCTTCCAATAAGAATTTAGTTCCCGCAACGCCATCTAATATAAGTCGTAAAAAAATCTTTTTCCATAAATTTTTTCGTGGATGGTTTTTTAATAGTGTCCATAAACTATTTCTGAAATTCAGGTATGTTTTTTTAGGATTAATCTTGTTTAATGTTCCTCCTCCTAAGTGATATACTGATGATGAACCGATTGTATAAATAGAGTATCCTAAATTTTTTATTCTCCAACACAAATCTATTTCTTCCATATGTGCAAAAAAATCATCATCAAATCCCTCAGCTTCCCAAAACACACTGCTCTTAATAACCATACAAGCGCCCGTTGCCCAAAAAATTTCTTTATTATCATTATATTGACCTACGTCTTTTTCAAGAGATAAAAAAATTCTCCCTCTGCAAAACGGATAGCCAAGCACATCTAAAAAACCTCCGCCCGCCCCTGCATATTCAAAATAATCCGCCTGTGTATCGCTTAATAATTTTGGCATACATACGGCAATATTCTTATGCTGTTCCATAAAATCCACAATATTATTTAGCCACCCTTCTGTAGTACGGATATCGTTATTCATTATTACATAGTAGTCTGCATTAATATATTTGAGTCCTTCATTATAGCCCTTTGCAAATCCATAATTATCAGTATTTTGAATGATTTTTATCTGAGGGTAATGCTGCTGACAAAACACAATACTATCGTCAGAAGAGTTATTATCAATAATGTAGATATCATTATTTTGATGATGCGCTGCTACTGTCGGCAAGTACTTTTCCAAAAGGGATTTGCCATTATAATTTAGTATGGCTACTGCTATTTTAGGCATTGATTATTGTGGATTTTGGTATAGTTTATCAAAATTATTTCCGAAATTTTTTTGTGGTGTATTATTTGGGTTATTAATATCCTGATTATTATTGATTAAAACTTCATTTTGCCAAAGTGGATTATTAATTTCTCCTTTCATATCGCTATGTACTAAGCTATAGCAGTTATCAGCAAATGCTTTATTGACAAATACAAATTTTTTATTAGTAAAAAACTGATTGTTAGTAGCGTCTTTAATTCGGTAATATTGCCAAATTTCATAAGGATAAGCGGCTGTTTCTGCGGGCTGTGCAGTCCTTTGATCAGGAGGACCATATTGTAAATAGACACGTCCTCTGTCTGTATAATATGGTGCAATTTTTCCACACTTAAACAATTTCATTACCGTCAGATATTTTACATAGTGCCTTTTCCATAGCTCTAAAGCGGGAACTGTATCGCTTGCACGTTTTTCAAAAAAATTAATAATAAAATTTTTTATGTTTTGAGGATTTTTGTCGATAGATTGATTAATAACCCAATCTTTTTCTAAATTATTTGAAATGGGCCATAGTGATTCTACCCACATTTTAAGCGTATCTGCATTATTTTGATTTCCAAAGAACATTTGTTCACCTACAGTTGGAATGGTAGTTTTTATCTGCGTATTTTTTCTTTGAAAATAATGCTTAACCGAACTAATTATCTGGTTATCTTTATTTTTTGCTTCCATTATTAAATAATAATTTCCTGACGGCAACGTTTTAAGCGGCATAGATAACAATATGGGATTAACTTTAGCGGCATTTAACTTTTTATATCCGCCCAAACCCTCTGCATCTTTATTGTCATCTTTATTTTTAATATAATAATAAACAACAAATGGGGTTGCTTTTCCTAAAACAGTATCTGTATTATAAATTTCTGTATAGGCAGTCAAAACATCTGTATTATCCGGAAAGTAATTAATATTGTGAGGAATCATTGTAAATCCATTTTTGTAAAAAATATCCTTGGTTTCTGATTTTTGTACCTGCTCCAATAGTTCTACAGATGACCATGCAATAGTATCTGTTTTAAAGTTTGTGGATATCTGTTCCGAGTAAGAAAATATTTTACACGTTGCACAAAGATTGTCTTTAATATGTATTTTTAACTGATAGTTTGTTTTGTTAGATAACCAATATCTTTTTAAAGATAAAAAATTTGATACCTCTGAAGAATCTAATGCCGGTGGACTTTTTACAATAAAAGAATCTATTTTTACAATACTATCTGTTTTTAATATTTCTATTTTTACTTTTGCTTCTGAATAAAGCTTATTGTCTTTATTTTTATTTTTTTTGAGTGTATGTGCTTCAAATGTTAAAGAAACCTCCATATATGCCTTTCCTGTAGAAGGAATATAAAATAAATAGCTATTAAAAAATGCCGAAATATTTTTCTGAGCAAACAACAATTGCATTGTACAAAACAATATAAGCCAAAACCCCTTCATTTTTTAATCTACTGCAAAATTCTGAAAAGATTTTATGAACTAAAAATATGATTTAATAAATAGTGTTTTTTTATTAAAAATCCTCCATAAAAAAATTTTTATTCATCTTTGCCCAAAATATTTAAACCTAAACGATTTTCTCATGAAAAAATCAGACACCACAAATCTGGTTATTGTTGAGTCTCCCGCAAAAGCAAAAACCATTCAAAAATATCTTGGAAAAGATTTTATTGTTAAGTCAAGTTTTGGCCACATCAGGGATTTGGCAAAAAGTGATTTGAGCATTGATATAACCGATAACTTCAAGCCTACTTATATTATTGACCCGGAAAAGAAAAAAATAATTGAGGATCTTAAAAAAGAAAGCGAAAGAGCTGATTATGTGTGGTTGGCATCGGATGAAGACCGCGAAGGAGAAGCAATAGCATGGCATCTTTCTGAAGCATTAAAACTTGATAAAAAAAAGAGAAAAAGAATTGTGTTTCATGAAATTACTAAAAACGCTATTTTAGAAGCTGTTGAAAACCCAAGAGACATTGATTTTAGCTTGGTTAATGCACAACAGGCACGCAGGGTTCTTGATAGATTGGTAGGGTACGAGTTATCTCCTATTTTATGGAAAAAAATTAAAGCCAATTTATCGGCAGGAAGAGTACAGTCGGTAGCAGTACGATTAATAGCAGAGCGTGAAAAAGAAATACATCAGTTTCAGTCTCAAGATTTTTTCAAAGTAACAGCAACATTTATTTCAAGCAATACCCAATTATTTAAAGCTGAATTAGATAAAAAATTTAATACTGAAAATGAGGCAAATGTATTTTTAGAAAAATGTAAGTCTGCTATTTTTAAAATTGAATCTATTGAAACAAAGCCTTCTAAAAAAAGCCCTTCCGCACCATTTACAACATCTACACTACAACAAGAAGCTTCCAGAAAATTAGGCTTTTCAGTTGCACAAACCATGACTTTAGCCCAACGTTTATATGAAGCCGGACTCATTACCTATATGAGGACAGACTCTGTTAATCTTTCTGATTTCGCACTTAAAGAATCAAAAGAAGCTATTGAAAAAAATTATGGTAAAGAATATTATCAGACACGACAGTTTAAAACAAAAAGTAAAAATGCTCAGGAGGCTCACGAAGCTATTCGCCCCACCAACATACACCAATTTAATATAGAAGGAGAAAGAAATGAGCAAAGGTTATATGAATTGATTTGGAAACGAACAGTTGCTTCTCAAATGGCAGATGCACAACTAGAAAAAACCGTTGTAAAAATTTCTGTCAACAATACATCAGAAAAATTTACAGCACAAGGAGAAGTTATAAAATTTGATGGATTTTTAAAGCTATATATAGAGAGTACAGATGATGAGAATGAAAATAATGAAAACGATTCATTATTGCCTCCACTAAAACAAGAGGAAATATTGACTTACAAACAGATATCCGCACAGCAAAAATTTTCTCATCATCCACCAAGATATACCGAGGCATCGTTAGTAAAAAAACTAGAAGAATTAGGGATAGGTCGCCCAAGTACATACGCTCCAACAATCTCTACTGTTCAAAAAAGAGACTATGTAGTTAAAATGGACAGAGATGGGAAACAACGAGAATTATCCATATTAACCCTTGAAAACAATCATATTGAAAAATCCGCAAAAACCGAAACAACCGGTGCAGAAAAATCAAAATTATTTCCAACAGATTTAGGTATTGTTGTAAATGATTTTTTAATTCAATATTTTCCGGAAATTATGGATTATCAATTTACCGCAGGTGTTGAAGAAGAATTTGATGAAATATCTCGTGGCGAATTAGAGTGGGAAAAAATGATTGGAAAATTTTACTTTCCATTTCATAAAACGGTTGTACAAACCATTGAAGTATCAGAACGTTCAAGCGGAGAAAGATTTTTAGGAATAGATCCAAAATCGGGAAAAAAAGTAATTGCACGCATTGGCAGATATGGACCATTAGTACAAATAGGAGAAACTAGTGAAGATGAAAAACCACAATTTGCAAAAATGCCCAACAAATACAGCATTCATACTATTAATTTAGAAGAAGCGCTTTCTTTATTTCAATTACCAAGAGTTGTAGGAAGTTATAACAGCAAAGATGTTGTTGCAAACATTGGACGTTTTGGACCTTATGTTTTACACAATGGTGTTTTTTGCTCTATTCCAAAAGATTTAGATCCGCATACGATTAATTTAGAACAATGCATTACTTTAATTGACGCTAAAAAAGCAGCAGTTCAATCTAAAACCATTCAGAATTTTGAAAATGAAAACATTCAAATATTAAATGGACGTTTTGGACCTTATATCTCTTATAATAAAAAGAATTATAAAATTCCTAAAGACAAAACACCATCTGCTTTAACACTACAAGAGGTTATTGATTTAATAGGAAAAGATTATGGCGCAACCGAAGAGCCTGTTAAAAAATCTGCTGCTAAAAAAACTAAAACACTTGTTACAGCAACTACAGAAAAGCAGCCAAAGAAAAAAGCGGCATCTTCTGTAACAAAAAAGGTTGCCGTAAAAAAGGCAAGCAAAAAATAAAATGAATTATTGGTTAATAAAATCTGAGCCTTTTAAATATAGTTGGCAACAGTTTTTAAAAGATGGCAAAACCTTTTGGGATGGTGTCAGAAATTATCAAGCAAGAAATAATTTAATGAAAATGAAAAAGGGCGATAGGTGCTTTTTTTATCATAGCAATGAGGGAATGGCTATTGTTGGTATTGCAGAAGTAGTCAAAGAATATTATACAGATCCAACCGCCAACAAATCAGAAAATTGGGTTTGTGTAGATATAAAGCCATATCAAGAGCTAAA
Source organism: Bacteroidia bacterium (assembly GCA_039811645.1). Lineage (GTDB taxonomy): Bacteria > Bacteroidota > Bacteroidia > B-17B0 > Aurantibacillaceae > BPGX01. The sequence goes on along the minus strand of JBDHZB010000001.1, from coordinate 26,242 downwards.
AATACCCGTAACGTTACAAACAATAAAAAACGCAAAGGCATTATCGGCAATGCAGCTTATAAAACAACAACGCTTATCTGTAAGTGTTGTTACCGAACAAGAATTTGAAACAATATGCAAATTGGGCGGATTACAATAACGGGCTTTGCACTCAGTATTATCTTTTTTTGTTGTACAACAAAAAAAGATAATACTGAACTATCCGATGCTGATAAAAAATTAATTACAAATTGGACAGAATACGAAATGCTAACCCAAAAATACTTATCTGAAGGGCGGTTCAGAGATAGTTTAATTTGTTTTACACTTAAAGATAGTGTATCAATGCCGACAAAAGACAGTATAATTAAATATTGGTCTGAACACCCACAGGCACTGCAAAAAGCCATTGCATCATTTTTAGAAGAGAAAAAATAATTTATTCTTCTGCCCTTTCTACTTCTGCTATCGGAGAAAATAAATAAACCCTTTTATTAACAACCATTACACATTCTATTTTTTTTAGCCGTTTTAAAATTCGTTTATATATTTCATTTTCATAAATAAACTGTTCTCCGTCTTTTATATAATCAAGAATAATTTTATTTGATACATCATCATAGTTCATTAATACCTTATATAAGGTTACATCTGCTGTTGCCGATGCTTTCGGGTTTTTCATGTGCTGTCTTAAAACATAAAGAATATCTATTGGGAAAATTTCAGGTATTAAAAAATTATTCATTAGTTTTTGATATTCTCTTTTCCAAATATCTCCATGCGGATTATTTTGTCGCCCATGCGCTTTGTGACTTGTAAGATGTGCGATTTCATGAACTAAAGTAATCAGAAAAGCATATTTATTCAAACTTTTATTAACCGTAATTACAAAAGGCTCTTCTGGCGTTCTTGGGACTTGGAAATCTCCCCACTTACTTTTTCGATTTCCCTTAATTTTTAGTTTAATATCTAATTCTATAATATAATCAGAAATTAATAAAACAGCATTCTCCGGAATATATTTAAGAAGCACTGTTTTATTTTTTTCTTTTAGTAATTCTATATTCATTTTACTTCAAAAAGTCTTCAAAGTTTTGATTTTTCTGAATATATCCCGAATACACAAATTCTTTAATCATTGCTGCCCATTCTACAAAACTCATTTTATGTTCTTCAAAAACATTAGTATTAATAGGCTTCCCGAAATATATTTTAATTGTTTGATCTTTTTGTTTAAACATTTCATCGGGCAAAAACAACATTTCTATATTACCTTTAATTCTCATTCGTTTTCTCCACAAAGAAAAATTATAAAAAAATTCTGAATTTCTCCCTTCAATAAATACGGGAATAATAGGTTTTTTATATTGTATTGCTTTTTGCACAAAGGTTTTGTTCCAATTTAAGTCCTTTATTTGCCACCTACCATTTATTTTTTGCTTACGAGATACTAAGCCTGCAGGAAAAAATAGCGCAACACAATCGGAAGAAAGAATTTTTTCCACTTTTAAAAGATCTTGCTTTGCTGTAGCTCCTAATTTATTAACACCAACAAATAAATCATCGAAGTTTTCAAGTTTTGTCAAAATTTCATTTACTATAAAATGTATATCTTTCCTTACAACACTTACTGCTTTAATTAATGCCATGCCATCAGCACCACCCAACGGGTGATTGGAAGCAATAATAACACCACCCTCTTTTGGAACATTTTCTATACCTACATATTCTATTTTTGCTCCAAGCATTTCAAGTATCGCATCATTATACGCCAGCCCCCTTTTATCTTTTATTATATGCATCACTGCATTTATCTCTTTTTCGTGTAGAATTTTTCTAACCTTATTAATTAAAAATCTTGGAATAAGTCGATAAAATTTTGGAGCTTTTTCTTGTAGAATTTTTTCTACATTAATAAACTTATGATGGTGAAGGTCGCTCATTCCTTGCAAACCTACAAAAAATTTTTTCCTGATTGCGCGATAATTTTTTTAATAAAAAATAAGTATCTTGCGCTTTTAATGGAAGGGAAAATTGGCATATTTGATTCCGGCTATGGTGGCTTAACCGTATTTAAGGAAATCAAACATCAACTGCCACAATATGATTATATTTATTTTGGCGACAACGCACGTGCTCCTTATGGCAATCGCTCGTTTGAAACCGTTTATGAATATACTTTACAATGTGTAAAAAAACTTTTCGATTTAAATTGCAACTTAATAATATTGGCGTGTAATACTGCTTCTGCTAAGGCATTGCGTACCATTCAACAAAAAGACTTATCTCTTATTGCGCCAAATAAAAGAGTGCTTGGTATTATCCGCCCTACCACAGAAATTATTGGTAATTTTTCTAAAACAAAACACATAGCTATTTTGGCAACACATGGAACCGTTCAATCAAAATCATACGAAATAGAAATTCAAAAGTTTTTTCCAAAAGTTAATATTTACCAAGAAGCCTGCCCCATGTGGGTTCCTTTGGTAGAATATAATGAACATCTTTCCGATGGCGCTGATTATTTTGTAAAACAGCATATCAATAATGTTATGCAACACGATAAAAATATAGATACTATTTTGTTAGCTTGCACGCACTATCCCTTACTAATTCCAAAGATTAAACAATATGTGCCGACAAATGTTCAAATAATTTCTCAGGGAGATATTGTTGCAAAAAGTTTATCGGATTATTTAAATAGGCATCCGGAAATAGAAAGTGAGCTCAGTAAAAATCAAAGTATAAAATTTTACACAACAGACGACTCTGATTGGTTTAGTGTGCAAGCCCGATTATTTTGGGATATTACTATTAATGCTGAAAAAATAGAATTATAAATTATTCAATAAATAATGTCATTAAAATTATTTTTATCAATTTTGTTTATACTACTCTGTGTATCCTGTCATTCTCAAACAGATTCTCTAAAACAAATATTTTCAGCAAAGTCTTTTATACTTATAGAAAATTACACCGGTGATTGGGGCGGACATACGCACACTATAAAATTTAATGTACAGGGCAATAAAATTCGCGTACAATGTGAAAGCCAAAATAATTTTAAAACTGACACACTATTATCAAAAAGTGCTTTAAGCAGTTTAGAAAATATTTTTGCTACTTGTTCTAAAAGCATTACAACTTCAAAAAACAAAAGCACAGAACATATTGTATATAAATTTAAAAGTAAGGATTTTACATATATTATTGATGATAAATTTACAATGGAATGTAACGGGGAGTTTAAAGTCTGGAAGGAAACCTATTTGCCAAAACAAAAATAATGCTGCAATTATTAAAAAAACAATCTTTTTACTTAGCACTGATTATACTGCTTTCTGCATGCGAAACGGCTTTGTCTGATAAAAAAACCACACCTGTTCAAATAACAAAAGAAGATTCTATAATAAACCATACTCAAAATAATAATGCAAAAGATACTGCCGACAATGACTACGCCACCTATTTTGTTGTAGTTGCAGATACAAGTTCCGATTATTTTTTACTTCGTAAAAAAATGTTTTATATAAATAAACAAACCGGTATCCCGATTGATACAGCGGGGCGTTTTTATAATAAAGTAAAAAATCTAATAGCATTACCGGATAACGATGCAGATGAAATATATGCCGGCGATTATCTTCCAAGACGGTTTCCTTCCAACAATTTAAGTCTAGAGTATTTAGGATTATATCAAAAACAAGCAAAAGAAAAAACCATTGCTTTGGTAACAGGAATTTATGAAACAGAAAAAAGAGCAGATAGCGTGTTGGTTATTCTACAAAAAATAGAAAAAAAGACATTTAAAATTAAATCAAATATGTATATCGGCTGCATTCATTAGTAATAATTTATTACTTATTTTTTTCTCTGTACAGCTTTAACCCAACAACCCCTCTATCTCCAAGTGCCCTTCCTTTTACTAACCAAGATATTCCAAAAGCAAATAAAGAGAGTGCTTCAAAGACTATTGTAGCATACTTTATCTCCAAATGCTTGCACACCGGAATTAAAATTATAAATAAGAAAATTAAGTAGCCGCATAGTTTATAGATATTATTTTCATTCAAGATACTTATGGGAATATCTTCATTTTTCTGCTGACCAAGTGTAAAAACATTAATAGATAATAAGGAAAAACTTAAAAATAAAAGTGCAGCAAAGCCATAATGAATATATCCTAAAACTGTATAATTAAATGGTATTAGGGTATAAATCTTATCGTAAACACAAATAGGATTAGTTGGAATTAACGCAACTCCAAAAGCCATTGCTCCGGCAAAGTTAGTTAGAAAATTATCGTTCATCCACCACTTTTCATTTCCAAATCCCTTGTATCTTATTAAAAAAAGTCCTACAGAACAAAGCGTTCCTGTAAATATTTCCCTTAAATTAGTATAATAGTAATGGCTAATGGATTCTTGTATACCTGTTTTGAAAATAGCTTTTATTAATGATAACCCAACCAAAACTATTGGCAATGAAATGCCTAAATAACCAATTATTTTTCTTAATCGTCTATATGTTGCCTTTTCATTTACAGTAGTCGTGTAATTTTTATCCATTGTTTAAAATTATATTAATATCGCAAAGTGTTATTATTATTTCCGCTAAATTAATTATTATTTGCTACTTTTGTATGCAAAGTTTAATCATGATAAGAGGATTTCTTTTTATATTTCTTATTTCTATCTTTTTCACTTCTTGTGATTATGTAAAAAATGCAAAAACCAATATTGGTCCTATCAACGTTGGGAGCAACTATGTGTCACGCAATAATTTATCTAAAATTAGATTTCAAAAGGTTTTAATAGAAGATTACACCGGACACACCTGCGGTAACTGTCCAAAAGCTGCTGCTAAAGCAGAAGCGCTTATGAGTCAATATGGAGATACTGTTGTAATGTTGGGCGTACATGTTGGGTATTACGCCGAACCATCGCTTCCAACATATCCCGCAGACTACAGAACACCTGCCGGCACCGATTGGGATAATTTTTTTGGTGTATCTTCTTCCGGACTACCAAAGGGCATGATAAGCCGTGTTAATTATCCGGCTTCAAATATTTTATCTTATACACAGTGGTCAAGTGCCATTCTTCCCCTTATTCATGTTCCGGTTAAAGCAACTCTAAAAGTATTTACTGATTATGATACAACCCACAGAATTTTGAATGTAAAGAATACTGCTATTTTTAATAGCTCTTTTGGTAACGATTTATATATCTGTAATGTTGTTGCAGAAGATAGTATTGTTGGTAAACAAAAAGATTACTCACAATCTCCGGACGAAGTAGATAATTATACGTTCCACTATATGCTAAGGGGCGCTATCAATGGTTCGTGGGGGAATGTTTTAAAATCCGCACCAATTAATGTAAACGATAGTACTACCAAAAATTTTAATGGATTTTCAGTAAGTGGTTCTTTTAATGACAAGCGTTTGTATGTTATTTCTTTTGTATATGATAACTCTACCAAACAAGTTATTCAGTGCGAAAAGGTTAAAATACGATAATGTTATTTGGACTTGTAGGAAAAAGCCTTTCTCATTCTTTTTCTAAAAAATTTTTTGAAGACACGTTTTCATCTCTTGGATTAGCCGGTTATGCCTACGAATTATGGGAGTTTAAAAATAGCAGCGATATAAAACCTGCTTTATCAAAAAAGGAAAATTTAAAAGGATTTAATATTACGATTCCATATAAAGAAACCATTATTCCATATTTAGATGACGTCAGCGAAGAAGTTATAAATATCGGTGCATGCAATTGTGTTGTCGTAAAAAATAACCAATGGATTGGATATAACACTGATTATTTTGGATTTTCAGAATCATTAAAACCATTACTAAAACCCCATCATACAAAAGCTATAATACTTGGAACCGGTGGCAGCAGCAGGGCTGTTCAGTATGCACTAAAATTACTACACATTCCTTATACACTTGTTACTTCTTCATTACAAAAGAAAAATAACAATACTATTCTGTATAATGAATTGACCGAAAAAATTATTTTGGAACACTCAATTATTATTAACACAACGCCACTCGGCATGTATCCAAACATTAACACTATGCCCGATTTTCCTACTAAATACCTAAATGAACAACATCTTGTGTTTGATTTAATATATAATCCCGAAAAAACATTACTTTTAAAAGAAGCAGAAAAAAGAAATGCAGAAACTAAAAACGGATTAGAAATGCTTTATCTGCAAGCAAAAAAAAGTTGGTATCTTTGGAACAAAGAATAGAATGAACGTACCAAAAAAAATACTTGAAAAAAACATACAACTTAAAGTATTTAATATCAATGATATTCCTAATAATTGGCAAAATCTATGTGTTGAAGCAAAAAGAATTTCGGAACAAGCGTATGCTCCTTATTCAAAGTTTAGAGTAGGTGCCGCTGTATTACTAGAAGATGAAAGCATTATTCCGGCAAATAATCAAGAAAATGCAGCTTATCCAAGCGGCTTGTGCGCCGAAAGAACCGCTTTGTTTTTTTGCTCTGCAAACTTTCCGAATAAAAAAATTATTGCAGTTGCTATTTACTCTCCGGATGCAATAAATATGCTTACTCCATGTGGCGCTTGCAGGCAGGTTATGTTAGAATACGAACAAAAACAGCAGCGCAACATTATAACAATACTTTATTATAAAGATGATGTTTATGTTTTAAACTCTGTAAAAGATTGGTTGCCGTTTGAGTTTGGAAGTGAAAGTTTAAGATAAATTACTGTTCTTGATTGCTATCTTTTTGTTTCTTATTATAGGCATAAATAAATAACCCTATAAGAATAATAAAAGCAACAACTGCCACAAAATATCTTGTAAAATCAGTTGATGTTTTAATAACTGCCAATAACACAATAGCTAACAAAAGAATTGTAGCAATTTCATTAAAAACTCTAAAAAATAAAGAGGAATGTTTGAAAATAAAATTGCTTTGCTCTTTGAATATTTTATGACAATATAAATGATAGCCCACTAAAAGTGTAACAAAAATTAATTTTACTATCATCCATGATTGTAGTAAATACTCCGGTGTTATTACTAACATAGATAGTCCAAAAACAATAGTAAGTATCGCTGCAGGCCATGTAATAACAAAAAGTAGTTTTCTTTGCATAAAAATATATTGTTTCGTAAGAATTGATTTCTCCGGCTCCGGCAACTTCTGTGCTTCAATAGCATAAACGAATAGTCTTACCAAATAAAACAATCCGGCAAACCATGATACTATAAAAACAATATGTAATGATTTTAAAATTAAATAGGTCATTATGCTAACTTTGTAAGAATTCGCAGTGTTGCTTCAAAAATATTTTGTTCAATATTTTCATAAGCTGTTTTGATAAATTTCTCTCCCATAATATTTTCGTATAATTCTATATAGCGATTGGTTATTATCTCTACGCGTTCATCAGTCATTACAGGAACTTGCTGTCCTTCTTTACCCATAAAATTATTCTCTATCAACCATTGTCTTACAAATTCTTTACTTAATTGTTTGGGAGACTCACCTCTTTGTAAACTTTCTTCGTATCCATTTAAATAAAAATAGCGTGAAGAATCCGGTGTATGAACCTCATCAATTAAATAAATTTTATTTTCAAAAATACCAAATTCATACTTTGTATCTGCTAAAATCAATCCTTTAGAACATGCATAATCTTGTCCTTTTTTAAACAATGCTAAAGTATATGCTTCTAATTGTGCATATTGTTCGGGTGTTGCCAGTTTTTGCGCTAAAATTTCGTTTGGAGAAATATCTATATCGTGTCCAACATCGGCTTTTGTAGAAGGGGTAATAATAGGGTTTGGCAATTTATCAAACTCTTTAAGTCCATTTGGTAATTGCACACCGCAAATTGTTCTATTGCCGGCACCATACCACCGCGCTAAGTGTCCTACTAAATAAGACCTTACAACCATTTCTATTCTAAAGGGAGTACATTTTAATCCTACGCTCACATTTTGATGAGGGCTTTCTATTAACCAATTCGGGACAATATCTTTTGTTAAGTTTAAAAAATTCTTTGCAATAAGATTTAGTATTTGTCCCTTGTAAGGGATTCCTCTTGGAAGCACAACATCAAACGCGCTTATTCTGTCTGACGCAACAGCTACTAAATATTTATCTTTTATCGTATAAACATCTCTTACTTTCCCTTTATAAAAAGCTGTTTGATTAGGAAACTGAAAACTGGTTTTTATTAGTGCCTGCATATTAAAATACTTTCAAAAATTTGTGGTAAAAGTAAGTATTTTAATGAGAAGCAGCCTGTAATATATAAGAATTATTTTACACTAACATTGATTGGCAACATATAAGAAACCTTTACGGCGTGCCCTGCTTGTATTCCTGGCTTCCATTGCGGAAACATCTTTAATACTCTTATTGCTTCCTCGTCGCATTCTTTACATTCTTTCAGCCCTTTTAGTATTTCTACTTTTGAAATATTCCCTTGCTCATCAATAATAAAATTGAGGTAAATTTTTCCTTTTAAGCCCATTTCCACTGCCTTTTGCGGAATAACCAAATTAGTCTGAATAAATTTTTTCATTGCCTCCAATCCACCCGGGAACTCCGGCATTACGTCTAAATCGGCTGTATTATGAACGGTATTGGTTTCTATATTATTTGTATTGTTTGTTGCTGTATTCTCTCCGTTTGTTCCCTGTAAAGCATCTTTTGTAGTTCCGTCTGTATTACCAATAATTCCGGTTGATTGCTCGTTGGTTTTGATAATTCTGTTTTCATTGGCATTTTCAACAATCTTGGTATTTTGAGTTAGTTCGTTTGTGGACTTTATATTTTGTGTTTGGGTATGCAATACATTTTCTTTCTTTACAATAGTGTGTGCAATATCAACTGTAATAATTTTTGTAATAGGCGGAATGGTATTGGTGCCAATATTTGCAGTTTTAAGGTCATCCGGTTTGACAAAAAATTTATCAATAATTGTTTTAGCAACATAAGAGAATGCAGCAAAAGCTATCATGGAAATAATAATACTACTAAGGGTTTTATTATACTCTTGCCTGATACGGTATGCGCCATAATTTTTATTTCTTCCCTGAAACACCATCTCATTTCTTGCAGCATAAACTTCGCTGCTCCAATTTTGAAATAACATAAGTTTAGTTTTATATATAATAAACGATAAAAATAAACCTTTATTGTGTTGCCTTATTTACATAAAGAAATATCCTTCTGAATTTGATTAATCATTTCTTGGATAGAATGAAACTTTTGTTCGTCACGAATTTTATTTAAAAAAGAAATTTTAATGTCATTATCATATATTTCTTTATTAAAGTCTATAATATGAACTTCTATTTTTAATTTATCATCGCTATCTGTTGTTGGATTTGTGCCAATATTTAATGCTCCCTTGTACGTTTTACCATCTACTTCAACTTGTACATTATATACTCCCTTTTGTGGAATTAACTTATCATTGTCTTTCAGGCAAATATTAGCAGTTGGTATGCCTATGGTTTTACCCAATTGCTTGCCGCGCACCACTGTTCCTGTTATAAAATAATTATATCCGAGTAATTCATTTGCTTGTTGAATGTTTCCTAATAAAAGTGATTCACGAATTTTTGTGGAACTTATATTAATTTCCTGGATGGTTTGTGCAGGAATTTGTATAACCTGAAAATTCAACTCTTTTGAAAGTTTTAGAAATGTTTCTACGCTTCCTTCTCTATTTTTACCAAACTTATGATCGTATCCTATAATAATATATTTTGCATTAAGCGCAGAAACAAGATATTTCACAAAATCCTCCGGTAATATGTTGGCGAATTTCTCATTAAACGGACAAAAAATTAAATAATCAATATTGTATTGTTTAAGTAATTCTGTTTTTTCATTTTTGCTTGTAAGTGTTTGAATGTGGCTTTGTGCTGTGGTAATTGGAATTATTTTTCTTGGATGCGGATAAAATGTAAATACAATAGATTTTAATGTGTGTGTTGTTTTAATTTCTAACAACTGTTGCAATACTTTTTGGTGTCCCTTGTGTATGCCGTCAAATGTGCCAATGGTAATAACCGTTGCGTGTTCCTGAATATGTTCCGGTAATTCGTTTAGGATAATCATGGCTGCGAATGTAATTATTTTACAAGTAGTTTATATTGCTTTATTGTTTTATTTCCCGCAATATCGGTTACTTCTATTTGTATAAAATCACTATCAGAAGCAATTATTTCGGTTGGAAACTTTGTTATAATTTGTTTTTGTTTTTTATCATAATATGAAATACAAAATTGTTGATTATAATACACTGCATACTCCGTAATAATCGTATTATCGGCTACTCTAAATGCAACCTCAACTTGATTTGAATTTGTCATTATCGCTTTTTTCTTTTTATTAAAATGAAGGGGCGTAACCTTTGGCGCAATATTATCTTGTAAAATATAGTAACTGCTTAATTCATTAACATTAAAAATTGCCGCAGTCTTGTTTATTTCTTTTGGTTTATAATATCTTTTATTTGATTGTAAAATAACTTTCTGCTTATTATCAAACATTGATGGCGGTATATTCACAACTACTTCTGCCGGATACCTTAGTGTATATGAAGTTCCTGTATAAATTATTTTATTTTTTTCTGTATCATAATTAAACCTTCCGATATTATCTTGAAACAAAGATTTTTCGGAGATAGTAAGCTCAAAGTTTTTTGTTTTTTGATGAAATACTTTATTGCAATAAATAATATTACCTTCTTGTAATGACTTGTAGTTTTGAATATTTTTAGTTTTTATAATTAACTCTCTTAATATCTGATTGTTGTTTTCATCAGAAAATAAAAAAGAAATTTTATGATAATTTGTATCTAAAAGCTGTATTCTGCCTTTATTTACAAGCACTTCATAAAAATCTACAGGATATAAATGTGGCGCAAAACATTTTTGAAACACCTGTTTTTCGTGCTTTTCTGCATAATACTCCACATACATAGTATTATCAAAAGTAATGTATTGCAACTTGTGCTTGTAAATTGTTTTTCCATCAAAAGTAATTTGCACTTGATAAATATTATTTGGGTTCCCTTTTGGATATTGCCTGTCAAGTCCATTAAATGCAAATCCAATAATAGAGCTATTTATATTAACCGTATCGATTATTTTTAAGCCTGAAACTATTTTAATAATATGCGGATTAAGCGTGTCGGTTAAATTATAAACAGCTAAAGATTTTATTTCCGGAGCGGTTGTATCTTTAATATCAAAATAAAAAAATGGATTAATCGGGATTTCTGTCAGTTCGTTTCTTATTTCAAAGTGTAAGTGAGGTCCCGTAGAACCACCCGTATTTCCTGAAAAACCCACTATATCATTTTTATTAATTTTTATAGAATCTTTTATTAGTATTAAATCAAACTCATTCGTTTTATTTTTAATTTGATATTGTTCTATAATATTTTGAATAAATGGCGAATAATTATTCAAATGCGCATAAACACTAATAATACCTCTTGGATGTAAAACATACAATGCTTTACCATAGCCGACACTACTTATTTTGATGCGGTATAAAAACCCATCATTAATACTTCTTACATTTAAATTTTCTTTTTCTTTTGTAGAAAAATCTATTCCCTGATGAAAATGTAAATTTCTTATTTCACCAAAGTTTCCTGTAATATCAACCGTATCTATGGGAAAGGGAAATATTTGCTTATTTTGAGCAATCAAAAAAGACTGGGCAATAACAACACAAATAAAAATATTAAAAATATTTTTATAATAATGGTTCTTGATGTTCATTATTGAATAAGCGGGATTGTTAAAGAAACAGTAGTGCCTTTATTTATTTCAGAATGAATTTTTAATTCAGCACCTATTTGCTCGGCTAAAGAAGTGATAATAATAAACCCTGTTGAATTTGTATTTTCAATTTTATCCTTAGTGGCTCCTACTCCATTATCTTTTGCCTGAAAATATATTGTATGGTCGGTTCTTTTTAAAGAAATATTTATTTTTTTATCTCTCTTAAAGCCCTGTGGAAAGGCATATTTAGCAATGTTTGTAATAATTTCGTTAATAATCAATGAAAGCGGCACCGATGTATTTAAGTCTAAAATTATATCTTCTATGTCAAACTCCGGAGCTATATCTGATTTATTAAATGAATATAAGATATTTTGTACTAAGCTTGTGATGTTATCGGAAATGTTAATAGAACTATAGTTTTTATTTTGATATAACGATTGATGTATAAGTGCCATAGAATATATTCTGTTTTGAGTATCTCGTAATGCTTGTTTTATCTCGTTATTTTCAGTGTTTTGAACTTGAAGATTTAGCATGCTTGTAATAACCTGTAAGTTGTTTTTTGTACGATGGTGTATTTCTTTCATCAGAACCTCTTTCTCTTCCAATAATTGAGAAAGTTGCCTTTGTTTATTAATTTCTTCTGATACATCAATGGCAATGCCCGCAACCTCTTTTACTTCATTGTTTACTACTATCGGAAAAAGATTTATGTCTAAAAAAATCTTTTTATAATCTTTCTTAATAAACTCTACCTGAAAGTTTTCTTTTGATCCTAAAAATGCTTTTTTGTAATGATAATTTATTTTTTCAACAAACTCTTTGTTATTATCTGAAACCATTTTTCTAAGGCTGTGATTTAGCTTTGGAGACTCGTTATATAGTGTTTCAATTAATGTTTCATAGTTATTATTAAATAGCGTAAGCTGAAGTCTTTTATCTATTGCCCATAAATAAATAGGACTGTTTTGAATAATTGCCGTTAGTTTTACAGATTGTATTTCTATTTGGTTTATAAAGTCGTATTTTTCGGTAATTTCGTGTCCATAACAATATACACTGGCCATTTTTTTATTTCTGTCTAAAATTGGTCGTAATAAAATTTTATAAACATCATGCTTTTGTTTCTCTTTATTAAACGGTCTTACTTCATACTCCGTTTCTTTACTTGTCAGTATTTTTTTATAACTATTTTTTCTACTCTCTGCAGATTCTTTATTAATTTCATTAGCCGTGCCAATAATTTCTTCAGTACCCATTCCTATTGTTATTTTTAAATTGAAGTATTTTAAACAATAGTTATAAAATGCTTGATTAAAAAGAATTATTTTCAAATTACTATCCGTAATCCAAAATAAATAATCAGAATTATTAATGGTATTAAGAAGTTGTGATCTTTTTATTGTTAATTCTTCTAATAGTTTTTGCTTTACTTGATTTTGTTTTTTTAATAAAATATTTTCCTGAATATGAAGCTTTGCTTTAAGTTCTAATTCTTGTTTTTTTAATTCTTCTGTTTTATCACTAATAATCATTAGTCCAAGGTCTTGTCCCGGAATTGGCATAGAATGTAATGTTACTATTTTATTTTCATTTTTTAAATTCTTAATATGAAAAATAGTTTCCGGTTGTTTTTTATTTTTATAAATCTCTTTTATCCTTTTTATTCCTTTTTCTTTTTCTTTTTTTGTCTGAATTAAATCTAAAAGATTATAGTCGTAACATTCTTTAAGCGACCCTACTCCTAATATTTTTTTCGCAGCTTTATTAACGTATCTTACTCTACCATAATAATACATAATAATGGCAACCGGTATATTGTCAAATATTTCTTTATACACTTCATTTTGCCCCTCAAGTAGTCTTTTTTGGGATTCTACCTGATTAATATCTTTTACAATGCCAACAAAGTATTTTGCTTTGCCTTTTTCATCTTTTACAAGAAAACTTTCTTCCTCCAAAAAAATATATTCTCCCTTTTTATTTTTGATTCTGAATATATTATTAATGGTTTTAGACTTAGAATCTTTTTGTATTTTTTTAGATTCTTCACTAATTCTATTGTAATTTTTTAAATCATCAGGGTGTACTTTTTCAGTTAGAAAATTATGTTGCTTATAAAAATCTTTTGGTGGGTATCCTGTTATTTTCTTTACAGAATCGCTTACGTACAGGTATTTTTCTTTTGGAAAAAATGTATAAATAAAAAAGAAGTCGCTGGATTTAGAAACATACAAATCAAATATTTCTTTTATTTCTTTTATTTGAATATCTGCATTTTTATTCGTTTTCATTTCCGGATTTCTTTGTGTTGTATTTTTTAGATTCTTCTAATATTGTATCATACACCTTCATGGCATCTTCGTAAGTTGGAACTATTTTTTCTCCCATCCATTTTATTTCTATATCTCCTTCGTATGTAATATCTAAATAATTATGTCCGTACTCATCAAAAAACTTCCATTCTCCTTCTCTTAAACCTGCTTTATAGTTTCCAAACATCATTTTATTTCCGTTTTCATAATACCATGTGTGCATCCCGTCAGCATCGCCGTTTAAAAAATTTCCTTTAAATCTTGTTTTCCCGGATGGCATATAATACGAAGTCCAAGTACTGTCCGGGTTTCCGTCTGTATATTTTCCAACTATTTTATAGTTTGGTATTTCATAAATCCAAAATCCTTCTTTTTTATCATCAATATAATTTCCTGCTGTTAGTATTTTTCCATCTTCTGTATAGTCTTTCATTTCTCCCTCTCTTTTTCCTTTGATGTAATTTTCTTCTCTTAATACTTTACCATTGTCATAATACCAAATCCATTTTCCATCCGGCAATCCATTTTTATATTTTCCTTGTTGTTCTGTTTTTCCATTTGGATAAAAATAAATCCATTCTCCTGTTTTAATATCATTTTTATATTTTCCTTTTCCTCTTAGCTCTCCTGATAAATGATATTCTTCCCATGTATTTTGTTTTTTTCTTAAACTATCAATTTGCCCTTTTTCGATTAATACATTGTGGTCGAATATAAAAGCAGAATCCGGTATTGGTGTATTTTTGCAAATTTGCTTTTTGATATAAATTCCGGAGGTATCATCTCTCGGAATTAATGTAGAGTCGCATCTGTAAGCTACTTTGTATTTATAATGTGTTCCAACAGGATATCCTTGCACATAAGGTCCTTCATATTTTAATGTTCCGTCATTATAGTATTCACGGTACATTTCAACAGATGCAAACTCTTTTGGGTTTTCTATCTTTTTTCCGAAATTATATTTTTCTGCGTTAACTAAATTTCCTTTTTTATCATATTCTTTCACATATCCGTCTATTAAATTATTGTTATATGTTTCTTCTTTTTTTACACTACCGTCTTTATAAAATTCTTTCCATGTTCCTTGTTTTTTTCCTTGCTCATCTTTTCTGTTTACTTTCTCATAATGTAGTAAAAATCCATTTTGATATTCTCCGATTGCTATAATTACAGAATCATTATTAAATTCATAAGAAGTACCGTTTGGCTTTCCTTTTTGATAAGGAATATATTTTATAGTTTTTCCGAAAAGGTTATAATAATAAGCCGTATCAATAGGAATATCGTTTAGATATTTTTGTTTAAATATTTTTTTTCCTGATGTGTCATACTCACATACTAAGCCATTTTTTTTATCTTCTTTATAAGTAATTGTTTTGCTTATCTTTCCATTAATATCATAAAACTTCCAAATACTGTCTAACTTAAAATTTTTTCTATTTCCCTCATTTTTTAACGCTCCATTTTGATAATAATTTTTCCAATACCCGTTTGGTTTTCCATCTTTTAAATGCCCTTCAGAAGATATTTTTCCATCAGAATATTTAAATACAACATAGCCTGTATCTTTTTTTTGAGCATATAAATTAAAGCATAAAATATAAAAAAGTATAACTACTATTATTTTTTTCATGCGGAATATTCTAACATTTTTAATAATGGTTTTTTTGCTTTTTGAATTAAATCATCTGTCATTATTATTTCAGGTTTTTCATCTTTAAGCGCATTATATATTTTTTCTAAAGTATTTAATTTCATATAAGGACATTCGTTACATGCACAAGTATTGTTTGGCGGAGCGGGTATAAATGTTTTATCAGGACAAGCTTTTTGCATTTGATGAAGAATTCCTGTTTCAGTAACTACTATAAATTTTTTAGCAGAATTTGTTTGAATAAATTTTAATAAAGCCGACGTACTTCCAATAAAATCTGCATTATTTAATACATCTTCTTCGCATTCAGGGTGTGCAATTATTAAAGCATCAGGGTTTTGAACTTTTAACTCAATTAATTTTTGTAAAGAAAATCTTTCATGCACTTCACACACACCGTCCCATAAAAGCATTTGTTTTCCTGTTTTTTTAATAATATAACTTCCAAGATTTTTATCCGGCGCAAATATTATTTTTTGATCTTTTGGTAAACTTTCAATTATTTTCAGAGCATTACTGCTTGTACAAATAATGTCTGTTAATGCTTTTACTTCTGCAGTACAATTAATGTACGAAATAACAATATGATCGGGGTGTTGCTCTTTGAATTTTTTAAAATCTTCTGAAGGACAAGAATCTGCTAAAGAACAACCGGCTTCCATATCCGGCACTATTACTTTCTTCGTAGGATTAAGTATTTTAGCTGTTTCAGCCATAAAATGAACTCCGGAAAAAAGAATAATATCCGCATTGGTTTTTTGCGCCTGCTGAGCTAATTGCAAGCTGTCTCCTATAAAATCCGCAATATCTTGAATTTCTCCCATTTGATAATAATGGGCTAATATAACTGCATTTTTTTCTTTTTTCAGTTTTAAAATTTCTTCGATTAAGTCAGTAACCATAAAAATAATATTTATTTAAATTTTAAAATATTATAATAATAATATAGTGTTAGTATGTGGAAAAAAATTTTTGACATTAAATAGTTTCAAATTTATCAACAAAGTTAATGAATTAAATCCATTTGATTTTCAATACTTTTTACGATAATGAACATTTTTATATACAACCATTGTTAGCTAAATATAGGAGTAATAAATCTTAAATTTTGTTAGAAACCTATGGATTAAAATTCATTATTAATTAAATTTTTTTCTTGTTCTTTATAAATATTATTATAAAGAATATCAATTTCAGTAAAAGCAAACTTTTTTATTATTTTGTTTTATTTTTTTATCAACAGTTTGTGAACGACTTTTATACAGTATTTTTGATAAAATGTTTAAAATTAAAAACCCCTTATTTCAAGGGGTTTTAGAAAGTGATTCCGCCGGGACTCGAACCCGGGACCCTTACATTAAAAGTGTAATGCTCTACCGACTGAGCTACGGAATCATTTTTTTGAGGGTGCAATTATACGCAAAAATTTAATTAAAAAACAAAAAAGAATACTTATTTTATATTTTATTTTTGCTAAATTAGAAAATATATCTTTACTTTGTTGGTCTAACAAAGAAATACAAAAACAATTATGTGTATGAAGTTTAAAAGTATCGCTTTTTCTTTAATATGTATTTTTATAGTATCATTTACATTTTCCGTAAATAATGATATTGGAGATAAAGCAAAGTTAGTGTTGGCAAAGCAAAAAATGTATGGAGGACAATATAATGCAGCACTTAAAATATATAAAGAACTCCAAATAAAATACCCTAATGACAGTGAAATATATTTTAATATGGGTTACTGTTATTATGAATTGAACAATTATAACTCAGCTTTTGAAAACTTTTCTAAAGCAAAAGAAATAGGAAAAGGCGTAAACAGCCAAACATACTTATATCTCGGACTTTTATATCAGAAAAAAAGTGATTTTAATAAAGCCATAGAAGAATTTAATACGTTTAAATCAAACACCACCAATCAAAAAGAAATACAAGAATCAGATGTAGATGTGTATATTTCCCAATGTAACAACGCAATAAATATGATTAAAAATCCCATTAATGTAAAAGTTATTAATACCGGTCAAGATATTAACAGTAAATACGACGACCAAACACCATGTATTTCTGCCGATGGACAAACACTTGTGTTTAACAGCAGAAGACCGGAAGACACAAATTCTCCAACAGACGTAGAGGGAGACGGAAAATATTTTCAAGATATATATATATCGCACTTTGATACGCTAAATAAAAAATGGAAAGTTGCAGAATCTGTTCCGGGCAGTATTAACACAGAAGCACACGATGCCTGTACAAGCATTTCTCCCGATGGAAAAATAATTTTTATTTATAAAAATGATACAAAAGACCACGAAGCAAGCGGTGGCGATATTTTTATTTCAAAAATAATGAAGAATAAATGGAAAACACCGGAGCCTATCGGAAAGCCAATAAACACAAGCTATTGGGAAGGAGGAGCGTGTTTGTCTCCTGATGGAAAAACATTATACTTTACAAGTGAAAGAAAAGGAGGCTTTGGACATTCAGATATTTGGATGAGCAAAAAAATAAGCGCAAAAGAATGGAGCAAGCCGGAAAACCTTGGTAATACAGTAAATTCACCTTATGATGAAGTGGGAATATTTATGGCTCCCGATGGGAAAACATTATTCTTTTGCTCAAACGGACCAAAATCAATGGGAAACTACGATATATTCAAAACTGTTTATGAAAATGGCAAATGGTCGGAGCCGGTTAATTTAGGCTACCCCATCAACACAGAATTCAGAGACGGCCCTATTACAATAGATGCCTCCGGAAGAACAGCCTATATATCAAGCGATAGACCGGGAGGGCTTGGAGAAACAGATATTTACATGGTAGATATTTCTGAATATCCTATTATGGCAAAAGACCCGTCAAAAGCCACAAAATATGACGGACTAAGCATTATTAAAGGAACTATAAGAGATGGCTTTGAGGGATTTGGCGTTGCCAATGCAACAGTTGAGTTTTTAGACGAAAACAATAATATAGTTTCATCTACCTCTACAAACGAAAACGGAGAATATTTTATTACCCTAAAAGGAGATGCAAAATATATTATTAAGGTTTCTCTTAAAGGATTTCAGCCCGCATCAGAAACTGTAATGCTGAAAAAAGGTGTTGCAGAGGCTTTTGTACAAGTTAAAGACTTCTTATTAAAAAAATAATTAAAACATATGGAAGAAGAAAGATGTAAAGCATTAATTGTAGAGGATGAATCTATTGTTGCAAAAGACATTCAAAATACCTTAATAAAAAATAATTACGAAGTAATAGGTGTTGCCAATAATGCAGACACCGCACTAAACCTTATTTCTCAAAACCAACCCGATTTTATTATGATGGATATTATGATAAAAGGGAACCTTAATGGTATTGAGTTAGCCGCAAAAATAAATGAAGAATACACCATTCCCATTATTTTTCTTACAGCCTACTCCGACCAATCTACACTTGAAAAAGCAAAAGTTACAGAGCCCTATGCGTACATTACCAAGCCATTCAAAAGCTCTGATATTATTTCTGCAGTAGAACTTTCACTTTTCCGCCATAAAAAAGACTTAGAAAGAAAAAGAGAAAAAGAAATGCTCTTTTCTATTGTAGATGGAAAAGATGTTTCGCCGTCTTCTAACATGATATTTGTAAAAACCAACGATAAAATGGTCAAAATTAAGTTTGAAGATATTTTTATTGTTGAAGCACTAAAAGACTATGTAACAATTCATGCTGCCCATGGGCGATATACCATTCATGCAACCATGAAAACAATCGAGCAAAAATTAGGATTCTCCCAGTTTTTAAGAGCGCACCGTTCTTTTATTGTCAGAATAGATAAAATACAAAGTATTGAAAATCAAGAACTTGTGTTAGAAAATTTTCCAAAAAGAGTCCCTGTGGGCGGAAAGTATAAAGATGAATTATACCAAAGACTGAACTTGCTGTAGTTATTTTATGCATTTTTCTTATGATGTAATTGTTGTCGGTGCGGGGCATGCCGGGTGCGAAGCCGCAGCGGCGGCAGCCAATATGGGATCTAAAGTGTTGCTTGTTACGATGAATATGCAAACCATAGCACAAATGAGTTGCAATCCGGCTATGGGTGGAATAGCAAAAGGGCAAATAGTAAAAGAAATAGATGCGCTTGGGGGTTATTCCGGAATAATAACTGATTTATCAGCCATACAATTTAGAATGCTTAACCGAAGCAAGGGTCCCGCCATGTGGAGCCCAAGGGCGCAAAGCGACAGAATGTTATTCGCCTCTCTTTGGAGACAGTATTTAGAAAACACACCTAACGTTGATTTTTGGCAAGATACGGTAAGAGGGCTTTTAATTAAAAACAAAAGAGTATATGGTGTAAAAACCGCAATGGGCATAGAGTTTTTGTCAAAAGCAGTAATTCTTACAAATGGCACATTTTTGAATGGAATTATTCATATAGGAGAAAAACAATTTGGCGGAGGTAGAACAGGCGAGCCGTCGGCAAGAGGAATTACCGAGCAGCTTGTGTCTTTGGGTTTTGAAAGCGGAAGGATGAAAACAGGAACGCCACCCAGAATAGATGGCAGAACCATTAATTATTCTGTTTTAGAGAGACAAGACGGGGATAGCCCGGAGTTTAAATTTTCTTATTCCGATAAAACAGAGCCGCTAAAAAACCAAATACCCTGCCATATAACTTATACCAATAAAGAAGTACACGATATTTTGCAAACAGGATTTGAGCAATCTCCAATGTTCGCAGGAAGAATAAAAGGACTTGGTCCACGATACTGCCCAAGCATTGAAGATAAAATTGTAAGATTTTCAGAAAGGGAAAGACACCAACTTTTTATTGAACCGGAAGGACGAAATACAGTTGAGGTTTATTTAAATGGATTTTCCACATCATTACCGGAAGATGTGCAATACAAGGCATTACAAAAAATTCCGGGATTAGAAAACGCGAAAATGTTTCGTCCGGGTTATGCTATAGAATATGATTATTTCCCCCCAACACAGCTTAAACTAACCTTAGAGACCAATTTAGTGGAAAATCTTTTTTTTGCAGGACAAATTAATGGAACTACAGGATATGAAGAAGCTGCAGCACAGGGAATTATGGCGGGTATAAATGCTCATCTTAAAATTAATGAGAAAGAAGAGCTGATTCTACAAAGACACGAGGCATACATTGGCGTTTTAATAAATGATTTGGTATATAAAGGAACAGACGAGCCATACAGAATGTTTACTTCCCGTGCAGAATACAGATTGCTTTTAAGACAAGATAATGCAGATATAAGACTTACACCACTTTCACATAAAATTGGACTTGCTTCTGAAGAAAGATTTGCGAATGTTCAAGTTAAAACAGAGCAAACCAAACAAGCAATTAGCTATTTAGAAAATAATTCTGCAGACCCAGATGTTGCAAACGCCTATTTAGAATCTATAAACTCATCGCCTATTAGTCAAAAAATAAGATATGCTAATATTTTGTCCAGACCGGGCACTTCTTTAAGTGAATTGATTAAAATAGATAAAAAATTATCAGAATCTTTAAGACAAATAAGTGCCGATGCTTTATTTCAAGCAGAAATTAATATTAAATACAGCGAATACATAGAGCGGGAAAAATTACAAGTAGAAAAAATAAACAAATGGAGTGCCTATAAAATAAACCCCGAATTTGATTATAATAAAATATTAGCACTAAGCGCTGAGGCAAGACAAAAATTACTAAAAATAAAACCCCATACAATAATGGAAGCGAGGCAGATATCAGGAATATCTCCGGCAGACATTAATATACTACTAACTTACATTGGAAAATAGTTTCACGTGGAACAAAAATATAACACCGTTTGCAATAATTGCAACACAGCAGAGTTTAAAAACCTATTAAACATTAAAGATTACTTTTTAACAAAAGAGGACTTTGAGTTAATTGTCTGTAAAAATTGTGGATTGGCTATTACCTACCCATTCCCAAGTAAAGAAAAGATTTCAGTATATTATGAATCAAGTGATTATATTTCTCACTCAGATGCCAGTAAATCTTTATTTGATAAATTATACCATATTGTAAGAAGTCGCTCTTTAAGAAAAAAGGTATCATTAATTAAAAAATATGTTCCACATGGAACAATTTTAGATTTTGGTTGTGGTACGGGATATTTCTTAAATGAATGTAAAAAAGAAGGATTTATTGTTTTTGGTGTGGAAACCAATCCAAATGCGGTTGCAAATATTAAAAATAAAAGCATTGAGGTAAAGCAATCTATTGAGAGCTATTCAGGGGTACAAAAATTTGACGTGATAACACTTTGGCACGTTATGGAGCATTTATATAATCCAAATGAATTTATCGAAACGGTAGCCTCTTGTTTGAATGATAATGGCTATTTAGTGTTAGCTTTGCCAAACAGAATGTCTTTTGATGCCATGTGTTATAAAAATTATTGGGCGGGATATGATGTGCCCAGGCATCTTTATCATTTTACTAAAAAAGATGTTCAGAATATTACCCAAAAACACTTCTATCTACAAGAGATTAGACCAATGGTATTCGATAGCTTTTATGTATCTATGCTTTCCGAAAAGCATAAAAAATCTTCTTTAGGATTTATTAAAGGGGGATTTTTAGGACTATTATCTAATATTTCTGCTATATTTACGGGCGAATATTCAAGCCTGATATATGTTCTTAAAAAGAAGTAGTTTAATTTTTGCCATTACACTATGGCTACCGTTGTGTTTTTTTACACAAGAAAAAGAAATATCACTATCTGCTTACCCTGATAGCTTGTATGGCACACTATTACAGGCTAATAAATCAAATGTTTTGTGTATAATTCATGCCGGTTCCGGACCAACAGACCGAAACGGAAACAGTTCCTTTGCCGGAGAAAATAATTCCTTGCTCAAATTAGCAGAATTTTTATACAAGAATAACATCTCCTCTTTTCGATACGATAAACGCGGTATTGGAAAAAGTAAAGATGCCATGGTTAGTGAAGACTCAATGCGTATAGAAAGCTATGTGAATGATTTAAATATGTTTATAGATTATTTCTCAAAAAAACCATATAAATATAAAAAAATTATTCTGATAGGACATAGTGAGGGCGCATTAATTGTAACCTTGACAGCTCAAAAAACCAATAAAGTAAATAAAATAATATTGCTTGCCGGAGCAGGATATAGGGCAGATACGGTTATAAAAAGACAACTGAGTTTTATGAATGAAAACGCCAAAAAGGTTATTTTTCCGCTTTTTGATAGCTTAGCTAAGGGCAGGAGAATACAAAATGTTCCTCCCCTTTTGTCTATGTTTTTTAGAGAATCTATTCAGGGATATATGATATCCTGGTTTAAGTACGACCCTGCCGTGGAGCTTGGAAAATTAAATATTTCCTCTTTAATAATTCAGGGAGATAATGATATTCAGATAGGGGTAAAAGATGCGGAGCGGCTTAAACAGTTTAGTAAAACCTCCGAATTGAAAATAATACCGGGCATGAATCATATTTTGGTAATATGCCCTCGTGATAAAGATCAGAATAAAAAAACATACGATCAGCCGGAACTGCCTCTTGCAGATGTCTTGCTGCAAACAATTGTTCAATTTATCAAAAAATAAAATTTATGTGGTTTCAAAAATGGTTTGATACCCCCTATTATCATTTGTTATATAAAAACAGAGATGAACAAGAGGCGGTTTTTTTTATAGATAATTTAATTGCTAATTTAAACACTCCCTTAAATGCTAAAATATGGGATAATGCCTGCGGAGCAGGAAGACATAGTTTTTATTTGGCACAAAAAGGTTTTTTAAGCGTTATAGGCACCGATATTGGTGAAGGTAATATAATTACAGCCAAAAAACAAAATAAGCTGCCTAATGCGAGTTTTTACACCCATGACATGAGGCGAGAATTTTACGTTAATTATTTTGACTTGGTTCTTAACCTATTTACAAGCTTTGGTTATTTTGATTATGAATATGAAAGCAGAAAGGCATTGAGAGTAATGGCGCACGCCTTAAAAAAGAAAGGCTTTTTGGTTATAGATTATCTTAATCCGGAATATGTGAAAGCACATTTAAAGGAACGTGAAGAAAAGACAGAAGGGGGTATTCGTTTTTTAATAGAGAAAAAAATTACTTATGATAAAGTGGTAAAGAAAATTACTGTGAATGATGGTGCAGTACAAAGTGAATATGAAGAAACAGTGAACCTGTATAACCTCTCGTTTTTTGAGAAAGAATTAAAGGCAGTAAACTTGCAGTTAATAAATAGTTATGGCGATTATACATTACAAATGCCAATAGAGGAAACCTCTCCAAGGCAGATTATGATTTTTCAAAAGAAATAGCAACGAGCTGTATATTTTAGTTCAATAAAAAGCTCCGAGATTACTTGGGGCTTTTTTTATAATCATACTTTTGATTTTAATAAAATAAATCAAGTAAATAGAAATAAGGTTATTTTATTTTGGAAACGTATTATGTACCTTCAAAATGTTGATAAAAATATCTGACAAATAACTCGGTTTGTTTATTATATTTGCCCTTAAGTGCAGATAAACAAAGAGAAGGAGTTTTCTATTAATCTTAAAACTGATGTATTAACATACTTAGATGCTTCAGGAAGCGGAGCTGTGATTCAAAATGAAGAAACAATGGTACATATTAAAAACATTACCTCGTTGCGAAATGAAGGTAAAAAATTTATTGATTAATAAGGGAGCGCAAGCGGACATCCCCCTATACAAGCAGTACTATCAGAGATTAAATAAAAAATACACAAAACAAGTCCCGCTTATTACAAATTATGTATTTGTGTGGCTTTTGGAATCTGAGCTTGAAAAATACAGATATATACCCGGTTCTAAAGGATGGTTAACGTGGAATAATAAACCTTGTTGCTTAAGTGAAGAAAATTTAGACCAATTACATAAAATAAGTCAAGGAGATGTAGCTCCTATAATTACAAGCGAAGTAGGTGTTGGTGAGTTAGTAGTAATAGAAAGCGGGGTGCTTACCGGCATACAGGGACAAGTATTAATAAGCGATAAAAAATATTTAATTATAGAAACAGGAATTAAAAATTATAGATTAAAAATAGAATTGGATAAAGTGCAAATAAAGAAGTTGTGAGATATGAAAGAAAAAGTTGAGATACAATCGTTTGACTATAAAGATAAAGGAGAGTTGCGAATTGCAGTAAGGGGTTTTAAAAATAATGAATTATATAATTTGATACGTGGTATAGACGATGCAAGGTGGAGCCAAACCTATAAATGTTGGCATATTCCTTATACCAAAAAAGCATTTGAACAATTAAAAGAAGTATTAAAAGACAAGGCACAAATCATCAATAAAAACAATAAAACAACCGTTCTGAAGAATGATATTGTTGATGCTAAAATAAAATCTTTCAGTGATTGGCTTAACTCACGCCGGTATAGCCCATCTACCATTAAAACATATACAGAGGGGTTGCGGGTTTTTTTAAATTATTTTAGTTTCAAAAATGTCGGTGATATATCTAATAATGATGTTATACTATTTAATAATCAATATATCTTAGCAAAGAAACTATCAGCATCGTATCAAAATCAAATAGTTAATGCTATTAAATTATTTTTTCAGATAGTTGAAAATAAAAAGATAGATATTGGTCAAATCCATCGTCCAAAAAAACCGAAAACCCTACCCAATGTATTGAGCAAGGAAGAGGTAAGTGTCATTTTGAAAGCACACAGCAACATAAAACACAGGGCAATGTTAAGTTTAATTTATGCTTGTGGTTTACGAAGGAGCGAATTACTGAATTTAAAACCTACAGATATTGACAGCAAAAGAGGTGTCTTGCTCATCAAACAAGCTAAGGGTAAAAAAGATCGCATCACACCTATTTCGGAAAAAATAATTGTGATGTTACGCAATTATTATAAAATATACAAGCCAAGTTTGTGGTTGTTTGAGGGGCAAAGAGGGGGTGAGCGATACAGTGAAAAAAGTTTAGAAAACGTATTAAAGCAAGCCTTAGTGAAAGCGAAAATAAACAAACCTGTTTCGTTGCACTGGCTGCGACACAGCTACGCCACACATCTATTGGAAAGCGGTACAGATTTGCGGTTTATTCAAGAGCTATTAGGGCATAGCAGCAGCAGAACCACTGAAATTTACACACACGTTAGCACCAAGAGTTTACAGAAAATAAAAAGCCCATTTGACGATTTGTAAAGAAATTTAAATTAATAAAATATAAATTTGTATCTTTGCATAAAATAAACCCTCATATCTTATGGCGCAAATACAACAAATTGAGGCAAATACAAACGAAATTAGGCAGATTAGCGAAATTTTATGGCGGTTATCCGCAAGTTAGTGCCAATGGTATGACGACAGACACGAAATAAAATTATATATTTGACAATGAATAAATTTTTGACAATAATAATAGTTATTACGACATTGATTGGCTGCCGAAAAAAATATGAACAT